>JAZBOY010000001.1:0-47395 GCA_036351375.1 Halieaceae bacterium
CGCCGCAAAGACATCCTCCACCGCCACCCGGAAGCCGTGCACACTGCCGCCGGTGCCGGCCAGGACTGCCGCCTGGTCGAGGTGCACCACCGCCAGCGCTTCATCCAGTTCGGTGCCGCTGTTGACGGTGGCCGTCAGTCGGAAGGCGGCGAATTCCGTTGCCTGTCCGGCTTCCCGGGGCACGATCAGGGTCAGGGTGTCGCCGGGCTCCACGGCCAGGCGTTCGGCCAGGGCGGCACCCAGCAGCAGGGCCTGGGGGTCGGCGGCGAAGGCCGCCAGCTCGTCAGCCGACAGCGTTCGCTGCAGGCCGGGCAGGGCCCGCTGGCGCTCCAGGTCGATGCCCTGCACCAGCGTGGTTTCGATGGCCAGGTCGCGCAGCAGCATGCCCTGCACTTCCACGAAGGGCGCTGCCGCGCGCACACCCTCTACCGCTTCGATCTGGCCGGCGTAGTCTTGCCAGTCGTCGATGGGCGCCCAGGACTTCACCGTGAGCTGGGGCACCAGGGCGAGGATGTTGTCGCGCATTTCCCGGTCAAAGCCGTTCATCACCGACAGGACAAGGATCAGTAGCGCGATCGCCAGCACCATCCCCAGCACCGACAGCATCGACAGGAAGCTCGACAGGTAGCCGCCGCGCCAACCCAGGGTATAGCGCGCCGCTACCCGCAGTTTTTCAGCCCGGCGCATCAGCCTGCCCGGCCACTTCCAACTGGCCCTGGCGCAGTTCGTACACCCGGTCCATATGCGCTGCGATACCGGCGTCATGGGTGACCACCACAAAGCTCGCGGTGGTTTGCTGCTTGAGCCGATCGATCAGCTCCAGCACCTGTGCGGCGGACCCGGGGTCGAGGTTACCGGTGGGCTCGTCCATCAGCACACAGGCCGGCTCCATGACCAGGGCGCGGGCAATAGCCACCCGCTGGCGCTCACCACCGGAGAGCTGCCCGGGGCGATGGCTGAGACGCTGGCTGAGGCCCACCTCGGCCAGCAGCTCGGCAGCCTGGGCTTCCGCCGCCGCCCGTCCGGCCCCACTGATCATCAGCGGCATCGCCACGTTCTCGCAGGCGCTGAATTCCGGCAGCAGGTGATGGAACTGGTAGACGAACCCCAGTTCGCGATTGCGCAGCTCACAGCGCTGGGCTTCATCGATGGCGGCCAGGTCGCGACCCAGCATCAGCACCTGGCCGGAGGTTGGCAGGTCCAGCCCGCCCAGCAGGTTGAGCAGGGTCGACTTGCCGCTGCCGGAGGAACCGACGATGGCCACCTTGGCCGACGGCGGCAGGCTGAACTCCACATCGCGGAGCACCTCCACCTCCAGTGCCCCATCGCGGTAGGTGCGACAGAGCTGGCGGCATTCCAGCACCGGCGCATCACTCATAGCGCAGCACCTCGGCAGGGGCCACCCGCGCGGCGCGCCAGGCCGGGAACAGGGTAGCCAGCAGGCTCAGCAGCAGGGCGAGCAGGCACACCACCGCCACGTCCCGCCACTCCAGCCGGGAGGGCAGGTCAGATATGAAGTAAACGTCGGGGTTGAACAGCTTGGCGCCGGACAGGGCCTCGAGGAACAGGGTGACCTCGCTGATATTCACTGCCAGCAGCACGCCAATACCGCCACCCACGGCAATACCGATGCCGGCCAGCAGCAGGCCCTGTGACATGAAGATCGCCATGATGGCGCCGGCCCTGGCCCCCATGGTGCGCAGTACGGCGATATCCGAGCGCTTGTCGGTGACGGCCATGGTCAGCGTAGAGACGATATTGAACGCCGCCACTGCCACCACACTCAGCAACAGCACGGTCATCATGGTCTTTTCCATCCTGATGGCGGCAAACAGATTACCCTGGCTGAGGGACCAGTCCCGGGCGCGTAGCTGGCCGTCAAAGCCCTCGTTGAGAGTCGTCGCCACCGCCGGGGCCTGGTACAGGTCGGCCAGCTCCACGCGCAGGCCCTGCACTGCGTCCCCCAGGCCCAGCAGGCGCTGCCCGCCCTCCAGGCTCAGGTAAGCCTGGCCGCTGTCGAGCTGGGCGCCAATTTCAAAGATACCCACCACCCTGAGCCGCTTGCTGCGCGGGAAGCTGCCCAGCGGCGTGATCGTGAGCCGCGGCACCGTCAGTTCCACCGTGTCGCCTACGCCCGCGCCCAGGCTGCGGGCCAGCAGGCTGCCCAGCACCACGCCATAGCGTTCCTCACTCAGGGCCCCGAAGCTGCCGGAACGCATATAGCCGGCAAGGTTGGAAACGCCCTGCTCCGCCGCAGGGTCGACGGCGGTGACCTGTACGCCGCGCACCATGCGATCGCTGGCCAGCAGCGCCTTGCTGCGAATGTAGGGTGCTACCGCAACGATGTCTGGCTGCGCGGCAATCTCGGCGGCCAGCACCTCCCAGTCTTTCAGCGGCTGGCTGGACTCCACCTGCACATGGGGCACCAGTGAAAGAATGCGGTCGCGCAGTTCACCGGCAAAGCCGTTCATCACCGACAGCACGGTAATGAGGCTGGCCACGCCCAGCGCCATGCCCACCAGCGAGACCATGCTGACGATGCCGACGAAGCGGTTACCGCCGCGGCTGAAGATGTAGCGAATGCCGATATGCAGGGGCAGCCGATCGCGAATGGACAGGGGGTTTACTCCCGGGTCAAAGGTGCGCGGCCATCATAGCAATGGCGCAGAAGCGAGGGCTAGCGGTGAGACTCGTCGTCGGCGTCGTAAAACAGGCGGCCGCCGGACTGGCCCGGCTGGTCGTCGGACTCATCGAACAGGCCTGCGGCGATGCCGGCCTGGTTCCGGGTTTCCTCTTCACACACCTGCGGGTTGCCGCCGCAGATCTCGCAGGCGGTATCCATGCCCAGTGCGCCGATGCCGCCGCAGGAGCCCTTTATGGGCTTGTTGGAAAAGATCACGCCCACCGCCATGCCGGCGATGACGAGTCCAAATACCAGTGCTGCAAAGAGGAAAGTAGCCATAAGCGAATTTTACTGGAATCTCCCGGGTCGAGGAACCTCAATCAATGCTGCGCAGCAGCGGCGCCATGGCCGGCGTGCTGCTGGCGGTGAACTCGTCACCGTCGCGGCTGATGAGATAGACCGCCAGTTCCTCTTTAAGTGCCGTTTCCAGGGCGCGCTCGGTGCCCAGCACGGTGAGCGCGGTGGCCCAGGCGTCAGCCATGGTGGCGCTCTCATGAATCACGGTAACCGACACCAGGTCATGCCGTACCGGCGCCCCGGTGCGTGGGTCGATGGTGTGTGAGTAGCGCACGCCGTCGACCTCGAAGAAGTTGCGGTAGTCGCCGGAGGTGGCCACGGCGGCATTGTGCAGTGTTACCGCTACCTGCGCGCTGCGCTCCCCCGCCTGCGGTCGCTCCACGGCAATCCGCCAGGGTTCGTTGCGCGGGTTGAGGCCCGCCACGCGGATCTCGCCGCCAATTTCCACCAGGTAGCGGTCGATGCCCTGCTCTTCCAGCCAATCCGCCACCCGGTCCACGCCGAAGCCCTTGGCGATGGAGGAAAAGTCCACCGACATCTCCTCCACGGGTTTGCGCAGGGCCGGGCCGGTGCGCTCAAACTCCAGGCGCTGCTGCCCTACCCTGGCGAGCGCCTCGGCGATAGCGTCAGCCGTCGGTACTTCATCGGCCATATCGACGCCGAGGTCTGCGGCGCCAAAGCCCCACAGGTCCACAAGCGGAGCCACGGTCACATCGTAAGCGCCGGCGCTGGCCTCGCTGACCGTACGCGCCATCTCGAACACGTCCGCGAAGTCCTGGCTCAGGGCAAACCACTCCTCAGCCGGGCCGTTGTTGAAGCGGGTAATTTCCGAGTCATCACGCCAGGTGGACATGCTGGCGTTGACGTCTTCCAGCACCGCTTCAACCCCCAGGTGTATTGCTTCCGGTGTGGGTTGGTCGCTGCCCGACAGCCAGGTGATGTTGTAGCGGGTGCCCATGGTGGCGCCAGTGAGGCGCAGGGTTTCGGGTGGCGGTTCGGCGCAGGCCGACAGTACGGCCAGCACGACCCCCAGAATCAGAGAAGCCGGCGCCCGGCGCCGGCTTCCGTTGACAGGCGTGAACATCAGCCGCCGAAATCGTCGAGCAGGATGTTCTCGGGCTCCACGCCCAGGTCGGTGAGCATGGAGATCACCGCGGCATTCATCATGGGCGGCCCGCACATGTAGTACTCGCAATCCTCTGGAGCGGGGTGGTCCTTGAGGTACTGCTCGTACAGTACGTTGTGGATAAACCCGGTCAGGCCATCCCAGTTGTCTTCCGGCTGGGGGTCAGACAGCGCCACGTGCCAGTCGAAGTTGTCATTCTCCGCCGCCAGTTGGTCGTACTCTTCTGCGTAGAACATCTCGCGCAGTGAGCGTGCGCCGTACCAGAAGCTGATCTTGCGCTTGCTGTTAAGGCGCTTGAGCTGGTCGAACAGGTGCGAACGCATCGGTGCCATGCCGGCGCCACCGCCGATAAATACCATCTCGGCCTCGGTTTCCTTGGCGAAGAACTCGCCGAAGGGACCGTACACCTTCACCTTGTCGCCGGGCTTCAGGTTGAATACCCACGAAGACATGATGCCGGGAGGAATGCCCTCACTGCCGGGTGGCGGCGTGGCCACACGGATGTTGAACTTCACGATGCCCTTCTCTTCGGGGTAGTTGGCCATGGAGTAGGCGCGAATCGTGGTTTCCTTGCACTCGCTCTCCAGCTTGAAGAAGCCGAAGCGCTCCCAGTCGCCGCGGTACTCTTCGCCGATTTCGAAGTCTGCGTACTTCACATGGTGCGGCGGGCACTCGAGCTGCACGTAACCGCCGGCGCGGAAGTCGACGTTCTCGCCTTCCGGCAGCTTCAAGGTCAGCTCCTTGATGAAGGTGGCCACATTGGGATTGGAGACGACCTCGCACTCCCACTGCTTGACGCCAAAGACTTCCTCCGGCACCTCGATCTTCATGTCCTGCTTGACCGGAGTCTGGCAGCTCAGGCGCCAGCCTTCGCCGGCTTCGCGGCGAGTGAAGTGAGTTGCCTCGGTGGGCAGCATGGCGCCGCCGCCCTCATTGACGATGCACTTGCACTGGGCGCAGGTACCGCCGCCACCGCAGGCAGAGGCGAGGAATATATCGTTGGCGGACAGGGTCTGCAGCAGCTTGTCGCCGGCCGGCACCTGGATCTCTTTTTCGTTGTTGATGAGGATCGTCACATCACCGGTGGCGACCAGTCGAGAGCGCGCCATCAGGATGACGGCGACCAGCGCCAGCACCACGGCGGTAAACATCACGACACCAAAAACAATGGTTTCCATAAAACAGCGTCCCGCTTACAGGTCAATTCCGCCGAAGGACATAAAGCCCAACGACATCAGTCCCACGATAATGAAGGTAATACCGAGCCCCTGCAGGCCCTGTGGAACATCTGAATACTTTAGTTTTTCGCGAATACCGGCCAGCGCAGTGATAGCCAGTGCGAACCCCACGCCGGAACCGGCACCGAACACCAGGCTTTCCGTGAAGTTGTAATCACGCTCCACCATGAAAAGGGAGGAACCGAGGATCGCGCAGTTCACAGTGATCAGCGGCAGGAACACACCGAGCGCGTTGTAGAGCGCCGGCACGTACTTGTCGAGGAACATCTCGAGAATCTGCACGATGGCGGCGATCACGCCGATGTAGCTCAGCAGGCCCAGGAAGCTCAGGTCGAGGTCCGGGAAGCCCGCCCAAGCCAGGGCGCCATCCGCCAGCAGATAGTTGTAGATCAGGTTATTGACCGGCACGGTAATCGTCAGCACGACCACCACCGCAATCCCGAGGCCGATGGCGGCCTGGATCTTCTTGGAAACGGCGATAAAGGTACACATGCCGAGGAAGAAGGCCAGCGCCATGTTCTCGATGAACACGGCGCGGATGAACATGCTCAGGTAGTACTCCATTTATGCACCCTCCCTCGCCACCTGGTGAGATGCCAGCTTGAACTCCGGCTCCTCCACCTGCTCGGTCTTCCAGGCGCGCAACGCCCAGATCAACAGGCCGATAATGAAGAATGCGCTGGGCGGCAACAGCAGCATGCCATTGGGGTTGTACCAACCGCCTTCGGTCACCAGCGGCAGGATCTCGACGCCAAACAGCTTGCCCGCGCCAAACAGCTCGCGGATGAAGCCGACCGTCAGCAACACCACGCTGTAGCCAAGACCGTTGCCGAGGCCGTCGACAAAGCTCTCAAAAGGCGGGTTCTTCATGGCGAAGGCCTCGGCACGACCCATCACGATACAGTTTGTGATGATCAGGCCCACAAATACCGACAGCTGCTTGCTGATCTCGTACGCGACCGCCTTCAACACCTGGTCGACCACAATCACAAGAGAAGCGATGATGATCATCTGCACGATGATGCGGATGTTGTTGGGAATGGTGTGGCGAATCAGCGAGATAAACAGATTTGAGAACGCCACAACGGTGGTCAGTGCGATACACATGACCAGGCTCACGCTCAGTGAGGAGGTGACCGCCAGCGCCGAGCAGATTCCCAGAATTTGCAGGCCGATAGGATTGTTGTTGAAAATCGGATCAGTCAGGGTTTTCTTCAGTTCAGACATCTCAGGCCTCCCCCGCCTTTAGGCTGGACAGGAACGGCCCATAGCCGTAGTCGCCCAACCAGAACTGCACCAGGTTACTAACGCCGCGCGTGGTCAGGGTGGCGCCGCTGAGGCCATCCACCTTGTAGGCGGCAGTAGAGCTCTCTCTGTCAACGGAGCCCTTGATCACTTCGATGGCGACTTCACCGTCTCGGAAAGCCACCTTGCCGGGCCACAGGCTTTTCCAGCGCGGATTGTCTATCTCTCCGCCGAGCCCGGGTGTTTCCTTGTGTTCGTAGAAGCCGATGCCGGCGACCGTCTTGATGTCGCTGTCCAGCGCGAGAAAGCCGTACATCTGGCCCCACAGGCCGGCGCCGCGGACAGGTATGATCACCGTCTCCGGCTGGTCGGCATCGCCGACAATGTACACCAGGCCGACGTTTTCGCGACGGCCGATACTCGCCTTGTCCTGCTCGGAGCCGAGCTGGCTGGACAGGGACGGGTCCTTGGCCGCCTGCACCTGGTCGAATGACTGGGGGTCCACTGCGTCAGTGAACTCTCCCGTTTCCAGGTTCACTGCGCGGGCGGTGATGTTGGCGAACTGCTGCGACACAGGCACACCCGGCTCCAGCAGCCCCGCCGCGGCGAGAATGTTGCGCTGCCGGTCTTCCAGCTGGTTGGCCTGCTGGGCAGGCTTGAGGACAACGGCCGCGGCCGACACCAGCACCGAGCAGACCACACAAAGTGCCAGGGCAACCCTGATGGTTTTGCCGACTGTATCCTTCTTAGGCACGGGCGAGCCTCCGTTTGATGTTCGACTGCACCACAAAATGATCGATCAGCGGGGCGAACAGGTTGGCGAACAGGATCGCCAGCATGATGCCTTCCGGGAAGGCCGGGTTCACCACGCGGATCAGAACCGTCATCACGCCGATCAACACACCGAACCAGATCTTGCCGATATTGGTCATGGCCGCAGACACCGGGTCGGTGGCCATGAAGATCATGCCAAAGGCGAAGCCGCCGACCGTCAGGTGCCAATACCAGGGCATGGCAAAGGCCGGGTTGGTGTCGCTACCGATCACGTTGAACAGGGTGCTCAGGGCAAACATGCCGATAAACACACCCAGCACGATGCGCCAGGCCGCCACGCGGGTGTACAGCATCAGGATGCCGCCCAGCAGGATCGCCAGGGTAGACGTTTCACCGATGGAGCCGTGGATGTTACCCAGGAAGGTATCCATCCAGCTCATCTGCGCCTGCAGCGCTTCCATGCCCTCGGAGGCCACAATCGACAGCGCGGTGGCGCCGGTGTAGCCATCGACGGCCGTCCACACCGCGTCACCGGAAATCTGCGCCGGGTAGGCAAAGTACAGGAAGGCGCGGCCGGTCAGTGCCGGGTTGAGGAAATTCTTGCCGGTTCCACCGAATACTTCCTTGCCGATCACCACACCGAAGCTGATGCCCATGGCCACCTGCCACAGGGGCAGGTCAGGCGGGCAGATCAGCGCAAACAGCACGGAGGTGACGAAGAAGCCTTCGTTGATCTCGTGACCGCGCTTGACGGCAAACAGCATCTCCCAACTGATACCGACGATAAAGGTCACGGCATAGATAGGCAGGAAGTAGATAGCCCCAAAGATAAAGCAGTCGATCAGGCTGTTGGGATCGGTTGCGCCGAACAGGTTGATGAGCGGCGCGTGCCAGTCATTGATGGTACCGGCGCCTGCTTCTACCAGGGTGTTGGCGTGGAAACCGAGGTTCCACATGCCGTAGAACATCGCCGGGAACGTGGCGAGCCATACGGTAATCATGATGCGCTTCAGATCGACCCCGTCGCGAACGTGCGCGGTGGTGCGGGTGGTCGATGACGGCGAGTACAGGAACGTATCGAACACCTCGTACAGCGCGTAATACTTCTCGAACTTTCCGCCTTCCTGGAAGTGGTGTTCGATGCTGTCGAAAAACTTCCGCATGAGATTTAACCCTCCTTCTCTATGCGCGTGAGGTTGTCGCGAAGAATCGGACCGTATTCATATTTCCCCGGGCACACATAGGTGCACAGGGCCAGGTCTTCCTCTTCCAGTTCCAGGCAGCCCAGGGCCTGGGCCATTTCGGTGTCACCAACAATCAGTGCGCGCAGCAGCTGGGTCGGCAGTACGTCGAGGGGCATCACGTCTTCGTAGGAGCCCACAGGTACCATGGCGCGTTCGCTGCCGTTGGTGGTGGTGGTCAAGTCCAAAAGCTTTTTGGGCGTGAACTTGCTTAAGTATATCGAGAGGTTGGAGTGCTTGTTGGCGCCCGGGGACAGCCATCCCAGCAGTTCCCGCTCGGTGCCTTCGCGCAGCACGCTGACCTGTTGATGGTAGCGACCGAGGTAGGACGTGCCGGTCTGTACCCGGCGACCGCCCAGCACGGAGCCGGAAATAATGCGATTGTTGCCCTCGGCCAGTTCGCCGGCACAGAGCGCCTCGATATCGGCGCCAAGCCGGGTACGCACCAGGCGCGGCTCCCGCACCTGTGGCCCTGCCAGCGCAATCACACGACCGGTGTAGAGGCGACCGTCAAGGAACAGTCGGCCGATCGCCACCACGTCCTGGTAGCCAACGGTCCACACCGTCTTGCCAGGGCCCACCGGGTCCAGGTGATGGATGTGCGTGCCTGCGAGGCCAGCCGGGTGTGGGCCTGCAAAACTTTCCACATGAATATTGTCGGCGCTGCCGACCGGCAGTTCAGCACTGGGGCCGGTGCAGACATAGACTTTGCCGCTGGTCAGTTTCGCCAGCAGATCCTGTCCCAGCGCAAAAGCCTCACCCTGCTCGGCGATGATAACCGCTGGGTCCGCCGCGAGCGGCTGGGTATCGATGGCGGTGACGAATATAGCCGCGGGCTGGCTGTCGATGGCCGGCACCTTGCTGAAGGGCCGGGTACGCAGGCTGGTCCACTGGCCCGACTGGATGAGCTGCTCGCGAATACTGGGCGCTTCCAGGCCGCGGGCCGCATCAGCGCTGTAGGCGGGAAACTGTTCGGCGTCTTCCGTCCCCTCAGAAACGTCAATCACCACAGATTGCAGCACCCGGCGGGCACCGCGGTTGATGGCGGAAACGGTACCGCCGGCCGGCGCCGTGTAGCGCACGCCCTCGGTCTTCTTGTCGGTAAAGAGCAGCTGGCCCAGTTTCACCTGGTCGCCTACCTGCACTTCCATGGTCGGCTTCATACCGACGTAATCGAAACCAACGACTGCCACAGAGCGGACTGATGAGGCAGGCTTCGCCCCGTCAATCTCCTGCGACGGCCTGCCGGAAATTGGAATTTCCAGCCCCCGCTTGAGCTTTATCATTCGTTCTAGCCTGATTGTGTGTTGTAGCTTTTGTAACTGCTTGAAGCTGGCTCCGACTGCTTCCCCGGGAGCCGCGCGCATTATACGGAATACCGCCCCTGATCGCCATGGTCAGTGCGGTTTAGCCGCTGATTTGTCTCAGTTTTTTCGGGGGCACAGGAAATGCTGGGAGCGGGGACAGTTTACTTAATTCCAGCTTGCTGGAATTAAGTAAACTGTCCCCGGATCTCCCAGCTTGCTGGAATTAAGTAAACTGTCCCCGGATCTCCCGGATCTCCGGATCTCAGATTTCCGCGGGGTAGACCGCGTAGTGGACGTTGGCCATCTGCTCGAGGATGCGATGCACCTGGCAGCTGTAGCCGAATTCGTTGTCGTACCAGAAGTACAGGGTGGTATGAGCGCCGTTGACGATACTGGCCTTGGCATCAAACACACAGGCATGGCGGGAGCCGACAAAGTCGGTGGAAACCACCTCCGGCGAGTCTGAATAGTCGATCTGCTTGTGCAGCGGCGAGTGCAAAGCCGTGCGCCGCAGGAACTCGTTGACCTCTTCCAGCGTGGTTTCACGGGCCAGGGTCAGGTTGAGAATCGCCATGGAGACATTGGGCGTCGGCACGCGAATGGCGTTGCCGGTGAGCTTGCCCTGCAGCTGGGGCAGCACCTTGCCCACCGCGCTGGCCGCTCCGGTCTCGGTCAGCACCATGTTGAGCGGCGCACTGCGGCCGCGTCGGTCTGCCTTGTGGTAGTTGTCGATCAGGTTCTGGTCGTTGGTATAGGCGTGCACGGTTTCGACGTGGCCCTGCACAATCCCGAACTCATCGTCCAGCGCCTTCAGCGGCGGCGCGATGGCGTTGGTGGTGCAAGAGGCCGCGGAAATGATCTGGTCGTTCTCGGTAATCTCGTCGTTATTGATGCCGTAGACGACATTCTTCATATCGCCCTTGCCCGGGGCCGTGAGAATGACCTTGGAGGCGCCCTTGGACTTGAGGTGCAGGCTCAGGCCCTCCTCGTCCCGCCACATGCCGGTATTGTCGATAATGATGGCGTCGCTGATGCCGTACTCGGTATAGTCAATCTGGTCCGGCGAGTCGGCGTAGATCACCTTGATCTCGTTGCCGTTGGCGACGATGGAGTTGTGCTCCTCGTCCACACGGATGGTGCCGTTGAAGGGCCCGTGTACGGAGTCGCGCTGCAGCAGGGTAGCGCGCTTCACCAGGTCGTTGGCTGCCTTGCCCTTGCGGACGACCACGGCGCGCAGCCGCAGGGTATCGCCGCCATCGGCCTTCTCCACCAGCAGGCGCGCCATCAGGCGACCAATACGGCCGAAACCGTACAGCACCACGTCGCGGGGCTTGTCGATGGGCTTGGTATTGCTGCCGATGAGGTCAGCGACCTGCTGCTTGACGTACTTCTTTACAGACAGGCCCTGGGACTTGCCTTCGGTCTCGTAGCCCACCGCAATGCGGCCGACGTCGATATGGGCGGTGCCAAGGTCGAGGCTCGCCAGCGCCTTGATCACCGGGTAGGTTTCTTTCTCCGACAATTCGTTGCGCTCCACCTGCCGCACATAGCGGTGGTCCTGCATGATGTCGAGCACCGAGCGGTTCACCAGGGAGCGACCGTAGATGTAGGTCTTGACGGAGTTCTCGCGGGACAGCTTGCCCACCAGCGGGATCATGGCCTCGGCCAGTGCTTCGCGCTCTTTCCAGTCCTTGAAATAGTCATCGGGACGGGGGCGCAGGCGTTCGGTAATCATGCTGTTCCTTCGGGTCGCTCAGGGGTCTGAAAGGGGCGCGTATTATCGTCGCCGCAAGGCGCATTATCAAGCCACCGAAGGGGCTATAGGCCGGCTATCCGCCAGGGTTGTGAATGAGTTCGCAAACTGGTGGTGCCAAGGCAAGCTGGCTACAATAGCGCCCCTTTTTGTTTCCAAGCCTGTATCCCGAATGTTTCGCGACCTGCTGGACTCACTGTCCTGGCCCCCGGCGCCCGCCTCTCGTACTGCCATCGGTCCCACCCCCGGCAGCGCCCCGGCCCGTTTGATTACCGAACTGGCGGAGCGCAGCCAGTTCCAGCTGGTCATCACCCCGGATACCCAGAGCGCCAACAACCTGGTGCGCGAGCTGGGCTTTTACCGGCGCGACCTCGAGGCCAGGGGCCAGGCCCTCGACGTGCTGCTGTTTCCGGACTGGGAAACCCTGCCCTACGACAACTTCTCACCGCACCAGGACATTGTGTCTGAGCGCCTGCATGCGCTCTACCACCTGCCGACCCTGAAGCGCGGCCTGCTGGTGGTACCGGTGTCCACGCTGATGCATCGGCTGCCGCCACGGGAATATGTCAGCGGCAACAGCCTGGTCCTGTCCGTAGGCCAGGAACTGGACGTCCTGGAGTTCCGTCGTAACCTGGAACGCAACGGCTATCGCAGCGTCGACACCGTCTACGAGCACGGCGAATTCGCCCAGCGCGGCTCGCTGCTGGATATCTATCCCATGGGTGCAAAAGTGCCCTACCGGATCGACCTGATGGACGACCAGGTGGAAACCCTGCGCACCTTTGACCCGGAAACCCAGCGCACCATCGACAAGGTCGAGGACATCCAGCTGCTGCCGGCCCGGGAATTCGCCCTCAGCCGCGAGGCCATCCTGCGCTTCCAGCAGAACTGGTACGCGAGCTTCGAGGTCGACCACGACGCCTGCCCAATGTACACCGAGATCAGCGCCGGCCGCGCCCCCGGTGGCTGCGAGTACTACCTGCCGCTGTTCTTCGATCACTGCGACAGCCTGCTGGATTACCTGCCCGAAGGCGCCACTGTGGTGGCCCTGGGGGATCACCACAGCGCCGCGGGCCTGTTCTGGTCAGAGGTTGAGGACCGCTTCGAGGAATTCGGCATCGACCCACGGCGGCCGCTGCTGCCTGCCCGCAAAGGCTTTATTCCCACCGAAGAGCTGTACCACGAGCTGAAGCGCTACGGCGTGCTGGAGTTGCGCAGCGATCCCCAGGCGCCGGTGCACCATGAGCTGGACCTCAAGTTTCCGCCGGACCTTTCACCGCCCAATTACCAGGACTCACCGCTGGAACAGCTCCGCGAGTTCATCGCCGCGCACAAGGCGCCCGTACTGCTGTGCGCCGAGAGCGCCGGGCGGCGGGAAATCCTGCTGGAGTCGCTGGCGCGGCATGAGCTGGCGCCAGTGCCCGCGGAAAGCTGGGACGAATTCGTCGCCAGCAACGTGCCGCTGGGTATCACCACGGCACCGATTGATCGCGGCCTGTACCGCGGTCCCGGCCACCCCACCCTGGTGTGCGAATCCCAGCTGTTCGGCAATCGGGTGGCCCAGCGCCGACGGCGCGAAGATACGGCCGCGGTTGCCGCCAATGCATTCAAGAATATCAACGAGCTGCGCCCCGGCGTGCCGGTAGTGCATATCGAACACGGTGTCGGCCGCTACCTGGGCCTGGAGGCGCTGGACGTGGACGACCAGCTCACCGACTTCATCACCCTCGAGTACGCCGGTGGCGACAAGCTCTACGTGCCGGTGGCCTCCCTGCACCTTATCAGCCGCTATACAGGGGCCGACCCGGAGCTCGCTCCCCTGCACCGGCTGGGCAGCGACCAGTGGGAGAAGGCCCGCCGCCGGGCCCGCGAGAAGGTCAATGACGTGGCCGCCGAGCTGCTGGAAATCTATGCGCGCCGGGAGGCCCGCGAGGGCTATGCTTTTCCGGGCCCCGACGACGATTACGAAAAATTCAGCGCGGAATTCCCGTTTGAGGAAACTCCCGACCAGGCTGAAGCCATCCACGCGGTGGAAGCCGATATGGCCGGCGGCGGCGTCATGGACCGCCTGGTGTGCGGGGACGTGGGCTTCGGCAAGACCGAGGTAGCGATGCGCGCTGCCTTCCTCGCCACCCGCGCCGGCAAGCAGGTGGCGGTACTGGTGCCCACCACCCTGCTGGCCCAGCAGCACTACAACTCCTTCTCGGACCGCTTCGCAGACTGGCCGGTGCAGGTGGAAATGATTTCCCGCTTCCGCAGCGGCAAGGAGCAGGAAGCCGTCATCGAGCGGGTGCGCGAGGGCAAGGTGGATATTCTCATCGGCACCCACAAGCTGCTGCAGGCCGATGTGAAATACGCCGACCTGGGCCTGCTGATCATAGACGAGGAACACCGCTTTGGCGTGAAACAGAAGGACACCATCAAGGCCCTGCGCGCCGAGGTGGACATCCTGACGCTGACCGCGACACCGATTCCCCGCACCCTCAACATGGCCCTCGGCGGCATGCGCGACCTGTCGATCATCGCCACCCCGCCGGCCAAGCGGCTGTCGATCAAGACCTTTGTGCGCGAGCACAACATCGCCCTGGTAAAGGAAGCGATCCTCCGGGAGACCCTGCGCGGCGGCCAGGTCTACTACCTGCACAACGAGGTGAAGACCATCGAGGAAGCGGCGCGCAAGCTGCGCGAGCTGCTGCCGGAGCTGAATGTCGGCGTGGCCCATGGGCAGATGCGGGAACAGCAGCTGGAACAGGTGATGCGCGCGTTCTACCACCAGGAGCACCACGTCCTGGTGTGCTCTACCATCATCGAGACCGGCATCGACGTGCCCAACGCCAATACCATCATCATCGACCGCGCCGACAAGTTCGGGCTGGCCCAGCTGCACCAGCTGCGCGGGCGCGTGGGCCGCTCTCACCACCAGGCCTATGCCTACCTGCTGTGTCCGCCGGCCTCGGCGATCACGGCCGATGCGGAGAAGCGCCTGGAGGCTATCGAGGCCGCCGGCGACCTGGGGGCCGGCTACCTGCTGGCCACCAACGACCTGGAGATCCGTGGCGCCGGCGAACTGCTGGGCGAAGAGCAGTCGGGCCAGATCCAGAGCGTGGGCTATTCCCTGTACATGCGCATGCTGGAGCGCGCCGTGAAAGCCCTGCAGCGCGGCGAGATTCCCGATGCCGACAGCGATATCGACACCCAGCCCGAGGTCAACCTGAGACTGCCGGCGCTGATTCCCGAGGACTACCTGCCCGACATCAACACCCGGCTGGTCCTGTACAAGCGCATTGCCGGTGCCGAGAGCGAAACCGAGCTCAAGGACCTGCAGGTGGAAATGATTGATCGCTTCGGGCTGCTACCGCCGCCCACCCGCAACCTGTTCAAAATTACGCAAATAAAACTGTTGGCGGAGAGCCTGGGAATTCAGAAAATTGATGCAGGAGACCGGGGTGGCCACATGGACTTCAACGACAAGACCCATGTGAACCCACTGGCCCTGGTGAAACTGGTGCAGGCGCAGCCCGACCAATACCGCCTGGTAAAAGGCAACCGGCTGCGTTTCGACATCGAGCTAGAGAATTTCGAGGAGCGGTTTTCATTCGTCAGCGACCTGCTGCAACACCTGTCAGAGCAGACCACCGAGGCCGCCGCTTGAGGGGGTTCGCTGGCCTGCTGCTGGCAGTACTGGCGGCCGCGACCAGCGCCCAGGAGCCGTCCGAGGAGTTCACGGACAGCTGGTACCGGATCGAACTGCTGATCTTCGCCAACCGCGACCCGGAAGCGGCGCTCTCGGAGCGCTGGCCCCTGTTGCCCCAGCTGGCCTACCCGGAGACCTGGCGCTCGCTGGAAACCGGCGACCCACGCCAGCCCGCCGACCGGCCCTTCGAGCTGCAAACCGTCGAAGACAGTGCGCCTGGGCCGGTGATCGACCTGCTGTGGGATCGCTCGATCGAACAGCTGGAGCGGGAATATCGCCAGAAACAGCTGACGCAGGCTCCGACGCTGGCACTGGAGCCGCTGGTCGCCATGGAAACCCCTCTTGATGTACCGCGCCAGCGCGTACTGCTGCCCCCTGAGACGCGCGAGTTGAATGCCCAGCGCCGCCGCATCGACGCCAGCGCCGGCCTGGAAGTATTGATGCACGAAAGCTGGCTGCAGCGCATTCCCTCGCGGGAGGTCGCCCTGCCGCTGATTCTCGACGGCCCCGTGCAGTTCGGTGACTACCCTGAACTTCAGGGCAGCGTGCTGTTCTACAGCGGCCGTTACCTGCACATTGCCACCGACCTGTGGCTCAACACTGCGGGCAGTTACCTGGACGCAGAGCCCACCAGCGCCGGCTGGAGCATGCCGAGGCCGCCACTGCCGCTGGAGCAGGCCGCAGCGCAGTTGCTGCCGTTCCGGGTGGAAGTGGGTGAGGACTGGTTTACCGACCTGGAGCTGCCCGGTCGCTTCCCGGAATACCGGGACTACGAAGACGAGCCCGACGGCCTCGATGACATTGAAGCCGAAGAGCTCGATAGCCGCGCCGGCATCAGTGCCGTGATGCCTCCCCGGCCGGAAGCATCGGACTCAACCGAGGAGCCCGGCGAGGAGCCGGAAACAGCCGGCCCCTCACGATTCTTCAGGTTCGGCGATGCCGCCGAGGCAGAGGAGGAGCCCAGCCACCCGCCTGCCACCGAGGCCGAGATGGAGGCCTTCCTGGCGCGGGAGGTCTACAACTACGATTTCCGCCATGCCGTGCGCGTGTCCCAGCAGCGGCGCATGCGCAGCGGCGAGCTGCACTACATCGACCACCCCCTGCTCGGCATCGTGGTGAAAATCACCCGGCACGAGTTCCTGCCTTTCACCGGGCTCGACGAGTTCGAGCCCAACTAGCCGGCCGTCGCCCACCTTCCCAGCAGGGACTGCAGCAGCTCAGCCACCTGGGCACTGCCAGCCTCCAGCACCTCGCGCATAACGTCCAGGGTGATGGGCTCAGAGCCGAGCCCGGGGGCGGCGTTCACAACAATGCACAGACTGGCATAAGGCAAACCAAGTTCCCGGGCCAGGGCGGCTTCGGGCATGCCGGTCATGCCCACCACGTCGCAGCCATCAACGGCGAGCCTGCGAATCTCCGCCGCGGTTTCCAGTCGCGGCCCCTGGGTGGCGGCGTAGGTACCGCCTACTGTGATGGCAAGGCCGGCCGCCTCGGCATGGGCGGCCACTCGCAGGCGCAATTCGCCGTCGTAGGGGTCGGTGAAATCCACGTGTTCCAGCGCGGTCAGCCGGTCGCTGGCGGGGGCGCTGAAGCCGTCACCATCGTAATAGCTGTGCTCGCGGCCCCAGGTGTAATCGATCACCTGGTCCGGAATCACCAGCCGCCCCGGCGACAGGGCCGGGTTGATCCCGCCGACGGCATTGACCGCCAGGATCGCTTCCGCACCCAGCTCGCGCAATGCCCAGAGATTGGCCCGGTAATTGATGCGGTGTGGCGGAATGCGATGGGGCACCCCATGGCGCGCTAGAAACAGGCAGCGAGTGCCGGCCAGGCGCCCGTCCTGCACCGGCGCTGAGGGGGCCCCGAAAGGCGTCTGCAGGGCGTGCTCGGCCTCGGCCTGGAATCCCGCCAGCGCCTGCAGGCCGGTACCGCCAATGACCGCCAGTGAAACCGGAACTGGTTCACTCATTTGCGCGCTCCGTTATACAAAATTTTCATCTGCGCCCCTCTGTTAATTCCGAATACCGCTTAAAACTATCGCGGTTATTCGAGGCCAGTTTTGACCCGCTTTTTAAGCCTTTGAATTCATGGAAGAGTTTCGCAGATTAGATCAATAAAGTACTTCAAAAATAGGGTTTTAGACGATTTGCGCATAATGGACAGCCGGGGGCAGTTTGATATGTTTGCTCGTGCGAACACCAAACTGGAGAAATCGCATCATGAAACTGCTTGGCCCTGCTGTAGGGGCCTGGTACAAGGATCTTCAATCCGGCGCCACCTTCGAAGTTGTCGCCTGGGATCCCCAAGCGCTCACTGTCGAAACCCAGCATATCGATGGGGAAGTCAGCGAGTACGACCTGGATTCCTGGCGTGAACTGCTGCTCGTCAGCGTGGAGGAACCCGAAGACTGGCGCAACCCTTATGAGCTAGACGGGGAAGACTTCGCGGACCCCGACCTGCCCTTCCACCCGGAAGACTGGTCCGGCCCGTTGAACAATATCGAACCCGAGTTCATGAACGGAGTCGAGGACTTCTAGGTACCGGCCAACCCAACACCTGCTCAGCTACCGGGGCCCTCCCCGGTCACGGATTCCTTTTTCCAGCCGCTTCGAGCAGGGTAAAAACTCAAACTTTTCAACTACTTGCCTGCTGCCATATCCTGGCGGCGGCCGGTCTTTTCAGCTTGCCATCACCTGTGCACTGTATATAATCACAGCCACTGTACAGATAAACAGCTGGCGCCCTGCCGGCTGCACATCGCGGAGGTGTGACGTGGAAAAACTGACCCAGCGCCAGGAACAGGTGCTCGCCGTAATCCGGCAATACATCGACGACACCGGCTACCCGCCGACGCGGGCGGACATCGCCAGGGAGCTGGGCTTCAAGTCAGCCAACGCCGCCGAGGAGCACCTGAAAGCCCTGGCCCGCAAGGGCGCCATCGAAATGGTGGCGGGAGCTTCCCGCGGTATCCGCCTGCCGGAATCCGAGGGTATTCCCATCGTCGGCCGGGTGGCTGCCGGCAGTCCGGTGCTGGCCCAGGAACACATCGAAGACCACTGCGCCATGCCCGCCTCTTTCTTCAAGCCCTCTGCCGACTACTTCCTGCGGGTACAGGGCGACAGCATGATCGAGATCGGCATCTTTGACGAAGACCTGCTGGCCGTACACCGCACCCAGGATGTGCGCGATGGCGATATTGTCGTGGCGCGCATTGACAACGAGGTGACGGTGAAGCGACTCAAGCGCGGCAAAAACCCGCAATTCCTTGAATTGCTTCCAGAAAATCAGGAATACGAGCCCATCAAGGTAGACCTGGCAAACCAGGAATTTGCGATTGAGGGCATCAGTGTAGGGGTATTGCGCCGTTCTTGATAAGACGTTGAGGGAGAGTTGAAGGAGAGTTGAGGCACCTGCTTCGCAGCGTGAGCTGTGAGGGTGCGGGGTGTTGCGACGGGCTCCTGTCGAGCCCTTTAACGGAAGCTGATGCTTTAACGGGCGCTAATGGCTCTGACCGCTAAACCAGCGCGCCGCCGGTGCGCGTACAGCCCGGCCCTAGTGCAGCACGCGCGGTTGCTGCGGCTCTATCGCTTCCTCGGTGACTTCGATTTCGCCCTGGTCAGCCATCTGGGCCGCTGCCTGGATTCCGGCCTGGATCATCGCCCGGGCCACCTCCAGGGTGCCGTCCATCAGGTACACACGCGACTCTTCTGAGAACTGGATAACCACCAGGGGTTCGCCATCTTCGTCAGACCGCTGCAGGACAATATCACCGTTGGGCATTTCTACAATTTCAAGTAGGGAAGAGGACACTCAATACCTCGTTTCAGGTGACTCCGAAGACAGTCTAACAACTACCACTCGTCGAGACCATGACCCATCTGGTCAATCAATTCCGCGAGTGAATCGTGCCAAAGCGCCATTCCTTCCCTGCTCCAGGCCTGCTCCGCCACCGCCAGCAGGTCTCCACTGGCCGCCGTACCAGCCGCCCTACTGGCCGCAGAGCCGCGAGAACGCCCTGGGGGCGCCAGCAGGCTTGCCAGCCAGCCCTCGCCCTCCAGGCGCTCCAGTTCCACCAGCTCGCCGCGACGCGGGTCTGAGCGGCCATATCTTTGCTCGAGCTCGGCGATGCTGGAGGGCGGCTCGGCGGGAAGCTCACTGACGTCTGCCAGTTCCAGCAGGAACCAGCCGTAGGCCTCGAGCAGGTGGCGGCGCACTGCCAGGCCGACTGCCTCCAGTACCCGGGCGGCGGGCAGCTCTTCACGGGCCAGTTCGGCGCCGAGCATGCGGATCAGGATGGCGGCGTGGTAGAGCTTCTGATTGGCAAGGCCGCGGGCGCTGCTCACGGGTTCAGGACCCGCTGCTGCCCGCTGCCTTTTTGCCGGGAGCCTTCTTCTTTGCGGCCTTCTTGCGAGGCGACTTCTTCTTTGCCGCCTTCTTCTTCGGCGCTGGCACTTCCGCATTCCACTTGCCGCCGTCGTAGAAGGCCCGCCAACCGGTCGCCTTGCCGTCGACCTCGGTCATCAGGTACTGCTCTTTGGTCTTGCGGCTGTAGCGAATCTGGGTGCGGTTGCCGTCATTGTCTTCCACGGGGCCGGAAAACAGGAAGGCGTACTTGGGATCGATCTCGTCCTTATGCAGCAGCAGCTCGTCGAGGAACGGCGCGCGGGTCTCACGGTTGCGCGGAAACTGGCTGGCCGCCAGGAACAGGCCGGCGGCGCCGTCGCGCAGCACGTAGGTGTCCTCTACCTTTTCGCAGGTCAGCTCGGGCATCGGCACCGGATCCATCTTGGGCGGTGCCGGCTCGCCGTTGCGCAACAGCTTGCGGGTGTTCTTGCAGTCTTCGCTGGTGCAGCCGAAGTACTTGCCGAAACGGCCGGTCTTGAGCTGCATGTCGGCGCCACACTTGTCGCACTCGATCACCGGGCCGTCGTAACCCTTGATGCGGAAGCTGCCCTGCTCCACCTCGAAGCCGTCGCAATCCGGGTTGTTGCCACACACGTGCAGCTTGCGCTTCTCGTCGATCAGGTAGCTGTCCATGGCGGTGTTGCACTTGGGACAGCGATGCCTCTCCCGCAGCTGGCGTGATTCGGCTTCCTCGTCGGCGTCTTCGCTGATGGCCTCGTCACCGGGCACCAGGTTGATAGTGTGCTTGCAGCGCTCCTTGGGCGGCAGCGCATAGCCCGAGCAGCCCAGGAACACCCCGGTGCTGGCGGTACGGACCTGCATCTGGCGGCCGCACTTTTCGCAGGGGATGTCGGTCATGGTCGGCTCGTTGCGACGCATGCCGTTTTCATCGCGCTCAGCCTGGGCCAGTTTTGCGCTGAAGTCGGCGTAGAAATCGTCCAGCAGCTTGTTCCAGGCGAGGCTGCCTTCCGCCACGTCGTCCAGGTGCTCTTCCATCTCGGCGGTGAAACCGTAGTCCAGCAGGTTAGGGAAGCTCTCCTGCAGGCGCTCGGTGACAATGTCGCCCATCTTCTCCGCGTAAAAACGCTTGTTCTCAAGCCGCACGTAGCCGCGGTCCTGGATGGTGGAGATGATCGACGCGTAGGTCGACGGGCGGCCGATACCACGCTTTTCGAGCTCGCGCACCAGGCTGGCTTCGCCGTAACGGGGCGGCGGCTTGGTGAAGTGCTGACTGGGGTCGAGCTTGACCAGCGCCAGGTTGTCGCCCTCTTTCAGGTCCGGCAGCTCCACGTCTTCACCGCGCTTACCGGCCACCGGCTGCACCGCCGTGAAGCCGTCAAATTGCAGGATGCGCCCTTTGGCGGTCATCTCGAAGTCGCCGGCCGCCACCGTCACCGTGCTGGACAGGTGGCGCGCGGGCGTCATCTGGCAGGCCACGAACTGGCGCCAGATCATTTCGTAGAGCCGCTCCGCATCTCGCTCCATGCCCTGCAGCGCCGACTGCTTGACGTTGACGTCCGAGGGGCGAATCGCCTCGTGAGCTTCCTGGGCGCCGTCCTTGGAGCTGTAGCGGTTGGGCTGCTCCGGCAGGTAATCGGGCTTGAAGTTGCTGCTGATGTAGTCGCGGCAGGCGGCCACGGCGTCCTGGCTCAGTTTGGTGGAGTCGGTCCGCATGTAGGTGATGTAGCCGGCCTCGTAGAGGCGCTGGGCCAGCATCATGGTTTTCTTCACGCTGAAGCCCAACCGCGTGCTGGCGGCCTGCTGCAGGGTGGAGGTGATGTAGGGAGCCGGCGGCTTGGAGCTTGTGGGCTTGTCCTGCCGGGAGGCAACCCGGTAGCCCTCGCCTTCCAGCGCCGCCACCGCGGCCATGGCGCCGGCCTCGTTGTTGGGGCGGAATTTCTCACCCGCCTGGCGCACCACCTGGAAGCGCACTTCCTTGCCCTTGCCTTCCTTGAGGTCGGCGTGCAGCTCCCAGAACTCTTCCGGAATGAAGGCGTGAATCTCGCGCTCGCGCTCCACCAGCAGCTTCACCGCCACCGACTGCACGCGGCCGGCGGACAGGCCGCGGGCGATCTTGGCCCACAGCAGCGGCGAGACCATGTAGCCCACCACCCGGTCCAGGAAACGCCGCGCCTGCTGGGCGTTTACGCGGTCAGTGTCGACCTCGCCGGGCACTTCGAAGGCAGCCTTGATAGCGCGCTTGGTGATTTCGTTGAACACGACCCGCTTGTAGCGCTCGGCATCTCCGCCGATCGCTTCCTGCAGGTGCCAGGCGATGGCTTCCCCCTCGCGGTCGAGGTCGGTGGCGAGGTAGATGGCGTCAGCGTCCTTGGCGAGCTTCTTGAGCTCTTCGACCACCTTTTCCTTGCCGGGCAGGATCTCGTACTGGGCCTGCCAGTCCTTGTCCGGATTGATGCCCATGCGGCGGATCAGCTGCTCGCGGTTCTTCTTCGCGCGATGTGCCGCCTTTTCTTCCGGGTCCATCTTGCGGGTGATGGCGGCCTGGCGGGCGCGCTCCTTGGGGTCCACCGGTTTGCTGCTGCCCGCAGTGGGCAAGTCGCGAATATGCCCCACGCTGGACTTCACGACGAAGTCCGAGCCCAGGTACTTGTTGATCGTCTTGGCCTTGGCGGGGGATTCGACGATGACCAGTGATTTACCCATACCTTCCTTGCATCAGGCGGGCCGGAACATCATCCGGCCGCGAAAAGGCGACATATATAAGTCCTCAACCCAGCGCGGTCAAGGACAACCCCATGCTTTACCAACTTCGTCCCAGTAAACCGCGCAGCACCCGGGCGATGGTTTCCACATCCTCCCGGGTACCCTTCTCGTCCCAGTTCACGCCCACGCCCTCGCGGTCTTCCCGCACGCCCAGCACCCCGCTGGGGAGGGGCTCCAGGGCTGCCAAACGCTCTGCAGTCCAGTGCCCTGCCGTCTCCCGCCAACCCTCGCCGTCAGGCGATAGCGTGGCCGGCAGGGTACCGGTATCACCGCGCTGGCGCCGGCACCCGTAAAAGGTGCGCTGGCTGCCGTCCTCCGCCTTTTCCAGCTTGACGTAGAGACCGGCACTGGCGGCGGCCTGACGCAGGTCGGCGAGCTGCCGCTGGCGTTTGCTCGGCATCATGCTGAGCAGCGGCGACAGGGCAATCACGATGATCAGGAGGATCAGCAGGTAGGACATTGACGCAGAACAGGGTTTCCCTTTTTCATACTATGCTATAACGAAAGCCACTCATCCAAGCCACCGAGCTGGCATACCAAGGGAGCACACCATGCCCGGCACTGCCTACAAGACCCTGTTGATGGCCGTGGACCTCAGCGACGAATCCACTGACGTTGCCCAGCGCGCCGCGGCCCTGGCCGCCGCCAACGACGCCACCCTGCACGTGATTCACGTGATCGAGCCCCTTAGCTTTGCCTACGGCGGCGACATCCCGATGGATTTTTCCGGCATCCAGGAAGAAATCCACCAGCAGGCCAAGCAACAGCTCGCACGCTTTGCCGGCGAGTGCGATATCCCCGAAGAACGCCAGCACATTGTGCTGGGCCGACCGGAAGTCGAAATACACAACACCGCCGAAGAAGTGGGCGCCGACTTGATCGTGGTAGGCAGCCACGGCCGCTACGGCCTGGCGTTGCTGATGGGGTCGACCGCCAACGGAGTGCTGCACGGCGCTACCTGCGACGTGCTGGCCGTGCGGGTAGGCATCAAGGACAAGGATTAGGCCAGCAGCCGGGCGAGATCTTCGGCGCTGAAGGGCCAGTCCAGCTCGGCGCCGGTAGCGGGCCGTGTGACCACCGGAATCCGTTCGCCATAGCGGGCAAACAGGGCGTCAGACTCGGCGATATCATCCACCGCGACCAGCAGCCCCTGTTCCACCAGCGGCAGCAGCAGGGCCTCCGCCAGTTCGCACAGGTGGCAGGCGCTGGTACTGTAAAGCACCAGGTCAGGTTCTCGATTTGGCTCCTGCATTGGCTCCCTTTCGGCCCCGCTATCGAGGTATTGATTTCCGGGCCGGGCCCGCAGTACACTCGAAAGTTCAATAATTTATACTAATAACACGGCTCGTCGCTAGCGCAGCAACGGGCTCAGGAACTTAACCCCATGGCTCTGTTTTCACAACCCACTGCCCGCGCCCTGGCCATCCTCGACCTGCTGATGGCCAACCCCCACCAGGCCTTCGGCCTCACCGAGATGACGCGCCGCCTCAATCTCAACAAGGCCACCTGCCACGCCATCCTCACCACGATGGCCACCTACGGCTTCCTGGTACAGCACCCCAAGACCAAGGCCTATCGCCTCGGCCCCAGCATCATCGCCGCCGGCAACGCCGCCTTCGTGCAGTTCCCGGTATTGGAATATGCCCGCCCGGCGCTGGAATCCCTGGAGCAGGACCTGGACGTGGGCTTCGCCGTGACCGGCCGCTCCAAATCCCACATCGTGTTGCTGGCCCTGTACGGCAAGGCCAGCCACCTGATCGACAACTTCCAGCTGGGCCTGCGGCTTCCCAATATCGCGCCCATCGGCGCCTGTTTCACGGCCTGGTCACCCGCCAAGCACCTGCAGGCCTGGCTCGACACTGCCCACGAGGCCTACGGCGGCTACGACGAGAAGCTCGACAAGCGGCTGCGCATGTCGGTGATCGGCATTCGCGCCCGCGGCTATGAAGTGGTGCTGAAAACCCGCGCCGAGGCGGCCCTGCACGAGAACCTCAAGCAGATCCAGGAGAACTGGAACCTGGCCGACCTGGAAGAGGTTACCGCCAACTACCAGCGCGCCCTGTGCGATGAACAGGTACACCTGGACCGCATCGAACCGCGATCGCGCTACGAGGTGGCCACCATCAACGTGCCGGTATTCGCCCAGCGCCAGCTCCCCGCGCTGTGCTTTGCCGCCGGCTCCTTCGAAAAGCCCGTCACCGGCGCCGAGATCGAGCATATCGCCGAGCGTATCCGCGCCGCCGCCAACGAGGTGGCGGAGGTAGCCAAGCAGCACGCACCGCAGGAGGACGACCACTAGGACCCATGGCCGGCTTTTTCGACCAGGTCCTCACGGTTTACGGACGCAAACCCGCACTGGAAGTGCTGCAGGACCAAAACCTCACCTGCTACCGCCTGCACTTCGCCGACAGCAACAAGCCCGCCCCCATCCTCGAGCAGATGCGCCAGCTCGCCGAGCAGCGCGGTGTAGAGATTCTGACCCACAGCAAGCGCGAACTGTCGCGCATCTCGAGAAAAGGCAGCCAGGACCAGGGCGTGGCCGTGGATGTGCACTGCCCCGCCTTCCTGTCACTGGACGACTTCCTGGCAAAGGACACCGGCGCCCCGCTACGACTACTGGCCGCCGACGGCATTACCAACCCCCAGAACGTGGGCATGCTGGTGCGCTCGGCAGTCGCCGGCGGCATCGACGGCATCCTCTGGCCGCGAGAAGGCAACGCCGCCCTTGGACCGCTCGCCGTCAAGGCCAGCGCCGGCACGCTCTTCAAGGCCCCCCTGGTGCGCTGTCGCGACCTCGCGGACGCCCTCTCAGCCTGCCAGCAACAGGGCTTCCGCGTTTGCGTCCTCGACGGCAACGCCGAGCACTCCCTCTTCGAATCCACCCCCGGCGAACGCATCATCTACGTCCTCGGCAACGAAACCGACGGACCCTCGCAGGCGGTAGTGGCCCTCGCAGACGATCTCCGCCGAATCCCCATGCAGAACGGCGTCGAATCCCTCAACGTGGCTGTTACTGCTGCTCTGATTGCCTATCTGGCAGGTTGAGCCTGGTGCCACACCCGAAGCGTCGTCGTTGCACCCCATATCCCGCACGGTCGCTAGCCTAGTCTGGAATCCTGGGGATTGGATCGGAGTCGAGGGCTTCTGTGGTTTCTAGCGGCTGATCCGGCGCGCCCTGAAGGTGCGGGATATGGGGTGCAACGCCAACGCTTCAACGCCCTGCCACTCGCTGAATCTGAAACTCAGATGTGGCTAGCGACCGTGCTGGGAGTAGCCACTGCATCGGCACCTCGCTCGAGGGCACCATCCCTGAACGAACCAAGCAGGATTATGGAGCTCCGAGAGGTGACGGTGACGAGGCTATTTCCGGCACAATCAGGGCGCGCCGATTCAGCCACTAGAAACCACAGAAGCCCTCGACAAGGGTGCAGTTCCAAGAAAATCCATGGACGGCTAGCGACCGTGCCGGAAGTAGCCTCGGCACCGGCACCTCGCCTTACGAAGCTCCAAAAACCTACTTGGAGAGAAACGACATGCCTTCTTCGAGGCCTTTCAAGGTAAGGGGGAACATCTTGCCGTCGACCAGCTGGCGGGTCATGGAGACCGATTGGGTGTATTCCCATTCGTCCTCCGGTACCGGGTTCAGCCATATGACCTTGTCGTAGACGTCCGTCAGGCGGCGCATCCATACCTCGCCGGCTTCCTCGTTCCAGTGTTCCACGCTGCCACCCGGCTGGGCGATCTCGTAGGGAGACATGGAGGCATCGCCGACGAAGATGACCTTGTAGTCATGGCTGTACTTGTGGAGCACATCCAGCATCGGGGTGCGTTCAGTGTGGCGACGGATGTTGTTCTTCCACACGGACTCGTAGATGAAGTTGTGGAAGTAGAAGTACTCCAGGTGCTTGAACTCGGTGCGGGAGGCTGAGAAAAGTTCCTCGCAGACCTTGATGTGCGGGTCCATGGAGCCGCCCACGTCCAGGAACAGGAGGACTTTTACGGCATTGTGGCGCTCGGGCACCATCTTGATGTCCAAAAGGCCGGCATTGCGGGCGGTGGAGCTGATGGTGTCGTCCAGGTCGAGTTCTTCGGTGGCGCCGGTGCGGGCGAACTTGCGCAGGCGGCGCAGGGCGACCTTGATGTTGCGGGTGCCCAGCTCCACGGAGTCGTCCAGATTGGCAAAGTCGCGCTTTTCCCAGACTTTCACGGCCTTCTTGTTCTTGCCGTTGGGGCCCACACGGATTCCCTCCGGGTGAAAGCCTTCCTGGCCGAAGGGTGAGGTGCCGCCGGTACCGACCCACTTGTTGCCGCCCTCGTGGCGCTTCTTCTGCTCTTCGAGGCGCTTCTTGAACTCCTCGATCAGCTTCTCCAGGCCGCCCAGGGATTCGATCTTGGCCTTGTCCTCCTCGCTTAAGTTCTTCATGAACTCGCTGCGCAGCCAGTCGTCGGGGATCAGCGCCTCAATGATGTCATCGAGGGCCTCCAGCTCCTGGAAATGCAGGCCGAAGGCGCGGTCGAAGCGATCGAAGTACTTCTCGTCCTTCACCATGCAGGTGCGGGAGTAATAGTAGAAATCGTCCATGTCGGCGAACGCCACCCGATGCTTCAGACCCTCCAGCAGGGTCAGCAGCTCGGTGGTAGTGACCGGAACGCCTGCGTCGCGCAGGCCGTGGAAAAAATTGATCAGCATGGCAGCACGGCCCCTACTGGTTCATTTCCCGGCGGTGCATGAAGGCGAGGCGCTCCAGCAGGTGCACATCCTGCTCGTTCTTGAGCAGCGCGCCGTACAGCGGCGGGATGGCCTTGGTGGGATCGCGTTCCTTGAGGATCTCGTCGGGAATGTCATCAGCCATCAACAGCTTCAGCCAGTCGATCAACTCGGAGGTAGAGGGCTTCTTTTTCAGGCCCGGAATGCTGCGCACGTCGAAGAACACCTCCATGGCTTCCTGCACCAGGTCCTGGGTGATGTTCGGGTAGTGCACCTCGACGATCTCGCGCATGGTGTCGCGATCCGGGAAGTTGATGAAGTGGAAGAAGCAGCGGCGCAGGAAGGCGTCGGGCAGCTCCTTCTCGTTGTTACTGGTAATGATGATGATCGGGCGGTGCTTGGCCTTGATGGTCTCGCCGGTTTCGTAAACGAAGAACTCCATGCGATCCAGTTCCACCAGCAGGTCGTTGGGGAACTCGATGTCGGCCTTGTCGACCTCGTCAATCAGCAATACCACCTGCTCGTCGGAATCGAAGGCTTCCCAGAGCTTGCCACGCTTGATGTAGTTGGCAATGTCGTGAACCTTTTCCTCGCCGAGCTGGGAGTCGCGCAGGCGCGAAACCGCATCGTACTCGTACAAACCCTGCTGGGCCTTGGTGGTGGATTTGATGTGCCACTGGATCAGCTTCATGCCCAGTGCCCCTGCCACTTCCTCAGCCAGCATGGTCTTGCCGGTGCCCGGTTCGCCCTTGATCAGCAGCGGGCGTTGCAGTGCCACGGCGGCGTTCACCGCCATGCGCAGGTCTTCGGTCGCGACGTATCGCTCGGTACCTTCGAACTTCATCTGGTGTTTTCCCTCTCAAAAATGACGTGCCAGCCTACCCACTGGTACGTGTTGAATCAAGAAACAGCTCGCTGAACAGCTTGCCGGGCCTATTCTGTCGCCGGTGTGTCCGCAGCCGCGGGCGACCGCTTCAGCAGCCGCCCGGCTACTGCGCCCAGCAGGCACAGGGCCAGGGCCATGCCGAAGGCGATCACCAGCGAGCGCAGGGGGCGCGCCGCGGCCTCGGTGCCGCTGGTGAGCAGTTCAAAGAAGGTGACGAAGATCGCCGGCGCCCAGGTGCTGCTGTCCGCCGCCGGGTGGGCCGGGGTCATTGCCAGCGCCCCCAGGATCAGGGCCAGCGACAGGCGCCAGCCGTGAGACAGGCGCGGCCCTACCCACAGGTACAGGATCAACAGCGCCGTCAGGGTGGCGCCGGCGTAGGCCAGCCAGGCGCTGTGGTAGCTCTCAGGAGATAACATCTACTCGACCCAATGGATTATGTGTTCATCGTAGCCGTCGGGATGGACAAATTCATCCGACACCGCGCGGCCGCGAATACTGATGCCCGCCTCGTGCACTGTTTCCGGGCGGCCGCTGACCAGCGGGTGCCAGGCGTACAGCGGCTTGCCTTCCGACAGCAGCCGGTAGGCGCAGGTGCCGGGCAGCCAGTGCAGGGCGGCCACATCGTGGCGCTTGAGATCGATGCAATTGGGCATCAACTCGCTGCGGCGCGGGTAGTCGCTGCAGCGGCAGCTGTCCTCCACCAGGTAGCGGCAGCGCACGCCGGTGTAGAACACCTCGCCGGAATCCTCGTCCTCCAGCTTGTGCAGGCAGCAGCGGGCGCAGCCGTCGCAGAGTGATTCCCACTCCTCGTCGCTCATCTCCGCCAGCGACTTCTGTTCCCAGAATCGTTCCATGTCTCAGGCGCCGCGGCGCAGTTCCTCGGCGCTGGGCGGCATCTGCAGGTAATAGCCGCGCTCATCGATCTGGGCGACCACCTCGTCGGCGTCGGCCCGCGCCAGCTTGCGGCTGCCATCGAGGTTCAGCAGCATGATCGGCTCTGGCTCGCCGAACTGCGCCAGCAGAGCCTCGGGCACCCGCTCCAGGCCGTCGGCCTTGCTGACGTAAAGGTACATCTGTTCCTTACGGGGGCTGCGGTAGACCTGGCACAACACGCTTCAGCCCTCCACGCCGATCAGTTCGAGCAGCGGCTCCACCAGCGCCTGCTGGCGCCAGCCCGACCAGCGCGAGGGGCGCTGCACGACCTCGCCATGGGCCAGGCGCACCATCAGCTCGTAGTCCTTGGCCGGCAGCAGCGCTTCCGGTTCCACCTGCCAGTCACGGGCGAGCTCGGCCGCGGCTTTCTTGAGCTTCTTCAGCTCATCGCGCTGGCCGTTGTCCAGCGGCTTGTCCAGCGGCGCGGGGAGCTCGCCGTCATCCAGGCTATGCGCCTGGTCAATCAGGTCCAGCAATACCTCACCCTGCTTGCGAACCACGGCCTGCGGCATGTCCGGCACGCCGCGCAGCTCATTGCTGTTGCGAGGCAGACGCTGGGCCACGGCGAGGCAGACCTTGTCGGCCAGTATCCAGCTCTTCGGTTTATCGAGCCTGCGGGCGCGCTCATCGCGCCAGTCGCACACCAGCGCCAGGGCAGCCAGCTGCCTGGGCTTCAGCTTCCAGGCCGACTTCACCCGGGTGTGGGAAGGCGCCGGCGGTGCAGCGGCCTCAGAGACCGCCATGGCGCCATCTTCCAGTACCCAGTCGGAACGCCCGCTCGCGTCCAGCGTTTCCCGCAGGTGGCGGTATACAGGCAAGAGCGGGATCACGTCGGCGGCCGCGTAGTCCAGCTGCGAGTCGCTGAGCGGGCGCTTCAGCCAGTCGGAACGGGTTTCGCCCTTGGCCAGCTCCAGACCACTGACCCGCTCCACCAGGCCACGGTAGCCGAGGCTGAAGCCAAGGCCGGCGAAGGCGGCCGCGCGCTGGGTGTCGAACAGCGGCAGCGGCTGGACCCCCAGGTATACCTGGAAGACCTCCAGGTCTTCACTGGCCGAGTGCAGCACCTTCACCATCGCCGGGTTTTCGAACAGGTCACGCAGCGGCTGCACATCGTCGATCGCCAGCGGATCAACCAGCCAGGCCTTGTCGGGCTCACCGGGGAAGCAGAGCTGCACCAGGGCCGGCTGCGGATAGTAGGTGTCCCGGCGCATGAACTCGGTGTCGACCATGACCGCGTCGTCTGCGTGGAAGCGTTCCACCAGCGCCGCCAGCGCCTGGTCATCTGTAATCAGTTGGTAATTCATCCTACTCCATGGGTTTACGGCCGCTGAAGGCGTGGGCCAGGGTGCTGCCGTCGACGTATTCCAGCTCCCCTCCCAGGGGTACCCCGTGGGCGATGCGGCTGATACGAATGCCCTCGCCGCGCACCAGTTCAGACAGGTAGTAGGCCGTGGCCTCGCCCTCCACCGTGGGATTGGTGGCGAGGATCAGCTCGGTGACGCCATCGCGCTCGATGCGCTGCTTGAGGATATCGAGGCCGATATCTTCCGGGCCGATACCGTCGATAGGTGAGAGATGGCCCATCAGTACAAAATACAGGCCGCGATAGCTGCCGCTCTGCTCCACCGCCACCACGTCAGTGGGAGATTCCACCACGCAGATGGTGGCGCTGTCGCGGCGGGTGTCGGCGCACAGGCTGCACAGTTCCTGCTCGGTAAAGTTGCGGCACTGGGGACAGTGGCTGACCCCTTCCATGGCCTCGGCCAGGGCGGCCGATAGGTGCAAGCCTCCCTCGCGGTCGCGCTCCAGCAGGTGCAGCGCCATGCGCTGGGCGGTCTTGCGACCCACCCCCGGCAGGCAGCGCAGGCTTTCGACCAGCTGCTCGATCAGCGGACTGAAACTCACAGGCCCGGACTCAGAATGGCATCTTGAAGCCGGCCGGCATCAGGTTGCCCAACATATCCTGGTTGCTCGCCTCGACTTTCTTGACCGCGTCGTTGACGGCTGCGGCCAGCAGGTCCTCGAGCATCTCCTTGTCTTCACCCAGCACGCTGTCGTCTACCTGCACCCGCCGCACGTCGTAGCGCCCGGTCATGGTGACACGAACCAGGCCGGCGCCCGCCTGCCCTTCAAACTCGCGGTTGGCGACTTCTTCCTTGGCCTCCAGCATCTTCTGCTGCATTTCCTGGGCCTGCTTCATCAGGTCGTTGAGACTACCTTTCACGAATCACCTCAGTGCTTGATCGGTGTGACCGAGTCCCGGTCGATGCTGCCCTCAAAGCGGTCCAGCAGCAGTTTGACCCCGGGATCGGACTCTATGGATTCCAGTGCCTGCGCCTGGCGCTCTTCCAGCAGGCGGTGGGCGCGCTGGGCCGGCGTTTCATAGCGGGGAGAACCGGGCTCGATTTCCACCCGGAATTCCCTGCCATAGTACTTGCCCAGTGCGGCGGCAATGCGCTGGCCGTGGCCCGCGTTGTACAGCGAGGCATTGCCCTCATCGAGTACAAACCAGGCGTGGTCGCCGTCGACCTGCCGGAGCTCGCAATGGGACGCGACATTATATACAAGGCCGGACAGCCCCAGGCGGTCAAGCAGGTCCGGCCAGCGGGCAGGTTCCAGGGGCAATCGTTCGCTAGTCGCCACGACCTGTTCGGGTGCTACCGGCTGAGGCGCTGCCGGCTGAGGTGCTACCGGCTGAGGCGCGGCCGGCTCAGGCACAGTCGCCTGAGGCGCGGTGGGCTCAGCTGCAGGCGGCTCGGGTACTGACTGCTGGGGAGCCACTAGCTCAGATGCTGCTGGTTCGAACGCGGTCGACTGCGGCTCGGCAGGTTCAGGCGCTGCCTGCTGCGCCGGAGCCACTGCCGGTTCAGGCGCGGCCGGTTCAGGCGCGGCCGGCTCAGGCGCGGCCGGCTCAGGCGCGGCCGGCCCAGCCGCGGCCGGCCTAGGCTTTTTTGCCGAGGCGGCCACCTCGGGGCCGCGCTCTTCGAGGTCGTCTGCAGCAACGCCATCGTCGATCACCGCTGCCGGGCGGAACGCCACCATGCGCAACAGCACCATTTCCATGCCGCTGCGAGGGTCCGGGGCCAGACCCAGGTCGCGCTTGCCGGTAACGGCAAACTGGTAATAGAGCTGCACGTCTTCTGCGGTGGCCTGGCTCGCGAACTGCCTGACCTGTTCCGCATCGCCCACGCTGTTGTCCACAGCGTCGGGCACAGCCTGGGCCACAGCCACCCGGTGCAGCAGAGACGCCAGCTCATCCAGGGTGCCGGCATAGTCCGGCGCGTGCTCGGACATGGCCTCCACAGCCGCCAGCGCCGCTGCGGCGTCCTGCGCAGCCACGGCCTCGAGAATGCTGTAAACGAAGCTGAGATCCACCGTGCCCAGCATGTTGCGCACCTCGGCCTCAGTGAGCTTGCCGTTGCCGAAGGCCACCGCCTGGTCTGTCAGGCTCAGGGCGTCGCGCATGCTGCCCTCTGCGGCACGGGCGAGCAGCCATAGTGCGGGTTCTTCAAAGCTGACCATTTCCTGCTCGAGCACCGACTTCAGGTAACCGACGATCACCTCCGGTGACATGTTCTTGAGGTTGAACTGCAGGCAGCGCGACAGCACCGTTGCCGGCAGTTTCTGCGGGTCGGTGGTGGCCAGCAGGAACACCACGTGGGGCGGCGGCTCCTCGAGGGTCTTCAACAGCGCGTTGAAACTGCTGGTGGAGAGCATGTGCACCTCGTCGATCAGGTACACCTTGTAGCGGCAGCGGGTCGGCGCGTACTGCACGTTCTCGAGCAGCTCGCGGGTATCTTCCACCTTGGTGCGCGAGGCGGCGTCCACCTCGATCAGGTCAACGCTGCGCCCCTCGGCAATTTCCAGGCAGGAACCACAGGTCCCGCAGGGCTCTGAGCTGACCCCCACCTCGCAGTTGAGGCACTTGGCCAGGATGCGCGCCACGGTGGTCTTGCCGACCCCCCGGGTGCCGGTAAACAGGTAGGCATGGTGCAGCCGATCATGGTCGAGAGCATTGATCAGCGCCTGCAGCACATGCTCCTGCCCCACCATTTCGCGGAACACCCTGGGACGCCATTTCCTGGCCAGAACCTGATGCGACATAAAGACTGAACGACTGCCTGATCAAACCGCCAAGGATACACCAATGGTCCCATCCCTCACACCAAACCAGACCTACATCGAACTTCGAAGCGAGGCATCGGCGTTGACACCACAGCCAGCACGCCGACGCCGAACTACGAAGTAACACAAGGCAAAAAGAAGGAGGCGACCCAAGCAGCCACACCTCGGCACACGAGTTGGTAATTACCGTTGCTCCCTTCCGGGCCTGGCGGGGTTCACTACCTATCGTTGCGAGGGGACCGCAAGGGTCGCCATAAAATGGCGGAGAGGGAGGGATTCGAACCCTCGATACGTTTCCGTATACACACTTTCCAGGCGTGCGCCTTCGACCGCTCGGCCACCTCTCCGGATTGTTGCCGGAGCACCCTTCCGGGGCCCCTGCGACAAGGGCGCGAATCATACCACAACAGGCACCAGTTACCAGCGCGTCAGGGCACGTTATCACTGGCGTGTGCAGCAATGCGGCTGTCGCTGCCAGCCATCCTTCGCAGGCGCCCCGGGGCGTCTAATAAACACCATCAGCGCAGGTCGGTAGCAACTGCGGAGGTGGTGACATGAAGGAGAACAAGCAGATGGAAATGATTGAATTCTACGAGACCCCCAGGCCGGTGAGCCTGAAGCAGCAACTGGTAGCGGCAGTGGCCAAGGGCGACGAGCTGGCCGCCGAAGAGATTCGCATGCTGCTGAAGATCAATGAGCCCGAGAAATGGGGCAAGCTCAAGACAAAAAAGGCTTGAGGCCGCATGCAGTCGCTACTGGCGCATGCTCCGCAGCCGGGGCGCCTGCCCCGGCGCGGTACTGCGCCAGGGGCTGATATCGAGGCCACCACGGCGGGTGTACAGGGCCTGGATGCTGAACGCTTCCAGGCCGGCCGCCTGCAGATCCCGGAACATGCGTTCAACGCACTGCTCATGGAATTCCTGGTGATGCCGGAAGCCCGCGATGTAGGCCAGCAGGTGGGCCGGTTCCAGCCGCTGTCCCTCGCAGGACAGCAGCACCGTGGCCCAGTCGGGCTGCGCCGTTACCGGGCACAGGGACCTGAGCCCATGGCTGTATAGCTGCTGGGTGCTCCCCGCAGCGGATTCCACGCGCAGTAGCCCCGCATCGGGTCCATCGCCCTGCGCCGCAGGCACCTGGTCGTCGATGCACTCCCCGGGCAGGGGCGTGGGAGCCAGTACCGGGTCATCCACTGCCAGCAACTCCACCTCGATCTCACCCCCGGCGACCGCCGACAGGTCTTTTGCCAGGGTCTCGGCTACCACTTCCTCGCGCTCGAAGCGTTCCTGGTTGAGGGAATTCAGGTACAGCTTGAAGGACTTCGACTCCACCAGGTTCTCGCTGGTGGCAGGAATGACAAAGCGCGCCACGGCGCTGCGCGGCGCACCCTCCGGCGACAGCCAGGACAATTCCCAGCCATGCCAGACATCTTCACCATGAAACGGCAACGCGGCCGGCAGGCCCAGCTCATCCCGGGCCAGCCGGCGCGGGATGGGGTAGAGAATCTCCGGCGCATAGCGCTCAGGGGCGGGACTGTCCTTGCCCAGCAGCACTACTGGCGCAGCCTCTTGCCGGAGTTCAGCAGGTGCATGCAGTAGCCAAACGCGACCGCCGTGAACAGCGCGATCATGCCGAAGGCGAAGCGCACATCCACGTCAGATACGCCCAGCACCCCGTAGCGGAAACCATTGACCACATATACCAAAGGATTCAGCCGCGAGACGTTCTCCCAGAATTCCGGCAGCAGGTCCATGGAGTAGAACACCCCGCCCAGGTAGGTCAGGGGCGTCAGCACAAAGGTGGGCACAATCGAGATATCGTCGAAGTTGTTAGCGAATACCGCATTGATGAACCCGAACAGGGCGAACAGCACCGAGGTAAACAGCACGATGCCGATAGTCAGTGGCAGGTTGTGAATCGACAGGTCAGAGAAGAACAGCGACAGGCAGGTCACGATCACCGCCACCGCCAGGCCGCGGCTGACACCGCCGGTGATGTAGCCCGCCAGGATGATCCAGTTGGGCACCGGCGACACCAGCAGCTCTTCCACGCTGTGATTGAACTTGGCACCGAAGAAGGATGACACCACGTTGGAATAGGAGTTGGTTACCACCGCCATCATGATCAGGCCGGGCACCACGAACTGCATGTAGCTGAAACCGCCCATCTCGCCGATGCGGGAGCCGATCAGCGCGCCGAAGATCACGAAATACAGGGTCATGGTAATGGCCGGCGGCAGCAGGGTCTGCGGCCAGATGCGCAGGTAACGGCGCACTTCCTTGACCAGGATGGTCTGGAAGGCGACCCACTTCTCATAGCTATTCATCGTGTCGGTATTCCCTTATGACAGCAGGCTGACAAACATTTCTTCCAGCCGGTTGGCCTTGTTGCGCATGCTGGCGATATCAATGCCCTGCTGGCTGAGCGCGGCGAACAGGGCGTTGACGTCCTGGTCCTTGTCTTTGACCACCTCGAGGGTATGTGCGTCCACACGCTTGCAGGGGAAACCCGGAATGTCTACCCCCTCCGGCACCTCCTGGCGGGTATCGAGAATGAACATCTCGGTGTGCAGCTGGCGCAACAGCTCGCGCATGCTGGAGTGATGGACGATGCTGCCCTCATCGATGATGGCGATGTTGCGGCACAGGCTTTCGGCCTCTTCCAGGTAGTGGGTGGTGAGAATGATGGTGGTACCGGCCGCGTTGAGCTCCTGCAGGAACTCCCACATGGAGCGCCGCATCTCGATGTCCACGCCGGCGGTGGGCTCGTCGAGGATCAGCAGCCGCGGCTCGTGCACCAGGGCGCGGGCAATCATCAGCCGGCGCTTCATGCCGCCTGACAGCTCGCGGGCGCGGTCGTTGCGCTTTTCCCACAGGCCCAGCTTGCGCAGGTACTTCTCGGCGCGCTCTTTGGCCAGTTCCGCCGGCAAGCCGTAATAGCCGCCCTGGGTCACCACGATGTGCTCGACCTTCTCGAACAGGTTGAAGTTGAATTCCTGGGGCACGATGCCGATATGCTTCTTGGCGCCCGGGAAATCCACGTCGGTGTCGATACCGAACACCTCGATCTTGCCGCCGCTTTTGTTGATCAGCGAAAACAGGATGCCGATGGTGGTGGACTTGCCGGCGCCATTGGGGCCCAACAGGGCGAAGAAGTCGCCTTCCTGAACATCCAGGCTGATGCCGCGCAGGGCGTGTACGTCGTTGCTGTAGACCTTGCTCAGGTCACGAATGGACAGCGCTGCCGTCATGAATCGGGGGTTTCCTTATTTGCGGTGACTGTTTGGGGTGAGTGTTGGGTGTCGTTGTGAGTGAAGGGTGGTTGCCGTCAGAAAAAAGGCCGGTATTGTATACCCCAGATACGTACAGGCGCGACTGCCCGATGAATGACAGCGAATACCGCGCTTTCTGCCTGGAACTGGCGGCCAGTTTTGCCGCCCGGCTCAGCCAGGAAGCAGAGAAAACCTCACCGGAGGACCCCCTGCGCAGCCTGGCCTCAGGGTTTGAGGCGCTGGCGCGGGGTGAAGCCCTCTACGAAGAGGGTCCGGCGCTGGTGAACACCCTGTTCACCCATGCCCCCGAGTTTGCCCCGCTGTTTCCCCGCGATTTGCTGTGGTTTATAGGCGGCGACTGCCTGCATTTCATGCCCGATGAGGAGCTGGCGAAGTACCAGCAACTGGAGGACATGCGCATCGCGGCACAGGACGAAGACACCCCTTTCGACTATCGCGCGGAGCGGGCCAAGCTGTTGAATTTGCAATAGAATGCGCTGGCGCTGCGCCCGCGCCGATTTCCTGGCCCAAAGCTTGACGTTTGCCAAACGGGACCATAGAATGCGCGCCTCTTTGACAGGGAGATGATCACTTCGGACACCTGCCAAAGCGACGAAGACACAGGTTCCAGCGGATTTTTCTTCGCGAAAATTCCCTGAAAAACCTGTAACATGTCCCCTTCGTCTAGTGGCCTAGGACACCGCCCTTTCACGGCGGGAACAGGGGTTCGAACCCCCTAGGGGACGCCATTGCGGGAATAGCTCAGCTGGTAGAGCGCAACCTTGCCAAGGTTGAGGTCGCGAGTTCGAACCTCGTTTCCCGCTCCAAATTCCTGAAAAGGGAGTCCAAACGGACTCCCTTTTTTATTCCAGGCGACCAGCGGCCGCCCTCGTTTCCCGGCCTGTGCGGGCCACCTTCAACCCTCCCCGCTGCCCTGCTCCCGGCGGCGGATACGTTCCTGGATGCGCTCGAGTTTGTCCTGGTGGCGGCGCTGGTCCATGCGGCGGCCCATCCACGCGAAGCCCACCACCACGGCGACGGCAATCCCGATCACGACCATGGCGTCTGTATTCACTGAGCGATTCCCAGGGCCTCGCCGGCGAGGCGTTCAAGAATCGGGTCGGCGGGGTCGGAGGTATGGGTGGCGCCGACGACGGTTCCCCTGGCGTTTATGAAAACCGTGGTAGGGGTGCCGCGAACGCCGTACATCTCCGCCACTTCATCGCCTTCCACCAGGGTGGTGAACTGGTGACCGCGAGACTCCAGGACCGCCTGCGGTGCCGCGCCGTCATCTTCCCGGAAGCTGATTCCGATCAGCACCAGACCCTGGCCGGCATGCTTGTCGGCCAGCGCCTGCAGGCCGGGCTGAACTTTCTTGCAGTAAGGGCACCAGGTTGCCCAGAAATGCACCACCAGCGCCTGGCCGCGAAAGTCCTTGAGGCTGACCAGTTGCCCGGAGGCGTCGGGCAGCACGAAATGCGGCGCCTTCCCGCCTTTGGGTGCACCTGCGAAAGCAGATAGCGAGAGGGCGCTAACCAGAAGCGCTGCTAAAAATGTACGAAGAGAAAACATGCCCAAGCCCTGTCCCTGGGGGTAACAGCTTAACAGACCCCGGGAGCGGGTCCGAGTTCCGGATTCAGGTGCCGGCTTCGGTCAGTGACGCTATGCGCTGCTGCTCTGATTCGACGAATCGCATCCACTGGCGGGCCCACTTCTCGCTGCTGTCGTACTCGGCAGCCTCGACGAAAGCGACCCGGGCTGCTTCCAGCTCGTCGCCCCGTGCCAGGGCCATGCCCACCAGCAGCCAGGCGTCTCCGGGCTCATCCAGGTCTTCCATGGCCAGTGCCTTGCGCGCATTGCGCTCGGCGTCCTTCCACTGGTACAGGTCCATCTGCAATCGCGCAACCCGCAGGAAAAGCTTGCCGTCCTGTTCCTTTTCCGCGGCAGCCAGCAGCGGTGGTATGGCCCTCGCCTCCTCACCGGCCAGGTACCAGGCCTGGGAATTAAGCTCGAGGTTCTGGCGCGTATCCGGTACCCGCCCTGCCTTAATCTCGCGATCGAGCAGCTCCGCCGCCTTCACCGGCACGCCCTGCGACATGAACAGGTTGGCGAGCATGACAAAGTGGAAGCCTTTACTGAGCCGCTCGTCGTCCTCCAGGGATTCGATCAGCGCCATCTGCCGTTCAGGCTCGCCGAGCTGGCCGTTCAACGCCGCGAGCGTGAGGATGTAGCGCTCCCGCGGGTACAGCTCCACCACCCGGTACAGCAGCTCGCGCATCTCGGCGTAGCGCTCCATGGCGTGGTAGACCGAAGACAGCATGACCATCCAGTTTTCGCGGGGATTGGCGCCGGTGGCTTCCTGCATGGCCAGGGCGGTCTTGAGGGGCTCCACCGCGTCCGCCCAGCGTTCCTGCCCCACGTAGGCCTGTGCCAGCAGAATCTGGCTGAGGGGCTGCGGTGCCTCGATTTCTGCCTCCAGCAGGCGCTTGGCATAGCCCTCTGCCGCAACGTAGTCGCCGATCGACAGGGAGACCTGGCCCGCCGAATTCAACAGGCCGCGCACCTGGGAATTGGGCAGGCCTTCCTGCTCCAGCGCGCGGCTGAAGCTATTCAGCGCCTGTTCAGCCTTTCCCTGCGAGTAGTAGACGAAGCCGTACATATTGAGCATGTGGGCGGTTTCATAGCCGCTCAGCTTGCGCTTGCCCATTTCCTCCAGTGCCGCCAGGGCCTCGTCCCACTGCTCGGCCTCCATGAACACCTGCACTTCATTGAGTGTGTCGTAGGTGCGCTTGTTCATGCCCACGACGGCTTCCTTGGCGGCCACGGCGGGCGCCAGCAGTAGCAGCAGGATCAGCAACAGACGGCTCACTGGGCTTCCTCCTCCTGGTAATAGAACATGTTGAGTACCCCCTCCACTTCCACCGCGGTGCCATCGATGACCCGCGGCTTGTACTTGAAGCGCTTGGCAGCCTCGATAGAGGGACGGTAGAAGACTGAGTGGGTGCAGCGGTCCTCGATCACCCTGACGTCTCGGGTGGTGCCGGCGGTGGTCACCGTGTATTCCACCAGGCATTCACCGAATATCCCCTGCACCGCTGCGCGCTGCGGGTAGATGGGCGCGACCTTGACGATCGGCAGGTAGTCACCTTCTCCGGCGCCAAATCCAATACTGCCTTGCAGGTTTAGGCCCGCATCGGCAGGCAGCGCCGACACGGACAGCTGGGTGGCGGAGGCATCCATGGATTCCTGCGGCATGGGCGGCACGTCCGGCGTGTCCTGCAGCTGTGGCTTGGGCGGTGTGCGGTCCTTGCGCTGTGCGCTTTCCTCGCGCTTGACCCGCACGAATTCCAGCACATGAGCGCGGGCCGATTCGTCCAGACGCAGGTCAGACGTACGTATCAGGTAATCCATGAACCAGCCCAGCGCCAGCGCACAGGCGCCGCCGGCCAGCATGGCAGCCAGCACATTCAGCCAGTGACGCAGGCCGCGGGGGGTGGCGAGCGCCTTGTCTATGGCATCGGTGCTGCTCGGTTCCAACATGGTCAGGGCTCGCTGGCGGCTATCGCCACATCAGTGACGCCGGCGCGCGTGGCGGCATCCAGCACCTCCACCAGCACCTCGTTCTTGGACTGCTTGTCGGCCTGCACGACGACAGACCCGCGCGGGTTTTCCGCGTGCAGACGCTCGATGATGGCGCGCAAGCCGCGCACATCCACATTGCGACGGTCGACCCAGACCCGGTTCTCGGCATCGATGGCAATGAGGATGCTGGCCTTGTCCTGCAGCCCGGCGGTGAAGGCCAGGGGCCGGCTGACCTGGGTGCCGGATTCCTTGATGAAGGTAGCGGTCACGATAAAAAAGATCAGCATGATGAACACCACGTCCAGCATGGGCGTGATGTCGATGGTGGACTCGTCCCGGTCGCGGCTGATGAGTCGCCTAAGCATTGGGTCGCTCCGTGATGAACGAGAAGCGCGCCTCGAGGCGGTCGCGCTCGGAGATAGCGCGGCGCTCGGCAAACTTGCCGATCAGCAGCCCGAAAATCGCCACCACCATACCCGCCAGGGTGGAGACAGTGGCCTTGGAAACACCCGACGCCATTGAACGCGGGTTGTTGGAGCCGGTGGCGGCGAGGGCGTCAAAGATCTCCAGCATGCCTGCCACCGTGCCCAGCAGGCCCAGCAGCGGACACACTTTGATGATGGTGCCGATCATCGAATAGTGCTTGTTGAGTTCAGCGCTGATCCGGTGCCGCAGGTGATCGCGGTACTGGTGCGCGAACCAGGAGGTCTTGTCCTTGCGCTCGTTCCACAGCTTGACCGCGTTGCGAGCATGTTGCGGGTAAACAAAGTACAGAAAGTACAGGCGCTCACACAGCAGGGTCCAGAGCAGGAAGGCCATGAACAGAATCAGGGCGAGAATATTCCCGCCCAGGGACAAAAGGTCACCGAGCCAGGGCAGATAGGCGTCGATGAGCGCCATCATGCCGGTTGGTCTCTCTCCGCGCGTTCCGCCACGACAGCCACCGCCTCGTGCTGGAGGATATCGGTAATGGTCTGGGCCCGGCCCTGTACCACGTTGTGCAGCAGCAGGGTCGGGATGGCGACCGTGAGGCCCAGCACAGTGGTGATCAACGCCTGGGAAATACCACCGGCCATCAGCCTTGGGTCGCCCGCACCAAACAGGGTGATGGCCTGGAAAGTGATAATCATGCCGGTCACCGTTCCCAGCAGCCCCATCAGCGGCGCTACCGCGGCAATGATTTTCAGCAGCGGCAGGTGACGATTGATATGCGGTACCTCGCGCAGTACCGACTCGCCCATCTTGAGCTCCAGCGCCTCCACATCGAGCTCACGGTCTTCCCGGTAGGCCTTGAGAATGCGACCCAGGGCGTTGTTGTCCCGCGGGTTCTCAAGGTCAGCCAGCTGGACGCGAATACGCCGCGACTCCAGTGACAGCGACAGGAAGCGCCACAGGGCCAGCAGCACACCGCAGATACCGATGCTGATGATGATGTAGCCGATCACCCCGCCCTGGCCGATACGCTCGCGCAGGTTGGGCGCCTGGGTCAGGATGGTCAGCAGCTGGCCGCGCACCGGGTCGATGGCGAACGGGAAGTATTCGGTTTCACCGGCGGCAAAGGCCCTGGGGCCCTGCAGGAAGCGGCTATCCGGCTGCCGTGAGAACTCCAGCAGACGGCCGGTTTCGGGTATGTATTGCAGGAACTTGCCGTCGGCGACGACGTTGAACAGGCCCACCCGGGTCACCGGGCGCTGCACCTCGACCCCCGCGGCGGTCACCACCGGCAGGGTCTGGGTAACTATACGGCCAGACTCAACCATCTCCCGCTGCAGCTCAAACCACAGCTTTTCGATCTCGCCCAGTGCCGGCAGTCGATTGGCCTTGCCCATGCGACCCGCGAAGTCGATCAGGAACTTGTTGCGTTCGCCGAACTCCAGCTGGGTCAGTGATACGTGGAACTGGGCCTGGGCGTCACTGGACACCTGCTGCAGTACCCCGAACAGCTCCTTGAGAGAGCCCATCCGCTCCTTGAGTCGCTCCTCCAGCTCGCCGATCTGCGCCTCGTTCTGCTCGAACTGCGCCTCGCGCTCCTTGCTGATCGCTTCCTGGCGTCGCTCTTCGGCGATGATGTCATCCAGCATCTGCTGCCGGCGGTTGCGCTCCCGGCGGAACTCCTGCAGCCGCTGTTCGTTGCTTCGGCTTTCCGCCAGGCGGCCGCTGCGAACGGCTTCCAACAGCCCATCCAGAGTGACCGGGTTATCGGCCTGCTCCTCGGTAGCATCATCCATATCGGCATCAGTGGCTGCATCCTGGGCGCCGACGGGCAGGGCCAGGCAGGCCAATACCAGGCCGGCGGCGAGCAGCTGTTCCCACGGGGTCTTGTGCGCGTTCATCGCTGCACCTCCTGCGCGGGATCAATCGCCACCGAGATCAGCTCCGGGGCGATCTCCTGGCGGGCTACCTTCAGCCCCTGGTCCACGTAGCGGCGCCAACGCCCCGATGACAAGGGTACCCAGGTCTTGTTGCCCTGGTCCCAGAAGCCGATATCGTCACTGCCGACCACGCGATACATCAACGCCACCCGGCCAATGCGCAGGAAATCCGCATCGAAGCTGGCGGTGTCGAGGTCCAGCTTGCCGCGATAGGCCTCAATCGTCCGGCCGTAGTCATTCTCGATCTGATAAGCCTCCATCACCCGGCGAGTCTTCTCGGCCACCGTGACGTCAGCCCTTGGCAACAGGCCGCGCAGGTCTGCCACCCGGTTCTGGCGTTCCTCCAGCAGGAAAGGCACGTCAAAGCCGATGAACTGCTCAAGGCCGTCGATCATGCGCGACATCAACGGCAGGATCTGCCGCTCCACGGTTGCCACATCGGCAATGGAGGTTTGCAGAATCTGGATTTCCTCGGACTGGTTGTTGAGCTGGCGCTGCAACATGGCGTTGTAGAGCTTGAGGCCGTCCACCAGTTTCAGGTGGGCGTAGTAGTCGTCCACCAGGTCGCGGGACTGCTCGTGCAATGCGTCGACCTGCTGTTGCACCTTGCGCCCGTCAGCAGTGCGGTCCATGCCCTGCTGTTCGATCTCGCCGATGGTGTCAGCCGAAGAGGTGGTGGAAGAGTCCTGGGAAAATGCCGGGCTGGCTGCCAGGCAAAGCAGAACGAGAAGAGAGTGCCAGGTACGCGACATGCGATGCCCCCTGCTTAGCGGCGGCGCGTACGTTCACCGCACCGCACTTTATTGGTTGTAGGGGAAGCATACGCAGGTATCGGCCTCGACCTCCTTGATACAAGTCAAGGGGGGAACGAGGCACAGGCGTTTCCCGGCGATGGCTACATCGCCGGAGTTAGAATTCTGCTCTGGGAAAGTGTGCAGGGTGCGGGGGACCACACCCTGCTAGCCCTCGTAAGGCGAGAGCCAGACGAGTGTCAGGCGAGAAATTCCGCCCGGGTGCTGGGGTCGGTCTTGAAAGCGCCGCCCAGCGAGGTGGTCTGGGTGCGCGAATTCACGTCCATGACGCCGCGCGCCTTGACGCAGTAATGAGTGGCATCAATGGTCACCGCCACGTTCTCGGTTTCCAGCAGGGTCTGCAGGGCCACCAGCACCTGTTGGGTCAGGCGTTCCTGCACCTGTGGGCGCTGGGCAAAGAAGCGCACGATGCGATTGATCTTGGACAGGCCGATAATTTTGTCGCCGGGAATATAGGCGACCCGGGCCATACCATCGATGGTCACAAAGTGATGCTCGCAGGTGCTGACGACAGAGATCTCATCCACCTTGACCATCTCTTCCACGCCCATCTTGTTGTCGATGACCGAGATCTTGGGGAAGTGGCTATAGTCCAGTCCCGAAAAAATCTCATCGAGGTACATCTTGGCGATCCTATGGGGCGTCTCCTGCAGACTGTCATCGCGCAGGTCCAGTCCCAGGGTCTCGGCCACATCGGTGAACGACTCGCACAGCCGCTGGTACTTCTCATCTCGCGACAGCCCGTTGTACACCATGGGCGTTTCCAGCCCCCGCTCTACCAGCGCATCACGCACGCGACGTGCCTCGCCACTGATCGCGAGTTCTACAGATGCGCCTTCAAGTTTGGCTTCGGTTTTGGCAATAGCTTCCATTCGCTTGTCCTGTTTGCAAAGCTCTGGGGGGATGTACGTGCCCCTATAGCCCTTGGATTGCCTGCGAGCGGCCGTAAATTTGTCATGCAGATGCCATGTAAACAGGGCATATTGGCGTCTTTTGCCGCCGGGGTAGACCATGTCAGATCGCGATTCCAAAATGCCACCCATCGACCGACGCCGCGTACTCAAAGGCCTGGCAGCGGGCAGCCTGCTGCCCCTGCTGGGCGGCAACCTGCTGGGCTGCTCTGACAGCGACGACACCTTCAACCCGGACCCCGGCGTAGCCGCCAGTTTCCGGCACGGCGTGGCCTCCGGGGACGCACTCGATAACTCGGTCATAATCTGGACAAGGGCCACCCCGGTCACGCCCGGCCTGGTGCGCATCCGCTGGGAGGTGGCGAGTGACGAGGCCTTTGACTCTATCGTTGCCAGCGGCGAGGGAACCACCACCGCCGAGGTGGACTACACCGCCAAGGTTGACGTGGGCGGTCTCGATGCGGGCACTACCTATTTCTATCGCTTTCTCGTGCAGGAGGTGGCCTCTCCCGTGGGCCGCACCCGCACCCTGCCGACCGGCTCGGTGGCTGCCACCAGTTTTGCCGTGGTGTCCTGCTCCAACTACCCGGCCGGCTTCTTCAATGTCTACCGGGAGATCGCCGATCGCGATGTGGATGCGGTGCTGCACCTGGGCGACTACATCTACGAGTACGGAATCGACGGCTACGCCAGTGACCGGGCCGAGGAATTCGGCCGGGTGTCTGAGCCCGGCACGGAAATTCTCAGCCTGGATGACTACCGCACGCGGTATGCACAGTACCGGAGCGACGCAGACCTGCAGGCCTGCCATGCCGCGCATCCCTTCTACGTGGTATGGGACGATCACGAGATTACCAACGACACCTGGCGCGACGGCGCGGAGAACCACCAGCCCGACACCGAGGGTGACTTCGACGAGCGCGTGGCAGTCGCGCTGCAGGCCTGGTACGAGTGGTCACCTATCCGCCCACCGTCCAGCAATCGGGAAGTCATCTACCGCCAGTTCCAGTTCGGCGACCTGGTAGACCTGCTGATGCTGGACACGCGCCTGATCGGCCGCGACCAGCAGCTCAGCTACGGGGACTATCTCAACGGCGATATGCTGGACATCGACTCCGCCCGGGCCGCCATCAACGACCCCACCCGCCAACTGCTGGGCGAAGACCAGAACGCCTGGCTCAAGGACCGCCTGACCAACAGCACCACCACCTGGCAGGCGCTTGGCCAGCAGGTACTGGTGGGACGCTACAACCTGCCGGCTTCCATCCTGCTGGCGCTGGACCCCTCATTTGGCGGCAGCCTGCAGGATGGCATCGCCGCCGTCCTGGCCTCGGTGGCGGCCAAGAACACGCCGGAAGACCAGCGTACGCCGGAGCAGCAGGCGCTGCTCGACTCGGCGATTCCCTACAACCTGGACGCCTGGGACGGTTATGGCTTCAACAGGGATGACCTGTTGACCCACGCCGCCTCGGTAGACGCCAAACTGGTGACCCTGGCGGGCGATACCCACAATGCCTGGGCTGCGCAGCTGACGGATACCCAGGGCAATCCGGTGGGTGTCGAGTTTGCAACTGCCAGTGTGACATCGCCTGGCCTGGAGGGCGTACTGGGGGCCGATGCGGCCGCCCTTTTCGAAGGCCCCATCGTGACGCTTATAGACGACCTCCAGTACACCAACCTCAGCGATCGCGGCTGGATGGAAGTGACGTTCACGCCGACAGCCGCCACTGCGGACTGGTACTTCGTCTCCAACGTGGACAGCACGACCTATACGCTGATGGAGAACCGAGCGGCGAGCCGCAGCGTCAGCGTGAACGACCTGCAGCTGGGCTAGCCACACTCTTGCCTCACTCTTGCCAGCCAGGTTGCGCGTTCAACGCGGTATCAGCCCTCGGTCTTCTCCAGCTTGATCGAGGCTGAATTGATGCAGTAGCGCAGCCCGGTTTCGTCCTGGGGCCCGTCTTCGAACACGTGCCCCAGGTGGGCTCCGCAGTTGTCACACATTACTTCTGTGCGAATCATGCCGTGGGACGTGTCCCGGGCCTCACGGATTTTCTCGCCTTCGGCCGGCTGGAAAAAGCTGGGCCAACCGCAGCCTGAGTCGTATTTGCTGTCTGACAGGAACAGGGTCTCGCCGCAGCAGCGACACTTATAGGCGCCCACGTCTTTGGTGTTCCAGTATTCACCGCTGAAAGCGCGCTCGGTGCCCTTCTCGCGGGTGATGTGGAATTCCTCCGGCGTCAGCTTGTCGCGCCAGTACTCGTTGTCTTCAAGATCTTTGCTCATCTGCTGTACACTCCCAACCAAACAAAATTCAAAATATTCCAAGACCAACAGCTTATCCAGCAAGCGCTTCAGGGACCATGGCCGACCTGCACATCGACGACTTCTACCGCGACTGCGCAATGATCTTCCTGCGCCTGTACGCGACCTTTCCACGCAAGACGGTGCTGTACGTGGACGACATCTGCGGCCCGGACACCCCGGACGAATTCGGCCTGCACTCGGAGCGCCACCAAGCCTGCTTCAGCGCTATGACCTGGATGGCCGAGGCGGATTACCTCAGCTTTACCGAGTCCATTCGCGAAGAGGCGCTGGATCAGGCGGTACTGACCCAACGCGGTTTTCTGCTGCTGTCCTCCCGCTCTGAACTGGAACTCGGCATCCCCGAGGACGAGATCGAGGGCGACCTGCCGCCCTCGGTAATGGAGCGTTCCCTGACCAACGTCACCCAGGTGCGTCATGCCCTGCGGGAGGGCTCCTCCATCATTATCCAGCAGGTGATGCACTACCTGCTCGACAAGTAGGGCGCCCTACTCCAGGCCGATCGGCGAGCCGGGCGGCGGTTTGGGCGCCTGCCACTCTTCCGGCAGCGGCGCATCCAGCACTTGTTCAATCAAACGCTCCGCAGCCTGGTAGTGCGCCCTCCAGTCTGCGACGTTTTGTCCGCGCCTGATCTCAATTCCAGCGGCGATCATCTCCAGCGCCCAGATCGCCTGGGCGCGCACATGCATCGTCGCCTCAGGCGCCTGTGCCAGTGTCATCAGCCCCGCCAACACCTGGTCATTGACCGCTCGCTCAAGCACCGCGCGCGGCCCCCGGGTCGTAATCGACTCGCTCAGCCAGGTGCGGTCCAGCAAGGCCTGCAGCACATCCACAAAGCCGGGTTGCGCCTGCGTCGCCATCCTGTTCATGCGGGCGGCACGCTCGGGATTCAAGAGTACGTCGAGGGTGAGACGCGCCGAGGCCTCCGCGGCTGCCACCGGGTCGAAGACAGAGCCGGTGCTGCGCTCGAACAGTTCGCGGGTCGCC
>JAZBOY010000002.1:0-11426 GCA_036351375.1 Halieaceae bacterium
ACCGGTTGGGCGCAGCCGCCCGGTGGCATTGGTGGGCCTTCCGAGCTGCTGCTATGTGCAGAGGGAAGGGCGTTTCGCTTGCCCTGGTTGTGGACCGAATATTACTTCGGGCCCGACCAGGTGGAATGGGCTGAAGGCAGCGTCTTCAACTTCTATTACCTGTTCCAGCCGATCACTGCAGACCTGCGGCACGCGCTGCTGATCATGCGCAGCGGCGCCAGGTTCAGGATCGAAACGCGGCTGTTGAGCCATGCCGTCAAGGGGGGAGAAGAACGTGATCAACCCGCCGCTGAAGAGGCGGCTGCAGGTCGCACGGAACCGTTAACGCCGCCCTGAAACCTCAGGCGGGTGCGTCGAAGGCGTTTGCCAGCTTGATGTGGCTGGTGTCGGGTGCAGCCGCTTCGTCTTTCTTGCGGTACTGCTCTTCCAGCACGTCGCTGCCTTCCGGTGCGAGATCGATGGCGCTGGTGTCCACGTTTACCGGCTCCTGCTCGACATCGAGATGTGGAATATCTTCACCCACTTCACCCATGCTCAGGTGGCTGGTGTCGGGGTCCAGTTCCACCAGCGCTGTTTCCAGGTGGGGTATGTCTTCGCCCACCTCACCCATGCTCATGTGGCTGGTATCAGGGGCGGGCGGTTCTTCGCGGGGCTCGGGCTCAGGTGCGGCAAATTCCGGCACCAGGTTAATGGCGCTGGTATCCACATCCACGGCTTCAATCTTCTTGCGTTCCGCTTCACTCAACACATCACTGCCGGGCGGCGCCAGGCTGATGCCGCTTTCGTCGCCGCTGGCGCCTGCGTCCGTGCCAAAACTCGCCGGTTGTGAGGGAGCGGGGGGCGCGGCGGCCTGGTCAGCTCTGGGCGCCTCTTCGCCGGTGAGGGCGGCGAGACGTTCGGCCATACTCTGTTTTTTGGCCTCAGGCGCGGCCGGCTCAGGCGCGGCCGGCTCAGGCGCTGCCGGCTCAGGTGCCGCTGGCTGAGGGGCTGGCTGGCTCTCTGCCTTGGCCGCGGCGTGAGCGCGTATCAGCGGAACCGCACCGGCCTTCTGCATGGCGCTCTTGTACTTGATGGCGGCGGCTTTCTCGACGCCGCGCTTGATCAGCTGCGGTTTGCCGGAGAACAGCTTCTGCAGGGTTGCGTCATCGGCCTTGAACAGCCGGGCAACATTGTCGCGCACGGTGGCCTCGTCGAAACCATCGACGATTTTGCCTGCATAAAATATGTCGTAGCGCTCGCTCATGGGGCCCAGTATATGCCCGCCAGCCGTGCCGCAACACAGGTTTTGATTTGATAGACTTCACGTTTTCGGCACTCCGTAACGATGAGATTGCAGCCAGAATGACGGTCGCTGTGCAGGATCACCGGGTACCCACGCGTTATGTGGTATCGCTGTTGCGCCTGCTGCCCGTGGACGCACGTGCCCAGGCCCTGGCGGCTGGTGGCCTCGAGTTCAACCCGTTTGAATCCGACAGCCAGGGCTGGCGGCCCGACGTCAGCGCCATGCAATACAGCCGCATCTACCAGCAGGTGCTGGCGGGAATCGAAGACGAGAGTTTCGGCGTCAGGCCCGGCGTGGCGGTCTCACCCGGCGCCTTCCGCATGATGTGCTACGCGGTCATGTCCTGTGAAAACCTGGGGCGGGCGATTCGCCGGGCCGCGGATTTTTACCGCACCCTGTTCCCTGAACAGCAACCGCTGTATGCCAACTTTTCCGAACAGTCGGCCCGGGTGGGTTACCGGGAAGCGCTGCAGCCGGATGCGGCGCCGGCCGCCGCTGACGCCCCGGTGGACATACTCGACGCCTACGCGCTGTCGGCCTGGCACCGCTTCTTTGGCTGGCTGACCGGCCGCCCCCTGGAGCTGCAGCGGGTTGATTTTGTCGGCATGGAACCGGCCTCGGCTGGCAAGTACCGGGAGCTGTTTGCCTGCCCGGTGTATTTCGGCCAGCCCGCCAACCTGATGTACTTCGACAGCGCCAGCCTGCGGCTGCCGGTAGTGCACACCGAGCAGTCGGTGGATGACTTCCTGTGCACAGCTCCCTACCAGCTGCTGACCATGACCCGGGATCGCCACGGCCAGAGCCTGGTAGCGCGGGTGAGGGCGCTGATCGGTCACGATTTCTCGGCCGGCTTTCCCGGCTTCGACACCATCAGCCGCGCTCTCAACATGTCTGCACCAACCCTGCGGCGGCGCCTGAAGAAGGAGGGTACAACCTTCCAGCAGTTGAAGGATGAATGCCGCTGTGATGCCGCCCGTCATTACCTGGGCGAGGCGGACCTCTCCATCAACACGGTGGCAGAGAGACTAGGCTTTACCGACCCCAGCGCATTCCATCGTTCGTTCAAGAAGTGGACAGGCATGACGCCCGGGGCCTTTCGAACCGGCCTGCTGGAGGGTTCCATCGACCCGGAGTACAATCCGCGGCCATGACAGTACAGCAACAGATCGAACAGAAACTGGCAGACGCCCTTGAGCCCGCCCACCTCGAGGTGGTGAACGAGAGTCACCAGCACAACGTGCCGCCGAATTCGGAAACCCACTTCAAGGTAGTGGTGGTCGCAGACGGCTTCGACGGCCAGCGCAAGGTGGGCCGGCACCAGTCGGTGTACGCGCTATTGAGCGAGGAACTGGCCGGCCCGGTGCACGCCCTGGCACTGCACACCTATACCCGCGAGGAGTGGGCCGAACGGTTCGGCGAGGCGCCCCTGTCGCCGCCCTGCCTGGGTGGCAGCAAGGCCGAGCAAGAGCAGGGAGTCTAGGCGTGTCGGATACGGTGGTGGCGGCACTCTACAAGTTCGTCACCCTGGAAGACTATCGCGAGCTGCGTGAGCCGCTGCTGGATGTATGCCTGGCGGCCGGTACCCGCGGCACATTGCTGCTGGCGGAGGAAGGCATCAACGGTACCATCGCCGGGACTCGCGAGGGCATCGACCGTGTGCTGGCCTATCTGAAGAGCGATCCGCGACTGGCGGACCTTGAGCACAAGGAATCCTTTGACGACCACCTGCCGTTCTACCGCATGAAGGTGAAGCTCAAGCGGGAGATTGTGACCATGGGTGTGCCCGGGGTGGATCCCAACCGGAAGGTGGGCACCTACGTGAAGCCCGCGGACTGGAACGCCCTGGTGAACGACCCGGACGTGTTGTTGATCGACACCCGCAATGACTACGAGGTGGCCATCGGCAGCTTCCGTGGCGCCGTCGACCCCCACACCACGACTTTCCGCGAATTTCCCGCCTACGTGCGCAGCCATTTTGATCCGGAAAAACACCGCAAGGTCGCCATGTTCTGCACCGGCGGCATCCGCTGCGAGAAGGCCTCTTCCTTCATGCTGGGCGAGGGCTTCGAGGAAGTCTTTCACCTGGAGGGCGGCATCCTCAAATACCTGGAAGAGGTACCGCAAGACGAAAGCACCTGGGAAGGCGAGTGTTTCGTGTTCGACAACCGGGTGTCGGTGGATCACCAGTTGCAGAAGGGGCACTACGACCAGTGCCACGGCTGTCGTCACCCGATTACCGAGGCAGACAAGCAGTCGCCGCTGTATATGAAGGGCGTGTGCTGTCCGGGGTGTCACGACACGCTCACTGATGAGCAGAAAGCACGCTTCGCCGAACGCCAGAAGCAGGTGGAACTGGCAGCCCGGCGCAATCAACCGCATATCGGCGCGCCGCCACCGGCACGGCAGGCAGAGTCCGGCATGCAGAACCCGCATCCCGACGCCGGTGAGGGTTACTGAGCATGGCGAGCTGCGGTGAGGCACTGGTAAAGCTGCTGGAGGGCTACGGGGTCGACACCGTGTTCGGGATTCCCGGCAATCACACGGTGCAACTTTATCGCGGCCTGGCCGATTCCTCGATTCGCCACGTCAGCCCGCGACACGAGCAGGGCGCCGCTTTCATGGCCGACGGCTACGCCCGCGCCTCCGGTCGGGTCGGCGTGTGTTTCCTGATTTCCGGGCCGGGCCTTACCAATGCTGCCACCGGCATGATGCAGGCACTGGCAGACTCCATTCCCATGCTGGTGATCACCGCTGTGGCGGCGCGGCGCGACCTGGGCATGGGCGAGGGACACCTGCACGAACTGCCGGACCAGCGCGCGCTGGCCAGCCAGTGTGCACGTTTCAGTCACACCCTGATGGACCCCCGCGATTTGCCGCGGGTACTGGCGCGCGCCTTCGCAGTGTTTTCAGGCGAGCGGCCTGGTCCGGTGCACATTGAGTTACCGCTGGACGTGATAACGGCCAATGCAGACGAAGTGGATACCAGCCCCTGGCCGCAACCGTCAGCGCCGGGCCCCGACCTGGCGGCGGTTGCCGCGGCAGCGGAGCTGCTGGCTGCCGCGCGCCAGCCCGTGATCATGTTGGGTGGTGGCGCGGTAGCTGCCGGTGCGGAGGCGCTGGCCCTGGCCGAGGTCCTGGACGCACCCGTCTGCAATACGGTCAATGCCAAGGGCGTGATCCCGGCCTCGCATCCACTCGCGGTGGGTTCCAGCCCGTCACTGGCACCGGTGCGCGACGCGCTGGCGGCCGCCGACGTGGTGCTGGCCGTGGGCACCGAGTGGGCAGAGACCGATTACGACATGCTTTTTCTCGGCGATATTGAACGCCAGGGAAAGCTGGTGCGTGTGGATATCGACGCCGCGCAGTTGGCCCGCAACCAGCGACCGGCGCTCGCGATTGCCAGCGATGCGGCGCTGTTTATGGCGGCACTGGCTGCGAAGCTGGCACCGGCGGAGCGGGGCGGTGCGATGCGCGCCGCCGCCGTGCGTGAGGCCGTTCGCCAACAGGCGCACTTTCATACGGAGATGCAGGCATTCTTTGACTGCCTTCAAGCCGCGCTTCCCGACTTGCTGCTGGTGGGCGATTCCACCCTGCCCACCTACTACGCGGTCTGGCAGTACGAATGCGAGGCTCCGCGGCGCTATTTCCACTCCGCCACCGGCGGCGGCACCCTGGGCTTTGCCATTCCCGCCAGTTTTGGCGCCCGGTTGGCGTGCGCCGAGTTGCCGGTTGCCGCGCTGATCGGCGACGGCTCCACCCAGTTCACGCTGGCGGAACTGGCCGCCGGTGTTGAGGCGGGCCTGCCGGTCGCTGTGCTGGTCTGGAACAACCGCGGCTACAGCGAAATCAAGCAGGGCATGGTGGCGTCCAAAATCGAGCCTGTGGGCGTCGATATCTTCACCCCGGACCTGGTCGCCGCCGCCGCGGCGCTCGGCTGCCATACCGCGCGCCCCCGGGACTTCGACCAATTGGCCGACAGCCTGCAACAGGCCGTGCGCCAGGATCGCCCCACGGTCATAGAGTTGCGCCAGGAAGACTTCATCACCCAGCCCGCCGGCAACTGGTACTAGAAGCCGTTATTCTCCCCTCGCGGCAGTCCGCGCGGCGGAATGACAATCGGAATCTGTCAGATAATAAACTCCCGGTAAGGATGCACCTCCGCCCTGTGGGGAGGCGCAAGACTCCAGCGGTTTTATAAAAAGCAAAAAGCCCCGCCGTTTCCGGCGGGGCTTTTTTGGTAGAGCGTCTTCTTCGGTTTAGAAGAAGTTGTAGGTGATCTCCGCGCCGTAGCGGATACCCGGCATAACCGGTGAGAACGTGCCGCCCAGCGGGATAGCGCCCAGCAGTGCATCCGGGAGCTGGGTGTCGTTACCGAAGTTGACTTCATCCAGCAGGTTCTTGCCGTACAGTGAGAACACCCAGTGGCCGTCATTGGAGTAGAAGTCGAGGCCTGCGTCCAGGATATCCACTTCGTCGATGAAGCCCAGGTTGTTGTCGGTGTAGGCGATATCATCGCGGTAAGACCAGGTCACCCGAGAGGTCATGTAACCCCAGCTACCCAGCTCCAGGTCGTGGGTCAGGCCCAGGCTCCAGGTCAGTTCCGGCGCACGCGGGATGTCGAGGTCCTCATCGGCACCGTCTACCACGCCGTCGCCATTCAGGTCGAAGCGCACGGTATCGTACTCGGCGTCGATGTAGCCGATGGATGCCAGCAGCAGCAGGTTCTCGGTCAGGCTGATGGTGCTATCCACTTCGATACCGGCAATCGTGGTGTCTGCGGTGTTGCGAATCAGCTGTACCAAACCGGCGGTTTCGCTCGGCAGGTTCACTTCACGCTGCTGGTCGTCGATCTCCTGGTAGAAGATCGCCGCGTTCAGGCGGCCCCAGTCATGGGTAGACTTGTAGCCGATTTCGAAGTTGTTGACTTCTTCCTCGTCAAAGGGCCCGGGCGTGTCGTTGGGATCAGCCGAGGTGTTACGCAGGTTGTAACCACCCGAGCGGTAACCCACCGTCCAGTGACCGTAGAGTCGCGAGCGATCGTCGATGTGGTACGTGAGCCCCAGCTTGGGCGCCCAGTTGTCCCAGCTCTCGTCGTCGACAAAGTCAAAGGCACAGGCAGGGCCGTTCACGATATTGCACTCGGTAATACCGGTGCCGCCCAGCGCCGGGATCAGGGAAGTGTTCAGTGCGAGGGAGGCGATCTGCACGTCTTTCTCTTCCGAGCTGTAGTTGACGCCCGCGGTCAGGGTCCACTGTTCGCTCAGGTCATAGTCCACCTGGGCGAATACGGTGAAGGCCTCGGTATCGTGAATACCGCCGCCGTCCTGACGAACGGCCGGACCCGTATTGCCGGTCAGGACGCCGGCCAGGTTACGCCGCTCGTGGTAGTCCATATCGTTCTCGAAGTAGAAGATGCCGGCCGTGACGTTGGCCTTGTCTGCGAACAGGCCGTTGTAGCGCAGTTCGAAGCTGGTCTGCTCGGTGTCCAGGAAGGCCGGCGAGTGGAATACCCAGACTGGCTGGGCGTCGATGTCGCCATTGCTCTCAGACTCGTACTCGCGGTAGCCGAGGATGGCGGTAATGGTGCCATCACCAAAGTCCACGCCCTGGTCCAACTGGGCGATGAAGAAATTGGTTTCGGTTTCCTGGAAGCCGACCTCGTCAATTGACAGGTCGAAATCGTCGCGATCATTGTTGATCGGCGTGCCGGGTACCCCGGAACCATTAGTGTGGGACTGGCCCGCGGGGCCGTCGCCATCAGTGTCCAGGTATTCGTAGGTAAACGTGAAGTCGGTGCGGTCGGCAGGAGACCAGGTCACGGTGGCGCGCGCCATCTGCTGCTCGATACCCAGCACGTCGTCGCCGGTGAAGTTGTTTTCCAGCTGGCCGTCGTCGTCGTTGTAATACAGCACCAGGCGTGCGCCGAGGGTGTCGGTCACCGGGCCGCCAATGCCGCCCATCACGTAGGTGTTGACGCCGCCGATGTCGCCGGTTTCTACCGCTGTGCGGAAGTTGGCTTCGAACTCGTCACCGGGCTTCTTGGTATTGAGCAGTACCGCGCCGCCAGTTACGTTACGACCGAAGAGCGTACCCTGGGGGCCGCGCAGCACTTCGATACTTTCCAGGTCGAAGGTGTCGAAAATCACGCCGCTGTTGGTGCCGAGGTAGACGCCATTGACGAACACGCCGACGGTCGGGTCGATCGACGGGATAGAGCTGTTGACGCCCAGGCCGCGGATGGAGAAGTTGGCGGTGCCGCGCGCGGTACCGACATCTTCCAGCGTCACGTTGGGCATACCAACGGTCAGGTCATTGAGATCGCGCACTTTCAGAGCATTGATCTGGTCTGAATTGAAGGCGGTTACCGACAGGGGGACTTCCTGCGCGCCTTCTTCGCGCTTACGCGCGGTAACAACTACTTCTTCCAGCAGGGCAGCGGAGCCGCCGCGGCGCTGGGGTTCCTGGGCCAGGGTAGGTGCACTCAACAGCGCGCCTCCGGCCAGGGCTACAGCGATGGCAAGCGGGCGCATCGCATTGGGGGTATTTTTGTATTTTGACATGTCTAGGTCCTACCGTGAGTGACAAGGGTGTTTAAGTTATTGTTGCAGCTTGTTTTTATTAGAAGTTACGAGGGTCGAGAATAGCCAATTTCCGGCCGTAATAAGTGGTAATTTTTTACAGCAAATTCATTGAGGGATTCCCGACAACGAGCGTGCCCGCGCAGTATTGCCGGCACGCCCCCCATTTATCGCGCGCAATTATAACCATGACGCGGAAAAAATCAGAACAGTACGAGGAAGCGATATGAACAAGCGGCAAGACGAGGAGCCCAGGCCCTTATCGACCGGCAGGGCACTGCGCCACCTGCTGGTCTTCCAGCTCAAGCTGGCGCTGGACGCACTGCGAGACCTCGCTCTCAGTCCCCTCAGCATCGGCGTGTTCGTGCTGGACGCGATTCGCCAACCCGCCCTCGATGACAGCCTCTACGTGAAGTTGATGAAGCTGGGGCGGCGTTCCGATCGCTTGATCAACCTGTTCGATGAATACAGCGACGTCGGCCATTACACGGTCGATCACGCCGTCACCGAAGTTGAACAGGCGCTGGCAGCCCGCCGGGCGGAGAGTGCGGGCGCTAGCGAGCGTGCAGCCGAAAAAGACTGAAAAAGCGTGTGCCGGTGTTGAACGGTGCAAAGTAGGTACGCTGCTCCCCGTCACCGACGGAAATGACTCCCACGACCTGCCCATCCACCAGTACCGGCCCGCCGGAGGCGCCCTTGTAGGTCACGCAATCCATGCCCACACGTGTTGGCTTGGGATCGCTGACCCTGCAGTCGGATTGCCAGGTCAGATGCTGGCCCCCGTCACCCAGCCCGCTGTCGCGGGCATAGCCGGCGATCAACATGCCGGCATCTACCGGCACGCCCTGGGCAGCTACGGGGAGGGGGGCTACCTGCCGGATCGGCCTGGCCAGCCGCATCAGGGCCCAGTCGGCTTCCATCCCACCACCATCGGCCAGCCGGGTGGCGGCAACGCTGGTTTCGCCCATCACCGCCGGCAGGCTGAACTGCGGATCGCGGCTGAGGTCGTTGTAATACTCCAGGCAGTGCCAGGCGGTAACAATGGTGCTGGGCGCCACCAGGCTGGCGGTGCAGTTTTCCTCGCGACTGCGGCGACGCCCGTCAACGCGGTCGTGGCCGGGCACGGTGAGTTTGCCAACGGCCAGCAGTAGCTGTGGCGAGCCGGCATCGAAGACCGCGCGCTCCTCTGCCAGGCACTGGACCACCAGCAGGCAACTCAGTGTCAGCCACGCGAGAAGAGCAGTGAAAGATTTAGATAGATTAGGTGTCGCCATCATGATGGCCCGGAGTATACATGGCCTGAACGGGGGTGCGGCGGCTTGCATTCCAGATGGTTGCAAATGAAACTATAGCCTGGCTTCCAGGACTTCAACCTCTTGATTGTGAAGGCACAACATTCTGCAGATGGCGGGCAAGACGCCATCGACCTCGAGCACTTCCTGCCTTACCGCCTGTCTCGCTTGACCAATACGGTAAGCAACGCCATCGCCGCGCTGTATCGCGACCGCTTTGGCCTGAGCATCCCGGACTGGCGGGTGCTGGCGGTGTTGGCTCGCTTTCCCGGCAGCTCCGCGCAGGACCTGGTGAGCCGCACCCGCATGGACAAGGTGGCGGTCAGCCGCAGTGTCGCGCGGCTGGTGGAGCGAGGCATGGTGAATCGGGCAACCGACGAAAAGGACCGGCGGCTGAGCCGGCTGGCACTCAGCGCGGAAGGGCGTTCCGTGTACGCGCGCATCGTGCCGATGGCCCGCGACTGTGAGGCGGCGTTGCTGGCGAACCTGGAGCCGCAACAGCGGGAAGCCCTGGACCGGCTGCTGATACTGCTGCAGGCGGCGGCGGATGAGCTGGACGGGACTAATGAAAAGTAGGGATTGTCGAACGGGCGCCTTTAGCTTCAGCATCCACACTAGTTAAAACACCTGCAACAAAAATCGCGGATCGCACAAGCAGTGATCACGCGTGACGGGGACCAACAACATGAGCCATGTGATCTATCCCACCACCAACCTCAAGGCCACAGAGCAACTGGTCATCGAACGGGGCGAGGGGGTGTATGTCTACGACAATGGCGGCAAGCAGTATCTCGAGGGGATGGCCGGCCTGTGGTGTACCGCGCTGGGCTATGGCAATGAGGAGGTGGTCGAGACCGCCGCGCAGCAGATGCGCACCCTGGCCTACAGCCATATGTTCGGCGGCAAGACCCACCCTGCGGCCATGGAGCTGGCCGACAAGCTGTCGGCGATGGTGCCGATTGCCAATGCCCAGGTGTTCTTCGGGAACTCCGGTTCTGACGCCAACGACAGCCTGGTCAAGCTGCTGCGCTACTACAACAACGCCATCGGTCGCCCCGAGCGCTACAAGATCATCGCCCGCGAGCGCGGCTATCATGGCGTTACCGTGGCCGCTGCCTGTCTCACCGGGTTGCCCGCCAACCACACCCATTTCAGCCTGCCCTTCGAAGCCCTGGGCGTGCTGCGCACCGGTGCCCCGCATTTCTATCGCGACGGCCTGCCGGGCGAGAGTGAAGCCGATTTCGCGACCCGTCGCGCCGAGGAGCTCGAGGCGTTAATCCTGGCAGAGGGGCCCGAGACCATAGCGGCCTTCATTGCCGAGCCCATCAATGGCGCCGGCGGGGTGGTGGTGCCACCGGAGGGTTACTTCGAGAAGATCCAGGCGGTGCTGGCGAAGTACGACATCCTGATGTGGGACGACGAGGTCATCTGCGGCTTTGGTCGCACCGGGGCGCCGTTCGGCGCTGACAGCCTCAATATAAAGCCGCAGTTGATGACGCTCGCCAAGGCGCTGTCGTCAGCATATATGCCGGTGAGCGCCGCGGTGGTCAGTGGCGACTTCTACGATGCCCTGGTCGAACCCAGTGCCCAGGTTGGGGTATTCGGCCACGGCTATACCTACAGCGGCCACCCGGTAGCCTGCGCGGTGGCCTCCAAAGTCATTGATATCTACCAGCGCGAGCGGCTGTTCGAGCATGCCGCCGAGGTGGGTGGCTACCTGCAGGAACAGCTGCGCCGGTTTGCCGATCACCCGCTGGTGGGTGAGGTGCGCGGCATGGGCATGATCGCCGCCCTGGAACTGGTCGCCAATCGCGACACCCGCAAGCCTTTTGACGGCAATGCGGTCGGCGGCTTCTGCCAGCAGCGCTGCCAGGACAACGGCCTGCTGGTGCGGGCCATGTCGGGCAATGCTATTGCCCTGTGCCCGCCGCTGATCCTCAGCCGCGAGCAGGTCGACGAGCTGGTGGACAAGCTGGGCCGGGCACTGGATGCCACCCTGGACCACGTCAAGGCGGAGCAGCTGCTGGTCGCCTAGTGCGCCGGAACTTGGTATCCATGGCTGGCAGGATGCTCCTAGGGGCCTGCACTCACGCCTGGTAAGAGTGAGTCCCCTTCAGTAAACACCCGTGGCTTGGGGGCGCCCGGCAAATGCTATACAGTGGCGGCTTTTTGCCGGAGCCCTGCATGTCGCTGATTCCCGCTGATAACCACATGGCCGTGATGGCGGCGCTGTTTGCCATCGCCGGCATCGGCTTTCTCGCGGAGCGCACTCGC
>JAZBOY010000003.1:0-5182 GCA_036351375.1 Halieaceae bacterium
CCCGAGGCGAAAATCGCAGCTCAGCGCCAGCTCTACGCCGCCACCGAACACGTTGCCGTTGAGGGCACAGATGGTTGGCACCCGCAGCGCCGCCAGTCGGTCGGTGGTCTGCTGGAAAAAATCACCGCTGATCTTGCCGGCCCCCAGCTCATTGAGCGCGGCCCCCGCGCAGAAGGTCTTGTCACCGTGGCCGGTCACCACCAGCACGCGCAGCTCGGGGTCGGCCTCAACGGCAGCCAGGTGCGCCTGGATGGCGGTCAGCTCGTCGGCGCCAAGGGCGTTGTGGCGTTCGGGCTTGTTGAGTGTCAGGCGGGCCACATGGCCGCCGGTTTCGAACAGGATAGAGTCAGTCATGGCGGCAGATAATATACTCCCTGGGCGCAATATGGAGGCCGGAATGACAAAACGCTGTGACTGGTGCGGTACCGACCCGCTGTACGTCGAATACCACGATACCGAGTGGGGTGTGCCGCTCTACGACGACGACACCCTGTTCGAGTTCCTTATGCTGGAAGGCGCCCAGGCCGGGCTGGCATGGATTACCGTGCTGCGCAAGCGCGAGGGGTACCGGGCGCTGTTCGACGGCTTCGATGCCGAGAAGGTCGCCCGCTACACCGACAAGAAGCTCGACAAGCTGCTGCAGGACCCGCGCATCATCCGCAACCGGCTGAAGGTATACAGCGCGCGGCAGAATGCCCGCGCCTTCCTGAAGGTGCAGGAAGAAGTGGGCAGCTTCTCTGACTACATGTGGAACTTTGTAGACGGCAGCCCGGTACAGAATCGCTGGAGCAAGATGAAGGAAGTACCCGCCTCAACGCCCCTGTCCGACACCATCAGCAAAGACCTCAAGAAGCGCGGCTTCAACTTCGTGGGTTCCACCATTGTTTACGCCCACATGCAGGCCACCGGCATGGTCAACGACCACCTGGTGGGCTGCCACCGGCACCGGGAGTGCAAAGCGCTGGCTCGCTGAAGCCCGCCGGGGTATCATCGCCGGGTAGAAAAACATACTCTGGGGTAAAACCGTAGAACACCCGGTATCAGCCCCTGACCCGACGACGAACAGTGCCCAAAGACGACAAGACAGCTCCCGCCAGCAGTGCCGGCTCGCCCTTCAACCGCACGGCCCAGCACGACGCCAAGCGCGCGGCGATCCTGTCCCAGGCGGCGCGCCTGTTCAACGGCCGCGGCTCCCGCTCCACCACCCTGCTGGATATCGCCGAAGGCCTCGGGCTCACCAAGACCAGCCTGTACTACTACGTGAAAACCAAGGAAGAGCTCATCTACCAGTGCTACCTGGCGGCGCTGGACAGCATCATGGAGGGCCTGGATCGCATCGAGGCCAGCCACAGCACCGGCCTGGAGCGGGTGCGCGGCATGGTGCGAGCACACTTCCTGAACTGGCGCGAGGCCCAGGAAGGCAAGCGCGACCACCGCGCCGCCCTGCTCGAAATCGCCTCCCTCAAAGACCAGCACCGCCAGGACGTGGAGCAGCGCTACACCGCCATGTTCCTGCGCCTGCGGCAGTACATCCGCGACGGCATTGCCGAGGGCAATATCCGCGACATCGACAGCACCTCTGCCACCCTCAGCCTGATCGGCTCCATGCAGTGGTCCTTCAACTGGCTGCGCACTGTGGATATGGCGAATTTCAGCCAGATCGTCGACGACGCGGTCGACATCGTTACCCACGGCATTGCCAGCCAGCCCTTCCGCTTTGGCGTTTTTGATTTCAGCGGCAGCATGTCGGGCAACGGCGGCAGCTTCGACCGGGCCGAACAGAATCGCCTCAAGCAGGAGGCCTTCTTCAAGACCGGCACCTGGTTCTTCAACAAGCAGGGCTTTGTCGGCACCTCCCTCGATGAAATCGCCGAAACCCTGGATGTGACCAAGGGCGCCTTCTACTACCACATCAAGAACAAGGAAGACCTGCTGTACAGCTGCTATACCCGCTCGCTGGATATTTCGCGCCGCATTCACGACGCAGCCGATGCACTCGAAACCGGTATGGACAAGGTGGAGTTCACCCTGCGCCGCACCTTCCACGTGCAGAATTCCGACGAGGGGCCGCTGATTCGCTACAACTCCATCACCGCCCTGCCGATGCCGCGCCGGCGCGAGATCCTCGCGCTGACAGACGCCTCCCGGGACCGTTTTGGCCAGTTCATGCGCGATGGCATCGAAGACGGCAGCGTGCGCCCCATCAACGTAGAGGTAGCCCAGGAGCTGATCAGCGGCGCCATGAACGCCAGCATGGACCTGCCCCTGTGGCGCAGGGTGGAAGACGTGAACGCCGCCTCTACCGACTACTACCAGGTCTTTTTCAGCGGCCTGGCCGCCCAGACGGAATAAGGACACTGACGATGTCAGACACCAGCGACCTGGAGGGTTTGCTCCGCAACCTGCAGGTAGAGGAAATCGACACCTGCCTGTTCGTGGGCAAGAGCCCGAGCCTGCCAAAGCGGGTATTTGGTGGCCAGGTGCTGGCCCAGGCCATGAACGCCGCAGTGCGCACGGTGGCCGAGACAGACCGCGTGCCGCACTCCATGCACGCCTACTTCCTGCGGCCCGGTGACCCCAGCCGCAAGATTGTCTACGAGGTCGACCCGATCCGCGACGGGCGCAGCTTCACCACCCGCCGGGTGGTGGCCAAGCAGAACGGCCGCGCCATCTTCAGCACCTCGATCTCCTTCCAGGTGGCGGAGGACGGCCCCGCCCACCAGTTCGACATGCCAGACGCGCCGGACCCGGAAAGCCTGGAAAGCGACCACGTGTACTGGGAGCGGCTGGCGAAGGAAACCGGCGACACCAACATGGTGCGCAGCCACGCCATCGACCGGCGCAGCGTAAACCGCCGCGACATGATGAACCCCGCCGACGATATTCGTGCGCCGGAGAACCAGGTGTGGTTCAAGGCCGCCGCACGGCTGCCCGATGACCCGCAGCTGCACCAGACCCTGCTGGCGTACATGTCCGACATGACTTTGATCGGCGTGGCGCTGCACCCGCACCCCTACTCCACGCGCATGCCCAATATGCAGTTTGCGAGCCTCGACCACGCCATCTGGTTCCACCAGCCGCTGCGGGCCGACGAATGGCTGCTGTACCAGCAGGACAGCCCGGCGGCGATGGCGGCCAGGGGGTTTTGCAGGGGAACGTTCTACACCCGGGACGGGCGGCTGGTGGCGTCTACCACCCAGGAAGCCCTCATCCGCCCCGTCTAGCGACGGCTCAGGAGACGTGGGTCTGCTGCTGGCGGCCGACTTCGACCAGTTCCAGGGTTTTCTTGGCCAGCTTCAGGCGTGTGACCGAGCCGTTGTCGGGCACGCAGCACACGGTTTCCGGCGCTTCCATCAGCCGTGAACAGATGGCGTTGATGATCATGAAGTGCGTAAAGATTGCCGTATGGCGCTCCATCTCAAACAGGGTATCCCAGGCCCGCTCGCGCCATTCCAGCACTTCCGGCCCCTGTTCCTGCCAATCCTGCCGCATGAAGCCCGACAGCCAGGCCTGGCGATTCTCGATACCCACCGGCGAAGGAATCTCCCGGAATGCCTCCTCGATGTGCACTTCCTTGCGCAGTGCCGTGGCCAACGGCTGGGCCGTTTCCTTGGCACGCAGCATCGGGCTGGAAACGATGTGCAGGTTTTCGTAGCGCTCCAGCTCGTCGCGCACCTGGCGGGCCTGTTGGCGCCCGAGGTGGCTGAGGCCGGGGTCGGGGTCTTCGCCCCAGCTAGCGGCGGCCTCGCCGTGGCGGACCAGGTAGATATCAACCATCAGCGATAGGTGATCAGCGCTTCGCCGTTCTGGCGCCCGAGGACGTCGAGAAAAGAATGATCATTGTAATAAGACAGCGACACTTTATTGGCGTTATAGAGAAGGTGCGTCACTGAACAGTTGATGACCGGTTCATAGAACTGGTACGTCGCCTGGTCGTCTGCACCCAGCACGTGGGCGACGATAGTAGCAATCGTGCCCCCGGAGGTGAAGATTGCGCTGTTGGTTCCGGGACCTTGTTCACGCATTACCTCGGCCAGCGCGCTGCGGGCGCCGTGGGCGTAATCGCCCCAGCTTTGCAGGCCGCCGGGGCTGTCTGCACCCTGCGCCACCCAGTAATTGAACACCTGCTCCAGCAGTTTCTGGTAATCCTTGCTGGAATTGGCGGCCTTTTCCCACCAGGCCGCAAGCTCCGGCCGCTGCTCCAGCAGGATGGGAGTAATCACCTCGAGCTGGGCCTCGTTGTCGATTTCGTTGAAGCGGGCGTCTACCCGGTGCTGCTCAGCATGGAGGCGCTCGCCCATGGCGATGGCGGCGGTCTTGCGCTGGCGGCTCAGCTCGCCGGTATACACCGCATCGAAGTTAAGGCCGCGATGCTCGAAATACTGCCCCAGCACCTCCGCCTGGCGACAGCCCAGGCCAGAAAGACGGTCGTAGTCATCCGTGCCAAACGATGCCTGGCCGTGGCGAATCAGGTAAACACTAGCCATTGTAAACGCGCTGCAGCGGCTCCTCTTCTCGCGAGAACCGCATCTTGCGGCGGTAGGGGAAGAAATCGGCCACGAAGCCGTTGGCGATATTCTCCTGCAGGCCCTGCCAGAACGAGGCCTCGTAGAGGTCACTGTGCATTTCGTCGAAGGCCTTGCGGGCGCGCTGGTTACCGCTGAAGAACAGGCGGAACTCTTCGGGGAAAATATCGTTGGGCGCCACCGTGTACCAGGGCGTATCCGACATCTCGTCTTCTTCGTTGCGGGGTGGCGGAATGCGGCGGAAGTTGCAGTCCATCAGCGGGCAGATCTCGTCGTAGTCGTAAAACACCACGCGGCCGTGACGGGTGACGCCGAAATTCTTCAGCAGCATGTCGCCCGGGAAGATATTGGCCGTGGCCATTTCCTTGATGGCGTTGCCGTACTCGTCCATGACCGCCCACACCTGCTCATCGGTCGCATCCTGCAGATAGAGGTTCAGGGGCACCATGCGGCGCTCCACGTACACGTGGCGCAGCACAAGGGCCTTGCCGTGCTCCTCGATGGAGGAAGGCGCCACCTCGCGCAGCTCTTCCATCAGTTCATCGGAGAAGCGGTTGCGGGCAAACGCCAGGTTCTTGAACTCCTGGGTATCGGCCATGCGCCCGGCGCGGTCGGAACGCTTCACCATGGCGTACTTTTCCATCACCTCCTCGCGG
>JAZBOY010000004.1:0-3104 GCA_036351375.1 Halieaceae bacterium
CCTCATTGATGAGTTCGACACCCAAACGCGCACCAGCCGCTCCGTGAAGGCCTACGAAGAAACCGGCCTGGGCCTGCTCGCCCGCGATGCGAAGTACCGCTTCAACTGGAATGCGCCGATCCACGTCTCCGTGCACGACCCCGAGGTGATTTACCACGGCGGCAACGTGCTGCTGAAATCCAGCAACCGCGGCTTCGACTGGGTCGAGGCCAGCCCCGACCTCACGCGCAACGAGGACGACAAGCAGGGCCAGGGCTCAGGTCCCTACACCAACGAGAACATCGAGCAATACAACACGATCTTCTCCTTCGCCGAGAGTCCCCACGATGCGAAGGTGCTCTGGGTCGGCAGCGACGACGGCCTGGTTCACGTGACCCGCGACGGAGGCGAGAACTGGGACAACGTCACGCCACGAGGCGCCGGTCGCGGCCTGATCAACAGCATCGAGGTTTCGCCCCACGATCCGGCGACGGCTTACGTGGTGGTGATGAAGTACAAGGAGGGCGACCAGAAGCCCTACGTCTACAAGACCAGCAACTACGGCAGCAGCTGGCGTTCGATCAGCACCAACCTCCCCGAGGAGCACTTCGCCCGCGTGGTCCGAGAGGACCCGGAGCGCCCCAACCTGCTCTACGCCGGCATGGAGCGCGGCCTGTTCATCTCCTTTGACGGGGGCAGTAGCTGGCGACCCTTCCAGGGCAAGCTGCCCGTCGTGCCGATAACGGACCTGATGCTGCGCCAGAAGGATCTCGTGCTGGCAACACAGGGCCGTGCCTTCTGGGTGATCGACGACATCAGTCCTCTGCGCCAGTACGATCCGGCCCAGGAAGATGCCGCACTGCATCTCTACGAGCCGACGCTGGCCTACCGCCTGACGCCCACGGAGGGTCGCGCCGCCGGTGGCGAAAGCGTTGCTCCGAGCGCTCCCGAGGGCGCGGTGATCTACTACAGCCTGGCTGAAGAACCCGACCTGGCGGAGCAGCCACTCACGCTCGAGATCCTGAATGCTCAGGGTGAGGTTGTGCGCAGTATGAGCAGCAATGCGGCGAAGGGCGTCGAGGGTGGCGTAGTTAAAGGTGAACTTGCCCTCCCCGCCCAGAAAGGCGTGAACCGCGTGGTCTGGGATGTTCGCAGCGACGCGGTCACTCCCCTCGACTACGACGTGGTCTTCGGTGCCAGCAATGGCAGCAAGTCAGTCAGCGGCTACCACCTCGCGCCCGGAGCCTACACGGTCCGCGTGAGCCTGGGTGACGAGATGGCTGAGCAGCCCCTCACGGTGCGCTGGGACCCGATCAACGAATACAACAGTGACGCGATCGAAGAACAGCAGGCGGTACTGGCGGAGACCTTCGGCATGCTCGATGGGCTCTACCAGCGCGTGGCCAGCCTGCAGGCCGTGCAGGAGCAGTTGACGCTGCGCAAGTCCCTCGCCGAAAAAGCCGGCAATGACGAGCTCACCGACAGCGCCCAGTCACTCCTCGATCAGCTCGAGGACTGGCAGCGCGCCGTCACCACGCCCGATCGCGAAACCTTCCAGGACGTGCTCAACTTCCACCCGCGCATCGACAGCTTCCTGGTCAACTACTACGAGCAGGTCGACAAGGCCGTCCTGGGCCTGACCGACGGCCAGCGTCGTCGCCTGGATGATCTGCGCCCGATGTGGAACGAGGCGATCGCAGGCTGGGAGTCGCTGGTCAACGAGGCCATCCCGGCCTTCAACGCGACTGCCGGCCCCGCCCTGGCGGTGCCCGACTGGGAATAGGCAGTATCCAAGAGCCCCGCATCGCGGGGCTTTTTTTTGGTTCATCGCGCATTTCCGGGGAAGGCGGCTCTAATCTTCAGGAAGAAGTAGTCGATATCGCGGTAGCCATAGGCCATGCGCTTGATGACTTTGATCCGGTTGTTCACCCCCTCTAGGACACTCGTACTCAACGGGTAGCTGGCACTGGCGATGATGCCCTCGGCATAAGGCTTCAGGTTCCGGGCAAACCGCTCCAGAGAAGCTATTCCGCTTGATAGGGCCTGGTTCAACCAACGCGTAAGCCGCCACCGGGCTGCTCGTTCGGTTCGCGCATACCACAGTCCTTTCAACTGAGATTTCATCAGGTAGGCCAGCATCAGCGGCTGGTTCACAGCCATTAGCTCGCCAAGGCTGGCGGCCTGGCGTTCATCAAGATTCTCGGGGTTCCGCAGAAGAAGCCAGCGTGACCGCTTCACCAGACGCCGTGCAGGTTTGTCATGCCGCAGTTGGTTGGCTTGATCAACTCGCACACGGTCAATTACCTCCCGGCCGTACTTGGCTACAACGTGGAACAGGTCGTACACGACCCGGGCGTTCGGGCAATGGGCCTGTACCTCAAGATCCATGGCCGTGTTCTGGTCCATCGCGACCGCTTCAATATGCTGGCAATGCTCCCCAAGCCAGAGGAAGAAGGGTCTTACAGACTCACGAGATCGCCCCGGCCCCACCCAGAGTACACTCCTGCGCTCCGCATCCATGACCACCGTGGCGTAGCGATGCCCCTTGTGCAGGGCGAACTCATCCATCAGCAAATAGCGAACCTGGCTGAGGTCCGGAGTCGGTACCTCACGGGACAGCCGTGCTTTATCAATGGCCTTCAGGGTGTGCCAGTGCAGGCCTGTCATCTCGGCAACATGACGGATCGGCAGCAGGCGAAGCAGCTGCTCCGCATAGCGGCGCAGCCTGACTGTGAAGCGTGCATGGGATGGCAGCCAGGAGAGCCGCTCTCGCGCAACACCGCATCGCTGGCAGCGAACACGCCTTACCGGGACATCTAGCCAGACGCGAAACTCGAAGAGGTTTGCCTCTCTGACTCGGCGTCGTTGCGTGTCGTGGATGTGCTGGCAACAGCGGCCACAGCGAGAACACGAAGGCCGTACGGCTGGGTCTGCTTGAAGCTCAATCAGGCAGTGCTGTTGATCAAGTATCTGCGAGGATACGGCAAGGAAACCTTCCCAGGCGAAGCCCGGAAACGTAGCATCAGACATGGCGGCGGTCCTTCGGTCGGCTGTTTGGTCGCACTTACAACCTAAACCGATTGACCGTTCGCCTCTACTCCAATCCCGCTAACCCGCGAAGAACC
>JAZBOY010000005.1:0-5983 GCA_036351375.1 Halieaceae bacterium
CCCAAGTGTAGCGTCGATGAAATGAGAGCGAGTACAGCGTTTTTGAACGAATATGTCGACAACCTTAGCCGCATAGAAACCATGGGATTTCATTTGGCCGAGCGCAGAGACCACCTCGTCGAGCTACAACAGCTTCTCATCAGTGCTATTCAGGGAACACTGAATACAGATTGATGAGAGTAAAATACGCCTAGTCCTGTAAAAGTAGCGCAGATGAACCGTGATACGGCTTGGATTACCGGGGACAGTTTACTTAATTTCCTATACAGCAACTCGGCAGCCCTACAGTACTTGAATTAAGTAAAATGCCACCAGATTCTAGTCAATTTGGAAAATGTGTAGGCGGCTGTAAATGTTGGATTTTTTTGAGTTCTGGGGACAGTTTACTCAATTTCCTATACAGCAACTCTGCAGCGCTGCAGTACTTGAATTAAGTAAACTGTCACCAGATTCCAGATTCTGCACCACCGCTGAGAATCTACACAAATGCCGGCTCTCACTGGAAGGCTTGAGAGATCAACGGCTGCCGTATGGTTTTCCTGGCCGCGTGCATTTCGCCTTCTACTCGGTGGCGCTGACCGTTCAAAGTCACATCAACCGCGACCGTGAAATACCATTGATCACCGTGGGGTATCGGCGTGCTGTCCGTCGCTTTGTACTCAGGATTCTCGTAACGCGAGTCACCTTGCATCCACAAGTAGTGCTCAAAATCTGAAGTCAGCTGCCTGGGCGGTAGGCTTGGGAACTTATAGCTCACAGAGTGGATCACAATATTCTCGACATTTGGGTTAGGGCCGCCTTTCTGGCCCACCGGCCTGACGAATGCCTGCAAATACACCTGCTTTGGTGTTTCCAGTGCCTTGTACAGGAATGGCGTGGAGTCCGTAATATTAGGAAACCCTGCGGGATACGTGGAGATGTGAAGCTCGTTTTCCTCATCGAGCGGAAGCGTTATCGCCTCGTAGTACAGCACAGTGCTATCCATGCAGCCCGTTGTCACTACAGAGAAGAGTGAGCACATCAGGATGCAGGACTGCCAGCGACGACGCGCTCCCGGCATAATGCTAGGCGTGCCTAAAATCGACCGCGTACCCAGCCGTCCAGTCTTCTGCCGCAAAATCCTCTCCCTAGGCGTGTCCACCACACAACTAAAAGCTAGCTGAACTTCGGGTAGCCTACCAACCCTGCTATTTCATCGGGAATGGCAGAGTCCCTTTTCAGGCCGACTGCAACCGGGCTTTAGAGGACGAACTGGATTGCCCTGAGCCGAGCCCCGCTTTCGCGGCAATGACAAAGGGTAGTGTCTGCCGCAAGCAGACAGTCTGAAAGACTCTTCGTGGGCCGCGCTTACTAACTGGATTGATCTAGTACCACAGCGTAAACAACACCTTGATAACGTCGGCATCCATGTCGAACAAGCGCTCTTCACCGGGCAGGGCCTCGGTGTCGCGCAGGTCGGAGAAGTTGTCGTACTCGAGCATGATGAAGTCGTACTGCAGGCTGATGCCGAGTTTGTCCATCGGCCCGAAGCCGATCTTGCGCTCGTAGTTGACGTACAGGGACACGGTCTGGCTGCTCATGTCACTGAGTTCCTTGTCCCGGGCCCGGAAGTCCTTCTCATCCTGGGAGGGGAACAGGAACAGGTCGCTATAAAAATCGGCCGCGCCCTGGGTGTAGTAGCGGTAGCGCAGCTCGGCGATCCAGTGGCTGCCGAAGGTGTGGGTGTAGCCGATTTCCGCGGTGTGGGCATCGATGCCCCAGTCATCGGTGAAGTAGCGGTAGCCGGTGCCCAGCGAGCCGCGCCAGGGCATGTGGTACAGGAACTTCAGGCCGGCTGCGTCACTGGTGCGGGTGTCCGGGTAGACCTCGGTGGCCTGCTGGAAGCCGGCGCTGGGGTCCAGCGGGTCCGTCAGGTAGCGGTACACCCGGTAGGGATTATTCAGGTAGCCCTCGTCGGTGATGGCCTCGTAGTTCAGCGCCATCAGCAGGCGCGGGGTCAGCACCTGGCTGATGCCGACCCGGTAGGCGTTGCGCTCGATTTCCTCAACGAAGTCGTCGTTGCCGTTCTGGCGCACCTCGTCGTCACCGCGGGCGTAGCCAAAGGTAATATTGGTCAGGTCGCCAAAGAAGTCCTGGCTGGCAGAGAAGTAGTAGGTGTCGGCGGTGTAGTCGCTCTCGTCGCTGTTGGTATAGCCGGCGCTGAAGATGCTCTTGCCGTAGAGGTATTCACCACTCAGGCTGACCTCTTCGCGGCGCTCGTTGTACTCGCTGGCGCCCGAGGTCACCACGTCAATGGACGCGCTGGAGACGTTGTCCACGTAGTAATTCGCGGCGACCGAGACGGTCTCCTTGAAGTTCTTGCGCACCAGTACCGAGGGGCCGTCGATGGTGACGCCGTCGCCGTCGTAGCGGTGGTACAGGGCGTCGGCGCGCTCTTCCGGCAGCGTTACGGCGCCCGCGAAGTTCGAGAAAAATGCCACTAGGGTAAGTAACGCAACTGCAGAAAGCTGCCTCAGGCGAGTGCGAGACAAGGCGAAAGCGTGCGTGCAAGCGGAGTTTACACGCCAGTAAATGAGCATTGCGCGCGCGCTTTCAACGCCGTATCGCGCCGGCTGAGGCAGCTTCGATCGGAGCTCAGTTGCAGCCACAGCCGCCTCCGCCACTCCCCAGCGCGCCTCTGGCGCCTTCGCGGGATTCGTACACGTGATGCAGGTAAGCGCTGGCCACCGGGTCGCGGTCAAAGCGCATGATCGGGTCGGCCAGCAGGGAGCGTTCGTAGGGCTTCACCCAGGGCTCCGGCTGCAGGCTGGAACAGCCCGCCAGCCACATTGCGGTGGCGGCCAGCGTTAAACGTATCAGCAAACGGGTCATGTTCTCACTCCCGAATCAGGGCGCGAACCTGCTTCTCGTACAGGTCCTCGTAGCCCGGCTTGTAGCCGCGGTGCATGAAGCGAATCACGCCGTTGCGATCCACCAGCACGGTGGCGGGCATGGCATCCACGTCATACTCCTCGCTGACCTCGTTCTGGTTGTCGAAGAGAATGGGGAAGGTCACAGGAATCTCCCGCAGGACCTTGTCAGCCAGTTCGCGCTCTTGCTCGACGTTGACGCCGAACACAGTGAAGCCCATGGGCTGGTACTTCTGGTGCAGTTCGTCCAGCAGCGGGAACTCCTGGCGGCAGGGGCCGCACCAGGATGCCCAGAAGTTGATCAGGACCACCTGGCCCCGGTATTCGCTCAGGCGCACATTGTTGCCGTCGGCGTCCTTGAGGGTGAAGTTCGCGGCGGGGCCAGACCCGGTCAGCGCGTAGGCCACGGGCATGGCAGCCGCCAGCAGCAGGCAGGCGATGATTTTTTTCATTGTGCTATCCCCTTGTTTTCGTTCACTCGTTATCTGGTGGCTCTTGATTTGGTGGGTCCTAGAAGAAGAACGTCAATCCAGTGGACCACTCGATATTGTTGACCGTCTCGTCCGTGCCGAAGGCGTCGCGGTCATAGATGTGGTCGCGCACATCGATGCGCCAGGCAAAGCTATCGTTCAGCAGCACCCGGTAACCAATCCCGACGGTGACCGTAAACCAGTTGTCGCCGAGGAAATCGGTGCTGCCGGCGCCGCCGATCAGGTAGAGGTCGGACTTCAGCGCCACGTCGTCCCACAGGAAGATTTCGCCGGGCATGATGTTCCAGCCCAGTGCCAGGTTGTAGTAGGTGTAGTCACGGTCAGCATCGTCGAACAGCGGTGCGCCGCCCGACAGCTTTTCGTAGCTGGTGAGGTCGCCTTCGGATTGCGCGTAGCTGGCCTCGAAGAAAAAGTCCTCGGAGACGTGCCAGGCGCCGCGTACGCCGTAGACCCACTCGCTGGAGAAGTCCTCAATCGACAGGATGCCCGCGAAGGCGCCGATCTCGAAGTCCTCGGTGTCGATGGCGGCGGGGGTGATTTCGCGCCGCTCCACCTCGGGCAGGATGACCGGGTCCGCGTCCTGGGTGAAACCTGCCAGGGGCGTGCCGGCCAGCGCAGCCGCTAGTAGAACGCGCTGATGCCAAGTTGCCATTCGTTGATCTCCTCGTCGTCGTCGCGGTCAGTCATGACCACGGTGTTCTTGTACTGGAAGCGCAGCATCAGCCGGCGCGTGAGGTAAACACGTATGCCGGCGCCCACGCTGGCCACGTTGTCGGTGCGATCACTGGTCTCCACCAACGTCGAACGCGGGCTGGTCTCGCGAATACCGCCACCGATGGTGATAAAGGGCGAGTAGCGCCACTGCGGAAACATCTGGTGTACCAGGTTCACAGTGCCCTGGCGGCCATCGGAAAAGTCGCCGAAGTTCTCGGTGTAGTGCGCCTCGATGGACAGGTTGCGGGTAAATTGCCAGCCGCCGTAGACGGTCACCGCGTCGGTGTCCTCGAAGTCGCCGGCCATCAGCCCCGCTTCCCAGCGGCGCTGGTAGAAGCTCTCCAGGTCCGGCGCCTTGAATGCCAGCGGGTCGCCGGCAGCATCTACCGTGCGGCCGATATCATTGACGTGGGCCCAGCCCTCAACGCCGCGGTAGTTGCGCAGCTTGATCCAGTCAGTCTTGCGCTTGAGCAGGGTGATCAGTTCACCGCGTTCTGCCACGTAAAACACCGGGTAGCCGCGACCCGGCGCAGTGCGCATCTCCACAAAGGCCTCTACCACCTCGCTCTGCAGGTACTGCTGCTCCGCCAGCGCGGTGCCGGTGAGGAGAAGAACGAGGAGGGGGGTGAGAAGGAGGCGCATCTAGTCGTCCACCAGCCGCCCGTCAAAGGGGTTGTTGTAGTACTGCGCGCCAATATCCAGCCACTCGCTGATCAGCCGCAGCTCGGCCGGACTCAGCATGCCGGCATGGTTCACCGTGTTCTGGGTGCGCGGCACGGGAACACCGCCGTCCTCCACGCAGTTGGCGGGCACGGCGGGTGCCGGCCCAAGGCCGCAGGTGCCGCCTTCGAAACAGTTGAAGAAGCGGCCGCTGGAATTGGCGCGGCCGGCATTCATGGGCGAGCCGATGCCGATGGTCTGGGTAAAGGTCAGCACGTTGCCGTCCTCGTCGACCTCGGTACACAGGCGCTGGCGATCAGCCACGTTGCCGGCATTGTCGATCCACTGCTCCTGGTCGCCGGACAGCAGCTCGCGGTAGGCGCGGAATTGCTCGGGTTCCTGTTCTGAGGGCACCGCTGCCAGGTCGAGCTGGCCGGGCGGTACCGCCATGTTGTCCATGCTGTTGTGGCAGCCCAGGCAGTTGGTGAACAGGTTGCCCTCGCTGTCGGCGACTTCATCGCGGGTGCGCTCCCAGATCGGCTGGATGTGGTCCTCGTAGTTGATGACGATGCGATCGGGGGCATCGGGGTCGAGGTTGTTCACCACGATCGGGTATTCCTCTGGAATCCCTTCCCAGTTTGGGTCGTAATCGCGGTCTTCGATGGGGGTTTCCGGGGCCAGGGTGGGGGCGGTCCACTCGTCGATATAGTTGGGCGCCAACTGCGGTTCGCGGGCGGCAGCAGTTTCGTTGCCCAGCGGGCGGTGGAAGTCCCAGGTCTGCGCCATGGACACGCCGGGCTCGGTGGCGAACAGGTTATCCACGTCGGTATCGGGGAAGCCGAGGCCGCCGCCGGCGACATCAACAGCGCCCGGGTTTGCGCTGGCGGGCTGTGCGTCCAGGCGACCGTGGGGCAGATCGCTACCGCGTTCGTGGCAGCCGCTGCAGCGCAGCACTTCGCCGGCGCCCACCTGCAGCCAGTAATCGTGGCGACCGCCGATGCGGCGACCGTCGGCGTCCAGCACGCTGAAGCTGAAGGCACGATTGGCCGGCACGGTGGCGACCACCGAGCCATCCGGCTCTACCGGTACATAGCCAATGATTTCCCGGAAGCCGTTGCCGCGGCTTACGCCAAACGCGAAGCGCGGCACTTCAAACACGTCGTCATCCGGCAACAGCACCGGCAGGAACAGGCGCAGGAAGCGCGCCGG
>JAZBOY010000006.1:0-7196 GCA_036351375.1 Halieaceae bacterium
AATGACTTCACGCCGAATCATCATACTCGCGCCCGCGGTCCAATCGACCCGGGTGGGATGCTCCGGCATGCCCAGGGGCACCACCGCGTTCTTCAGGAATCGCGTGACGATACCTGTGTTTACTGAGCCCTCAAACTCACTGGCAATGCTGGGGAAACGAAACGCCGTGACATGCTCTTCGCCATCGACGCCACACACTCTTGAGCCAACCAGGCCCGCTTGTGGGGTTTGGACCAAAAAGTCTCGTAAAAGGGCAATGGTATCCGGCCGCACGAACGCGTCGGAGTTCAGCAGGTAGAAGAAATCCGGTCGCGAACCATCGGCCAGGTGGGCCTTGAGCCCGATGTTGCAGCCCGCGCCAAAACCGCCATTCACGCTGGAAGCCACCACACGAAGACGGCCATCCTCCAGCCAGCCTCGTTCCCGGGCCGCTGCACAGATGGACTCATAAGAACCGTCATCGGAGCCGTTATCAATTACCAGGATTTCACCAGCAACCTCTTGCATTGCCACGCGAGCGGCCTCAGCGGCCTGCAAGGTCATCTCGGGTGTTCGGAAGTTCAGAATGATTGCAAGAACCCTGGGTTCGGACGATGAGTTCATCAGGCGGCAGCCTCATGCTCGACCATCGGCGCTCGCAGTGCGCTCCGGTCAGCGTCATCGAGCGTTGCCTTGACCTGCGCCGCCAGCACACTGACATTGGGTACCAGGACCATGCTGTCGTGATCGCCCGGGACTTCAATGACCTCGACAGCTGGCGCCCAGCGGCGCCAGTCGTTATCCTCGAAGACATACTCTCTCTCGGAGCTTACCCACTGGCCTCCCGAGACCTGCCAGTGCAGATCCAACGGCGGCCGGAACAGGCTCATCGGCCCATCCCACGAGCGAAGCTGATAGGCCCCGATGGCCTCGTAGAACGCGAGTTCAATCTTGCGGTTATTGAACTCGGGCAGCTGTCCACTTTCCGCCGGCCTGGGCCGACGCTTCGCAATCTCCCAGGCAACGCGATTACGCAGCCACTCAACCAGGTACGACACGCCTTTGTTGCGCAATTCCTGTGACTTGATCATCGCCTTATCAACGCGGCTCAGTGCAGGCCGAAGAGGCAGCGGCGTATCCAGGAGAACCAGTGCTGCGGTGGCTTCTCCCGCCTCGTGCAGTTGCTGTGCCATCTCGTAGGCCGTGATGCCGCCACCCGAGAAACCGCCCAGAAGATATGGGCCGGTGGGTTGCACCGAGCGAATCTCGGCGAGGTAATCACGCGCCGCATCTTCCATTCGCGTATGGGGCTCTTCATCACCAATCAGCCCCTTCGCCTGCAGGCCATAGACCGGCCGGTCTCGCCCGACCAGCTGCGCCAGATGTCGTAGATTCAGCACGTTGCCAAACATCCCGGCCACAAGGAAGAAAGGTCTGCGACCGGTACCGTCACCCGGGTGTAGCTGCACCAGATGTCGGTACTTTGGACCCTCCTCCGCTCGACTCGGGGCGTCACCCTCGACACTCTCCGCAACCTCGGCGGTAATGCCACCCCCGGTACGGCTAATGATCATCTCGGCCAACGCGGCGACGCTGGGGGCTTCAAACAGCACCGATATGGGAAACTCGACGTCGAAGGTACGCTTGACTTGCGCGAACAGCCTGACCGCAATCAGCGAGTGCCCGCCAAGGTCGAAGAAGCTGTCTTCTACGCCCACCTCCGCGACCCCCAGCAGCGTCGCGAAGAAGCTGGCCAGTGTTTCCTCCACCGGGTTGCGCGGTGCGACAAAATCGGTATCCAGTTGCGGCCGCTCGAAGCTCTGCTCCTCTCCCGCGGTTGGCACAGACGGCATGGCAGCCTGCTTTCTGAGTGCGCTCAAGTCCAGAGAGGACACCACGATCTGCGAGAGCCCAGTCCCAAGCGCCCGACTCAGGGCCTCTCCACCCTCCTCCGCCCGGATACCGTTAGCCAGGTTGAGCTGCAAACGGCGCTCTTCCGGCGATAGCGGCGCCGCTCCCGCCCCGACAGACAGACCCAACTGTTCGGCAGAGACATCACCGGTTGTGGAGGTCTCAATCTCAAAGCCGCCGCTGAGCTTGCTCATCCTGAACCCAATGACCTCCACCAGGACCTGGCCCTGCGGATCGGCCAGCGTGACATCAAACCCAACATAGCCCTCGGCGCTGTACTCAGCCAGTTGCACGTGGCTATAGATGTCGTCGGTAAGCGGCGAATGCACTCGAATGGCGCTGTAACTGAGCGGCACCCAGAGCGAATGGCCGTCGTAGCCGGGAGCCAGGCTGATTGCCCAGCCGGTCGCCAGGTCCAACAGACCCGGGTGCAGAATGGCACGGTCGCGACGCGCGATGTCGGGTAGTCGCAGTCGAGCCAATCCTTCCCCGTTCCCCAGCGCCGTGCTCTGAAGCACGTGCCATCGGGGGCCAAAACTGAGGTGAGCTTCCTGAGGAGACCGCAACCGTCGCGCACCCGCAGACGCACGCTCCGGGCAACGGGAGTCAATACCCTTCAGATCAAGTCTTGCTGGCGCTGGAAACTCTTCGCCCAGATCTAACTGCGCCTGCGCATTCAGGGCGTAGGCCTCACCCGCCTCGCTGTACACCGAAAACTCATAGCCGGTTTCATTGGCCTGCAGTCGAACCAGCAACTCACGAGGTGTCGCATCCTCCACCACCATCGGACGCATGAAGTACATATCGCGAATCTGGAAAGGTGCTTCCAGCTCCTGGGCCGCCAGGGCCTCGGCAGCCAGCTCGATGTAGCCAGTGCCGGGAACAACGGCAGTGTCATCCGCCATCCTGTGTTCATCGAGCATCCAGTCGCGGCAGGCATCGAATGTTGAACGGAATATACGATGCCCCTGGGCGTCAAATCCCTGCTGTTGTAGCAGTGGTTGCTGGGTCGGTTCCAGCGCGGAGGGCTCGCGGATGCCCACTCTCGCCGCCATCGCATCGGCCGCCATACCCGTGTCGGACCAGATGCCCCAGTCAACCGCCACCACGCGGGTTGTACCACCCGAGCGGTGCTTGGCCCAGGCGTTCAGGTACTCGTTCGCCGCTACATAGTCCACCTGGCCCGCAGGGCGTGTGACTGTAGAAGAGGACGAGAACAACACCATCAGCTCGATAGAGCCGTCGGGGAACAGGCTGTCCAGCACGCGCAGCGCACTCACCTTGGGCGCCAGTACCTGAGCCATCTGCTCCTCGTTTTTGGCCAGAATAGGGCCATCATCGATTTCGCCAGCGCCGTGGATCACGCCATGTAAGGGCCCGAGCGTATCGACGGCCTGCTGAGTCCCGACGCGCATCGACTGGCTGTTGCAGACATCCGCGTGGAGCGCCACCACACGCCCGCGACCGATGCTCTCCAGCGCCTGCACCGCACGAATCCTGGAGGCCACACGATTGGCGGGACTGTGGGTTTTGAGATAGCGCTCCCACTGATCGCGCGCGGGGAGTACCTGGCGCGACAGCAGGGCGACGCCAGCATCGAACTCCTGCATGAGATAAGCAGCCACGCTGAGTCCAATGCCGCCGTAGCCACCGGTAATCAGGTAGTTGCCCTGCTCGCGGAAAACTCCAGAGCTATCACCCGAGAGCACCTGCGGGCGCCAGTCCAACTCAAAGCGCTTGTCTCCACGCCAGGCAGCGTCGAGGTTATCGGGCTCCGCGAACAGCTCCTCGAGGATACGTGGCGTGATATCGACCTGCGCTTGCTGGCCCAACCAGGCCTTGAGACCCTGTGGGCGTTTGGGGAGCTCGATATCGACCGACGCGCAAGTCATCCCCGGCAGTTCCTTTGGAATTACCCCGATGGGCCCTGCAATCATGGCTTTCTCAGGGTAACGTAGCGCTTCCTCGCGCACCTGCACCGCTCCCGTTGTGAATACCGTCAGGTGAAGGTCCGCCGGTAGATCCACATTGCCGAGTTCCTGGGCCAGCGCCGTGAGGCCATAGAAGCCCATTTCCAGATTCTGGTCGAAGAACGATGAGCCGGGGCGGAACGTCTCCTCATCTGTGACCAACCAGAAGTGGGCGATCCGTTCCGGCAAATCACCGGCCTCTTCAAGCTCACCCAACAACGACGCGTAGCCGAGCCGGCCCTGCTCCGGCGGCACCACATACTCGCTGTCACTGAGCCTGGCGTACATGTCACCAGGGCGAACACGAATCACGCGATGCCCAGCCTGAGTCAGCTGATCCGCAGCGCGAGCGCCCACACCGAGACCGTCTTCAAACACCAACCAGTTGAGTGGGGTTTCACCTAAATCCTCAGTGACATCAATGGGGCAATCAGCCAGCCTGGGGCGCCATGCGGGCCGATAACCCCAGTTCGACACGTCGTCGTGCCGCTGGGGCAGTTCCACCTCAGGCTCACTGGCTGCCGCGCCCGGCTCGATGAAATAACGGCTGCGCTGGTAGGCGTAGGTTGGTAACGGCAGTCGGACACGGCGCGCCTCTCCCCAGATCTGCGGCCAGTCTGCCTCAACACCGCAGGCCCACAGCCGACCGATCACACCCAGGAAGAAGGCGTCATCCGCCATGTCCTGATCAGGGTGACGTAAGGAACTCAAAACCTGTCCCGGCTGCACCGATGAGGACATCTGCGCCAGGCTGCTCAGCGCCTTGCCTGGTCCGACTTCGAGGAACACACGCCCCGGTACATTGGCCAGCGACTCGATGCAGTCGGCAAACATCACTGTGTTGCGTAGATGAGCAACCCAGTAGTCAGGATCGGTCGCCTGCTCCGCCGTCATCGGCTCACCGGTACGATTCGACAACACGGGCATGTTCGGCGCACGCAAGGTCATCGAGCGCAGCGTGTCGCCATACGCCTGCAGTATTCCGTCGAGCATGCGCGAATGAGCTGCGATGTCGATGGCGATGTCCTGGCAATCAACATCTTTCTCGCGGAGCTGCCTGGCCAGTTCATCCAGTGCAGACCGAGGGCCTGAAACCACCGTCAGTGCCGGCGCATTGACGCTGGCAATGTCGATTTCGCCCCCAATCAGGGCCTCTACCTCATCCAGACCCAGACTGATCGACAACATGCCGCCCGCTGGAACGGTATCAAACAGTTGACCTCGCGTGAGCACCAGGTCGATACAGGCTTCGAAGTCCATCACACCCGCAAGGCAGGCCGCCGTGTTCTCACCCATGGAGTGTCCCACAAGCGCCGCCGGCTTCACTCCCCAGCTCATCCATAGCTGTGCCAGGGCATATTCGATGATCATGATCAACGGCAATTGCACGGACGGCTTCATGAGGCGCTGGTTCGCCTCCTCCAGATGACCCGCCTCCGGAAGCCAGAGCTCGCGAATATCGTAGTCGAGCCGGGTTTGCAGATGATCTAATCCGCGATCCATCCACTCGGCAAACACTGGCTCCGTTTCATAGAGGTCGTGTCCCATGCCCGCGTACTGGGCACCACCGCCTGGGAACATGAAGACAACTTCGGGCTTGTCACCCAGCACCTCATGGCTGAACACCTGTCGCGGGTCTTTCTCCTGCAGCAGCGAGGCAGCCTCTTGAGCATCGGAGGCCACGACCACCCGACGCTTGCTGAAACCGCGGCGACCCTCCTTGAGCGTAAAGGCCACGTCAGCCAGGTCTAACTCCGGGTTCTCTGCCAGATGCGCCGCCAGAGCATCGGTATTGCCCTCTAACGCGGCCTTGGATTGTGCTGAGATACACAGCACATGAAACGGAAAATCGCTCTCTTCTGAGGCGGCCCGGGGGGGCGCCTCCTCGAGCACCGCATGCGCATTGGTCCCACCCACACCGAGGGAGTTAACACCGGCGCGCCGGGGACCGCGATGGCTGGTCCACTCCCGGAGTTGGTCGTTCACCAGGAACGGAGAGTACTCAAAGTCGATGGCCGGGTTCGGTGACTCATACCCCAGCGAGGGCGGCATCTGCTTGTGGTGCAGGGACAGCGCCGCCTTCACCAGGCTGGTCACACCCGCCGCTGTATCCAGATGGCCAATATTGGTTTTCACGGAACCGATGCGGCAGTAGCCGCTCTCGTCCGTGGTGTCACGATAGGCTTCAGTGAGCGCACTCACCTCGATAGGGTCGCCCAGGTATGTCCCCGTGCCGTGGCACTCCACGTAGTCGATGGTGTCCGCACTGACATCGGCGACGCGCAGCGCTTTGCGTACAGCCGCCGCCTGCCCTTCGACTGAGGGTGCCAGGTAGCCGGCCTTCTGCGCGCCGTCGTTGTTGATGGCCGAGCCTTTGATGACCGCCCAGATGTGATCGCCATCGGCAATCGCATCCCCCAGCCGACGCAAGGCCACCGCGCCTGCCCCGGAGCCGAACACGGTGCCCTGGGCCCTGTGGTCAAAGGCATGGCAGTGGCCGTCAGGTGACAGAATCTCGTTCTCCTTGAACAGGTAACCGCGGCCCTGGGGCAACTCAATAGTCACGCCTCCGGCCAGCGCCATCTCGCACTCGCCAGCGCGCAAAGCCTCGCAGGCATAGTGGATCGCCACCAGCGAGGTGGAGCAGGCGGTTTGAATATTGACAGACGGCCCTTTGAGATCGAACACATGACTGACGCGGGTGGAAAGGAAGTCCTTGTCGTTGCCGGTGTGTCGCAACAGGAACATCCCGACCTCATCCACCAGGCGCGGGTTCGAGCAAATGTTGAAGTAGAAATAGCTGCCCATTCCGCAGCCCGCATACACACCGACAGGCCCGGAGAGTGATTCAGGCGGATGACCCGCCTGCTCCATCGCGGACCAGGCGACCTCGAGAAACTTACGGTGCTGCGGATCGAGGATGGCCGCTTCCTTGGGACTGAAGCCAAAGAACTCGGCGTCGAAATCGGCAAAACCCTCCAGGCGCGCTGCGGCGGGTACATAGTTCGGGTCTCTTAGCGTCACCGGGCTTTCACCCGCGGCGATGAGCGCCGCCTCGTCGAGCACCTCAATCGACTCAACGCCGTCGCGTAGATTGTCCCAGAACTGTTGAGAAGAGCCTGCTCCAGGCACGCAGACAGCCGTGCCCACAATGGCAATCGCACCGGCCTGTTTGTTCACAGATTCAGTTTCTGTACGGTCCACTGTTTGTTCACCAATTCTCTAAAAAACTTAGTGAAAGCTACCGCTCATCCTGCGCCGAATACGCCAGAAGACGCAGCTCTTCGTCATCCTTAAAGATACAGGTCTGAGCAGCTATAGCGAGCCGAGGGGCCA
>JAZBOY010000007.1:0-16177 GCA_036351375.1 Halieaceae bacterium
GGGGATTCCATTGGAGGAACGTCATCGCCTGCGTATGTGGTCTGATTCGCTGGCGATTGGTGCTGGAGAGGGGTATTCCATTCAGCAGCAGCTCGGCTCACGTAAAGAGATGACGGACGGCTTGAGCGAAATCATCTCTGCGGCGCGTCATAATCCACAGGCAAATACCCTTATCAGCGCCATGCTTGATGCTTCCGAGGAAGGTGAGAATCTACGTACAGACGAAATACTAGGTTTAAGCAAGCTGCTGTGGCTTGCAGGGAATGAAACAACGACCAACTTGATCAGCAACGGGGTAGTGTTCTTATTGAATCATCCCGATGTGCTGGCGGACTTGCGAAATGATAGGACATTGATTTCTGATTTCGTTGAAGAAATGTTGCGTTATGACGGCCCTGTAATGGGCCTTTTTCGAATTGCAACCAGAAATGTTGAGTTCAGAGGCAAAAACATCAGTAAGGGTGATACGCTTTGGTTGCTTTTCTCCTCCGGGAATCTCGATGCTGATACTTATGAAGCCCCAGAGACTTTTGATCTGCATCGACGCAACAAAGATCACCTAGCGTTGGGGAAAGGTATACATTTTTGCATGGGCTCCGCGCTGGCACGGCTTGAAGCGAAGGTCGCTTTCGAATGGCTCATCGATCTACTTCCTCATATGAAACTGGATTTTGAGAATGGTAAACGAATTCCTGTCCCGATACTTAGCGGCTGGGTAAAGCTACCGATGTCTGTTGATGTCGGGGCCCTTGAAGTGGCGTCATGACGGATATTGCAAAGTTTCAATGTAATACCACCTCCTCCCATGGGCAGGGTAATACTTCAGCTACCCTGCTCACAGACAGCTATTCTGCAGCACTTCGTGTATGCCTTGTGCCTCGTCGCATAAGATACAGCGGCGTCTTTATGAAATTCCCAAAAAGTTTACGAGCAGATTTGTTATGGAGGATGCAGTCAAAGAGGGAGTAGGGGGTAGTTGCGGCTTGATGTGACATTCTCATCGGCAGCTCAGCAGGATTCCCTATCTGTATTCAAAGCGAGCTCGCCACCGACAATGGCTTGAAAGAAGTGCCAAGGAAAGGAGGGGCCTCAAGCTTAACCGTAGGGTATCTACTAGAGAACACGGGTCGATACGGGGTGTAATGAGGGCGGGCCGTATCCAGGTGATCGATTTACAAGGGTCTAAATTGCCACAATTGTGGCTACGAACCAGTTGTTCAATGGATAGTAGCCAACGCTGGGGTTGTCGGCCAGCAAATTCAGGCGGGCAAGGATAGAACTGGTATAGGCATCAGCCTGTTCTAGACTCCACCCCGACAGGGTAAAGAGCCAAATTTCCTCCAAATCTCTTAGAGCGAGTTCGCGAATGAAATAGCGCTTCTTCACCCAAGAGGCTTTTTATGGAGTTTTTCCAGAAATTCCCGGCTATCAAAGTTTTCAGCAACGGGGCTGTCCTCCCCCGCCCTTAGTCGAGTCCTCAACATATCAAGCCTGGCTTCATCCTCCTCCAGCTTTCGCAGCCCGGCGCGGACTGCTTCGCTGACAGATTGAAAGCGACCCTGTTCTATCTTACTGGTGATGAACGCTTCAAAATGATCACCGAGGGTGACGGAGGTGTTTCTGGCCATGTGCGCGTACCTGAAAAACTATGTATTAAATATTAATACTGGGGATGGACCTTGTAAAGTCAGTATTTTTACGGTGCATTGAGCCTGCGAAAATAGCTCGATCGACAACGTTTACAATTCCGACAAATTTCCGACATCAGCGTGCTCAGTGGTGCGTTGTCGTGCTTGGTCGGCAACGGGCGTCGCCAGAAAAGCTATTTAAAACAATACGTTAAATTTCATTTGTTGAGCTACGAACCAGGCGGTCGCACGTTCGAATCGTGCCAGGCGCGCCATACAAAAGAAAAGGCCCCATCCTAGGATGGGGCCTTTTCTTTTATGGGGTACCCTCCGCGAGCGAACGTCGCGAAGCAAAGCTTCGCAAAGTTCGATTGAATGCGACCAAAGGAGCATTCAAGACGCCCGCAGCGCCAAAGGCGCGAGGACGCCCGAAGGGTCAGAACAGCCCAAAGGCTGTTCTGATCAATCGTGCCAGGCAACTCGATCCATCAATCGTGCCAGGCAACTCGATCCATCAATCGTGCCAGGCAACTCGATCCGCCAGTTCAGCCCCCCCAGCAGCCAACCACTTTTCCTATCTCCCAGCCCTCAATCCCCCACCCAAAACAAATCAATCCAAAAAAATACAGCTACTAGTTTTCTATTTGCAAGGAACTTGCAGATAACACCCCAACACGCCGCTAACACTGTAAAAACAAGCGTTTTCGCATTGAAGACTCCGCGAGCCGTGACTAACCTTAGTGCTTGCTAGTCTTGGAAGTGACTGGTTGTGATAAGGCTCCGATGGAGCCTGTCCCCACGGAGGAGCGATGAGCTATGGGGAGTAATTCGGTCGTTGTTTGCCCGCTGACCGGCGTGCCTGGCCAGGCGCTGGGCCAGCTGCGCGGGCTGATCAACGATGCCGGATTCGAATGTCTTGAGCCGGCGCCGCCGGGAACCACAGCGCCCGCAAGGGCGCGCACAGTGCCGGTCTGCCTGCTCATCCCGGAACACGCCGAACCTTCACAGTGGCAGCCGCAGCAAACGGGGCCGGTGCTGGGCGTTTTCCTTGGCGCCCTCAATCCCACCACTCGCAGCTTCTGCGATCGTCTGCAGGACTTTCTGTGCTGGCCCTGCTCAGCTGCAGAGCTGGCGGCCCGTGTGCGCCGCCTGCAGGTCAGCTCCGAAGCGGCCATGGAAGAACACGGGATCGTCGGCAGCTGCGCCAGCCTGCGTAAGGTGCAGTCGGTGCTGCAGCGGTACCAGCGATGCAAGGCGCCGGTGCTGATCCTGGGCGAGAGCGGTACGGGCAAGGAGCTGGTGGCCAGGGCATTGCACTACCCCAGCGCCCGGTCCCAGGGGCCGTTCATTCCCGTGAACTGCGGCGCCCTGCCGGACGACCTGCTGGAGAACGAACTGTTTGGTCACGAACGCGGCGCGTTCACCGGGGCCCGTGACAAATCGCTGGGCCTGGTGGAGCAGGCGCAGGCCGGCACCTTGTTTCTCGACGAGGTCGGTACGCTCAGCAGCAAGGGCCAGTGCGCATTGCTGCGCTTCCTGCAAAGCCAGGAGTTCAAGCGGCTGGGCGCGCCCACGGTCAGGCACGCAGACGTCAGGGTGCTGGCGGCCACCAATGCCGACCTGCACGCCCTCGCCAAGCAGGGCAAGTTCCGTGAAGACCTGCTGTACCGGCTCGATATTCTCAGCGTCACGCTGCCGCCGCTGCGGGAGCGTGGCGCCGACATCGAGCGGCTGGCGGAGCATTTTATCCAGCGCTACGGCCAGGAGTACCAGCTTCCCACCCAAACCCTGGGTGAAGAGGCACGCGCCTGGCTCTACCAGTACCACTGGCCGGGCAATGTTCGCGAACTGGAAAACCTTGTTCACCGGGCCGTGCTGCTGTCTACCACCGGCGTGATTAGCCTTGCGGATATCAGCCCCTTCGTGGAATCGGAGGTGGCCGAAGAACCCGGGCCGTACACGACCGCTGCATGCTCCGTTCGCAGCTTCCAGGCGGCCAAGGCAGAAGTGATCGAAAACTTTGAGCGTGGCTATCTCACCCACCTGATGGAACATGCGGCGGGCAATGTCAGCGAGGCCGCGCGCATTGCCGGCAAGGAGCGCCGTGCGCTGGGTAAGCTGCTCAAGAAGCACGGCATCGATCGCAGGCACTTCGACCTGGGTTGAACCGGCCCACCCCTTACTCCATTCAATATTCAGGCGCTCGCCTGCGTCGCGCCTTCGCCCTGCGCTGGCGGCGCTCGCTGCGCGCACCTGTGTCCTCCTGCACCCGCTGGGTTCTTTTTGACCCAACCTACGAAGCCTCTCCAGCCCTCGCGCGGCTGCGCTAATAGCAGGGTCAAGAATTACCCGCCCCTGGTTTCCTTTGCTTCATTGATTGCCGGCAAAGCCTGATAAACCAGGGTTTTGCCCTGCTTGCGGCAAGCTGGCACAGCCGTTGCAAAGGACTGATCCAGTACCACCGGGAGAGTGAAATGGCGCCGGAGGAGGATGCCAGTTCGGTCTGTGAAACGGCGGAATGCATTCTTTCCTACCTGGAGAAGCATCCGCAGGCGGCTGATACCGTGCGCGGCGTTCGCTCCTGGTGGCTGCGAGAGCAAGCACCGCGGGTGTCAGAGGCGGTGGTGGCAAAGGCACTGAATGGCCTGGTGGCACGGGGCTACCTGGAGAGCCAGACGGCGCCCGGCGGTGAAGTGTTGTTCAAGCGACGCTTTCACTAGGAGATGCACAGGAATGTCAGGGGACGTAAAGGACTGCCAGGGATATGGCTAACCTCTTCAGCATCAACTCGGTGGGTGAATCGCTGGTGCGGTTTTTGCGGGATACCTATCCCGAGCCGCTGCGCACCGACCACAGCTGCGAGTTCCGCCAGGTCTCCAGCGCCGAGCTGGCGGCAGCCAACGACATGGAAACCGCAGTGACGCTCTACCTGTACCGGGTCAAGATCGACGAACACATGCGCAACACGCCGCCCCCCGCGCGCCCGGCAGAGCGGCCCCTGCCCCTGTCGGTGGCGCTGCATTTTCTGGTGATCATCTGGGCTGACGATGCGCTGGCGGAACAGACGATAACCGCCTGGGTCATGTCGCAACTCAACCAGCACCCGATTCTCGACCAGTCCAACCTGTCGGCGGCCGGCGGCTGGGCGCGGGAGGATGTGGTCCACTTCCTGCCCTTCGAACTGAGCAATGAAGACCTGATGCGCGTCTGGGATGCCCTGGAGCCATCCTATCGGCTGTCGATTCCCTATGTGGCGCGGGTGGTGCGGATTGATCCGGACGAGGCGGAGGCCGGGGTGCCGGTCGTCGCCTCGCGCATGCGATTTGGAGGTATCGATGAGACGGCTGATTGAGTGGGAACGGCTCGACCGGCGCGTACTGGGCGCGCTGCGCTTTGTCGATGCCGCCAGCAACCTGCCCGTCAACCGGCCACTGACGATCCGGGGCGAGGGCTTTCGCCTGGTGCGCAACCGCGCGGGCCTGTACGTCATCGACCATGTGGACGCGCTGGCCGATTTCCACGATGCCTTCGACCCGCCGCCAGCCACGCCGCTCGGTTCGGAACAGATTGATTTCAGTGTTCGCGACCCGGCCAATCAATACGTGCCGCGCCTCGCCAGCGTCGAGTTACCGAGAGACGCCAACCCGGACAATGCCGACAACCCTGACAGCCTGTTCCAGGCCGTCGATATTCCCATGTACCCGAGCACGATTGCCGCGGTGGGCGGAAACTGGAGCGTGTTCTGGCTGGCCATCACCCAGCCACCGACGCCCCCGGCGACCACGGGAGAGCCGATACGCGGCGCCCTGGTGCGCGTGGTGCGGCAGCAGGATGACGCGGTACTGGCGCGCGCGCTCAGTGATGAGCGCGGCGAGTGCCTGGTGGCGGTGCCTGGCATCCCGGTCACCCAGTTCGGCAACGGTGGTGGCAACGGGAACGGCAACGGCAATGGCAATGGCAACGGCAATGGGAATGGCAACGGCAACGGCGACGACCTGGCCAGTGGCCCGGTCGTACAGCTCACCACTGCTGTAAGCCTCGAGTTTATCGTCGACCCGAACATGAACTGGCCGGTGAACCCGACCGATGTAGAAGACAACGCTGGCAGCTGGACCCGAACACCGTCCAGCCCGCCGAGCCTGGATTTCAATTTGCGAACGGGGCGCAGTGAGCGCGTTGCCGTCGTGATCGATATGTCTTAACCGGACTGAATAGAGCGGTCCCGAAAGTGAGGAGAGGATCATGCCAGAGTACCTAGCACCAGGGGTTTATGTAGAGGAAGTCAGCTTCCGCCCCAAATCCATTGAAGGGGTCAGCACCAGTACCTGCGGCTACGTGGGTCCGACACGCAAGGGCCCGCTCAACGATACGCCTGAGGTGATCACCAATATCGGTGATTTCGAGCGCCTCTACGGTGGCGTTGAGAATCTCGATTTCGACACCAACCCCAGGTTTACCAACTACCTGGCCCATGCGGTGCGCGCCTTCTTCAACAATGGCGGCCGCCGCCTGTATGTGGCCCGCACCTTCGTGCCACGGGTAGACGGCGCCGGTGAGGTGACTTCGGACGGCATCGCCTCGGTGGATGTGATCAACGCGGGCAGGGCCCGCTTCGTCGGGCGGCAACCGGGCAGCGGGTATAACGGTGAAGTCCGGGTTTATGAGAAAACCAGCCGGGCGACGGCCATCACCCTGAACTCCGCCGCCGACGGCTCCATGCTGCGGGTGCTGAGCGGGACCGCCGGGGCTGCACAACCTGCGGTGCTGGAGGGCGGCACGCCACCATTCACCCTCAGTGATGGCGACCAGCTCACTGTGACGCTGGCGGGCGGTGATGAAAGCATCACCTTCAATGGCAGCAATGCCGAGGCCCAGGCACAGGGAGCTATTCCCACCAACGGCGGCGGTGATGCCACCCTGCCGGCCGACAGCAGCCTCACTATCACCATCGATGGCAACCAGCAGACCATTGCCCTGCCGGATGGCGACAGCGCGCCGGCGGCGCTGCTGGAGCTCATCAACACGGAACTGCGCGGCGGCTACGCCCGGCTCGACGGCGGCGACACCCTGGTGATTGGCAGCGATACGGCGGGCACCGGTTCCAGTGTCGATCTCGACGGGCCGGCGGAGATGGGTATTTCAGCACCGGTCAACGCCACCGGCGGCGGCAACGTGGTAAATCTCGGTGCCGTGACGGTCGCGGAAATCTCCGCCCTGTTGAGCGCAGGCACGGTGCCGGTACAGGCGGGGGTGCGCCCCGGTAGCGGCGTGCTGCGACTGGTCACCACCGATACCGGGGTGGCCACCACGCTGGCGGTAGTAGACAACGCGGCGAGGGTGGCCCTGGGCTTACCCACCGGCCCGGTAACGGGCGCCGACGGCTCCACGGCAACCTACTACATCAAGTCCGGCAACGCCTGGGCGGACCAGGCGGATACGCCGCTGGATGTGAACACCATCAGCGGTACCGCCGAGATCATCAGCATCAATGTCGAGGCGGAGGACGCCGACGGCTATGTGGTGCCCTACGAGGGGCTGGGCTTTGACGGCAACCACCCACGTTTTATTGGCCAGGTGCTGGCGGCGAACCCCAGCTCTCGTGGCGAGGCCCTGCAAAACCCCTACGCCTACACCCAGGCCAACGATGTAGATGCCTTCGAGCTGCGCGCCAACCTGTTCGGTGCCGAGGCGGCACGCAGCTTTACCCTCAGCGGCGGCAATGACGGCGGCGCGCCGGTGGTGACCTCCACCGCCGACGGCGCAGTGGATTACGAGACCTGCCTGGGCCTGCTGGCCGAGTTGGCCGATATCTCCATCGTCGCCGCGCCCGGCCATTCCGCTTTGGCAGCCATCCCGTTCCAGAACGTGCAAAGCGCCTTGATCGCCCACTGCGAACTGATGCGCTATCGCTTCGCGGTACTGGACACGCCGGACGCGCAGGAAGTGAGCCAGGCGCGCGATATCCGCAGTCGGATGGATACCACCTACGCGGCGCTGTACTACCCGTGGGTGACGGTGGCCAATCCGCTGTGGCGCCCGGGCCAGGACACCATCCCCCGCGAGATCAACATGCCGCCCTCCGGGTTTGTCACCGGCATCTACGCTCGCACGGATGTGAATCGGGGGGTCTGGAAAGCCCCGGCCAATGAAATCGTACGCGGCGCGCTGCGCTTTGAGCGCGAGATCACGCACGGCCAGCAGGAGGTGCTCAACCCGGAGGGCATCAACTGCCTGCGCTTCTTCTTCGGGCGCGGCTATCGCGTCTGGGGTGCCCGCACGGCGAGTTCCGACCCCGAATGGAAATACGTCAACGTGCGGCGCTACTTCATCTACCTGGAGCACTCCATCGACCGCAGCACCCAGTGGGCTGTCTTCGAGCCCAACGGGCCGCGCCTGTGGGCGAACATCGTGGACACCATCACGGCGTTCCTGTTCAACGAGTGGCGCAACGGGGCGCTGTTCGGCAGCACGCCGGACGAGGCCTTCTTCGTGCGCTGCGACCGCTCCACGATGACCCAGGCGGACTGGGACAACGGCCGGCTGATCTGCGAAATCGGCGTCTCGCCGCTGCGTCCCGCCGAGTTCGTCATCTTCCGCATTGGCCAGAAAACCGCCGACGCCCAGTGAGGCGCTAAGCAAGGAGAATCACCATGGCAGATAGAACTTCACCCTACAGCGCCTTCAATTTCCTGGTGGAATTCAACGGCCAGGAAATCAGCGCCGGCTTCGCCGAGGTCAACGGCGCCGGCGTTGAGATCACCCAGGCCGAATACCGCAACGGCACCGACAAGCAGAACCACGTGCGCAAGGTGCCCAACATGTACAAGGTCAGCGACGTCACTCTCAAGCGCGGCATCATCAGCTCCCAGGACCTGTGGGACTGGATAGAAGTGGTGCGCACCAAGGGCTGGGAAGGGCAGCGTGACGTGTCCATCAGCATGATGGATGAAAGCCACGAGAACATCGTCAGTCGCTGGACCCTGCAGAACGCGGTGCCCATCAAGTACACCGGCCCCAGCCTGGCCGCCAAGGGCGGTACCGATGTGGCAATGGAAGAGCTGGTGCTGTCGGCGGAAGGGATCGTCTACGCCGAAGGCTAAGGGGTTACCGTGAGAGGTATTCGCTTCGAGTACAACGCCCCACCGGCGGTGCAGAATCCCAATCGCCTGGACGTGGCCTGCTTCTTCGGGCTGGCGCGAGCGCGCGAGGGTGTCGCTCCCCAGTCCCTGCGGGACTGGCTGGAACACAGCCGCTGGATCAGGCGCTTTGACGAGGCCGGCGTGCTGCGTGACCTGCCGGTGCCGCTGCACAGCTGGGAGGAGTTTGCGGCGCTGTTCCATACCACCCGGCTCGACAGCCACGCGGAGGTGAGCAGCGAGGCGCTTGCCGGAAATACGGTGGAGGTTCCCGCCGACGCCGCCCTGCACGTGGTGGTCGACGGTGTACAGGAGTCGGTGGCGCTGCCGGTAGGCAGCACCAGCTGGGCCGACCTGGCGGCGGCGCTGAACAGCGAGCTGGCTGCCGCCGAGGCGCGCCTCGACGAACGGGATGGCGAGCGCTTCCTGGTGCTGCGGCGCCTGGAATCGCAGCAGCCGGGCGCCATCAGCGTGTTCAGCAACCCATTGCTGGGCTTTCCGATTGCCGCCAAGGACCAGAATTACAGCCTGTTGACCTACCTGGCTGCTGCCGTGCGCGCGTTTTTCCGTGAGGGAGGCCAGAAGTGTTACGTGGTAGCCATGGGCGCGCCCGAGGTACTGGACGCCGACAGTGCCACGCGGCTGCGCTCGCTGTCGGAACTGCTGTGGGGCGATCGGGACCTGCTTGGCGCGCGCGATGCCGCTGAACTGGGCAATGCCTATCTGCACGACTGGGCAGCACCCAGCGCGCCGCAGCAGGACTGGCATGGGCCGGCGCACCTGCACGGCCTGGATGAGGTGACCTGGGTAGCCCTGCCTGATATTCCCGACCTCGTGGGGGAGCTTGCGCGGCCGGCATCGCCGCCGCCTCTGCCCCCCGCCAACACGGTGTTCGTCGAATGTACCCCGGAGCCAAACCGTCCCCGCGAGCGCCTGATCACGGCGCCGGAACCGGCGCGCTGCGACCGGGTGGCCTGGCGCGCCTGGGCCCGTCTGGCGGCTGCCCTGCGCGACTACCTGCCGCGCGTGCGCAGCGACCTGCAGCTGGTACTGGCGCTGCCCTGGCCGGATGCCGATCTACGCCGGGACTTGCCGGAAGTGCTGCAGCAAGAGGTGCTGTCGGCGCTGGATCACGAGCGCCTGCAGCTTGGGTTTCCCTGGCTCAAGACCCGCGACGCCGCCGGCTTGCCGGGCGCCGCCGAACCTGCCGACGGTGCTTTGATCGGTGTGCTGGCGCGGGGTGCCAGAGCCAAAGGACCCTATAGGAGTGTGGGAGGAGAGCGCCTTTCCACCCTGTACGACGTCGCCCCCCGCCTGCCTCAATCTATGGATTCCCTGCAGGGTGTAATGGACCGCGTGTCCTGGTTTGGTCGCCACCCAAGGGGCTGGCAGCTCTACAGCGATGTCACCACCAAAGCCCACGGCGCGCTGCGTCACGGGGCCGTGCGGCGCCTGTTCATCCTGCTGGTGCGAGCCGCCCGCAATGAGGGCTGGGCGCGGGTCTTCGAGCCCAACGGCCCTGCGACCTGGCGCATGGTGGAGCGCAACCTGTCGCGCCTGCTGGGCCGCATCTACGGTGACAACGGCCTGCGCGGGCGCACTCCGGCCGACGCCTTTCGCGTGCAGTGCGATCGCAGCGTGATGACCCGGCAGGACATCGATGCCGGCCGCATGATCGGGGTAATCCAGGTACAGCCGGCGGTGCCGATCAACGAGATCCTGATCGCCCTGAGCCTCAATGAGCTGGGCCAGGTCGAGGCACAGGAGGTGGCGGCATGAACGAATACCCGCTGCCCGCGTTCCGTTTCAAGATCGACTTCTACGTCGGCACCGAGGGTGCATCCAATTTCGGTGACAGCAAGCCTATCTGCTCCGGCGCATTTGCCGAGTGCACCGGGCTCGAAGCCGTCATGGAACCCCGCAGTATCCGGGTGGGCGGCAGCAACTATGGGGAAACCCAGCGGGCCGGGCGGGTCAGCTTCGGCACGGTGATATTGAAGCGCGGTGTGGCGAAGACCCGGGACCTGTGGAAATGGTTCGAGCTGGTCGGCAACGGCGCCTACGCCTTCCGACTGGACGCCGAAGTGAGCCTGCTGGGATTCGGCGACAGCGAGGGCCTGGACACCAACCACAGCTGGTATCTGATGAACGCGCTGCCCACCAAGTTCAAGGCCGCAGACTTTGTTGCCACCGCCCAGGAGGTGGCACTGGAGGAACTGCACTTCGTGCACGAGGGGATGTACCACTTCCATGCCGACTGACGAGATCAAGACACAGGCCACGCTCACGCCGCTGACCGATGCGAGTGGGGCGGCCCTGAGCACTGAGGACCAGCGCAACCAGGCGGCGGTGGTGCAGTTCAATCCGGAGACGCTGAACCTCACCTTCAGCAATGAGGTAAAGGACGGTGAGGACGACCAGCCCGCGCAGGTGGTCACCGAGGCCACTGCTAGCCTCGCCATGGAGCTGGTGTTCGACACCACCACCAGTGGCGAGGATGTCCGGGGTCGCACCCATGCCATCGCCCGCATGATGGACCCGCGCCTGGCGGGTGCTGACTCTGAGGACAAGGTGCCTTCGATCGTGCGGTTTGAGTGGGGCACGGTCACCTTCGAGGGTTACATCGATGCCTTCAGCGAGGCGATCGACTTTTTCTCCTACGAGGGCGTTCCGCTGCGATCCACGGTCTCGCTGTCGCTCACCCAGCACGAGCGCTCGCTGGAGCCCAACACCAACGTCGACTACGACAACGACACCGGCGGTGACTTCGGCGCCGGCGGCGGCAAGGCCCAGCAGGCGCCGATGGGCGGTGATGACAGCGTCACCGACCTCGCCGGCAAGGCCGGCGACCCGGCTGCCGCCCGCGGCCTGGGTGCGTTGAATGGCGTCGAGAACCTGCGACTGCCCGAGGTGGACGGGATGGTGCTGGCCGATTTTGACGCCGGCGCGGTAGCGGGCGGTGGAGCCGTAGCCGGGTTTGGTGCGAGCGCGAAGGCGGGCGTCTCCCTGGATTCCAAGGCCGGTTTCAGCAGTGCCGGTAGCGCGTCTTTCAGTGCCGGCGACAGCGCATTCAGTACCTCTTCAAGCAGCGTGTCCGCCAGTGGCGGCGGAGGCATTGCCGCGGCGGGTGCCTCGTTCAGTACTGGTGGCGGCAGCACTTCCGAGGCCTTTGCCGGGCTCAAGTCATCCGCCAGTGCCGGCGCCTCACTGAGCCTGGGTGCTGGCGCCAGTGCCAGCATCGGCGGCGGTATTGGCATCGGTGCAGGGGCGGGGGCGGGTATCGGCATTGGCGCAGGCGCGGGTATTGGCTTTGGTGCCGGCGCGGGCATTGGCGCCGGAGCTGGCGCTGGCTCGAGCCTGAGTGCGGACGTCGGTGTCGACGCCGATTTCAAGGCCGGCATCAAATTCGATGACTAACTGGAACCGGGAGACATGACATGAGCGTCATCATCGAAGAAGTCGTTGCAGAGACCACGGACACTCCGCGCGCGGAGCCGGGGCGCGTCAGCAACAAGAAGTCAAAAGCGCCCGGGCGCCAGACGGCCTGGATAGAGCGGCGGGATTTGGCTCGCTGTATCGAGCAGATCGACAGGCGTCGAGATCGCCTGGACGCGGAATAGGAGAGCAGCGGTTTGCCAACCAATCAGACAGCCCTGACCGACAAGGTCATCTACGATCCGCGCCCGGTGGTGGAAACCGACGGCGAACGCAATGCCATGGTCCAGCAGCTCCTGGTGGGCATGGATGTTCGCTCGCAGGAGGGGGGCTTGAGCTCGGTGGAGCTGCGCTTCCGCAATACCGCCACGTTCGCCGACCAGGGCAACGACTATGCCTTCGAGGGCGCCGACAACGACAGCCTGTCGCTCGGCAAGCCGATCACCATTCTCACCGGGGATCGCGGCGACCTGCAGGAAATCTTCCGCGGCACCATCACCGCTATCGAATTCATCAACGAACCCCCTGGGCAGCCGGAGCTGGTGGTGCTGGCCGAAGACGATCTGCTGAAGGCGCGACTGAGCCGCAAAACCCGCCTGTTCACCGATTCCACGGCCGGCGACATCGTCGAGAGCATTGCCCAGGAACTGGGCCTGAGCGCGGACGTCAGCGGGCTCGACGACACTCTCGACAGCTGGTTGCAGCACAACGAAACCGATCTCGCTTTCCTGCGCCGCCTGCTGGCGCGCTTCGATGCAGACATGCAGCTGCTCGAGGGAACGTTGCAGGTATCACCGCGCACCGACGTGCAGCGGGGCGAGCTGACCCTGCGCATGCGCAGCCAACTGCTGGCGGTAAAGATCTGTGCCGATCTCAATCACCAGGTGACGGGTGTCAGCCTGGCGCACTGGGACCCGGGCCAGGGCCAGACCATCGAGGCGGAAAGCGACCAGAGCGCGGATGCCGGGCCCGGCGAGGGCACCAGCGGCGCAGAAGCCCTCGATGCCGCAGTCGGCAGCCGGGTAGAGCACCTGAGCGGCGTGGCGGTGGCGAACCAGTCCGAGGCCCAGGCGGTAGTGAATGCCAGCCTCGCGCGCCGTGCCCGACGCTTCGTCACGGTCAACGGTGTTGCCATCGGTAACCCCGCCATCAAGGTCGGTACCCACGTCACGCTGGAAGCGGTGGGACCGCGCTTTGCCAATACCTATTACGTCACGCGGGTGCTGCATCGCTACGATCGCAGCGCTCGCCTGTACCAGACAGAGTTTGAAGCCGAGTGCGGCTTTCTCGGGGAGGCCAACTGATGCGCAGTGAAGATGCGGTAGTCCCTCTGCGGCGCCTGGACCAGGCCCAGCTTGCCGAGGTGGTGTCGGTGAATGATCCTGACGGCCTGAATCGGGTAGAGGTCAGCCTGTTTACGACCACCGGCCCCGAGGGTCAGGAAGGCACGCTGTGGGCGCGAGTCGCCACCGCCTTTGCCGGTGCTGATCGCGGAGCGTTTTTCATCCCGGATGTGGGAGACGAGGTACTGGTGACCTTTGTGAACGGCGACCCGCGCTACCCGATTGTTATCGGTTCACTGTGGAACGGACGCGACGCCGCGCCCGAGACCCTGGGCGGTAGCGGTGAAGAGGTCGACCGCTGGAGCTTCGTCGGCAAGGCCGGCACCCGCATCGCCATCGTCGAAGAGAGCCAGCCGACCATCCATCTCGAAACCCCTGGCGGGGTCAAGGCCAAGCTCACGGACGAGGGCGGCAAGATGACCATCCAGGCTTCCGGCGCCACCGTCACCATCGACGGCAGCGGGGTGAAGATCGATACCGGCGCCAAGGTGTCGATTTCCAGTTCAATGATGGAAGTCAGTGCCGGCATGGTAACGGTGGATGCGGGCTTCTCGAGCTTCAGCGGCGTCCTGCAGTGCGACACCCTGCTGGCCACGACGGTGGTGGCCAGCACCTACACACCGGGGGCGGGCAACGTATGGTAAATCACGCGATCTCACTCAACGGCGCCTTCCCCGGCGCCGGCAACAGCGAGCGGCTCAGGCCAACGGTGCTGGAGCTGAAGGACCAGGCCTTCCTGGAACGCATGTTCAGCCAGCTGGGGAGCTCTGAGGGCCGCATGGACCTGCGCAGCCAGCAGGCGGCCACACGCCGGGATGACGGCACCCTGCGGCTCTATCAGCCGGTGCATCGATTGTTCAATGTGACGCTGCTGGATATCAGCTGCCAGCAGTTCGGCATGCCGCGCCTCGATCCCGCGCAGATCCTCTCCAGTGGCGTGGTCGTGCGGCGGGTGGGCAAGCACGGACTCGAGGGCTGGATGCATGAAAACGGCAGCGTTGCAGGTTGGAAGCCGCTACCCGCCGCCATGGATGACTATGATGTGGAGCCCGCCCTGCGGCAGCAGCGCCGCCTGGGCAGCAACCACAGGGTGCTCAAGCGCCGCGCGGAGTATGACGCGGCCGGTGATTTCCAGGAACAGTCCACCAGCCTGTTTGTGGCTCCGCCGGAAGTGGCGGACGGCTCCGGTCGAACCTACGTCTATGGAATGGTGCCGCTGACCAGCACTGAGCGCATCGAAAACGCGCCGGCGCCGGCAGCACCGTTTGATCGCGACGATGTGCTTACCCGCCTGCCGCCGCTGCTGCGGCAGGGGGGCAACGGCCGCTCCGGCCTGCCCCCCACGGGCACCACCATCACCACCGCCATGCGCCGTGACCCGGCGGCGGAGCCCATGTTTCGAGTATTGCGCTATCTCGCCAACGAATGTGGTCTGTACACCGGGGCCGACGACGTGGAGGAATTGCAGGGCGTGCTGGACGGCATTGCCCTCAGCGGTTGGGGGAGCCTGGGCAATTTCCTGCGGCGGGCCAATGACATCCTGCTGGGCGGACCGGAAGACCCGGACAATCCTCCGCCCAGCGCCACCCAGATCACCACGCCCGGCAGTTGGCCGAGCATCAACTCGACAGTCGCCAACAAGATTGTCGGCGCCATCGAGAAGGCCATGCGCAGTCGCTGGGCGCAGATGGCCGCACCGGAGTCACGCTACGAAAGCGGTGAGCACCGTTATGTGCTGCAGTGTTTCATCCGCGTGGCCTGTGAGCCGGGCTGCCCGCCAAAGGCCCTTTGGACCGAAGCCACCGAGCCCTTCGAGATTGTGCCCTGGTACGAGAGCAGCGACGCAGTACCGCCGACCGTGGTGGAGCTACCGGACGTGACCAAAGAGGCGCTGAAGAAACTCAAGCCCAACGTGTCCTTCAAGGTGCCCGAGTCGCTGCAGAAGATTATGGACAACATCGACGTCAAGGGCCTGATGGATGGCGAGGAGCCTGCCAGGAGCTCCTGGGGTTTCGGCATGATCTGCAGCTTCAGTATTCCACTGATCACCATTTGCGCATTCATTGTGCTGCAGATCTTCATTGGCCTCCTGAACCTGGCGTTCTGGTGGAGCGCCTTCATTCGCATCTGTATTCCCTTCCCGAAGAAGAACTGAGGTGAATAAGCGATGAGCCGGCCCCGCATTCCATCACCGCCCCTCGGTTGGCCGCTGTTGCCGGTGCCGAGGGATGGCGCGCTGCACTACCCGAGCCTGGAAGACAGCGTGCGCCAGAACATCAGGGTAATCCTGCTGACGCGCCCGGGCGAGCAACTGATGCGCCCTCAGTATGGAGCAGGTCTCGACCAGTACCTGCACGATCCCAACACCCTGACCACCCGGCGCCGTATTCGCGACACGGTGGTGCAGTCCATCACCCGTTGGGAGTCCCGCCTGATCCTTGATCGCGTCGACGTGTGGCCCATCGACGGCCGCGCGGATGCGGTCCGGGTGGAGATCGCCTATCGCCTGAAACGCACGGGCGTGGCCACCACCATGAAACTCACCATGAGCCTGGGGAGTTAAACATGCCCATTCCTAGCTATCGCCTGGATGATCGCGGCTTCGACGACCTGGTCAATGAGCTGATCTCCCGCA
>JAZBOY010000008.1:0-6485 GCA_036351375.1 Halieaceae bacterium
AATTTGTTGACGGATTCGCCCTGCAGATCGAAGTGCAGCTCGGCGATATCGCCCTCGAGGCGAGTGATCGTGAGCTGGTCGCTCTGGTAGATCATGTCTGAGTCCTGTGTAGGGGTTGCGGATAGGCGGGCAAGTTTACGTTGAACACATGAGGTGGTCCACCCCACCGGGAGCGCCCGGATGTTGTAAGCTTTCCGCCCACCACATTGCCGCGAACCGCGCACATGTCATTCACGCTTCAAATCTGCCTGGGCCTGCTACTGGGAATTCTCACCGGACTGTTCCTGGGAGACCTGGCACTGCCCTTCTCTACCGCCGGGGAAATCTATATCGGCCTGCTGCAGATGACCGTGTTGCCCTACATTGTGGTCTCACTGATCGCCAACCTGGGGCGCATCTCCTGGGCAGAAAGTCGCGGCCTGCTGACGGCCGCTATCTCGGCGCTGGGCGTGCTGCTGTTGCTAGGCGTGGTAACGCTGATCACGGTACCGCTAGCCTTCCCGGATCGTGAAGCCGCCTCCTTCTTCAGCAGCAGCCTGGTGGAAACGCCGCCGCCCACCAATCTTGTGGAGCTGTATATCCCTTCCAACCCCTTCGGCTCCATGGCCAATAACGTGGTGCCGGCGACCGTGCTGTTCAGCATCCTGCTGGGCATTGGTTTGAGCGGCGTCAGCGGCAAGGAGGGGCTGCTGCGGGCGCTGGACGCCCTGGCGGACGGCCTCAACCGCATCAACAAGCTGGTGATCAAGCTGACTCCGGCCGGGGCCTTCGCGATAGCCGCCGGTGTCGCGGGCACCATTCTCGTCGACGACATCAGCAAGTTGCAGGCCTACCTGCTGACCTACACCGTGGTGTGCCTGATCCTCACCTTCCTGGTGCTGCCACTGCTTGTCACCGCCCTCACGCCGTTCCGCTACAAGGACCTGCTGACCATTCCACGGGATACCCTGGTCACCATCTTTGCCACCGGCAAGATCATCGTCGTACTGCCCCAGCTTATCGACAACCTGCACGAACTGTTTGATCGCTACGGCCTCGAGGATGAGCAGAACGACCGCGGCATCAGCATCCTGCTGCCGCTGGCCTACCCGTTCCCGAATCTCGGCACCTACGCCATCCTGATGTTCGTGCCATTTTCCGCCTGGTACCTGGGGAGCGGCCTGGAGCTGCCGGAACAGCTGATGTTCCAGGCCAGCGCGCTGATGAGCAGTTTCGTCGCCCCCATCATCGGCATCCCCTTCCTTCTCGACCTGCTGGAAATTCCCGCCGACATGATGGAGCTGTTCGTCATGTCCACCGTGTACACCGACCGCATCAGGGTGGTGCTGGGCGCCATGCACCTGATCACCCTGACGATTATTGCGGTGGCCATTAGCCGCGGCGCCTTCCGGGTGGACTGGATGCGCCTGCTACGCGCCGGGGTGGTCTCACTGGCCGCCGTGGTGCTGTCGCTGCTGGCCCTGCGCGGCTACCTGGGCTATGCCATGGCGGAGAGCTATCGGGGCGACCAGGAGCTGATCGAGATCACCTTCCTGGAGCCCCCGGTGGAGACCCGGGTCTGGCACGACGAACTGCCACCGGCAGAGGCTGCCGTGGGGGCGCTGGGCCGGCTGCAAATTATCGAGCGGCGCGGCACGCTGCGCGTGGGTTACATGGATGACTCTCTCCCATTTGCATACCGCAACCGCGCCGCCGAGCTGATGGGTTTTGATATCGAGATGGCCCACCGACTGGCCGGTGACCTGGGCGTTACTCTGGAACTGGTGAGAATAGATTTCGAGGCAGCACCGGAACTGCTGGCCGATGGGCGCATCGATATCGTCATGTCTGGAGTCGGTATTACTCCGGGGCGGCTGCGGCAGTTCCGCTTCGGCGCATCACCCATGGACCTGACCCTCAGCCTGCTGGTGGAAGATCACCGGCGCAGGGAGTTCAAGTCTCACGAAGCGGTGCAGCGGGCCCGTGGCCTGAAGTTCGGCATCGTGCAGCGCGACCCGGCCTTCCTGCGCGAGGCGCAAAAGCAGTTCCCTAACGTGGAGCTGGTGCCCGTCGATTCCCCGCGCCGCTTCCTGCGCGGTAATCGACCCGAGCTGGACGCCGTCATCTATAGCGCAGAGGGCGGCGCGGCCTGGACGCTGATCTATCCCGGCTACGCCGTGGTAGTCCCTCACCCGCTAGAATACAAGGTGCCGCTTGGTTATCCCCTGCCCATGGAAGACGAGGCCTGGGGGCTGTTTGTCTCAGAGTGGACACGCCTGCGGCAGAAAAACGGCACGGTGCAGGCGCTGTTCGATCACTGGATCAGCGGCGACGGGGCCGACGTGGAAAAGCAGCGCTGGTCAGTGGTTCGAGACGTTTTGCACTGGGTGGATTAGCGAAGCGACCGGGACATGGGATCGTCAGTCACGTCCCGGACAGACGAGCCACCACTCAAGGCGCCGTCGCGCTGTCCACCAGGCGGAAGATGCCCCCTTCCAGGCCAAGAACAAACAGCTCACCGTCTGCAGCCTCGGCGAAAGACACGATCCTGAGTTCGGTGTCGATGAGTTCTTCAAGGGCGAGGTTGCCGCTGTCATCCACCAGCCGCCAGATGCGTCCGGTGGCAAAGTCGCCGAATACATAACTTCCCGCCAGGTTTGCAACGGCTCCGCCTCGGTAGACGTAGCCGCCGGTAATCGATCGCCCGAGGCTATGATCATACTCGGCGACCGGGTCCACCAGGCCCGTGGTGTCGCAGCCATCGCTGAACAGGTTGGGGTTGCAATTGGCACCTTCGCGAATCGGCCAGCCGTAGTTTTCACCGACTCGCACCACGTCGACCTCTTCCCAGCCATCCTGGCCGACATCGCCCAGCCACAGGTCGCCGCTGTCCCGGTCAAAGCTGAAGCGCCAGGGGTTGCGCAGGCCCCAGGCATAGATCTCCGGGCAAGGGGCGGACCCGAAGCCCTGAACGCACGTGGCGTTACCGGCGAAAGGATTATCGGCCGGTATGCCGTAGGGCTGCCCCTCATCGACGTCGATGCGCACCATGGCGCCCAGCAGGTTGGTAGTATCCTGGGCGCGATCAAGCGGGTCGTTGCTACCGCCGCCGTCACCGAGGCCGAAATAGAGCATCCCATCCGGCCCGAAGGCGATATTCCCGCCATTGTGGTTGCCCGCGTCCTGCAGCACCGTGAGCACGATGCGCTCGCTGTCAGCGTCCAATGTCAGGCCACCGTCAAGGCTGATGAATTCCGATACCCGCGACTCCAGGGGTGCAAGGGGTGCGGTGTAAGAAAGAAAAGCGCGGCCGTTGCTCGCGAAGCCCGGATGCAGTGCGATGCCCAGTAAGCCTCCCTCACCAGAGCCGGACACTTGCGCTGAGATATCAATAACGAGGGATGCGGAGCTGACGGTGTCGGCGGCATCAAACCGCCAGACGCGCCCCCGCCGTTCGATAAGAAACCAGGTGGAGAGATCACCAGGTGGCTGCACCATGGCCATGGGCGCCTCGAAGCCAAGCCCGGGAAAGGCCGGGGCCAGGCTGGCTGAGACAGCCGGCGGCTCCGGTGCCGGGGGCGATGGGCTCCCGCCTCCGCCGGCGCCTGCGCCACCGCTATTGCCGCCGCCACTGCCACCGCAGGCGGTCACAAACGCAAGGTATACCAGCAAGAGATAGCGCATAACCCGACGGCCTTCAGCGCGGCAGCTTCCCGACTAGTGTAGTCCTGCGAGCTGCTATCCCGAAGGCATCGTCGTCTCAAAATTGCCAGTCGGGCCTGCTTTGCTACCATCCCGACAGGTTTCTGCACACGCAGTGAGCGCATCGAGGTGCCAATGAAATTGATACTGAGAATCTGCCTCGGGCTGGTGGCGGCCGTGATTGCCCTGGTCGTGGGCCTGAACATCTGGGGTATGGCGACACTCGGCACCATTACACCCGACCCGAACGCCAACCGCGATGCCGGCGCAAATCGCGTGGTGCTGGTATCAGGCGCAACCGGCTCGGTAGGCGACGCGCTACTCAAGACCGCCATCAATGACCCCGGTATTGAGACTATTCACGTTATTACCCGCCGCAGCTCCCCACGCATCGACGAGGGCGTGGCCAGCGGCACGGTACAGATGCACCTGCTGGAGGATTTCACCGACTACAGTTCTCTCGCAGACATCCTGCCCGAGGTAAACACGGTGCTCTGGGCGCTTGGCACCTCATCCCTGAACGTGGATGCCCAGACCTACACCTGGATTCATGTCGACTTTCCCGTCGCCTTCGTAAAGGCGTGGTTGTCCGCCCGCCAGCAGGCACCGATGGCCTTCCACTATGTCACCGGCATGGGTACCGGCGAAGACGAAAACGCCCGTTGGGCGCAGGACAAGGGGCGCGCAGAGCGCATGGTGGCAGAGCTGGCGGAGGGCACAGGCTTACGCACATTTGGTCATCGCTCCGGCTACGTCAGACCCAGTGCAGAACGCGCCAGCTGGGGCGCCTACCTGTTGGAGGCGCTGAGCAAGCCGGGCGACCTGGCCATTGCCGGCACCGACCTCGGCGGCGCCATGCTGGAAATCAGCGCCCGCACCGAAGAGCTGCCCAATGGCAGCATCATCGACAATGCCGACGCGCTGGCGTACGCATCAATCTATCGGGCAACTCACCCCCGCTAGGCGTTAGCGCACGAACCATGCGCGAGTGATCAGGCCGCTATTTACCTCGTAGATGGCGACCAGCCGGAATTCCTCATCGCGCCCGGTGATCAGTTCGTGGTCCAGCACAAAGTTGCCCTGCACCATGCGCCCCATCAGGGTCGACCTGTTTTGCGGATTGTCGCGAAAGATCTTGCCGTAGGCGGCGTGAATCTCTGAACGACCCTTCATGGCCGGTACGGTATCGCCAATATTCCTGAAAATCTCGGCATCCTCGGCAAACACCGCCGCAAAGCCATCGATGTCCTGGGCGTTGTAGGTATCGAGCTGCCGCTGCACAACGGCCAGTGGCGAATCCTCTTCCGCCGCCAGGCCGGAGCTGAGGAGCAAGCAAACCAACAGTGTGAACGCGCGCGTCATGATGAACTGTCCCTGGACTTACACAAGAGTTGAAGCCGACTATCCTTACACGATGACCACATAAATAACATGCGCTACGCGAGGCGAGGAGGCAGTTATGAACTGGGACGCCATTTCTGCAGTGGGGGAGCTACTCGGGGCTGCCGGCGTAATCGGCTCCCTGGTCTATTTGTCAGTGCAAATACGCCACAACAGTGCAGAGGTGCGACACGCCTCGGCAGATCGTGTGGTAGAGCTATACACCACCAACATCACAAAGTACGCAGATGACAGCTCGCTTGCAGAGCTGATTGCCAGGCTCAACATCGAGGGCTTTGATGCCCTATCCCCGGGCGAGCAGATGCGCATCCACGGTTACTACGGCCGCAGTCTTCGAGTCATGGAAGCTATACACTGGCACAGCCTGGAAGGGACAATCGATGCAGAGATCTGGGAAGGCCTGGACACCATGGGCCGCGACCTCCTCAATGCCCCTGCTCTGCGTGAATACTGGGAACTGCGCAAACACTGGTTCAGCAAACGCTACCAGGACTACGTCGGCAGGATTGCCAGCGGACCTCCCCCGGCCTATCTGGGGAAAATCGCCACGGCCGAGCAAGAAGCGCAGGAGCGGTCATGAAGCCGAGCGTCAGCTTGACTCGGTCGAGTTCGCCCGCAGGCGCCTGTTGAAGTAGCGCAGCGCCACCAGGTAGCTGGCGATACCGGCGGGCAGCGCCATCAGCAGACCGCCCGCCAGCAGCACGAAAACCATATCCCAGCCGACGTTCGCGACGAGGGAAAGGCTGTCGGCGAGACCGGCCTGCTTTACGCTGTCCAGCATGTCGCTCACCCGGTCCCAGGTGACTGCATCAGCAACCAGCAGGTTGCCGCAGGTCAACGCCAGCGAGTACCACACGACAAGCACAAAGGGATTGGCGATCACGGTGCCCAGCACAAACGCTGCGATCAGGTTGGCCCGTGAGGGAATGGCCACCGCCAATATCAGGACCGAACGCAGCGGCAAGACCGGCATGATGCCCATGAACACACCGATGCCACAGCCGAGCGCCAGCGAGTGAGGAGAACCACTGAGCTTTCGCAAGCGAAGAACCTGGTATCGCAGGCGCCGGTAAAGCGACATAGGCCTGTACTAACCCATCACATCAAACGGAAAGGAACAGTGTACCCTGTGCAGGTTCTTATCCAGAGTTTGCACCATGAAGTTAACCGCCGAGCTGTCACTGTATCCATTGCAGGATGACTACCTTCCAGCAATTGACGCGATTATCGCGGACCTGAACACACGACCGGACCTGAAGGTTCAAACCAATGCCATGAGCACACAAATCTCTGGGGACTACTCCACAGTGTTTGATGCCATTCAGACGGCCCTGGCGCAGAGTGTTGAGGCTTTCGGGCGACAGGTGTTGGTGTGCAAATTCATTGCATCCGAACTGCTTTAG
>JAZBOY010000009.1:0-5028 GCA_036351375.1 Halieaceae bacterium
ATGCCGGTGGCGCCGATGCGGCCGACGCCGATGCGGATGACGCCGAGCACAGCCAGGACTTCGAACCCGAAGCAGCACCGGAACCCCAGGGGGAGCCGCCACTGCTGACCGATACCGCTGAGCGGCCCGATCCCCTGTTCGATCCTCAGCCCGCCGTGAGCGAAGCCCACGCCGCTGACGCGGACGCCACTCCACTGTCTGCGGGCGCAGACCGCGCTGCAGGGGAAAACCTGGATCTGCTGGATGGCATCACTGCGGATGATGAGCGGCCCGCTTCTGCCGCAGCATCGGCTACCGCAGGATCGCCTGCCGCAGACATTCCCAATGAGGTGCTGATGCTGCACGTGGTGTCCCGTGACGAGAGCGGCTTCAGCGGCGAAGACATCCTGCAGGTGCTGCTGGCCTATAACCTGCGCTTTGGCGATATGGATTTCTTCCATCGCCACGAGGAATCCGCCGGGCGCGGCGCCATCCAGTTCAGCGTCGCCAACATGCTGCAGCCCGGGGTGTTTGACATCGACAAGATGTCCGACTTCTCCACCACGGGGCTGATCTTCTTCCTGACCCTGCCGGGCCCACGCGACATGATGGGAGCCTTTGAGCAGATGCTGGAAACCGCCCGCGGTGTGGCCGAAAACCTCGGTGGTGACGTGCTCGATGAGAGCCGCAGCGCCACCACTCGCCAGACGCTGGAGCACATGCGCCAGCGCATTCGTGACCTCGAACGCAAGTTGCTGGCCCAGGCGGGGCGCTAGACAAGATGAGCGCGTCCGGGTCATCCGCAGTCGCCGATGAAATAGAATCCCTGCGCGCGCAGCTGCGCGAGCACAACTATCGCTACTACGTGCTGGATGAGCCCAGCATTCCTGATGCCAGCTATGACCGGTTGATGCGCAAGCTCAAGGCGCTGGAGGCGGACCACCCGGAGCTGGTAACAGAGGATTCCCCCTCGCGCCGGGTCGGCGCCGAGCCACTCACCGAGTTCAAGCAGGTGCAGCACGAACTGCCCATGCTGTCGCTGGACAACGCCTTCAGCGCCGACGAGATGCTGGAGTTCGACCGACGCATACGCCAGCGCCTGAAGCGCGATGAGGAAATAGAGTACGCCTGCGAGCCCAAGCTCGACGGCATCGCTGTCAGCCTGCTGTACCGTGACGGCGTGCTGGAACGTGGCGCCACCCGGGGTGATGGTCGCACCGGCGAGGACATTACCCACAACATCCGCACCGTGCAGTCCATACCGCTCAAGCTCATGGGCGAGGGCCACCCCGCCAAGCTGGAGGTGCGCGGCGAGGTCTACCTGCCGCGGGACGGCTTCGCGGCCATGAATGAACAGGCCCGGGCCGATGGCGGCAAACTGTTCGTCAACCCGCGCAATGCCGCCGCCGGCACCCTCCGGCAGCTCGACCCGAAGATCGCCGCCTCCCGGCCCCTGCAGATGTGCTGCTACAGCGTCGGTGTGGTGGAAGGTGTGCCCGCTGAACTGGACTGGCCTGAACGCCAGTCGGATATTCTCCTCAAGCTTCAACAGTGGGGGCTGCGCATCAACAGCGAGTCCGACGTGGTTGAGGGCGTGGCGGGTTGCGACGCCTACTACGACCGCCTGGCTGGCCGGCGCGACCAGCTGGCTTACGACATCGACGGTATTGTCTTCAAGGTCAACGATATCGGCCTTCAGCAGGAGCTGGGTTTTGTGTCCCGCGCGCCGCGCTGGGCTATTGCCCGCAAGTTCCCCGCCCAGGAGGAAAGCACGCGCTTGCTGGATGTGGAATTCCAGGTGGGCCGCACCGGCGCCATAACCCCGGTGGCGCGTCTGGAGCCGGTGTTTGTGGGCGGCGTGACGGTCAGCAACGCCACCCTGCACAACCGCGACGAGATTGAGCGGCTGGGGGTGAAGAAGGGTGATACCGTCATCGTGCGCCGGGCGGGCGATGTGATTCCCCAGGTGGTGTCAGTCATCGAGAGCGAGCGGCCGGACGACGCTACCGATATCCGCTTCCCGTCCAACTGCCCGGTCTGTGATTCGCCGGTGGAGCAGATCGAGGGTGAAGCGGTGATGCGCTGCTCCGGTGGGCTGGTCTGTCAGGCCCAGCGCAAGCAGTCGCTCAAACATTTTGCCTCCCGCCGGGCCATGGACATCGAAGGGCTTGGCGACAAGCTGGTGGAACAGCTCGTAGACGAGGGCCTGGTGGAGAATGCGGCGGATCTCTACGGCCTCACTGTCGAGCAGCTGGCCGGTCTGGAGCGCATGGCGGAGAAGTCGGCACAGAACCTGGTCGACGCCCTGGACGCCAGCAAAAAAACCAGCTTGGCGCGCTTCATCTTCGCGCTGGGAATACGCGAAGTCGGGGAGGCGACGGCACTCAATCTCGCCAATCACTTCGGTGACCTGGCGCCGATCATCGAGGCCAGCGAAGAGGCGTTGCTGGAGGTCGACGACGTGGGCCCGGTGGTGGCCGACCACATTCGCCAGTTCCTGGATGCAGAGCAGAACCTCGCGGTGATCGATGCGCTGGTGAAGGCCGGCGTGGCCTGGGAAAAGGTCGCGGTGGCTGATGCGGGCGAACTGCCGCTGGCAGGACAGACCTGGGTGGTCACCGGCAGCCTGGAGGCCACCAGTCGCGACGGTGCCAAGGCCGCCCTGCAGCAGCTCGGCGCCAAAGTAGCCGGCAGCGTATCCGGCAAGACCAGCTGCGTAGTCGCAGGCCCCGGTGCCGGTTCCAAGCTCACCAAAGCCGAGGAGCTGGGTATCGAGGTGATCGACGAGCAGGCCTTCCTGGCGCTGCTGGATCAGCACGGGGTCAGCCTGTGACCGGGGCTGAACGCGGCAGGGCGTTGGTCGCGCCGCTGCTGCTCGCGGCACTGGCGCTGGGAGGGTGCACAACCTCGCCGCCCTCTGATGTGAATAACATCTGCAAGATCTTCCGCGAGAAAGACGACTGGTACGACGACGCCGATGACTCGCGCAAGCGCTGGGGCAGCCCGATTCCGGTGATGATGGCCATCATGCACCAGGAGTCGCGTTTTCGCGCCAAGGCCAAGCCGCCGCGCAAGAAGATTCTGTGGGTGATCCCCGGGCCGCGACCGTCAAACTCCTACGGCTATACCCAGGCCCTTGAAGAGACCTGGGAGATCTACCAGCGGGACGCCGGCAACTATGGCGCCGATCGCGACGACTTCGGCGATTCCATCGACTTTATCGGTTGGTACAACCACCAGAGCTATCGCCGCAGCGGCATCAAGAAAGACGATCCCTACCATCTGTACCTGGCCTACCACGAGGGCCACGGGGGCTTTAACAAGCGCAGCTTCAAGAGCAAGCAATGGCTGAAGGATGTTGCGAAGAAGGTGTCACGCCAGTCTTCGCGCTACGCCACCCAGCTGCAGGGCTGTGAGGAGGACCTGAAGGATGACGGTTGGTGGCCCTGGTGAGTCTGGCCCGGGGTGTATCACCGGGTGAGCCCTGTCATAATGAGGTAATAATTGGGACTTTTAATACCGTGTCTCGCTTATCCGAAGGGAAAACTGTCACATGACTGACCGCACGGTACTCATTGTCGACGATGAATTCGCCATCCGCGACATGCTGCGCATGGCACTGGAGATCGCCGAATTCAACTGCCTCGAGGCAGACAACATACAGTCCGCCTACCAGGTCATTGTCGACGACCGCCCGGATATTGTGCTGCTGGACTGGATGCTGCCGGGCGGCAGCGGCCTCGAGCTGCTGCGCCGCCTCAAGCGCAACGACGCGACCAAGGACCTGCCGGTTATCATGCTGACTGCGAAGACCACCGAAGACAACGTGATACAGGGTCTCGACGTGGGCGCCGATGATTACATCACCAAGCCCTTCGCGCCGCGCGAGCTGATCGCCCGTATCCGCGCGCTGCTGCGCCGCAGCACCGGCGGGGTAGAGGAGTCCACGCTGCAGGTGGCAGAGCTCACCCTGGACAGCGACTCCAAGCGTATTTTCCTCGGAGGCGACCTGATTGATGTCGGTCCTACCGAGTTTCGCCTGCTGCAGTTTTTTATGTCACATCCGGAGCGGGCCTACACTCGCAACCAGCTCCTGGACCAGGTGTGGGGTGCCAATGTCTATGTGGAGGAGCGTACTGTCGACGTGCATATCCGCCGCCTGCGCAAATCGCTGCAGACTGACAACCACGATTACAGTCGCCTGATCCAGACTGTGCGTGGCACCGGCTACCGCTTCTCGGCGCGCGGGGTCGCCTTATAGTGGCCACCACCAGCTGGTGGAAAGAATTTCGTAAGGTCGCATTCTATTTTCTGGTAGTCGTCGGTCTGGGGACCGCTGCCGGCTACGGCCTGGAAGCGCTGGCCTTCGCCGCGTTGCTGCTGGTCATCTACTGGCTCAACCAACTGCGCCGGGTGTCGGACTGGATGCGTCGCCCGGACGTGGAGCCGCCCGAAGCGCGCGGGCTGTGGGGCGAGTTCTTCGACAGTATCTACCGCCTGCAACGCCACGACCGCGAGGAGCGCGATCGCCTGCAGACGGCGGTCAGCTACCTGCGCGATTCCCTGGCCGCCCTCAAGGACGCCGCGGTGCTTATCGACCCCTCCGCCAATATCGAGTGGAGCAACTCTGCCGCCCAGGAGCTGCTGGGGCTGCAATACCCCCGCGACCGGGGGCAGGCCATCGTCAACCTGCTGCGAGTGCCAAATTTCAGTGCCTATTTCACCGGCGGCGACTACCAGCAGCCGCTGTTGATCGAGAGCCCGCTTGATGCCAACCTGCAGTTGCAGGTGGAAATCACCGCCTTCGGCCGCGGCAGCCGGCTGATGTTCTGTCGCGACGTCACCCGCGAGCAGCAGCTCGAGAAAATGCGCCGCGACTTCGTCGCCAATGTCTCGCACGAGCTGCGTACTCCACTGACGGTCATCTCCGGTTACCTGCTCACCCTGATGGATACCGACCTGGGCCGTGAGACTCGCTTGCAGCAACCCATGCTGCAGATGCAGCAGCAGGCCGAGCGCATGGAGACCCTGCTGCGCGACCTGCTGTGG
>JAZBOY010000010.1:0-24224 GCA_036351375.1 Halieaceae bacterium
ATCAGCGATGCCGTGGCCCGGCTCGGTCGCACCACCCACGAAGTCACTCGGCCCCAGTACCAGGCCCTGTGGCAGGCCACCGAGCAACTCCTGCCCGCCTGGCGCGAGTTCTACCGCAACTACAACGACAGCGGCTGGAACTCGCCCTACCCGGCGCCGGATGTGCCGGAGATGTACGACGACGTGCGCGAGAAACTGGTGGTGCTGGAAGACCGGCAGAGTTTCATCTCGGACCAGCAGGCCACCATTATTGACCAGACCATCTCACTGACCGACCGCATCACCGCCATCAGCTTTGTTGCCTCGGTCCTGCTGTCGAGTATCCTCGGCTTCTTCCTGATCCGCTACACCAACAATTCCTTCAGCCGCCTCAAGACCGGCACGCTGCGCATCGGTTCGGGAGACCTGAACTACCGCATCGACGGCATCGAGGACGCCGGCGAGATCGGCGAACTGGCCAAGGCCTTCAACGACATGTCGGCGAAGCTGCGCAACGCCATCGAGGAGGTGAACCAGGCCAAGGAAGACGCCGACCGCGCCAACGAAGCCAAGAGCAGTTTCCTGGCCAACGTCAGCCACGAGTTGCGTACGCCGCTCAACGCCATCATTGGCTACAGCGAAATGCTTTATGACGAGGTCGATGACGGCGGCGTAACCGACCGCGACCAGTTCAAGAATGACCTCGACAAGATCATCGTGTCCGGCAAGCAGCTGCTGGCATTGATCAACGACATCCTCGACCTCTCCAAGATCGAGACCGGCAAGATCGAACTCTACCCGGAGAGCTTCAGCGCGCCGGAGCTGCTCGAGCAATCCTGCCACGCCATCCAGCCGCAGCTGGGCAACAACAGCAACCGCCTGGAGATGGAGGTGGACGACAGCCTGCCCATGCTGTTCAACGACGCCACCAAGTTCCGCCAGATTTTTATCAACCTGCTGAGCAATGCCTGCAAGTTCACCAAGGACGGGCTGATCACCGTGCGCGCCGCGAGCCTCGAAGGCAACGATGCCCTGGTCCTGTTCGAGGTGGAAGATACCGGCATCGGCATGTCGGAGGAGCAACAGGCCAAGGTCTTCGACGCCTTTGTGCAGGCCGACAAGTCGACCACCGCAAACTACGGTGGCACCGGCCTTGGCCTGGCAATTTGCAAGGATTACTGCGAGATGATGGGTGGCTCAATCAGCGTCGAGAGCGAGCCGGGGTGCGGTACTAATTTCCGAGTAGTCCTGCCGCTTCAGGTTCACGTCCCAGAGTCAGATCACGAAGCCGCTTGATCGCTTCCTCGCGCTTCTCCAGTTCCGCCCGCAAACTGAAGTTGGTCTGCTTCAGGCGATCCACCTGCGTATACATGTCCAGGAAGGAGTCCATGGAAGCCTGCATCAGCTGCACCTCGGTGTGAAGCTTCATGTCATCCGTGATGCGCGGCTGCAACCTGGTGTAGGCGTCACGGGCGGCATCGCGGTCGAAGATCGGGCTGTCCGGGAGGATGCTGAGGTAGGCAATGGCAATACCCGACTCCACCGCCGCCAGCTCGGATTTTTCAATACGCTGGTAGCGCTGAAAATACTGCAGGGCTTCCAGGTAGGCGCGCTCCTCGATGGACTGCAAACCGCGCTCCAGGAACGTGTAATTGTCCTGCTCCACCTGGCAGGCGCAATCAGGGCCCGGCAGGTTCAGGTTGAGTTCGGGAACGTCCTCTCCGGCGGTTTCAGCGGCGGCAACCTGTTCCTTCTCGGGCTGGCCTCCACAGGCGATCAGCAGTGTGGCAAGCGCTATTGTCAGGGTAATTCTCATCCCGCCGATAATAGCCTGCTGCCGCGCCCCCTGTCACTCAGGACGCATGTGTGGGAAGAGAAGTACGTCACGAATTGAAGGACTGTCGGTCAAAAACATCACCAAACGGTCGATTCCGATGCCCTCTCCCACCGTTGGCGGCAAACCGTATTCCAGCGCGGTGATGTAATCCTCATCGTAATGCATCGCTTCCAGGTCGCCGGCTTCCTTTTCCGCGACCTGGGAGCGAAAGCGTTCGGCCTGGTCTTCAGGGTCATTCAGCTCGGAGAAGCCGTTGGCCAACTCACGGCCGGCCACGAAGAATTCAAAGCGGTCGGTAACGAAGGGATTGTCATCGTTGCGGCGCGACAGCGGTGATACCTCGGTGGGGTACTCGGTAATAAAGGTGGGCTGGTCCAGGCGGTCTTCCACCGTCTTCTCAAAAATTTCCAGCTGCACCTTGCCCAGCCCCCAGCTGTCCTTGAGTGGGATGCCGAGGCCCTCGGCGATCCGCCGCGCACCTGCCTCGTCGCCGAGCTGGGCGGCATCGATGTCCTGGTTGAAGTGCAGGATGGAATCGAACACCGTCATGCGCTGGAAGGGCTGGCCGAGGTCGTAGTCGGTGCCCTGGTAGTGCACGGTGGTGCTGCCCAACACTTCACGGGCCAGCTCGCGCATCATGTCCTCGGTCAGGTCCATGGCGTCGTTGTAATCGGCAAACGCCCAGTAGTATTCCAGCATCGTGAACTCGGGGTTGTGTCGGGTAGACAGTCCCTCGTTGCGGAAATTGCGGTTGATCTCGAACACCCGCTCGAAGCCGCCCACCGTCAACCGCTTCAGGTACAGCTCCGGAGCGATGCGCAGGTACATGTCCAGGTCCAGCGCGTTGTGGTGAGTCTTGAACGGGCGGGCAGCGGCGCCACCGGGAATCTGCTGCATCATGGGGGTCTCCACCTCCATGAATTCGCGAGCCTGCATAAAGCGTCGAATACAGTCGATGATAGCGGAGCGCTTGCGGAACACCTCGCGGGATTCCGGGTTGACGATCAGGTCAACGTAGCGACGCCGGTAGCGCAGCTCCTGGTCCGCCAGTCCGTGGTATTTGTCCGGGAGTGGCCGCAGCGCCTTGGTCAACAGCCGGGCTTCCGCCATGTTGATGTACAGGTCGCCCTTGCCGGAGCGGTACAGCGGCCCGCGAGCGGCGACTATATCGCCGAGGTCCCAGCTCTTGATCGCGGCCAGCGTTTCCTCGTCCAGGCCCTTGCGATCCACGTAGAGCTGAATCTCGCCGCTGCCGTCCTGTATCAGCAGGAACGCACCGCGGTTGCGGATCAGGCGGCCGCAAACGGCAAATTCCTCGGCGGCGGCCTCCAGGCTGGGTTTGTCTGCATCGACGAAGCGTTGCTGCAACTCGCCTGCCCAGGCGCTGCGGCGGAAATCATTGGGAAAGGCCGGGCCCTGCTCGCGCAGAGTCGCCAGCTTGGCGCGGCGTTCCGCTACCAGCTTGTTCTCGTCTTCGGCTGCTGACTGCTGCTCGTCACTCATGGTCTGTCCTTACGCCCCCTCTACAGGCCTTTTTTCAGGGAGGCTTCTATAAACTGGTCGATATCGCCGTCCAGCACCGCCTGGGTATTCGAGGTTTCGATGTTGGTACGCAGGTCCTTCACGCGCTGGTCATCCAGCACGTAGGAGCGGATCTGGCTGCCCCAGCCGATATCCGATTTGCTGTCTTCCATGGCCTGGGCCGCCTCGGCGCGCTTCAGCATCTCCTGCTCGTAGAGTCGGGCGCGCAGCATCTTCCAGGCCTTGTCGCGGTTCTGGTGCTGGGAGCGCTCGCTCTGGCACTGCACCACGATTCCCGAAGGCTCGTGAGTCAGGCGCACGGCCGAGTCGGTCTTGTTGACGTGCTGGCCGCCGGCACCGGATGCCCGGTAGGTGTCGGTGCGCACATCGGAGGGGTCGATTTCGATCTCGACGCTGTCGTCGATTTCCGGCGACACGAACACCGAACTGAAGGACGTGTGGCGGCGGTTGCCGGAATCGAACGGTGACTTGCGCACCAGCCTGTGCACGCCGGTCTCGGTGCGCAGCCAGCCGAAGGCGTACTCACCCTCGAAGCGAATTGTGGCGCTCTTTACGCCCGCTACTTCACCGGAGGACACTTCCTCCAGGGTGGTCTTGAAGTCATGAGCTTCACCCCAGCGCAGGTACATGCGCAGCAGCATCTCGGCCCAGTCCTGGGCCTCGGTACCACCGGAGCCGGCCTGGATGTCGAGGTAGGCATTGTTGGGGTCCATCTCACCGGCAAACATGCGCCGGAATTCGAGCTGCTCGAGACGAGCTTCGAGGCCCTGGATTTCCTTGCGAATGTCCTCGACGGTGGCCTCGTCGTCTTCCTCCGCCGCCATCTGCAGCAGGTCGGTGGCGTCACTGGCGCCGGTACTGAGGTCTTCGATGGTTTTGACCACTGCCTCCAGGGCAGCGCGCTCGCGGCCCAGGTCCTGGGCCCGTTCCGGGTCGTCCCAGACGCTGGGTTCGGCCAGTTCCAGCTCTACTTCGGCGAGCCTGTCTTTGCGATAAGCGTAGTCAAAGATACCCCCTAAGCACATCAGTGCGCTCGTCGATTTCCTTCAGGGTTTGCAGCAGGGGGGCAATTTCCAGCATGGATTTTCAGGGGTCCGTGAAAGGGCGGCGCATTGTAGCGCAGGCCTCAAAACTGGTTCAACAGGGCGCCGATGGCCAGCACCTGCGGCAGGGTCACCAGCGGCAGGAACAGGGCGATCTTCCAGGAGGCGGTGGTATCGCGAATCGACATGATCTCGGTGTAATCGGTGGCGACGCCGGCCATCAGGAAAGTGAAGGCGTTACCCGGTGCGCCGGCACGGTTCATGATATCCGCCGCCACCGGCGTGGTGCCTTCCGAACACACCTCCACAACAGTGGCGGCCAGCAGGGTCAACCAGAGGCCAGACACGCTGGCGCCGAACCAGGCGGCAAACTGCTCGGGCGGCACCGCGGCGCGAATGGCGGATGCCAGCAGGATGCCGAACAGCCCCCAGCGAATGACCACCCGGGCGCCCTTGAAACCGTCGACCAGCAGCCGGCCGGTGCCCGCAACGGAAAACGCCCAGTCCGCCCTGAACTCGGTCCAGAGGTCGGGGAAGCGCGCATCCGGGTTGAGCTTTTCGCGGTGCGGGTTGTCGGGCAATGTGCCGCTCCGTACCAGCGCATCGAAGACCAGCCCGCTCACCAGGCCGATGACCAGCGACAGCAGGATGAACAGCAGGGTCCAGCCCACGCCGATCAGCCCGAACAGGATCAGGGTCAGTGAAAAGGAGTTCCAGGGGCTGGCCAGCAGGAAGGCCATCACCTGCCCCGTCGAGGCACCGCGCTCATAGAGCTTCATCCCCACGGCCAGTATGCCGTGGCTGCAAAGGTCCAGTAATACGCCGGCCAGGGTCGCGCGCAACAGCGACGTAAACCCGTCCCGATGCCCCAGCACGGACATCACCAGGTCGCGAGGAATGCGCGCCAGCAGGCCGACGAATACCACACCAATCGCCAGCCCCCACCACATCTTGTTGAAGAGCTCGACCACCCCGTGAGAGAGCATCGCGTACCAGGCCTCGCCATGGGGTATGGCCAGCCCGAACAGGTAGAGAACGGTAACCGCACCGGTGACACCGACCAGGAACCAGTCCCGGCGCTGCGCATGGGAGGCGCAGTGATCGGTGCCGGTGTCTGCCGGTTCGTCGCAGCAGCTATTCACCGGTGCCGCACCTCGCGTCCCCTACCGCTAATCGCAAGCATACTGTCGGCTTGAAATGAGTCGCACATCGCTTTATCTAAACCCCGGTTGTGCACCGCGGTCAAGCCGGTCTCAGCACCTCGATCATGAGCTGCAGGCGCTCCTCACCACGGTAGTAGTTGCAGTCCAGGCGATAGGCCACTTCGACACGTTCGACCCCGTCGCTGGGCCAGATGCCGGTGTCGACATTGAAGGCGATGGCATCCAGCAGGCAATCGGGGTGCCCGTCGGGCGAGAGCACCAGCTTGAGGTGCTTCTCTCCGACGATGCGCTGATGCACTACCGCAAACACGCCGTCGAACACGGGCTCGGGAAAATGCTGGCCCCAGGGCGCGGCGTAACGCAGCTGCCGGGCCAGGTCGAGCTGCAACTCCCCACCGGCGAGCTCACCGTCACTCTCTACCACCGCCTGTAATTCCACATCGTCGATCCAGTCACTCACCACTGTCTCCAGCGCTTCAGCAAAACGCTGGTAATGCTCTCGCGGCAGTGACAGTCCCGCGGCCATCGCGTGGCCGCCGAATTTGCTGACCAGCCCCGGCTCGGCACTGGCCACCCGATCCAGCACGTCACGAATGTGCAGGCCGGGAATGGAGCGAGCGGATCCCTTGATGCTGCCGTCGTCAGCATCGGCAAAGGCAATCACCGGTCGATGCCAACGCTCCTTGACCCGGGAGGCAAGGATCCCAACCACGCCCTGGTGCCAGCCGGGCTGGTACAAGCAGATGCTGTTGGGCAGGCTGTCGGCGTCGGCCAGGTCCAGTGACGCGAGGGCAGCCGCCGCCTCGTCCTGCATGCTGCGCTCGATCTGCTGGCGATCGCGATTGAAGTCGTCGAGTTGCTGGGCATAAAGATTGGCCTCGGCCGGACTGTCTGACAGCAGGCAGGCAATGCCTATCGACATATCGTCCAGGCGCCCGGCGGCATTCAGTCGCGGGGCCACCGCGAAGGACAGGTCCGAGGCCACCGCCCGGTGCAACGATCGCCCGGCAATGCTCAGCAACGCCTCGATGCCCGGCCGGGTCTGGCCGGCGCGAATACGCAGCAGGCCCTGCTGCACGAGGATTCGGTTGTTGCGGTCCAGCGGCACAACGTCCGCCACCGTACCCAGGGCAACCAGGTCCAGCACCGAGGCCAACGCCGGCGCCTCGATCCCCTCGCGGGCAAACCAGTCACGCGCCCGCAGCTCCTGTCGCAGCGCCGACATGACGTAAAAGATGACCCCCACCCCCGCCAGGTGTTTGCTGGGAAAGCCACAGCCAGGCTGGTTCGGATTGACGATCACGTCGGCGGCGGGCAGCTCACGGCCCGGCAGGTGGTGGTCGGTGACCAGGGTACGAATGCCCAGCTCCCCTGCCCTCGCCACCCCCTCGAGACTGGAAATACCGTTGTCCACGGTCACGATCAGGTGCGGGGAACGTTCCCGGGCCAGTTCGACGATTTCCGGGGTCAGGCCGTAACCGTAATCAAAGCGGTTCGGCACCAGGTAGTCCACCGAGGCCGCGCCCATGGCTCGCAGCAGGGTGACACCTACCGCGGTACTGGTCGCGCCGTCGGCGTCGAAATCCCCGACAATCAGGATTCTCTGTCGCGCCTCCAGGCAATCGGCCAGCAGCGCTGCCGCCTGCTTGAGGCCGGCAAATTCGCTAGGCGGCAGCAGCCGGTCCAGGCCCAGCGACAAATCATCCAGATCTTCGATACCGCGCGCTGTAAACACCCGCTCGAGCACCGGGTGCAAATCACCGGCCAGGCGGCCGGCCGAGGTTCGTCGCCGTATCGCCTGCGCCATGGTCAGGCGGACAGGTGCTCCGCCATGAAGGCCTGCACTGCGGCGAGATCGTTGGGAAGCACGTCGAAACGCTCCTCGCGCTCAAACAGATCGGCCATATGTGCCGGCAGGGCCGGCTCGACGCCGACGCCGGCCGCTGCCACCGCAGCCGGAAACTTGGCGGGATGCGCAGTCGCCAGGGTAACCATCGGAACCGCCGCGTCGCGTCGACAATCCTGCGCCGCCTTGAAGCCGATGGCCGAATGCGGGTCGAGCAGGTATTCGTTGCGGCGGTAAACCTCGCCGATGATCGCCGTGGTTTCCTCGTCGCTGACGCACTGGCTGGAAAACAGACTGCCGAGTCGCTCCATGGCGGCGCCGGACAGCTGGATATCGGCATCCTTGAAGCGGTGCATCAGGTCGGCCACTGCCGCGGCGTCGCGGTCATAGAGATCAAACATCAGGCGTTCGAAGTTGCTCGACACGGTAATGTCCATGCTCGGGCTCAGGGTCTGGTGCAACTCGGTACGGGCATAAGCTCCAGTAGTCAGCAGGCGGTGCAGGACATCGTTGCGATTGGTGGCAATCACCAACTGCGACACCGGCAGCCCCATATTGCGGGCCAGGTAGCCGGCGAATATATCGCCGAAGTTGCCGGTGGGTACGGAGAAGGACACCGGCCGCTGGGGTCCGCCCAGGGCCAGCGCCGCATACACGTAGTAGACGATCTGTGCCATGATGCGCGCCCAGTTGATGGAGTTCACCGCCACCAGGCTGCGCGCCTCCGGCAGGAAACCCTGGTCTCCGAAGCTGGCCTTTACCGCCGCCTGGCAATCGTCGAAGTTGCCCTCGAGGGCGATGTTGTGAATGCGCTCACCGGGGACGGTGGTCATCTGCCGGCGCTGTACTTCGGACACCCGCTGGTGCGGATGGAGGATATAGATGTCGATGTTGCTGCAACGGCGACAACCCTCGATGGCGGCAGAGCCGGTGTCACCGGAGGTGGCTCCCATGATGACGACCTTGCGGTGCTGGCGCTCCAGCACGTAATCCAGCAGGCGGCCCAGCAGCTGCAGGGCAAAGTCCTTGAAGGCCAGGGTCGGGCCATGGAACAGCTCCAGCACCCACTCGTTCGGCCCCAGTTGCACCAGCGGCGCAACGGCCTCGTGCCGGAACACGCTGTAGCAGTCATCAACGATAGCTTTGAAGTCGTCGCGGGGGATGCTGTCTTCCACAAAGGGCAGCATGATTTCGAAGGCCAGCTCCGGGTAGCTCATAGCGCGCATGGCGTCGAGCTGGGCCTCGCTGAAACGGGGCAGGCTCTCCGGCAGGTAGAGGCCGCCGTCGCTGGCCAGCCCGGCCAGCAGGACTTCCTCAAAATTCAGGGCCGGTGCGTCGCCGCGGGTGCTGATGTATTTCATCCGTCGAGGCTCTCTACCCGAATCCGGGTGATGTGGCCTGCAATAGTATCCAGCGCTTCGATTTCACTCGCCACCCGGATCAGCTCCCCTTCCCGGGTGCGGTTAGTCAGTATGATCACTGGAACACGGGTCTCACCCTCGGCGGGCTCTTTCTGGATCAGGGCTTCGATACTGACACCGGCTCGACTGCAGATGCTGGCCACATCGGACAGCACGCCGGGTTTGTCCTCGGCGGTCATGCGCAGGTACCAGGCGGTCTCCACATCCTCGATAGCCAGGATCGGCTGACGCACAATGGCCTCGCTGCGTACACCGAGTTCCGCCACCGCAGGGGCCTGTTCGAGCGCAAGGCTGCGAGACAGGTCGACGATATCCGCCACCACCGCTGAGGCGGTGGGTTCAGCGCCGGCCCCGGCGCCGTAGTAAAGCGTCGGACCGACCGCGTCGCCTTCCACCAGCACCGCGTTCTTCACCCCGTTGACGTTGGCCAGCAGCCGCTTCTCCGGGATCAGCGTGGGGTGTACCCGCAGCTCGATGCCCTTGTCGGTACGGCGGGCGATGCCGAGGTGCTTGATGCGATAGCCGAGCTCCTCGGCGTAGTCGACGTCCACGGTCGCGATGTCGGAAATGCCTTCCGTATAGACCTTGTCGAATTCCAGCGGCATGCCGAAGGCGATGGCGGCCAGGATCACCAGCTTGTGTGCCGCATCGATACCTTCCACATCAAAGGTGGGGTCGGCCTCTGCGTAACCCAGGGCCTGGGCTTCCGCCAGCACATCGGCAAACTCCCGGCCCTTGTCGCGCATCTCGCTGAGAATGAAGTTGCCGGTGCCATTGATGATGCCGGCAAGCCACTGAATGCGATTGGCCGCCAGCCCTTCGCGCAGCGCCTTGATGATGGGTATGCCGCCGGCCACCGCCGCTTCGTAACCGATCGACACGCCGGCCTTGGCCGCCGTGGCGAACAGTTCGTTACCGTGCTCGGCGATCAGCGCCTTGTTGGCGGTGACCACGTGCTTGCCGTTGGCGATGGCCGCGCGCACCAGTTCCAGGGCAGTATCGGTGCCGCCGATCAGTTCCACCAGGATGTCGATATCCGGGTCGGCGGCCACGTCCATCAGGTCGCGGCTGACCGGCACCGAACCGGTGGGGCATTCCGGTTTGTCACGGCGGGCGCCGACGTGGGCCACCGTGACCTGGCAGCCGGCGCGATCAGCGATCTCCGTCTCGTTGGCGGCCAGCAGCTTGAACGTGCCTGCACCGACCGTGCCGAGGCCGCAGAGGCCTACCTTGACCGTTTTCATTCGGCGAATCCGTCCTTGCGAATCATGCGCTTGATATTCCTTATTGCCTGGCGGGTGCGGTGCTCGTTCTCGATCAGCCCGAAACGCACAAAGCCCTCGCCGTATTCGCCGAAGCCCACGCCGGGTGACACCGCGACCTTGGCGTCGACCAGCAGCTTCTTGCTGAATTCGATGGAGCCCATGTCCCGGTAGCAGGCCGGGATTTCCGCCCACACGAACATGGTGCCCTTGGGCGGCTCCACCGGCCAGCCCGCGGCGTTGAGCCCGGCACACAGTACATCGCGGCGATCCTGGTAGAGCTGGCGAATATCCGCCACACAGCCCTGGTCTCCCTCGAGGGCGGAGATGGCCGCCACCTGCACCGGCGTGAACATGCCGTAGTCGAGGTAGGATTTCATCCGCGCCAGGGCGCCGACCAGCTCCGGGTTGCCGCAGCAGAATCCCACCCGCCAGCCGGGCATGTTGTAGCTTTTGGACAGCGAGAAAAATTCCACCGCCACTTCCATGGCGCCGGGCACCTGCAGGATGGTGGGCGCCACATAGCCATCGAAACAGAGGTCGGCGTAGGCCAGGTCCTGCACCACCCAGATGTTGTACTCCCGGGCAATGGCAACCACCTTCTCGAAGAAATCGAGCTCCACACAGTGCGTGGTCGGATTGCTGGGGAAATTGAGCACCAGCATCTTGGGCGTGGGCCAGCTGTTGCGGATGGCGTTTTCCAGCTCCGGGAAAAACGTACCGTCGCCGCGCATCGGCACATGGCGGATGTCGGCTCCGGCGATCACAAAGCCGTACGGGTGAATCGGGTAAGAGGGGTTGGGCACCAGGATGGTGTCTCCCGGGCCGGTGGTCGCCAGCGCCAGGTGTGCGAGGCCCTCCTTTGAACCCAGGGTGACAATGGCTTCCGTATCCGGGTTCAGCTCGACCTGGTAGCGCTCCCGGTACCATTCGCAGATGGCACGCCGCAGGCGCGGAATGCCCTTGGACTGGGAATAGCGATGAGTGTCCTTGCGCTGGGCGGTTTCAGTGAGCTTGTCGACAATATGCTGAGGCGTGGGCTGGTCGGGGTTGCCCATACCGAAGTCGATGACATCTTCCCCTGCCGCCCTGGCCTGCTGCTTCAGGTCACCAATAATGTTGAAAACGTATGGGGGCAGGCGCTCGATGCGCTTGAATTGTTGTTCCACGTCTTTCCAGGTCAGCAAAGGGTAGCCGGCGTTATCCCAAACGCCGCGGCGGAATGCTCGAAGCGGGCCACATTACTGACGCCGTCCGCCCCTGTCAACGCGGCCACAGGGGCGAGGACGGGAGACTAAAGCTAGTTGATGCCCATCCGCTGGGTAAGGTCTTCCGCGGACATATAGCCGGGCAGCAGCTGGCCGCTCTCCAGCACCAGTGCCGGGGTACCGCGCACGCCCGCCTGCTGGCCCAGCATGAACTGGTCAGCCACCGGGTTACCCGGGCAGACGTTCTCGGGGATCTCCTGACGGTTCTTCAGGCTGGTGATCGCCTGCTGGGGGTTCTCGGCACACCAGGCGCTGGCAATCTTGCGGAAGGAATCGCTGCCAACACCGGCCCGCGGGTAGGCCAGGTAGCGCACTTCAACACCCATCTTGTTGAGGGTGGGCACTTCCTGGTGCAGCTTCTGGCAGTAGAAGCAGTCGACATCGGTGAATACCGTCACCACGCCGCGGCGCTCACCGTCTGCGGCAAAGATGATCATGTCCTCGGCAGACACCTCGGCGAGCATCTCCTTGCGGACCAGGTCACGCTGCTGCTCGGACACATTAACCAGGCCATCGATACCCACTGCAAACAGGTCGCCGAGCACAAAGAAATCGCCATCTGCGGTGCTGTACACCGTCAGGCCGCCTTTAATGTCGACCTCGTAGAGGCCGGTGGCGACGCTGGGGCGCACTGCCTCAACCAAGAGGTCCGGGCGGGCCTGGCCGATTTTGGCAGCGATGACGGCCTCCGGGGATTCCTCGGCGAAGGCGGGCGCCACCAGCACCAGTAACAGCGGCAGGAGTGCGCGCCAGCAGCGGCGAGAATATTGAAACGGCATGTGACTTCTCCAGTTGCCCGACATCCGGGACTCTTTGTTGATGGTCATTCTGTTGACGGCCATTGGAACGCGGCTCTCCGGCGGAGTTCCCTGCCTGCAAACCGCCATTATACCGTGTCCGCCCGGGTATTCAGCCTCGCGGATGATGCTCGGCGTGCAGGTCCTTCATACGCTGCCGGGCCACGTGGGTATAGATCTGGGTCGTGGTCAGGTCGCTGTGCCCCAGCAGCAGTTGCACCACGCGCAGGTCGGCCCCGTGATTCAGCAGGTGGGTGGCAAAGGCATGGCGCAGCGTGTGCGGGCTCAACGGCGAGCGAATGCCGGCCCGGTTGGCGTACTGCTTGATGCGGTACCAGAAGGCCTGGCGAGTCATCTGCGTGCCGCGACGACTGGGGAACAGGGCCTCACTGGGACAGCTGTCCAGCAACTCCCGCCGAGGGCCGTTAAGGTAGCGCTGCAACCAGCCCAGCGCTTCCTCCCCCACCGGCACCAGTCGCTCCTTGCCGCCCTTGCCAATAATTCGCACCACACCCTGGTTCATGCCAAGCTGCGACACCTGCAAACCCACCAGCTCGCTGACCCGCAGGCCGCAGGCATAAAGCAACTCCAGCATGGTGCGGTCACGGAATTCAATAGCCAGCTCCAGGTCCGGCGCGGCGAGCAAGGTCTCGACCTCCGCTTCGCTCAGGGACTTGGGCAGGGGCCTGCCGAGCTTCGGGCTCTCTACGTCGAGACTGGGATCTACCTCGAGACGCCCCTCTCGCACCTGGTAGCGGAAAAACCCGCGCACGCAGGACAGGAAGCGAGCGGTGGAGCGCGGCGACCGCTGCTGCCCGGACCGCCAGGCCAGGTAAGCCTGCAGATCACCGGCACTGGAGGCCAGCAACGACTGACCGCGCTTCTCCAGCCAGTCCCGGTAGTGCACCAGGTCGCGCCGATAGGACATCAGGGTGTTCTCGGACAGCCCTTTCTCCATCCACAGGGCATCGAGGTAGGTTTCGATCTCAGGACTCGGTGGTGAAGCAGTGGCCATCTGCGCATGGTAGCAGGGCTGTCCTTCCCATTTCTCGTTGCCATCATGTCGCACGCGCGGCACCCGGGGCCTTTCCGGGACGCGCTAAAAGCATGACTTCCATGTCTCGCTTGACTGCGCGGATCGCCGCCCGGGCCCTCCTGGCCGCAGACGGTCCCGGAAAGACCCCGGGCACCACGCGCGCTCTGACTGCGTGGCGCCAATATTCGTGCCGCCGTATGTGGAGCACGTGAATCTTGCTTTGTAGAGGGCGTGAGCTGGGTACACCTCCTCCCCGGACCGTCGCCGGCCAGGGACGGCCGGCGCCGAGCGAGACAGGGATGTCATGCTTGTAGCGTGTCCGGGGAGGAGGTGTACCCAGTTCGCGCCCGCCCTACAGAGCACCAGAAACCGGGGCACAAAAAAGGGCGCCGATTGGCGCCCTTTTCGGTGGGAGGTTCGGCTCCCGGGAAGGCCTCACTTGGAGAGGCGCTCCTTGATGCGGGCGGCCTTGCCGCTCAGCTCGCGGAGGTAGTACAGCTTGGCCTGGCGCACGTCGCCGCGACGCTTCACAGAGATGCTGTCGACCAGCGGGCTGTAGGTCTGGAAGGTACGCTCGACGCCGATACCGTGGGAGATCTTGCGAACCGTGAAAGCAGAGTTCAGGCCGCGGTTACGCTTGCCGATGACCACGCCTTCAAAGGCCTGCAGACGCTCGCGGTTGCCTTCCTTTACCTTGACCTGCACAACCACCGTGTCACCGGGGCCGAACTCCGGCACGTCCTTTTCCATCTGTTCCGCTTCGATCTGCGAAATGATGCTGTTCTTGCTGCTCATGGGTGAACTCCTGTCGTTCTCTGCAAGCGGGTTGCAGTATTTGGTACTTGCTCCGGGTGGCAGCCCTCAGGCGCCGCCCTCAATTCTCAATCTTCCGCAACCTCGCTTGAGGTTGCCTGTTCCTTCAGCTCCGCCCGAACTTCGGCCAGCAGCTCTGCTTCCTCTTTCGTCATCGCCCGCTGCTCCAGCAGGTCGGGGCGACGCTCCAGGGTTCGCGCCAGTGCCTGCTTCAGGCGCCAGCGCCGTATGCGCTCATGGTTGCCGCTCAGCAGCACCTCCGGCACCTTGCGACCCTGGTACTCCTCAGGCCGCGTGTAGTGCGGGCAGTCCAGCAGGCCATCCGCGAAAGAGTCCTGCTGTGCCGAGTCTTCGTGACCCAGCACTCCCGGCAACTGCCGGCTGACCGCGTCCAGTACCACCATGGCGGCCAACTCGCCGCCGCTCAGCACGTAGTCGCCAATGGAGACTTCCATGTCGACTTCGGCCTCGAGCAGGCGCTCATCCACGCCCTCGTAGCGACCCGCCACCAGCACCAACTGGGACAGGCTCGCCAGCTCAGTCACCAGGGCATGGTCCAGGCGCTGGCCCTGGGGTGACAGGTAAATCACCCGGCGCCCGCCTGCGCCCGGTTCACCGAGCTGCTCGCGAGCGTTGGCCAGTGCCGCCTCCAGCGTGTCGATCTTCATCAACATGCCGGGCCCGCCGCCGTAGGGCCGGTCGTCCACGGTGCCGTGGCGGTCGGTGGCGTAGTCCCTTGGATTACTGCGCAACAGCTCAAGCTGCCCCTGTTCCACCGCCCTGCCGGTCACACCGTAATCACTTACGGCGCTGAACATCTCCGGAAACAGGCTTACCAGCGCAATGCGCATGACCTAGAACTCCGGGTCCCAGTCCACCTCGATCGTTTCCGCCTCGAGATCGACCTGCTTTACATACTGCCCCTGCACCCAGGGAATGAGACGCTCACGCGAATCAATGCTTCCCTCGCAGGGCTTCACCATCAACACATCGTTGGCGCCGGTCTCAAGCAGATGGTCTACCCTGCCGAGACACTGCCCCGCGCTATAGACTGCGAGGCCCTCGAGCTGGTGCCAGTAGTACTCGCCCTGCTCAAGCGCGGGCAGCTGCGCCCGCGGTACTGCAATATCACACCCTTTCAGAAGCTCGGCGGCGTTGCGATCGTCGATGCCGACAATATGCGCTATCAGCCCCTTGCCGTGCTCCCGGCCGCTGTCGAACTCGATGTCTTGCCACGAGTCGCCGCGACGAATCTTCCAATCCCGGTAGCCGAACAGGTTGTCGTTCGGCTCCGTGAAGGAGTGAATCTTGACCCAGCCCTTGATGCCGTAAACGCCGCTGATGCGGCCGACGATCAGTTCCGGCGTCAGGTCTTCACCCTCTGCGCCCTCTTCACCCTGTTCACACAAAGGAATCGGGCAGCGGGATCAGGCCGCTGCCTGCTCCTTGCGAGACTGCTTGACCAGCGCTGCAACGCGCTCGCTGAGCTGTGCGCCCTGGGAAACCCAGTAGTCAACGCGCTCGCTGTCCACGCGCAGGCGCTCTTCCTGGCCGCGGGCGATCGGGTTGAAGAAGCCCACACGCTCGATGAAGCGGCCGTTGCGCGCATTGCGGCTGTCACTCACGGTCAGGTGGTAAAACGGGCGCTTCTTGGAGCCACCCCGTGCCAAACGAATAGTTACCATTGTCTTTAAAACGTCCCTTATGTTGACGGTTACTGCCGGGAAAACGCTGCTATTAGACTCGAAAATGCTAAAAGCACGCACACCGACTACCCGCCGGGTTCCGGAAAAGGCGCGTATTCTACGTGAAACACCGGGGTAAAGAAAGCCCCGCAAACAGGAAATTTCCAGTCTTATCAGGGGCTTATTTGAATGGCGGCATGCCGCCTGGGGGCATACCACCGGGTGGCATTCCACCACCGCCCATGGCGCCGCCGAGGCCGCGCATCATCTTCTGCATACCGCCGCCCTTCATCTTCTTCATCATCTTGGCCATCTGCTTGTGCTGCTTGAGCAGACGGTTGAGATCCTGCACCTGGGTACCGGACCCCGCGGTGATGCGACGCTTGCGGGAGCCCTGGATGATTTCCGGGCGCCGGCGCTCGTCCGGAGTCATGGAATTGATCATGGCTTCCATGCGGGCGAACTGCTTCATGTCCATGTTCTGCTGGGCAGCCTGGGCCATGCCGCCCATGCCCGGCAGCTTGTCCAGCATGCCGGTAATACCGCCCATGTTGTTGAGCTGCTGCAGCTGGTCGCGGAAGTCTTCCAGGTCAAAGCGCTTGCCCTTCTTGACCTTCTTGACGAGCTTCTCGGCTTTCTGCCGATCAATTTTCTGCTCCGCTTCCTCGATCAGCGACAGCACGTCGCCCATGCCGAGGATGCGCGATGCCAGGCGGTCCGGGTGGAACGGGTCCAGCGCCTCGGTCTTCTCGCCAACACCGAGGAACTTGATGGGCTTGCCGGTGATGGCGCGCACCGACAGCGCGGCGCCGCCGCGGGTGTCAGCATCCACCTTGGTGAGCACCACGCCGGTGAGGGGCAGGGCCTCATTGAAAGCCTGGGCGGTGTTGGCGGCGTCCTGGCCGGTCATGGCATCCACCACAAACAGGGTCTCTACCGGCTGGATGGTGCGGTGCAGCTCGGCGATCTCGGCCATCATCTGCTCGTCGATGGCAAGGCGACCCGCGGTGTCGAGAATCAGCACGTCGGCAAATTTCAGCTTCGCCTCCGCCAGGGCCGCCTCGGCAATGGCCACCGGCTTCTGCGATTCGTCGCTGGGGAAAAACTCGGCGCCCACTTCACCGGCCAGGGTCTCCAGCTGGCGAATAGCAGCCGGGCGGTAAACGTCGGCGCTGGCCACCATGACCTTCTTCTTGTCGCGCTCCTGCAGATGGCGCGCAAGCTTGGCCACGGAGGTGGTTTTACCCGCACCCTGCAGGCCTGCCATCAGGATCACGGCCGGCGGCTTGGCCGCCAGGTTGAGGGATTCATTGGCGGCGCCCATCAACTCTTCCAGCTGCCCCTGCACGATCTTGATGAAGGCCTGGCCAGGGCTCAGGCTGGCACTGACATCCTGGCCCAGGGCGCGCTGGCGCACTGACTCTACAAAGTCCTTGACCACGGGCAGGGCCACGTCGGCCTCGAGCAGAGCCATGCGCACCTCGCGCAGGGTTTCCTGGATATTGTCGTCGGTCAGCTTCGCCTTGCCGGTAATTTTCTTGAGGCTCTGGGAAAGGCGGTCGCTAAGATTGTCAAACATGCTTGTGGCTCACAGCTGAAACGGGGTATTGACGCTGGCACCAGACGCCTGTCGATGGGCCTGCCAGGGGAAAACTGCGCGCAGCTCGAAGGCCGCGGCTTGCCAATACCCATGCAAATGGGTACAAAGACACGAAGTATACGTTACCGGGAATTGATCCCCAAATGCTCAGCGCTTCGGCCGCCGCCCTGGTGGCCGCCATCCTCTACATTGCCGTCAGCCTGCTCCAGGCGCGTCGTGCCGCCCGCCGCAGCGAGGCGAGCCCTGCCCCGATTTACTCGCTGGCGGGCGTCGCCGTGCTGCTCCACGCCTACGCAGCGTTTTCCGGGCTGACCGCGGATGACGGCGTGAGCTTCAGCCTGTTCCGGGCCGGCTCGCTGATTTTCTGGATGGTCAATATCAGTCTGCTTATCAGCCTGAGCTGGCGCCCGCTGCAGAACCTGATGGTGGTGCTGTTCCCGATCTCGGCGCTGGCCGTGATGCTTGCCGCCCTGGTGCCTGCCGACGGCGCCCTGCTGACGGATCTCTCCGGCGGCATGCTGGCGCACATCGGCACCTCGGTGCTGGCCTACGCGGTGCTGGCGATTGCCGCGGTGCAGGCCGGCGCAGTCGCCGCCCAGGACTACCAGCTGCGCCACCGTCACACCCGCGGCCTGGTGCAACTGCTGCCACCACTGCAGTTGATGGAGAGCATGCTGTTCGAGATTGTCTGGGTAGGCCTTGGATTGCTCACCCTGGCGATTGCATCCGGCTTCATCTTCCTCGACGACATCTTCGCCCAGCACCTGGTGCACAAGACTGTGCTGTCGATCTGCGCCTGGCTGCTGTTTGCCACCCTGCTGTGGGGGCATCACCAGCTCGGCTGGCGCAGCCAGGTGGCAGCCCGCTTCACCCTGGGGGGATTCGTGGCCCTGGCCCTGGCCTACGCCGGCAGCAAGTTTGTGCTGGAACTGGTGCTGCAGCGCGGCTGAGCGCGACCTTGCGCAGCGCGAGGAAATTATTCAAGATGTCGATTCCTATTATTCCCTGGTAACCCCTGCTTGAACGAAGCACCGCTGGGTCTTCTTTTTTCCATCCTTGGCGTACTGATCCTGTTGTCGGCCTTCTTCTCGAGTTCCGAAACCGGAATGATGGCCCTCGACCGCTACCGCCTGAAACACCTCAAGGAGCAGGACCATCACGGCGCGCACCGCGCCAGCCGGCTGCTGGAGCGACCGGACAGGCTGATCGGCCTGATTCTCATCGGCAACAACCTGGTCAACAACCTGGCCGCGGCGATCGTGACCGTGGTCGGCCTGCGGCTGATGGGCGACACCGGCATCGTGGCGGGCTCGATCATTCTCACCCTGGTGGTGCTGGTGTTCGCCGAAGTGACTCCGAAGACGATCGCCGCCCTGAACCCAGAGCGCATCGCCTTTCCTGCCAGCTGGGTACTGATACCGCTGCTGAAGCTTCTCTACCCGGTGGTGTGGCTGGTCAACCTGATTACCAACAGCCTGCTGCACCTGCTCGGCTATGATCCGCGCTCATCCAATGAATCCGGCCTGACATCTGACGAGCTGCGCACCATCGTCAACGACACCAGCCACATGATTCCCGACACCCACCAGGGCATGTTGCTCAACATCCTGGAGCTGGAAAAGGTCACGGTTGACGACATCATGGTGCCGCGCGGCGAGGTCTTCGGCCTCGACCTGGACGATGCGGACGAGGTATTGCTGGAGCGAATCCAGTCCACCGAATACACCCGCCTGCCGGTATACGAGGACGACATCAACAACATCTCCGGCATCCTGCACATGCGGCGCACGAGTCGCTTTATCGATGAGAACGGCCTGCACCGGGAGCAGATGCTCAAGGAAATCGAGAAGCCTTACTTCGTGCCGGAAAGCACGCCGCTGCATACGCAGCTGCTGAACTTCCAGCGTCAGAAGCTGCGCATTGCGGTGGTGGTGGATGAGTACGGCGAAGTGATGGGGCTGGTGACCCTCGAGGACATCCTCGAGGAGATCGTCGGCGAATTCACCTCCAACCTGGCAGAAGCCATCGATGATATCTTTCCGCAGCAGGATGGCAGCTACATCATCAACGGCAGCGCCAGCGTGCGGGACATCAACAAGTCGCTGGGCTGGACGCTGCCGACAGACGGGCCCAAGACCCTGAACGGCCTGCTGATGGAAACCCTGGAGTCGTTCCCGGACGCCAGCGCCGGTGTACGCATCGGCGACTACTGCATGGACATCCTGGAACTGCAGGACAACGTCATCACCTCGGTGCGGGCACTGATACGCCCGGCCCGCGAGCGGGACTAGAGCGCCTTCAGCGTCGCGGAAAAACGCGCCGCATTTTCCACATAGTGATTGGCATTGCTGGAGAAGTGTTTCTGCTCCTCCGGCGTCAGCTCGCGCTTGAGCCGCGCCGGCACGCCCATGACCAGGCTGCCGTCAGGAATTTCCATGCCTTCCGGCACCAGGGAGTTGGCGCCGATGACGCAGTTGCGCCCTACTTTGGCGCCGTTCAGCACCACCGCATTGATGCCCACCAGGGTGCCGTCGCCGATGCTGCAGCCGTGCACCATGGCGTTGTGGCCGACGGTGACGTTGTTGCCGATCACCAGCGGGCAACCCGGATCAGAGTGACAGACGCTGCCGTCCTGGATGTTGGTGCGCTCTCCGATGCGGATGGTGTCGTTGTCGCCGCGAATCACCACGCTGAACCAGACACTGGCACCGGCGCCCAGCACCACATCGCCAATCACGGCCGCCGTGGGAGCGATGAAATGCCCCTCTCCCTCCAGTACCGGTGACTTGTCATCGATTTGGTAAAGCATGGCTGTCTCCTGTGTCGCTTCGATTAGGGTTTGTCCGTGGATGGCGCCGCTCGCTCACGGCCGTGCCAGTAATCTTCCATTTCCAGGTCGGCCTCACAGGCCAGGTTGACCAGCCGCACCAGGATGGCCGCGGTGATGCCCCAGATCTGGTAGTCCTGCCACTGGTACTGCGGCACCCGTCGTTCGCGGCCGCCGTAGTGGAAGTGCTGGAAGGACAGCTGTGCGCTGTCGGCGAAAAATGCCAATGGCGCCTCAAACACCGCGTCCAGCTCCGCAGGGTTGGCGGTCAGCGAAGTGCGCTGCTCAACCCGCGCCACGCAGGGCGTCACCTGGATGCCGGTACGCGTGACCAGTGGTGACAGCAAGCCCAGTGGCTCCAGGGTGTGCCGCGCCAGCGCGACCTCTTCCTCGGCCTCCCGCTGGGCGGTGTCCCACAGGTCGACGTCTTCCGGGTCGCACATACCCCCGGGAAATGCGACCTCGCCGGCGTGCAGGCGCAGGTGGGCGGCGCGTCGGGTCAGCAATACCGAGCTATCGCCGGCGTTGTCATACAGGGCGACCAGCACTGCAGACTGGGGCAGGGTTTCGCTGCCAGCCCGGGGCTCGGACTCCAGCGCGGCACGCAGCCGACTGACGGGCTGTGCCGCGATCAGACGACCTCCGTGCGGATCAGGTCAAAGGCAGGCTCTTCGTAGGGGTGCGAGGCGCGCAGCGCGGCAATCACCACGTCGACTACATCATCAGCGCAGACCATTTCCACCCGGTACTCCGGCACCTGCTCGACTTCGCCGATACTGCCGACAAAAGGCTGGCTGCCCTCACCGGGCCGGAACTGTCCACTGCCAAGCACCTGCCAGCAGCAGTCACTGTACATGCCGATACGCCCGGCGCCGGCATCAAACAGCGCGCGTTTCACGTCTTCCAGGTTTGCCTCGGGAATATAGACACAGAGCTTATACACCGCTGACTCCTCGTTGTTGTCCTTCGTAGTATGCCCCGGCAAAGTCATCGAGGCTGCCCTGTTCGATCGCCCGGCGAATGCCCGCCATATGGTTCTGGTAATAGCGCAGGTTGTGAATGGTGTTGAGCTGCGAGCCGAGTATCTCGTTGCACTTGTCCAGGTGGTGCAGGTAGGCCCTGCTGAAGTTCTGGCAGGTGTAGCAATCGCAGGACGGGTCCAGCGGCTCGGTGCTGTGGCGATGCGCCGCGTTGCGCAGCTTGATCACTCCCCGCGAGGTGAAGATGTAACCGTTGCGGGCATTGCGAGTGGGCATCACGCAGTCGAACATGTCCACGCCCCGGCGCACCGCCTCGAGAATATCCGCAGGCGTGCCGACCCCCATCAGGTAGCGCGGCTTGTCGGCGGGCAGGGTGTCGGCACTGCTGTCGAGCACTGCCATCATCTCTTCCTTGGGTTCGCCTACCGACAGCCCGCCGATGGCGTATCCGTCGAAGCCGATGTCGGTAAGCCCGGCCAGGGATTCCCGGCGCAGTTCGTCATACATGCCACCCTGGACGATGCCAAACAGCGCCGCGTCATTTCCCGCGTGGGCGCGCTTGCTGCGCTCCGCCCAGCGCAGCGAAAGCTCCATGGAGTCACGGGCCTGCTGCTCGGTGGTGGGGTACGGCGTGCATTCATCGAAAATCATAACGATATCGGCGCCCAGGCTGCGCTGCACTGCCATGGAGGTTTCCGGGTCGAGGAACACCTGGTCGCCGTCAACCGGTGACTGGAAGCGAACGCCCTCTTCACTGATCTTGCGCAGGTTGCCCAGGCTGAACACCTGGAACCCGCCGGAGTCGGTGAGGATGGGGCCACTCCAGTTCATGAAGTCGTGGAGGTCGCCATGGGCCTCGATCACCTCCATACCGGGCCGCAGCCACAGGTGGAAGGTGTTCCCGAGGAGTATTTCGGCACCGGTGGCGCGCACATCATCCGGTGTCATCCCCTTGACCGTGCCGTAGGTGCCCACCGGCATAAAGGCCGGCGTCTCCACGGTGCCGCGGGGAAACTCCAGCCGCCCGCGACGGGCGGCGCCGTCCGATCCCAGCCGCTCAAAGCGCATACGGCAGCGGCTCTCACTCACGGCCGGCTCCGGTCACAAACATGGCATCACCATAGCTGAAGAAGCGATACTCCTCGGCCACCGCGGCGCGGTAGGCGGCCAGCACATGGTCGCGACCGGCAAAGGCACTGACCAACATGATCAACGTGGACTCCGGCAGGTGGAAGTTGGTGATCATGGCGTCTATCGCGCGAAATTCGTAGCCGGGATAAATGAAGATATCGCTCTCGCCGCTGAATGGCGCCAGCTCACCGTCCCGGGCGGCGGTCTCCAGGGAGCGCACCACCGTTGTGCCCACTGCCACCACCCGGTGGCCGGCCGCGCGCGCCACCCTCGCCTGCTCGCACAGGCCTGCGTCCACTTCCAGGTACTCAGAGTGCATGTGGTGCTCGCGGATGTCGTCGACCCGCACCGGCTGGAAGGTACCCGCCCCGACGTGCAGGGTAATGAAGCCGATATCGACCCCTCTATCCCGGCAGGCGTCGATGAACTCCTCGCTGAAATGAAGGCCGGCGGTAGGGGCCGCCACGGCGCCGTCGCGCTCGCCGTACACCGTCTGGTAACGTTCCCGGTCGAGGGATTCGTCCTCGCGATCGATATACGGCGGCAACGGCATATGGCCAATGCGCTCCAGCAGCGCGATCAGCTGCTCGCCTTCCGACTCCAGCAGGAACAGGTCGTCTTGACGGCCGGTGACCTGAAGGCGGGCCTCGACCGCCTCGCTGCCCTGGTCGGCCTGGAGCAGCAACTCGCTCCCCGGTTTTGGTGTTTTGCTGGCCCGTACATGCGCCAGGCAGCGGCGTTCATCCAGCAGCCGCTCCACCAGGACCTCCACCCTGCCACCACTGGGCTTGCGTCCCCAGAGGCGGGCCGGGATCACGCGCGTGTTGTTGAACACCAGCAGATCCCCGGGCACCAGTTCCTGTAGCAGGTCAGTGAACTGGCGGTGACGCAGCTCGCCGCTGTGACCGTCCAGGCACAGCAGCCGGCTGTCGGTGCGCTCAGCCAGCGGGTAGCGGGCAATCAGGTGTTCGGGAAGCTCAAAGTGGAAGTCGCTGCGTTTCATGGTCTGTCATCGTTATCAAGGCATGGCCCAGAGCGCAAAAAGCCGGCACGGGGCCGGCTTTTTTCGGAGCTGGACAGTCTTCAGCTCTTGTCTTTTTCCTCTTCACCTTCAGCCGCAGGCGCTTCTTCAGCCGGGGCTTCTTCCTCAGCGGCCGGATCCTCAGCGGGAGCTTCCTCTTCAGCCGGCGCCTCCTCGGCAGCGGCCTCTTCGGCGGGTGCTTCTTCCGCAGCCGCTTCTTCGGCGGGAGCCTCTTCGTCAGCCGGGGCTTCTTCAGCAGCTTCTTCTGCCTCGGGCTCCGGGGCTGCCGGTACGGCTACTTTCAGCAGGCCTTCTTCCACCAGGATGCGGACCTTCTCGTCGCCATTGATCGGCTTCTTCTCCGCATCTTTGACCGCGTAGCGTTCGTCGCCACGCATGTAGATGGTGTAGGACTCGGTTTTCTTGACTACTTTCATCGCCACGATTCTTTTCTCCCTATGGATGCAGGTACTCAGAGGCTCTGCTTCTACAGGCCCGCACGCGCGACCCTGCGTTCACAACAAGGCGCGAAGTGTACAGGGTACGGGCCAAATGACAAGGCGTGCATTGATCGCGGCAGAGGCTTGAATTACACTCGCGGCCCTGCCTGAAACACTGCCGGAGTGGTGAAACTGGTAGACACGAGGGATTCAAAATCCCTTGCCAGCGATGGCGTGCCGGTTCGAGTCCGGCCTCCGGTACCAATTCTTTCCAGATACTCACCACCGAGGTGGCGTGCCGGCTGGTAGGCCAGCCCCGTCGAGTCAGGCCTCCGGTACCAATCCTTGTTAACGAACGCTGTTAGAGCAAGCCTTCCTGCGGCTGGCGCTTCAGCAGGATGGGCGTGGGTACCGCGTCGAGGCGGCCCTGCACGAACAGCAGGCTGCGGCGCAGCTGGTGGCCCCAGGATTCAAACAGGATGTCGATGGCATCCCGGTCTTCCTGGATCGCCTCCAGGGCGGAGATGTCGTCG
>JAZBOY010000011.1:0-10296 GCA_036351375.1 Halieaceae bacterium
ATGCGCTCAAGCGCCAGGAAGACCGGCTGCGCTACCTGGCCTACTTCGACCCGCTGACCAACCTGCCCAACCGGCGCAGCTTTACCGAGCAGCTCAACCGCATTCTAAAACAGGCCCGGCGCCGCGACAGCAACGCTGCCCTGCTGTTTATCGACCTGGACAACTTCAAGCGCATCAACGACAGCATTGGCCACGGCCGCGGCGACAAGCTGCTGGTGGAAATTGCCAGGCGCCTGACCCTGGAACTGCGCCAGGAAGATGCCATCAGCTACATGTCGGACCGCGAGGCCGGCGAGCACGACGGCAGCACCGAGATCGCCCGCCTGGGCGGCGACGAGTTCACCGTGGTGCTCTCCAACATCGACAACATCTCTGACGTGGAAGCTGTTGCCCGCCGGGTGTTGCAGCGCCTCTCTGAGCCGATACCGCTGCAGAGCCACAAACCGGTGGTAACGCCCAGTATCGGCATAGCCATCTTCCCTGTGGACGGCGCCGACCCCGACACCCTGGTGCGTAACGCCGACACCGCCATGTATGCCGCCAAGGCCCAGGGCCGTGCCTGCTACCGCTTCTACAACGAACAGATGAACGCGCTGGCAGTGGAGCACCTGAAGCTGGAAGAAGACCTGCGCGAGACCATCCAGCGCGGCGCGCTGGAGCTGCACTACCAGCCGCAGATAGACACCCGCAGCGGCAAGATCGTCAGCCTGGAAGCGCTGATTCGCTGGCCCCACGGCGAGCGCATGATTATGCCGGGCGAGTTTATCCCGGTGGCCGAGCGCACCGGCCTGATCGCTGACCTGGGGCACTGGATTATGCGCGAGGCGGCGCGCCAGTGTGCGCTGTGGGAAGACTCGGGCCTGGGGGATTTCCGCATCTGCGTGAACGTATCGGCGCTGCAGTTCAACCAGCCCAATTTCGTCGACTCGGTACAGCAGTTTCTCGACCAGACCGGCATGAACCCGTCGCGACTGGAGTTCGAGCTGACCGAATCGGCCATCATGACCGACGCCGAGGCCAACATCGAGCGCCTGCGCGCCCTGAAGCGCCTGGGCATTGCGCTGGCGGTAGACGACTTCGGTACCGGCTACTCGTCGCTCAACTACCTGAAGCAGTTCCCCATCGACACCCTCAAGATAGACCAGAGCTTTGTGGCCGACCTGGCCAAGCCCGACGGCGAGGCCATCGTTGACGCCATCGTGGCGCTGACCCGCTCGCTGGGCCTCAAGGTGGTGGCAGAAGGTGTGGAAACCGAAGCCCAGGCGGAGTACCTGAAGGCCCGGGAATGCGACCTGCTGCAGGGCTACTACTACAGCCGCCCGGTGCCGGCCAGTGACATTCCTGCACTGATGGCGGTGGACTACAGCAGCTACCGCAACGAAGCCGAAATCGCCTGACCGGGTTAGCCCAGCTACTCGACCGGCGAACTATCCTGCGACAGTAACTCCTCCAGCGCCCTGGCGGCGTCACGGAAGTGACCGGCCAGGGTTTCCACCTCGGCCTCGGCACTGTCGATTTCACCCGCTTTCCAGCGCGACTCGCAGCGACGGCAGTATTCGCTGAGCGCCTTGGCGCCCAGGTTCAAACTCATGGACTTGATGGCGTGGGCACCGGCGCCCAGCGCCTTGGCGTCGCCGATGGCCGCACGCAGCTCATCGAGCTTCTGCTCGCCGTCGGTGCGGAAGTTTTCGATGACCGCCGCCAGCAGGTCGCCGCCGGTCTGGGATTCGATGGAGCGAATATTATCCAGCGCTTTCAGGTCGAGGATATCTACCCGTGCAGGTGCTGCCGGTTTGGGCGCTTTGGCGCGCTCGACCTGGCCTGAGGATGTGAAGTAGTTCGACAGCAGGCCGTTGAGATCGCTGGTGGAATAGGGCTTGAACAGGATGCGATCCATACCCGAGGCGTAGCAGCGCTCTTTCTCTGATTCGGTCTTGCCGGCGGTGAGGGCCACCACCGGGGTGCGGCGGCTGCCGCGATGCATTTCGTACTGGCGAATGTGCCGGGTGGCTTCGAAGCCATCCATCACCGGCATCTGGCAGTCCATCAGCACCAGGTCGAACTCATCCTGCTGGAACATTTCCAGCGCCACCTCGCCGTTGCGCGCCACCGCCACCGAGCAGCCGAAGGACTCGAGCATGGCACGGGCGATCTGCTGGTTGGCGGGTATATCTTCCACCAGCAGCAGGCGCTTTTCGAAGCGCAGCAGCGGCAGGGTTTCATCCTTGCCGGCGGCAGAGGCCTCGGCGCCGGCCGCCTGGATATCACTGATAAGGCTGCCCAGGCGCACCGGCTTGGTGGTGCGGCTGAGGTGCTCAAGCTCTGGCGGCACTCCCTGGCCGGACAGCGGCGTGACCAGCAGCAGGCGGGTATGTGCATCCTGCGCCAGGTTTGCCACGAGGGTAATGCCGACGCTGTTATACAGGCAGCCCACATCCACCAGCACCACGCGTTCGTGTTCTGCCACGGCGGCGATTTCCTCCACCGTGGCGCACTCGCGCACCTTCATGCCCAGGGCAGCCAGCTGGCTTTGGAACATGGCTCGGGTTTCCGGCACCGGGGCGGCAATCTCGGCGTAGAAATCTTCGATGCCGTCGGCGTGAATGGGGTCGGTATAGATGGGCGATTCCACGAAGGACAGCTCTACCGACATGGCGGTACCCACGCCGGGGCGTGACTTCACATCCAGCTCGCCGCCCATCAGGTCGATCAACTGCTTGGCGATGGACAGGCCCAGGCCGGTGCCGCCGAACTGGCGAGTGGTGGAGGAATCGGCCTGGGAGAAGGCCTCGAATACGCGCTCGACGGTTTCCTCTGTCATGCCGATGCCGGTGTCTTCCACCAGGAACTCTACCTGCACCGACTTGTTCTTGCGCTGCACCTCACTGACCACCAGGTTGACCGAGCCGCGCTGGGTGAACTTGATGGCGTTGCTGAGCAGGTTCTGCAGCACCTGGCGCAGGCGCACCGGGTCGCCGTAGAGCTGGCGGCGCAGGTCGACGTTGAAGACCAGGTTCAGCTCCAGGTTCTTGGCCTGGGCCAGTTCGCCGTAGAGATAGCAGAGATTCTCTAGCAGCTCGCGCAGGCCGAAGGTGGTTTCTTCCAGCTCCAGCTTGCCCGCCTCGATCTTGGAGAAATCGAGAATGTTGTCGATCAGGCCCAGCAGCTCGTTGGCAGACACGTGGGCCGACTCGGCAAAGTTCTGCTGCCGGTCATTAAGGCCCGAGTGCAGCAGCAGGTCTGTCATGCCCAGCACGCCGTGCATGGGCGTGCGGATCTCGTGGCTGAGGGCGGCGAGGAATTCACTCTTGGCCTGGTTGGCCAGCTCCGCGTCCTGGCGGGCCCGGCCCATTTCCTCCACGGCCACCTGCAGCTTGTCGTTGGAGCGGCGCAGGTCCAGCGTGCGCGCCCGCACGTCTTCTTCCAGCTGCATCTGGTAGGCCAACTGCTCCTGGGTTTTCTGGCGCTGGCGGTAGAAGAACATCGCGATAAACAACATTACGATGAGGAAGTAGACAACGTAGGCATACCAGGTGAGGTAGTACGGCGGGTGCACCTTCACATCCAGTACGATGCCCTCCGGGCTCCACACCCCATCCGGGTTGGCGCCCTGAATGCGCAGCACATACTCGCCCATGGGCAGCTTGGAAAAGTCGATGTAGTTGCGGTTACCCAGCTCAACCCAGTTCTGGTCGAGGCCCACCATCTGGTAGCGGTACTGGTTGCGGTTGGGGGCGCGGAAGTCCATGGCGGCGAAGGACAGGCCGAGCAAGTAGTCGTCGGGGTCTAGCTCGATCCTTTCCAGTTCGCTGTAAGGGACGTCGAACCAGACGGGTTCGTTGCCGAGTTTAACGCTAGTTAGTAAGACCTCTGGTGGCCGTGCCTTGCCAGCCATTTCAGCAGGATTGAAAGCAATCAATCCGTAGTTGCTACCAAAATACAGCCTGCCGCTTCGACCTTTATGGGAAGCTCCAAAATTGAAATCATTCGCTTGCAGGCCGTCTTCTACTGTGAAAGTCTTCGATTCACCTCGATCGTAATTGAATCTAGTAAGCCCTGCGGATGTAGCGAGCCAAACATTACCTTCGTCATCTCCCTGGATAGCCCATATGTTGCTGCTGTTAAGTTGAATGTTGGATTGAAAGTAGCTGAAACGATTGCGGCCTTGCTTCCTATCGAAGGGCTCCCACATATTCAGACCGCCGCCATCGGTACCAATCCAAAGTCGCGCCTTGTCATCTTCATATATAGAGAGCACAACGGAGCTGGAGAGCGAGCCAGGCATGTCCTGAGAATGTTTGAAAACCTCGAATGTACCGGACGCTGGATCAAAACGATTTAATCCATTATCGGTACCGATCCACACGTCTCCGCTAGCTTCCTGAAACACTGTATAAACCACATCACTGCTCAATGTTCCCGGCGAGTCTGGGTCTGACCTATAAGTGATGAAGCTATCGCTGCCCGAACGGAGCAAATTCAAACCGCCACTGAAAGTCCCAACCCACAGGTTTCCTGAACTATCTCTAAAGACCGAAGTAACCTGAGGGTCGCTTATCGGGAATGGGTGGGGTCTGGAGGGATGATAACGGTTGAGCACAGACATCGAAGAGTTAAGCTCTATCAGGCCAGATAGATACGTACCTAGCCACCATCCTCCTTCATCAACCATTATCGACGTAACCGGCGATTCGCTGAACACCGCCCTCACGGAATTAACATCCGTCTGCCTGGAGACGACTTCCAGTCCACTTGTGGAACCAATTAACAGGCTCTCATCGTCAGCCTCCGAGACGCTAAGGATTGCCTCGTCCCTCAAGCCAGTATGAAGCCCGTACGAATCAATACTGGATTCGAAACCAACGAATATTCCACTAAAACTCCCAACCCAAATAAGCCCAGTACGGTCCTCTAGGATTGAAAGCATTCGAAACGGGGTGGAGTCTTGATCGCGAATAGATTCAAGAAGAAGCTGATCGAGACGTGGGTCAAAGCGAACGACGCCCGAGTCTGTGGCGAGAAAGAGAGCCCCGGAAGAGTGCTCCAAGAAACTGTGAACCTCAGAAAGTTCTACTTGCTCTCCACTTAGCGGGTTCGTACTCACTTGGTAGTGGCCGAGTATTTCTGAACCATCAGTTCGATAAACGCCACCGCCGGCGGTGCCGAACCAAAGGCCACCCTTCTCGTCCAGATGAATCGCCAAGAAGTTTGCCGATGAGACCTCAATGCCTAAGCCACTCATTGATTCATGCGGTTTGAGCATGTCCGAGCTGAGATCCAACTGGAGTATGCCGCCGTCACGAGTCGCCAGCAGCAGGAGATCGCCGCCGACCTTCAGAAAACTGTTGACAGTGTTACCTGCGAGCAGCGGGTATTGGCCCGGAGTGTAGTGTTTGAATCGCCCAATACCGGGATGGAAAAGGCTAAACCCACCGCGGTTATAGCTAATCCAAAATTCGTCTTCACCGCCGTTGTAGAGGGTCAACACTTCGTCGTAGAGAAGTGATTCAAGAGGGTCGCCGCCAGCTCGGATAGCACTGAACTTATAGTTCCGCTTGTCGAGCCGATTGATGCCTCCTTGGTAAGTCCCAAACCAAAGGTTGCCCTTACTATCCTCAGCGACACTGGTCAGCCCGTTGCCACTCAGCGTGTATGGATCAGTCACATCGGCACGAAAAACGGTGCTCTCTTTACCGTCGAACCTATACAAGCCTTCCTGAGCCAGAATCCAGAGATACCCTTCAGAATCCTGAAAAACTTCGTTGACAGCAGCCTGAGAGAAATCAGGGGCGAGCCTGAAGCGGGAGAACAAAAAATTATCTGCCTCGGACGCAGAAACGCCGGAGTGCAAGGCTGCCAGTAGAACAAGCAATCGAAGCTTCGTCGCTGAGCCGAATTTCATCGCTCAATTATGCGATGAAAACGAGAGAAGATACATAAAACCACAGACGACGAGGCCGCGATGTTGATCGCGGCCCCTCAATACTGAAGAAGCGACTTACCCTCGACCCGCGCCGGCAGGCGCAGTCGAGTTAAAGAGTTACGCTCTCCTGCTAGCCCTCAGAATCTTCCAAATTGAGCCGGCGACGTTGTTGGTTTTCCAAATGGAACCAGCAACTTCCTCGCTTCCAGGAGCAAACTCATCGGCATCTGCAACTTGGTGCTCAGAAATCCGAACAACCAGTTCGCTTCTGCTAAGAAGCTGAAGCTGTTCCTGCGTCAGGGTCGCACCTAAATAGCTAATTGACGCAGCGGTTTCGGTTACATTTCCACCGACCGATTCAACTAACTGAGCGGCTTCCATGACATTGGAGACCTTCAACAGATAGGACTTTGACTCAACACTTGCAGTGGACGAATGCAGCGACGCTGAACCCAGCGTGCTAAGCACTATTGCACCAGCAAAAAACCCTGCGCGCGTAAAGTTTTTCATAACCGCCTCCTAAAGCTGCCTCTAATCGAAGAGGCCATTTCTTGGTCTTGTAGTTTTAGAGAGATAACGAAACGTACCTGAATTTCATATTGGGAGTGACGTGATTGGTCGTACATGACCCATATGGGGCAAAAAGTGACGCTCACTGCAATTTATTTGCAGATTAGTTTTAGCAGTAGATCACAAAAGCGAAATTCGCAGTTTCCCTCGCCTATACGCTATTTTTCTAAGTAGATTCAGTAAGAGCCGTACCATGAGCAGAAAACTACGCGGCATAACCCTGCTACTTAGCTTATTTATCTATCCGCTTTGTGCGACGCCTCAGTCGCATACGATGCACCGACTTGAAATTTCTGATCTTCTGCCAGAAGGCATATCTCGGGACGTACATGTGGATTCGAAAGGAATCCTTTGGTTTTCCATCGGCCGCAAAATTCATCGTTTCGATGGCTACCGGCTAAACGAAGTTCCAATCCACGGCTCTAGCGGCGGAGTCTTACGAAATATCGGTAATGGCAAATTTACAGAGGATGCAAACGGGAAACTTTGGCTGATAGATTCAGAGAATGGCCTCTTCAAGTATGAAGATAAGGCCAGGCGGTTTGTTTTGCAGGATTTCAGGCAAGGAGCCGCAAAATCACTGCAAGGCTCTTATTTGCATCTTATCGGGCCATCGGGTGGCATATGGATTGTAATTGCCGGAGGAGACTTGGCTGTAGTCGACTCAATGACGGGAGAGCTTTTGCATAAGGTCCAAACGTCACGCTACTTCAATGCAGATAGCGACTATATAGCGGGACTTGCATCCAGTGACGATGACCATATTTGGGTAGCGACCAACCGTGGGTTTTTGCTGAAGTGTAGCCAGGGATCCCACAACTGCGAGGTGATTGACTTGCAAGGCCTTAACGAGGTGGGGCGTGACCTAAGAGTCAATCAACTGCAAAAGTGGGGGCGAAATCGTTTAGTAATCGCAACTCAAACTCATGGAGTGCTGTATTTCGAGACTCAACCCTCAGGCAACTCAAAGACAAAACAGACCTATACGCCTAATAATTTGAAACCTCTGGTATCGACGAAAGCATGGAGCCTCTTTGTCGACGGGAGCGAAAATGTATGGATCTCTTCACACTCTGGTCTAGTTGTTATAGAACCCGACGGCAGCCCACTCAGTGTTACTGGCGGGAACGAGAAATCGAGCCAACTCTTATTCACAGAGTTTTCAGACTTTGACAAAGAAGGAATACTCGCCCAGTCACCCACGGGTATCTACATACTTCGTAAAAAGAAGTTCCAAGTATTCGGAGAGGCTTCAGGCTTGCCAAGCCCGATAATTACTGGCTTCGAGCAACTTGATGACAAGCGGGTCGTCGTAGCATCACTAGGTGGCCTCTCAGTATTTAATGCATCAAACGATGGCCAGATTATAAGGAGCTTATCTCTCAAGGAAGATCGACTAGCGCATACAGAAGTGATGGCTCTTGAAAGTGGCACAAACGGCGAGCTCTGGTTTGGCGGCTTTTCAGGAGGGCTGAGAGTCCTTGAAAATAGTCTAAGCAGATCGAGAAAAATCAGCAAATCAGAAAAGCTAGATGCAGTTTCTGTGATCCGGCGATTTGATGACTCTCGAATCCTGGTGGGCACTCCATACCACGGGCTCTACATGGTGGATGACAATGGTGCTGAGCAAATACACATTTCAGAAAACAGCTACCCACACACACTTGCTCACAATGCTGTTTACTCAGTGCTGAAAATCGGCGGCCAACTGATCCTCGTAGGAGGCGAAGGAGGGATTGCTGAAGTTACTCTGCAGGAGTCATCTGCGGTTACAAAGATAGCGCAGGTCAGGCACCACCTTGACCGCGAAACTATTCTGACCATTCATGAATCAGCTGACGGACAACTGTGGGCCGGGTCAGCACAGGGAGGTCTTTACCGCGCCTCAAAGCCTACCGGACATACTCCCATATCGTTTGAAATCGCTCCTACATCACCAGCGCTACCCGACAACACAATATATGCGATCGAAGAAGACTCCTCGGGCTATCTCTGGCTTAGCACTAACAAAGGCCTCGTTAGACTTAATAGCAGCACACTTTCTATTACTACATACAACCGAACTGAAGGCCTTCCCCACGACGAGTTCAATCTCGCGGCTTCATTTTCAGACCAAGATCAGCACTTGTACTTTGGTGGCAATCAAGGATTCGTCAGATTTGACCCCCGCACGTTCGTCGAACACCGCATTCACTCTTCTCTTTATGTAACGGAGATAATGATCCATCGCGAGCCGGTCTCATACGATCCAGTGTATGTGGAAACGCCAGAAATCGTGCTAGATCACAACGACCACTCCCTAGATGTCGAATTCAGCACCATGGACATCATCAGTCCTGGTCGCAGTCGCTATAAGTACAAGCTTGAGAACTTCGATAACGACTGGGTGGATATTGGGACTCGCAATAGTGCGACCTTTACCAGCTTGCCAGCAGGCAACTACGTCCTCCGCGTGATCGGTGCTGACTCCAAAGGCGTGTGGAACTACGACGGCATCACCCTGCCCGTGAGAGTGCTGCCAGCACCCTGGCTGACGTGGTGGGCATTCGCCAGCTACGCGCTGCTTTTCCTTGGTTTCCTCGTGCTCGTGAAACGGTCTTACGACACCTACCTGCAGAAAGTTGCCGCTACTCAAGAAGCAGAACAGATGAAGATCACTGCAACACTGGTGATGGACGATTTGCAGGATCAACTTGAGGTAGAGAATCGACTGGTCGACAACCTGCGCAAACACACCACCAGCACCTTTGAAATGGTGGATGAGTTTCTGACCATGGAACTCGAAGAGCTCTACGGCGAAGAGATCGACGTACCGCTGGGAAGAGTCAGGGAACGCCTGAACTGCCTGAAGGCGTTAGAGGCTGCGGTCTACTTCCTCGGCGACCAACTCAAGGTGAACTTCCGCGACGCGGTAGATCGCTGCTTTGCGGAAGTCCTTAAAGCACACCCGCACCCCACTGCGGAGCTGGTGCTCGCCAACGACTGCTGCGAAGAGCTGGTAGCGATCGATATCGCTGCGCCGCTGCTGCTAATGACCCACGAGCTTATCCTGAACAGCGTTACGCACGCCTACCCAGACTCTGTCGGGGTTGAGTGTATCGAGATAAAGTTCAAACCCGAGGGTGGGAATTACCGCTTCGAATATGAGGACGCTGGCTGCGGACTGCCGAACTCGATCGACCCCGCCAGACCCACCACCGTGGGTATGGACCTGATTGCCCGCATCATCACTAGACTGGGGGCGACTCTCGAAGTCGAACGCGAGCGCGGCGCTACTTTCCGCGCAAAAATCCCCGGACAGGAAGCCTAAACTCCCTCCACCTCAAACCGCTTAGCCTTGAGGTTCTTCACCAGGTGCTCCGGGTCAAACACCTGCCCGTTCATCGCCACATACACGCCGGGCTCGAGCTGTTGCAACGCGCCTATGGCGTAGCCGATGTTGAAAAACGCATCGCTCACCCGCAGGCTGGCGGGCTGCATGGCGCCGGTCAGCACAATCACCTTGTCGGGTATGCCGGCCAGGGCCCTGGCGGTGTAGGCCATGGTGTCGGTGCCGTGGGTAATCAGGATGCGGTCGTTCTCGCACTCCTCCACCGCCTCGCGAATCAGCTGGCGGTCTTCCTCTGTCATATCCAGGCTGTCCTTGCGCATCAGCGAGGTGACCTTGTAATGAAAGGAGACGTTGGCCTGGAACAGCAGCTCACCGATCTGGGGTTCGCCCACGTGAAATTCACTGTTGGCGTCAAAGTAGATTTTGTCGATGGTGCCACCGACGGCGAATACCTGTATTTCCATAGGACAGA
>JAZBOY010000012.1:0-13953 GCA_036351375.1 Halieaceae bacterium
CCAGCATTACCCGCGCTCGCTCACCTCCCGACAGGGTGGTGACGATGCGGTCGCGCAGGCGCCCGGCGTCGGTGGCGGCCAGGGCCCGATCGATAGCCTCGCGGTCGGCCGCGGCCAGCGCCTGCCACCAACCGCGATGGGGAATACGGCCCAGTTCCACAACGCGCTCTACCAGCAGCGGCCAGTGGGCCGGCGCGCCCTGGGGCAGATAGGCCAGCAGCCGGGCGCGGCGGCTGGCGGGGTGTTCCGACAGCGCGCTGCCGTCGAGGGTCACTGCACCGGCATCCGCCGCCTGCACACCTGCCATGATCCGCATCAGCGTGGTCTTGCCCGCTCCGTTCGGCCCGATCAGGCCCACCGTTTCACCGCGGCCGAGGGCCAGGGATACCTCGCGCAATACCGGCACGTCCCGGTAGCTCAGGGCGATGGTGTCGGCCCGCAACTCGCTCACCATTCGCTGCTCCGTGTGCGCATGATGATATAGAGGAAGAAGGGCCCTCCAATCAGCGCCGTGATTACGCCGAGTTTCAGTTCCACCCGCCCGGAGATGGCCTGCACCAGCATGTCGGCCAGCACCAGCAGGATGGCGCCGCCGAGGGCCGAGACCCACAGCAGCCGCCGCGGCTCATGCCCTACCAGCGGCCGCAGCAGGTGCGGCACCACGAGGCCCACAAAACCGATGTTGCCACTCACGGACACTGCGGCACCAACACTGGCCGCCACTCCGCCGACAACAATCCAGCGCCAGCGCTGGGGGTCGAAGCCTAGAGTGGTCGCGGTCTCCTCACCGAGGCTGAGGGCATCCAGGTAGCGCCCGGCCGTCAGCACCGCCAGGCTTCCTGCCAACATGAACGGCGCTGAGATCAACACATCCTGCAGGCTGCGATTGGCGAAGGAACCGAGCAGCCAATAGACAATCTCGCTCATGGCAAAGGGATTGGAGGCCACGTTCAGCACCAGCGAGATCAGTGCGCCGACGAAGGCGTTCACCGCCATACCCGCCAGGATCAGGCTGAACAGGCTGGAATGACTGCCTGCCAGCACGTACACCAGGACCACCGACAGGCCGGCCCCCAACATGCCCCCCAACGGCAGGGTAAACCAGGCCAAGGCGGCGAGACCGGAATAGAGCACCACCACCGAACCCAGCGCAGCGCAGGCGCTGACACCGACAATGGAAGGGTCGGCCAAGGGGTTGCGCAGCAGACCCTGCAATGCAGCACCCGAGAGGCCAAGGACGCCGCCCACGAGAATGGCCAGCAGGACTCTCGGCAGGCGGATCTCCCACAGCACTGTGGCGCGCCACTCCTCAGCCCCGGCGGCCAGCGGATTCAACCAGACCTCTCCATAGGCCAGGGCAAGCAAAGCCACGGCCAGCAACAGCAGGGTCAACAGTCCAACAACAACCTGCGTTCTCACTCGCCCAACCTCACTCTCAGCAGGCGTTCGGCAGCCCCGACAGACGTGGGCCCCACGCAGGCCGTCAGGCTGGGAGGCAGGCTTATCACCTGCTCGGGCCGGAACTGGCCCACCAGCGCCGGATGTCGCAGCGCCTGGTGGGCCACCGAATCCCGGTTGGCGGACAGGTCGTCAAGGATCAACAGGTCAGGCTCGGCCTGCACCAGGGCCTCCAGTGACAGGGTGCCATAGCTGACAATGTCGAGTTCCGCTGCAAGGTTGCGAAAGCCTGCCAGTTGCAGCAGGTCATCCATCAGCGTGTCACGACCGGGGCTGACACCCTGGGGCCCGTAGACAACCGCCAGCGGGCGCTCGCCCCGTTCAGCCCGGGCACGGGTCGACACCAGCGCCAGGCGCCGATCCAGCTCCGCCGCCAGGAGCTCAGCTTCCCGGGCCGCGTTCACCAGCCGCCCGAAGTCGAGAATGTGCTCGCGCATGCCCGCCAGGGTCAACGGCACCTCCAGTACCTCCACCCGGTAGCCCATCCTCCGCAGCAGGTTTATCACCTTGGTATCACTGAACTGGCCGGCCAGCACCAGGTCGGGCTGCAGGGGCACGATTTCCTCAGCCAGGCTGTGGTTGAGTGGAATATCACCGACCTCACGTGCGAGGTAGCTGAGGTCGGTATCGGCCGCCCAGTAGCTGAGGGAAACAATCCGCTCGCGAGGCACCAGCTCCAGCAGCAGCAGGTCCGTACACAAATTGAGAGAAGCAATGCGCCGGGGCTCCGGGGACGGCTGGGCAAGCGCGCCGGCGGCCAGGCCCGAGAGGAAAATCGCGGCCAGCAGGCCTGGAAGCAAAGGCATTGTCGGGAGCCGCGGCCTGGTCTGGCGTCAGGCGACTTTCACGCAGTTGCGGCCGGCTTGCTTGGCGCGGAACAGGGCGCCGTCGGCCGCCTTCAGCAGTTCTACCGGCGATTTGCGCGTGGAAGCGATAAAGCTCGCCACGCCGCTGCTTAGGGTGACGATACGATCACCGTTGGCATGACCGTGGGGGATGTTGAGGGACTCGACATTGCGACGAATATTATCGGCCAGCGCCAGGGCGCCTTCCCGGTCGGTGTCCGGCAGGACGCAGACAAATTCCTCACCGCCATAGCGGCCGGCAAAGTCGGCCCCTCGGCGCATGGTCGCCTGGATGGTCAGGGCTACCTGGCGTATGCATTCGTCACCGGCCTCGTGACCATAGCCGTCGTTATAGGCCTTGAAGTTATCGATATCCAGCATTACGAGGCTCAAGGGGTCACCGGAGCGAATCGCCCGCAGCCATTCGATTTCCAGGGTACGGTCGAACTCGCGGCGGTTGGGAATCTCGGTCAGGCCATCGATGCGCGCCAGCTTGCCCAGCAGCTCGGCAGACTGTTTATAGCGCGCAAGCCCGCGGGTGCGCGCCAGCCACACCACCGGATCCTGGTCGCCGTGCATGTAGTCGAGCGCACCCATGCTCAAGGCCTCGATTTCCTGGCGGGCGTCGGCTTTCTGGTTGTAGACCACGACGGGAATATGCTGGGTGACTTCCAGTGCCCGCAGGCGCAGGCACAGCGGCTTGTGGCGCTCATCTCCGCCGTCCAGCACCACCAGGTCCGCTTCCGCCGCCTGCAGGGCCAGCAGTTCCAGGTCATCGGTGTAGTCCGTCTGGCGCAGGGTGAATTCACCCCAGGCTTCGTTGAAAGCCGGCTGCACCAGGCCGACATTACTGCCGATCACCAGGATGTGTCGGCGGTGCTGGATCTCGCAGGAAGCGCCCAGCATGACGTCGTCGTCGATCTGCCCCTGCAGGAAGGGCATCAGGCGCGGAATCGCCGGGAAGCCCAGCATGCGACCACCGAAGCCGTTTTCCATGGAGGGCAAGCGGCGGTCGAACTCACCCTTCTCCCAGATCTGCTGCCAGGCCGAAGTGAGCTTTTGCTCGTCATCACTCGGCACGGGAATATCGAGCCCCGCCTGCTCCGCGAGACGCGTCACCACCGCGAGGTCGGAGATATCCTCACCGTTGCGCCACAGCGCACGGAATACCAGGGAGCGGAAGGCAGGCAGCTGCGGCGCACCGGACAGTTCCGCGGCTGCGACGAACAGGTTGGCCAGCTTGGTATTGGGGCGCGCCGGCGGTGTGATGATCTGCACTTCCGGCGCGCGCTTGCGCACCGAGGCCACTTCGGCGGTGAGCTGGGTCTGCTCCTGGAAGCTGGGTGAGCTCGAGTCGACGAAGGGAAGGTGCTGTACCGCCATCCAGCGAATTTCGAAGTCACGGGCGTACACCTGTAGGCGCTCGGAGAGCGCGTAACAGAATGGACAGTTGAAATCCCCGTAGACCGTGATGATGGGCTTTCTCGGCATCGCAACAGTGTAGCCCAAGTTCAGCGCTGGCGATGTACGATAAAGTCGGCTATTTCCCTTAGCAGGGCGGCATCATCACCGAAGTTCGACAAGGCAGACCGGGCCTCTGCCAACAGGGTCTCCGCCTTCTCCCGCGCCGCTTCCACTCCGAGGGTGCTGACATAGGTCGGCTTGTGCAAGGCTTCGTCGGCACCGGCGCGTTTGCCAAGAGTTTCGCTGTCACTGGTGGCGTCGAGGATGTCATCACAGACCTGGAAGGCAAGGCCGATGGCATCGGCGAAATCATCCAGTGCCGCCAGCTGTTCTTCGCTGGCGCCGACCGCGAGTGCGCCCATGGCGACGCTGGCCCGGATCAGGGCGCCCGTCTTGAGTGCGTGCATGGTCTCCAGGTGCTCGCCGTCGATAGCCTGGTCCACGGCACCAACATCGATGGCCTGGCCGCCCACCATGCCGCGCAGGCCGGCGGCGGCCGACAGGGTGCGGACCAGTTCGATGCGAGTATCGGCATCTATGCCCGGCGCGTCCGCCAGCAGCTCCAGGGCGCGAGCCTGCAGGCCGTCGCCCACCAGGATGGCGATGGCTTCATCAAAGGCCTTGTGGGTGGTCGGCTGGCCGCGGCGCAGGTCGTCATCATCCATTGCCGGCAGGTCATCGTGAACCAGGGAGTAGGCGTGCACCATCTCAGCGGCGCAGGCGACGTGGTCAATTGCGGCGGGGTCACCTGAAGCTTCATCCAGGCAACCAGGACGAACGGCGCTGGCAGCGGCGTACACCAACAGCGGTCGCACCCGCTTGCCGCCCCGGGTCAGGGCGTAGGCCGAAGCCTCGAACAGCCGCACCAGGTGAGGCCCGGCCTCGGCGGTGAATTCGCTGCTACCGTGCCCAAGCAGGCCGACCAGGGCGGCACTGCAGCGATCCTGCAGGGCCGAGAGTGCTGAGGAGGGATCTGCGCTCATACCGCTCCTTCTTCGCTCGTCCCTTCGAGATCGTCGGGGTCGAGGGGCTCCGAAACCAGCTCCCCGCCCTGCTGCATCAGCACCTCGACCTTCTGCTCGGCGTCCTTCAGGGCCTGCTGGCAGTCGCGGGTCAATTTCATGCCGGCCTCAAAGGCCTTGAGAGATTCCTCGAGGGTCAGCTCGCCCTCTTCCATCTGGTCGACCAGCTCCTCGAGCTTGGCGAGGGACGCCTCGAAATCAATTTTTTTGGCTCGGGCCATGGATCAAACTCGACTTACAAACGACGCCACGATTGTAGCAGCAGTAATTGGAGAAGGTGACCGCCGGCGTTGCCCGCCACAATGCAATTCCCTGCACACTCATGGTTGGACTCGCCTCGAGCAGCAGCTACAGTGTGCCAGTTCCAGACACAAGCACGGAGACCGCCATGGCCGACATCCTCTACCGCCCCGCCTTTGAACTGGCGGCCGACATCAAGACCGGCAAGCTGTCGGCAAGCGAGGTGCTGGAATTCTTCCTGGACCGGGTCGAAAGCATCAATCCGAAACTGAATGCGGTAGTCGCGCTTGACGTAGAGCGAGCCCGGGCACGGGCCGCGGAAGCCGACGCGGCGGCGCAACGAGGTGAAGACTGGGGGCCGCTACACGGCGTGCCGCTGACGATCAAGGATGCTCTGTGCACCGAAGGCATTGTCACCGTGGGTGGTATTCCCGAGTGCAGGGACAACGTCCCGACCAGCAATGCCGTCGCCGTGCAGCGCTACGTGGACGCCGGCGCCATCATCTTCGGCAAGACCAATGTGCCGTTCATGAGCTCGGACCTGCAGAGCTTCAACGAGGTCTACGGTACCACCAACAATCCCTGGAATGTCGAGCGTACCTGCGGCGGCTCCTCCGGCGGCGCCGCGGCCGCCGTGGCAGCGGGCCTGACACCACTGGAGCTGGGCAGCGATATCGGCGGCTCTATCCGCACCCCCAGCCACTTCAACGGCGTGTTCGGGCACAAGCCCAGCTTCGGCGTTGTCAGCCAGCGCGGCCACCTGCCGCCGGGCGAAAACGTGATCAGCGAATCGGACCTGTCGGTGGTCGGCCCAATCGGTACCAACCCGGATGACCTGGAGAAAGCCCTCGACGTGCTGGTGGCCCCCAACCCGGAAGACGCCCGGGCCTTCAGCATCACACTGCCGCCGGCACGCACCACGGATGTCGGCCAGCTGCGGGTGGCCGTATGGTCCGACGATGCCTTTTGCCCGGTAGACCACGAGATTCGCGACGCCATCGAGGCCGCCGCCGACAGCCTGGAAGCCGCCGGAGCCTCCGTGGACCGCACTGCGCGCCCCCAGGTGGACCCGGAATCCAACCAGGTCAACTATGCCATCATGCTGATGGCCGCCATGGGAGGCGGCATGCCCGATGCCGTTTACGAAATGATGAAAGAGCTGGCGGATGGCAGTGACCCCGCCGACCAGAGCCTGCCGGTGCTCCAGGCTCGCGGCATCGCGGCCAGCCATCGCGAATGGACGCGGCAAATGGAAAAGCGCGAACACATCCGCCGGGCCTGGGCGGCGTTTTTCCAGGACCACGACATCCTGCTGTGCCCCTGCGCCTTCACCACGGCTTTCCCCCACGACCACAACCCCGACATACACGCCAGGCGCCTGACCATCAACGGCGAGCAACGGCCCTATCTGGACGTCCTCGGCTGGGCAGGTCTCACACTGAACGCCCTGTTGCCGGTGACCGCCGTACCGGTGGGCACTTCCAGCGACGGCATGCCGATAGGCGTGCAGGTCGTTGCCGACTACCTGGAAGACCGGACCGCGCTGGCCGCCGCCAGGCTACTGGCCCGGTACCATCGGGGCTTCGAGGCGCCCGCGCAGTAGGATTCCGGTGGAACACAGGTCACAAAGCTGACAAAAACCGCGGCGCCGGAAATCGAAAATATCTTCTAAGCCTTTAATTTTATTGGCTTTTATCTAGCTCTCTGCGACAGCGCAACGCTGGACCGTGGCGACCGGTTGCATTACGGTACCGCCATGAACGGCATGCCCGACGCCAACCGCTCGATGCCCCCGCAAATTCCAGTTCGCCTCAGGGAAGAGACCACCGCATGATCCAGCATCGAATCCTGAAAGACCTGGGCTGCATCTTCGTGGACGTGCGTCAGTCACCGTCCATCGCCGACTTCAAGGCGGCTGCCAGCCTGATGGCACGGGACCCCGATTACCGCAAGGAAATGAATCGCCTCTGTGATCTGTCGCAGGCAAATCTCGCCCACGTGACCCTCACCGAACTGGTGGATTTCGCCGATTACTCCAGGCAGAACGTGCCCATGTCGGCCGGCGCACGGGTGGCGGTGGTGGTGCCCGATGCCGAGCGCGCCGGCATCATTCGCTCCTACGCCGACCTGATCGACAGGGGCAGCTTCAGGATCTTCACGAACCCGCTGGACGCCAAGAAGTGGCTGCAGGAAAGGCCCGGCTTCCGCAAGGAGGATGGAAGTTTCTGCAAGGTGCTGGGCGGCGTTTCCTGACCGCCCGCTGATCAGGGCGTAGCGGCGCCCGCTTCGGCCGGCATGACGGGTGGCGTCGATTCAGAGCCGCCCAACCGCTTCCGCACAGCACTCACCATGCCATTCGCATCGAGACCCACCCACTCGAGCTGCAGCTCGCGTTTGCCGTGGTCGACGAACTTGTCGGGCAGGCCCAGGTTGAGAAGTTTCGGGACACGGTTTTCCCGAATGAGCAGCTCGTTGACCGCCGAACCAACCCCGCCGGCGATGGCGTTGTCTTCCACCGTCACCAGCAATTCGTGGCTTTGCGCCAGTTCGAGTATTTTTGCTTCATCCAGCGGCTTGACCCAGCGCATGTCGTAGACAGTGGCATTCAGCGTATCGGCCGCTTCCAGTACCGAGGGCAACAACACCCCGAAGTTCAGGAAGGCCACCGCTTCCCCGCTGCGCCGTTTTACCGCCTCGCCGATGGGCAGGCGCTTCATTTCCTTCATGATCTCGGCACCGGGTCCGGTACCACGGGGGTAGCGCACGGCCGCCGGGCCCTCGAACTGGTAGCAAGTGTAGAGAAGCTGGCGGCACTCGTTTTCATCCGACGGCGCAGCGATCACCATGTTGGGCAGGCAGCGCATATAGCTCAGGTCGAAACTGCCCGCGTGGGTGGCCCCGTCCTCGCCCACCAGGCCAGCCCGGTCGATGCCGAAGGTGACGTCCAGGTTCTGCAGGGCCACGTCGTGTACCAACTGGTCGTAGCCGCGCTGCAGGAAGGTCGAGTAGATGGCCACTACCGGTTTGCCGCCTTCACAGGCAATCCCCGCGCCCAGCGTAACGGCGTGCTGCTCGGCGATGGCGACGTCGTGGTATCGCTCCGGAAAGCGGTTGGCGAACTCCACCATGCCAGAACCTTCACACATGGCCGGTGTAATACCGATGAGGCGCTCGTCCAGCAGGGCCATATCGCACAGCCAGTCGCCGAACACCTGCTGGTACTTGGGCTTGCTGGGCTTCGCTTCGTCGGCGGGCTTGGGTTTGAGCGGCTCCGGATCCACCTTGTTAATGGCGTGGTAGCCAACCTGGTCGGATTCCGCCGGCTCAAAGCCGCGGCCCTTGCGGGTCTGGATGTGCAGCAACTGCGGCCCTTCCAGCTCGCGCATATTCTCGATGGAATGTAGCAACTGTGGCAGGTCGTGGCCGTCAATCGGCCCGATGTAATGCCAGCCCAGCTCTTCGAACAGGGTGCCGGGAGCCACCATGCCCTTCATGTGCTCCTCGGTACGCTTGGCAAGATCCCAGGCCGGCGGGATGCGCTTGAGCACGCTCTTGCCGCCCTCGCGCAGAGAAATATAGGTCTTGGAAGACCACATCTTGGCGAAGTAGGCGGCCAGGCCACCGGAGTTGTGGCCGATAGACATCTGGTTGTCGTTCAACACCACCAGCATATTGGGGCGTACGTGGCCGGCATGCGCCAGGGCCTCGATGGCCATGCCGCCGGTCATGGCGCCGTCGCCGATGATCGCGCACACCTTGCGGTCATCACCCGCATTGGCGAGGCCCACAGCCATACCCATGGCCGCGGAAATCGACGTGGACGAGTGGCCGACCCCGAAGGTGTCGTACTCGCTCTCGGATCGTTTTGGAAACCCTGACAGGCCATCCGCCTGGCGCATGGTGTGCATGCGATCCTTGCGGCCGGTGAGAATCTTGTGGGGATAGGTCTGGTGACCGACGTCCCAGACCAGCCGATCGGCAGGCGTGTCGTAGATGTAGTGCAGGGCAATAGTCAGTTCGACTACACCCAGGCCCGCCCCGAAATGACCACCGGTCTGGCCCACACTCCACAGCAGGAAGGCGCGCATCTCATCCGCCAGCGCCTCCAGCTGCTCCGGCGCGAATTTGCGCAGGTCTGCCGGCAGCGCCACCTGGTCGAGCAGCGGCGTGTCAGGCCGGGTTAACGGGATTTCGTGTAACATGGCTGAAGTTTAACGTATGCGAGACGATTCCGCCTTCCCTGGAAGGTCGGCAAAGTGCGCAGTTCCACACCCTGTTCACAGCGCTCCATTATCTGCAGAAGAGCTCAGCGGTGACGGTCTGGCCGTCGGCAGAACGGCTCTCAGGAGCGCCAGCAGCACACCGGCAGCCAGTACGCCCGCTCCGTTTGCCAGCATATCGAGCCCTTCCGGGTAGCGGCCTGGCACGAAGGCCTGGCCAATCTCCAGCACACCGCTGTAAAAGAAGATGGCAGCGCCCGCACGCCACAGCCGCTGTATCGGCGCCGCGACGACCAGCGGCGCAGTCAACAGCATGAAAAGTCCGTAGGTGGTGACATGCAGCAGCTTGTCGGAGACCCCCGCAGGGGTCGTCACCGGCGTCAGCGATAGCCAGGCGACCGCGACCGCGTAGGCCACCAGGGCCAGTACGGCCAGGCGCTGCAGCCAGCGCTGCTGGAGGAGTTGAATCAACATGCCTGCCATTCTATCGGGTTCCGGCGCTGTGCTAACATCCGCGCTGCACAAAACAAGGTGTTTGCATGTCACAGAAAGTTGCCCTGATCACGGGTATCACCGGCCAGGATGGGTCCTACCTGGCGGAGTTCCTGCTGCAGAAGGGTTATGAAGTTCACGGCATCAAGCGCCGCAGTTCCCTGTTCAACACCGAGCGGGTAGATCACATCTACCAGGACCCGCATACCAATGACCGCAACTTTATCCTGCACTACGGTGACCTGACCGACGGCTCCAACCTGACCAGGCTGGTACAGCAGATCCAACCTGACGAAATCTACAACCTGGGCGCCCAGAGCCACGTGGCCGTGTCCTTCGAGACGCCGGAGTACACCGCCGATGTGGACGCCCTCGGCGCCCTGCGCCTGCTGGAAGCCATTCGCCTGCTGGGGCTGGAGAACAAGACCCGCTTCTACCAGGCCTCCACCTCGGAGCTGTATGGCCTGGTGCAGGAAGTGCCGCAAACCGAGAAAACACCGTTCTACCCGCGCTCACCCTATGGCGTCGCCAAGCTCTACGCCTACTGGATTACAGTGAACTACCGCGAGAGCTACGGCATTTACGGCTGTAATGGCATCCTCTTCAATCACGAATCGCCGCGGCGTGGGGAAACTTTTGTCACCCGCAAGATCACCAGGGGGTTGTCCAATATCAGCCAGGGCCTCGAGCCCTGCCTGTACATGGGCAACCTCGACTCGCTGCGCGATTGGGGCCACGCCCGCGACTACGTGGAAATGCAATGGCTGATGCTGCAGCAGGAGCAGCCGGAGGATTTCGTGATTGCCACCGGCAAGCAGATTTCCGTGCGGGAATTCATCTCCCGCGCCGCCGGGAACCTGGGCTTCAGCCTTGAGTTCTCCGGCACGGACACAGAGGAGATCGGCACGGTGTCCGCTATTGATGAAACCAGGGCAGATCCTGACATTGCAGTAAAGCCCGGCGACGTGATTGTGCGGGTCGACCCCAAGTACTACCGCCCGGCAGAAGTCGACACCCTGTTGGGCGACCCCACCCAGGCGCGGGAGAAACTGGGCTGGGAGCCGAAGATCACCGTGGATGAAATGATCGCCGAGATGATCGACGGCGACCTGCAACAGGCGCGCAAGCAGCGCCTGCTGAAAGAACACGGTTTCGACGTGACCCTGGCCCAGGAGTAGGCGCAACGCATGAGCAGGCAAAGGGTCTTCGTGGCGGGCCACCGCGGCATGGTGGGCTCAGCGCTGGTGAGACAACTGCAGCAGCACACCGAGCTTGAACTGGTCACCCGCAACCGCGCCGAACTCAACCTGACCGACCAGGCCCAGGTGCGGGAATTCTTCGCCCGGGAAGCCATCGACCAGGTATACCTGGCCGCCGCCAAAGTGGGCGGCATTCACGCCAACAACACCTACCCCGCCGAGTTCATCTACGAAAACCTGATGATCGAGGCCAACGTCATCCACCAGGCGCACAGCGCCGGCGTGGACCGTCTGCTGCTACTGGGCTCATCCTGCATCTACCCCAAGCTGGCCGAGCAGCCCATGGCCGAGAGCGCGCTGCTGACCGGCACACTGGAGCCGACAAACGAGCCCTACGCCATCGCCAAGATTGCCGGTATCAAGCTGTGCGAAAGTTATCAGCGCCAGTACGGTCGCGACTACCGCAGCGTTATGCCCACCAACCTGTACGGCCCCAACGACAATTTCCACCCTGAGAACAGCCACGTCATCCCCGCCCTGCTGCGGCGCTTCCATGAGGCGAGGGAAAGCCGCGCTGCCAGCGTGACGATCTGGGGTACGGGCAAGGCCATGCGGGAGTTCCTGCATGTGGACGACATGGCGGCCGCCTCCATTCACGTGATGAACCTGGGGCGCAGCGAGTACGAGGCCGTGACCGAGCCGATGCTCAGCCACATCAACGTCGGCACCGGCCAGGACTGCACGATCAGGGAGCTGGCAGAAACCATCCGCTCCGTTGTCGGCTATGAGGGTGAAATAGAGTTCGACGCGGAGAAACCCGACGGCACGCCGCGCAAGCTGCTTGACTCCGGCCGCCTGCGGGCGATGGGCTGGCAGCCGCAGCACAGCCTGCGTTCAGGACTGGAAGATGCCTATCACTGGTTTTGTGAGCATCAGGGGAGTTTCCGCGCCGCCTAGCTGAGGGCAGGGACGCCATGTGTTCGAGGGGATTTCCCCTAACCCATCAAATGCCCGAGCTTGCCGGCCTTGGTGGCCAGGTACTTCTGGTTGTGGGGATTGTGTGGCGTCTCCAGCGGCAAACGCTCGAGCACGGCAAAACCGAGCTCTTCCAGCGCCTGCACTTTCCTGGGGTTGTTGGTCATCAACCTCAGCCGGCTGATGCCCAGGTGGTCCAGCATGGGCTTGCAGATGGAATAGTCCCTGAGGTCCGCGCCAAAGCCCAGTGCCTCGTTCGCTTCCACCGTATCGGCCCCGTCGTCCTGGAGTTTGTAGGCCTTGATCTTGTTGATGAGCCCGATACCCCGGCCTTCCTGACGCAGATAGAGCAGCGCACCTCTCCCCTCCGTGGCAATCGCCATAAGTGCGGCGTGCAACTGCTCGCCACAATCACAGCGCAGGCTGAACAATGCGTCTCCGGTAAGGCACTCCGAGTGCACGCGGGTCAGCACGGGCTCGCCGTCGGCCACATCACCCAGAGTCAGCACCACGTGCTCCTTGCCGGTCTCCTCGTCTTCGAAGCCGTGCATTTCGAACTCGCCCCACTGGGTGGGGAGGCGGGAGGTTTCAACGTAACGTACTGACACGATTGGATTTTTCCAGCTTAGGGTAGAGGCATATACGCCTCGAAGGCGCGTAGTGTATCAAGCCGATGGGTTGATTTGAATCTGGAGTATGTCGACGGACCTGGCGCGCAGCCTAGAACTTCCCGGTCAACACCAGTATTCCGTTCTTCTCCTGCAGGTCAACGTGCTGCAGGTAGCTCACCCCCAGCAGCACCATCTCCGGGAAGGCGCCTTCAATCACCGAGGCCTGCACGTGGGGCACGGTAATGCCGCCAACATCCACGCTGTCGAGTATGACTGACCAGGCGCCGACGATGCCGGAGGCGGTAGCGACCTGGCTGCGGGGCGCGTCCTCGTACTTCACTCCGAGGGCTCGTGCGGTGATCGCATTCATGGCGACGATGTTGGCCCCGGTATCCACCAGCACCTGGGTCCCGCGGCCGTTGATCCTGGCGGTGGTGATGTACTGCCGATTGCTGTTTTTGCGAATGCGCACGGTGCGCGCTTCCGGCTTCACGAAGTTGCTGCCGATACGGGTAGAGACGGTCAGCGTCATGCGCTCGCCGTTGACGTCGGCCAGGGCTTCCTTCGAGGTGGCTCTCAGCAGCGCCACACCCTTCCACTGCTGGCCCACCTTCAGGAGCTTCTGCTCACCGTCCACCTTGATAAGGGCGGCATTCTTGAATAGACCCAGCACCTCGAGATCGGCCCGCGCCACATTTGAAAACGCAAGCAGCAGCATCAGGCCTGTCAGGCAAAGTGTTTTCATAAGCGGCATTCTCATCACGGCCCCGAGTCTAGACCAGGGCAGGGCCGTTTCCTATCGGCGCACCCGCAGGCTGTGATCCAGGTGCTACAGTGGCAAATACGCGGGGAGGCAAGCCATGGACGAGATTTCAATACGGGCACTGGAGCCCGGTGACAAGGCCGACTGGCGCCGGCTGTGGACGCTGTACCTGGAATACTACGAATCCAGCGTACCCGAGGCGGTCTACCAGTCCACCTGGCAGCGCCTGCTCTCGGGCCTGCCCAATGAGTACCAGGGACTGATGGCGTTCAGCGGTGAACGCGCCGTGGGACTTACCCACTACCTGTTTCACCGCCACTGCTGGCGTATCGAGAATGTCTGTTACCTGCAGGACCTCGTGGTCGACACCGAGGTGCGAGGCAGAAGCATCGGCCGCGCCCTGATCGAGGCGGTATACGCCGCTGCCGACGCCGAGGGCTGCCCGAAGGTGTACTGGACAACCCAGCATTTCAACGAGGCGGGGCGCAGGCTCTACGACCGGGTGGGTGAGCTGACGCCGTTTATCAAATACGAGCGGCCGGACTAGGGCACCTCTGATTAATGCGGTGTTACCTCAGCGGAGCCTCCAGCGGTCCTTGGCAAGGCGCGTCGCGAAGGTCAAGGCTGGTTGTCCTTGACGAGCGGCGCAACGCAGTCCAAGGGG
>JAZBOY010000013.1:0-6111 GCA_036351375.1 Halieaceae bacterium
ATCTCTGGGGACTACTCCACAGTGTTTGATGCCATTCAGACGGCCCTGGCGCAGAGTGTTGAGGCTTTCGGGCGACAGGTGTTGGTGTGCAAATTCATTGCATCCGAACTGCTTTAGCCGCGATAGGATTGGTCCAGACAGCAAGGACGGGAGAGCCTCCGAGAACAATAACGGGGAATCCCGGAAACTCTTGTACATTAAGTCGAAGGCGGGCCAAGAAAGCGCGCCCTGCGCAGGCAATCACAGCACGCAGGTGACCACGACAGTTAAACCGCTAAAGCATCAGTTTGCCGGCATGTCTACCGCGCCCATCATGGTCCTGTCTTTCTCCGGCACATAGTGCAACTGGTTGCCCACGATGCGAACGACACGAACCATGTGCACACCGGGCCCCTTGCTCGGGAATTCCGTGCTGGCACTACCATTGACCAGCTCCACCCGACTCTCCATTAACGCGCCGTCCGGATACATGATACCGATGTCCGCGAAGGCGCCTGCACTGTACTCCAGGCTTGCTTCGTTAAGGGTCACACTGGCGGCGATAGTGTTGGTCTCTGCATTGAGTTCCGCCTCAATGCTGTCAACCCAGACCTCTGCGTATTCATCGGCCTCGCCGGTTACCAGGAAGGAGCCGGTGCTGTCCGTATAGCCGGCTATCAACCCGGTGCTGGTGCGTACAGAGGGTGGGTCCTGGGCAGAGACGACGAAACTCCACGAACAGGGCAGTGGAACGCCTCGCGTCGCCACGAAGTTGAGTTCAATGCGTCCATTGGGACACCCTATTGCACGCGGGCCGGTCAGGTCTGCTACCGGTGCCAGCGTGACCGGGCAGCCGGCAATCGGTGCCAGCGTCCAGTCGACCATGCCCGCACCGCCCGAGTTGGTGATAGTGCAACGTACCGGAATCTGATCAACGCCGTTCGGGAAGCGATACGGGCCGTTGCAGAACATGCGCGGGATGGGCTTGGCGTCGCAGGGATCGCCGCCACCTGCATCGTCAGAGAGCGGTAGTGTCACAAAGTGATCCTCGACCTCCCCGGTAGCAAATTCACCGGTGCCGTCCCAAGGGCTAGGCACCATGACGTCGCTGAGCATCAGGCGCATCCAAGTAGCGTTGGGCAACCGGTTCCCCCAGCCATAAGCGAAGGGCAGCGGTATAACCGCACTGGAACCTGCGATGGTGACCGGGAAATTCTGCACTACCCACTCCTGTTCACCGTTGGGGCCAATGTCTCCCCAGCTACCGTTCATGTTGAGGTCGATCAACCCGTTCAGGAAATAGGTGCCAGGCGTCTGCCCATTCACCTCCACAATCATCTGAGCAGGTGGCGGTATCGACACCACAAAGATGACCATGAACACATCACCGTCATCGTCATCGAGGTTGGTGATCAGCGCATCACCCTCAGTGGTTGCACTGGGCCCCAGTGTGGCGTCGGAGACGCTGCTGACCCGGGCGCCGTCCGACACCTCCAGTGAAGGGAAGTTGCCTACCGCCGGCACGGTGGCGCCACCGACCAGGGTGCCGGTCGGATAGCCCGTGGGCCCGCCATCAGGTGCGTCACCGTAGTCGTGTACGCAGGCAATAAGGATAGTTACAGCGATGCCGCAGAGCGCGACCTTGCCAGATGTGTACAGGGAACGCTTGAGCATCGTAGCACCTCCTCCCGGCACCGCGGTTGCCACAGCGACCCCGCACCAGGTTGCTAGTCCCTACTAGCAAGCGTAGTGCATGTTTATGGATTCGCCAGCAGGCTTTTGCGCCTCGAAACTTCGGGACCTGCCGCGAAGTAGAGTACGTATGGTTGCTCAGGTGTCTGCTGCGAGCACTGCTTGCTGTTCGACATGCCGGCCGGTGAGAACTGGCTATACTGGAATGCTAGCATTGCCAAACATTTTTCGGCTGTTTGCCTGACAACGCCTGTCGCGGGGAGATGTGGTCATAGGGTTTGCAATCATCCAAGTTACGCCTGACGCCACGTTATCTTCCGGTTCGCGAAATTGAGGGAAACTGATGGAATTGCTAGATGCAGCTATTGCCCTGGTCGTCACTCTCGCAGCCCTGGCCACTTCGGTCACGGTGCTTATGGAGATCTGGATTCGCATCTTCGGGCTCAAGAGCCAGACACAGGTGGAGTTGTTCCAGCGTATTTTTGACAACGCTGTGGCTGGCAAATTTTCGGGCAATCCCGAGAAAAATGACTTTCTGAGCAAGGTATTGCTGAACCCCCTGTTCCGGGACAGAAAATCCGCCTCCATACCCGAGCCAAAGCCCGGAGCGTGGGCCCCGTTTTGGGGCCGCAAAAGCCAGGGTATCTACGAGTGGGTCTCGGATGAGCACGTTTACCGTCAACTACTGAAAATGCCGGGAGTTGCAGCGGACTCCAAAGGCGCGCTGGTTGCAAAGCTGAAGACCTTCAGCCGACGTTACAACGAGCTGTGTGCGGCGGCATCGGTGGAGTTCAAGGAAAACCGCCGCGTCTGGTCGATCCGTGGTGGCATCCTGCTGGCCTTCATCTTCAACGTCGACGCCGTTCGGATTTACAACGAGTACCTCAAGCGTCCTGAGCTGGCTGCCTCTATTGCGGCACGGGCGGACCAGCTCGAACAAACTGCTGTCGATGTCCAGCGCCGGCTCGATGATGTCCGTGACGGCAAGAACAAGGACAAAGAAGACATCAACGCTATCAAGGCGCGCATCGACGAGTTGCAGGGCAGCATGGCTGAACTCGAAACGTCCGGTGTGGCGCTCGGCTGGCGCTTTCCGCCGCATTGCCTGTTTTTCGAAAACTCAGGCGCACAGTCAATTGAGACTTCGGGGCAGCCAGCACCCAAAGCCAATGAGCAGAAGCCGGAAGAATCCAAGACTGATGGTGAGGAGCCAAGCACTTCCGGCGCTGGCAAGGCAGGGCAGAGTTGCTCCGTACCGGTTCCAGCGAAGACGGGCCTTGCCTTCTGGCTGGGTTCTTTTGCTTCAATATTGGCAACGGGAATCCTTATCGGTCTGGGCGCGCCCTTCTGGTTCGACGTCGCGCGCAGGCTCGCGCAAGTACGAAACTTTCTGGGCAACAGAGGCGGTACAGACACCGCCTACAACGGCGAGACCGCCGGTGCCGGCGACCAGAACAAGAGCAAGAGCCAGAAAAACAAAGACCTCATCAATCGCGTTGTCACAGAGGTACTGGACGAGCAGTCCGCCTCCGGCAAGCGGCGCCTGCTCGAAGACAGGAGAGAAGACTAATGGCCATGTCACCGCAAGCGGTAGCCTTTGGAATCGAAGCGGTCATTCGTCTGGGCCAGGCCGGCAAGAGCGCCTATGAAGCGAGAATCCTCGATCAGACGATAGCGCTACCCAACATCGATGTCGCGCAGCTCGATGCACCGCAACGAGCGGTACAGATTGTCAGCGATGCCATCATGAACGGCGACCTGCCGGGTAGCTGGGCTGAGGACCATGACCTGGTAGCGGCTGGTGACACCTCACCTGCCGGCCTCGCTGCCCAGGGGCGCATCATCGCGGCAGCCACCCGGCTGAACGCTGACTTTGCAGTGAAGAGTGAGCTGCAGGCAGTGGCCGTACTCAAACAGTGGCATGAGGATGCCAACCGGATTTCTCCGCTGGGCCGGATCGGGCTGGAAGTGGCCAACCTCGCGCTGGATTACGTCAGCGCCAACCCGGCCCTGTTCGGGGTAAGGGGGAATGGCCAGATACTGGTGACATCGATTGCCACCAGCCTTGCCGACCTGCTGCCCGACCCGGATGACCCCAATGCCCCCGGCACGGACTTCGCGTCCGGCTCAATACGCATCTTCACCGAGGCGGGGCTGCGCGCGCTGCACCAGAATGTAGACAAGCTGATTGATGAAGCTCATCTGCAGGACCTGGCCAGCTCTACCCTCAAACCACTGATCGACGCCGTAGCCGCAGGCAACTCGCCGGGTCAGCCCTGGTACGACCTGAGGGACGAATTCCTCGGCCCGGTCGCCGAGGCGGCTATCGATGTATTGGCCCGCCACCAGGTGGCTTTCCTGGGGAATAAGTTCGACGTCGATTCAAAAGTAGGCGCCCTCAGTCAATCAGTACTGCTTGCGATAAAGGACGAAGGCCTTGCTGATTACCTGGGCAAGGAAGGTGTGATCAAAACCTACCGCGCCGTACTCGACACGGTGGTGACGCGGCCAGAGCTCTTTTTCGGCGACCCCCGATCCGACGCCGACCGGCTCAAGCAGCACGTACTGCTGAACAGCATTACCCACCTTCGTGCGAACTCGCCACCTTTCAACCCTGCCCTTGGTTCCGCGCTAATTGCCACCGCCTTCGAGACGGTCGGAGCCAACGCCCCACTGCTGGTGCGCCTGGCGGATATCGATGCCAACGACTGGACGGTGCCTCTGTCGAAAATCAGTGAGAATCTGGTCGAACAGGTGAGCCTGGGGCTGGCAGAGGGCCTCGCCAGCGGGCAGCGGCCCGATATTCTAAGCAGGGTGTTCAACGATGAACAGGCCCAGCATTTCCTGGCCATCATACTCGAGCAGGTCACCCGGACACCGGGCATGATTGCCGACAACACCTCCCCCGAAGTCAGGCTGCTGGTACAGTGCCTGGCCCGGGCGATAGCCGAACAGAAAAGCATCCTGCTGAGTGCCGATGACTGGCAGCGCATTGCGCGCAGCATTGCCCGCGAAGTCGCGGAAAACCCGGGCAGGTTGATCAAGACCAATCTGCCGCCCGACCAGGAACAACTTCTCTTTCTACTGCTCTCGGGCGCGCTGGATGCGGCGGCAGGCGACGGTGGCCGAGGCGCCGGCAGCGTGCTGTTTGGCAGCACGCTGGTGCAGACCATCGAGACACTGGTACAGACCGCGGCGGGAAATGCCGCCCGGGCCTTGGCCAACGAGCAGGCCGTCAAGGATCTGATCATCGGGTTGGCCCTGTTTACCCGCAACAACCCTGACCTGGTGGGAAGGCTTGAATGGCTCGAGCTGTTCCGCCATCACATTGCCGGGGTCATGGACAGCGGCGAGTTGCCGGAATTCAATGCGGCGCACCTGCTCGGTCCCGTGCTGGAGCAATAGGAGACTTCTATGTTGAGACTGTTGGCGATAGCTACCCTGTTAGCCGTAACAGGTTGCCAGGCGATACAAACGACCAGGGCACTGGGTTCGCTGCAGGCGGAGTACGGCGACCTTTTGCGGGCTGAGGAAGATTGCAAAAAGGCGCCACAGGGATCTGAAGCCTGCTTTGTGCACTTCCCCTCCCTGTACGGCTTTATCGAAAGCCAGGCGGCGGATGCCATTGCGGCGCGGCCTGCCCAACAAACCCTCACAGAACAACAGGTGACGATAGCCCTGTACCGGCTCGCTGCCTTCGCTGCATTGAAGTCCGGCAGCAATGGAGTGATGACCTACGCGGGCCCCGGCAGTGAATTATGTAGCGCCGTGGAGTACGCCCCTCCCCGCGACTGTGCCTTATTGGGTGTCGTCGGCCAGTTCGAAGTGGCCAACGCCTACGCGAAGGATGTGACCTGCCTGGCGGAGGGCCGAACGCAATGCGAGCGCAGTTTCGAGGCGCTGGCCACCGACTTCTGTGGCGCGGTGCTTGAGCCCCTGCGGACGCGCACCGACACCGCACTGCAAACACCACACCTGCCCGACCCGGTGGTCGCCTACCTCGAGCTCCAGCCAAAGCTTGCGATCGAATCACAGGCGACGCTTGCGGGCACCCTCACCCAGGGCCTGGGGATTAGTGACAAGCCTCGCACGCCTTGCGAATGCGCCACACCAGATAGCGTGCCGGAGGGATTCGATCTCCAGTGCGGCAACGTGACAAGAGAACCAATGGCCACTTTCCGGGCCGAGTGTGTGCGCCGGGCCCTGGCAGTCGACCCGAGCGCTGACTGCCCCGGTTTCTAGCTGCTGAAAGGCTGCATGAGAGCTTTGCATGATTCGGCCAAGGCTCCACGGCGTCGCAGGCCGCGAAACCTGAAGCTGCCCAATCACTGCAGTCATGCGGATGGAGGTTGCCAGACGGCTATAGATGCCCCCTGACAAACCCGGTACCCTGCTCCTCCCAGAATAAGAACCAGAGATACCCATGGATGCCGCGAGCAC
>JAZBOY010000014.1:0-4560 GCA_036351375.1 Halieaceae bacterium
ACCGTCAACCGCTGGGCCCACGGCTACTCCTATTCCCCGGACCTGCTGTGGGAGCCACAGTACGCCAGCGAGGCCGACAAGCCCTGGGTGCAGGGCAGGCAACCCCTCGGGCGCATTACGATTGCCAATTCAGATGCCGGCGCAGAGTCCAACACCAATTCCGCCATTCGTGAGGCCTGGCGGGCGGTGCAGGAATCCCTGGCCTGACGCGGCAGTGGCTAGCGCACCAGCGTAGTACCACCATCCACGGCGAGAATCTGCCCGGTGATATGGGCGCCGGCGTTGCTGGCAAACATCAGGGCCGGGCCAATGATGTCCTGTTCCTCACCCCAACGATGCTGGGGAATACCCGCGATTTCCGCCTGGTAGGCAGCTTCATCGACCCGCGCGTACTCGGTCATGGCGGTGAAGAAGCGACCCGGGGCCAGAGCGTTCACGCGGATAAAGTCCTCTGCCAGTTCCGCTGCCAGGTTGCGTGTAAGCTGGTGGATAGCGGCTTTGCTGGGCGCGTAGCTGAAGGTGTCGGTGGCACCGCAAATGCCGGCAATGGAGCCGATATTGATCACGCTGGCGGTGTTGTCGGCGCTGGCGCCGGCGCGCAGCAGCGGTAGCAACTGCTGGATCAGGAAGAAGGGCGCCTTGACGTTCAGGTCCATGACCTTGTCCCAGCCCTTTTCCGAAAACGCCTCCAACCCTTCCAGCCAGCCCACGCCGGCATTATTTACCAGCACGTGCACCGCCTGTTCGCGCTCGTTCAGCAGGCTCACCAGCGCAGCGATTTCCTCCAGCGAGCTGATATTGCCGGGCACGGCTACGCACTCGCCGAAAGCCGACAACTCCTGCGCCGCCTGCTCGCAGGCTTCGGCCTTGCGGGCGGTGATGTAAACCCGGGCTGCGCCCGCCTGCAGGAAGGCCTTGGCCATGTAATAGCCCAGGCCGCGGGAGCCCCCGGTGATAACACACACCTTGTTCTTCAAGGAAAACAGTGACTGCAGGGAATCGTTTATCGGACTCATGGATGGTTCCTGTGGCTGTATGGGAAAGGGTGCCCATTATGCCTGCTGCGGAAAAGGGGTCAGAGCCCTTTTTCAATCTGCTTGCTTCGAGGCCTACAAACGATGTCAGAAAGAGCAGAAAAAGGGCTCTGACCCCTTTTCCACTCGGCTGGTCGCATCAGCGGGACCGGGCGGGGTATTCGTCGTATCATGCAGGGTTTCATGCACGCACAGCGCACGCGGAGAATCTATGAACAAGTGCCTCACCACCCTGATAGCCGGCCTCGGCCTTCTCGCCACCACGGCCCACGCTGCTCCGGAGCCCGGCGCAGTGGAGATCGTCAACAACCTGGCCGAGCTGCGCTTCGACAAGCTGGGGCACCCGCAAATCAAGAGTGATTCCATCCGCCCGGCCTTGGCGCCTGCGGATCGACCCCACCGGCTGCTGGTGTTGCCGGTGCGGTTCTCCGACAAGACCTATGACCGCTTCGAAGGCCACCCGGACCAGGAAGCGCGCAACCGCGCCTACTTCCAGGACCTGCTGTTCGGCGGCGGTGCGGAAACCCCGCGTGCCGGCACCCTGTCCCACTACTACCGCCACCAGTCACGCGGCCGCTACAACATCACCGGCGATATCCACCCGGTGGTGGAACTCGACCAGAGCCTGGCCTACTACGGCAAGCCGGTGCAGAACTCCGATGGCAGCTGGCGCAACGACGAGCGCGCCACTGACCTGGTCAAGGATGCGCTGACCACCGCCTACAAGATGAACCCGGATTTCCCCTGGGCAGACTACGACCAGTGGGACCCGACGGACTTTGATGGCGACGGCAACCGCGACGAACCCGACGGCTACCTCGACCACTTCGTGCTGATCATCGCCGGCAAGGGACAGGCTTCCTGCCAGGGGCTCTACAAACTCAACGAAAAGCTGGGTGTCAACGCCGAACCGGACGCCTTCGACCGGCTTACGCCGGATGAGCAGGCCTGCGCCGAACGTATCTGGCCGCACCGTTTTGCCATTACCGAAAACCTCGGGCAGGGCCCCAGCGTAAACGGAGCGGTAAACGCCCGCGGCGGCATCGATATCGGCAACGGGATGTGGGTACTGGATTACAACATGCAGTCCGAGTACACCAGCATCTCCACCTTTATCCACGAGTTCGGCCACTCCCTCGGCCTGCCCGACGTTTACGCTCGCCAGACCAGTAACTCCAGCGGATCCTGGGAGGCGATGTCTGCCACCGTCGGCCCCGAGCCCCAGGAACTCAGTGCCTGGTCCAGGACGGTGCTGGGCTGGATGAAGCCGTGCATCGTGCGGCCGCCAGAGCACGACGGCGATCGCCGCGGTTCCCTGTACCTGCAGACAATGAATGACTGGAGCGGTGACGCGGCGCAGCCGGAGGCCTCCGAGGCCTGCGATGCCGCCATGGTGATCCTGCCGCCGAAGTTCCGCGACATCGAGCTGGGTACGCTGACGGCCGCCCAGGGCAGCCAGGCCGCCTACTCGGGGCAGGGCAACGATATGCTGCGCTCCCTGGGCCGCCGGTTTGATCTCAGCAACGTGCGCCCGCCGGTCACCCTCACCCTGGATACCTGGTTCGAGATCGAGGCCGAATGGGATTACCTGTACGTGGAAGCGGCGGGTGAGGACGGTGTCTACCGCCGCATCATGCCCACCGACAAGTCGGCGGTGGATGACAAGAACAGCGTGATGCCCGCGGGCAAAGGCCACGAGGGCCAGGGCTCATTGCCGGGCTTTACTGGCCTCAGTGGCGATACCACTGGAGACAACAAGGTGGCCTCCGCTCCCGGCTGCGACCCGGACGCCAGGCGCGAGGAAGCCGAGGATCGCGTCAGCAGTGACGCGGTGGACCCCTGCTCCGTGGCCCAGTGGGTCAGTGCCGAGTTTGACCTCAGCGAATTTGCCGGCGGTGAAGTGAGCGTGCGATTCACCTACTTCACCGATGGCGCCGCGGTCGAGAACGGTGCACTGATCGACAATGTCGCCATTGCCGCCATCGACTTCATGGAAGACTTTGAGGGCGAGGCGATCAGCGGCTGGGACAATACCGGCTTCACCCTGTCCGGCGGCAGCCACCGCCTGGCGGTGCCGCATTTTTACCTGCTGGAGTACCGCGACCCCTATGCCACACTCGGTTCGGTGAAGAACTACGACGCCAACCTGGCACGTTCACCGGGCTTTGTGTTCTTCCCCGACGCCGAGGGCAGGATGAAGGCCATGAACGTGAACTACCGGCCCGGCGTGGTGATGTGGTACGCCAATGGCGAGTACCTGTGGAGCCAGAACGAGCCGGCCCAGTTCGGTCCCGGCAAGGGCTTCCTGCTGGTGGTGGACAGCACGCCGCAGGAGTTTGAGATTGCCGACCTGCCCCAGCAGTTTTTCAAGCGTGAGGCGGGCTGGACCTGGTGGGAGTTCGACGACAGCGCCCAGGACATGCTGGAGAAGAACTACATCGATGTAATGTGTTTCCAGCGTCGGCCACCGTATTTCCCGTCCTTCGTCGATGCAGCCACCGCCGAGCAGTGCCAGCGCTACGAGATCGGCGGCCTGCCCGCGGTGGAAAGCCTGTACTGGGGTGACCGCCAGCTGATGTATGGCTACACCATCGTCAACACGCTGTTGCCGGGCCCGGAGCGCCATGCGCGCAAGGGCAATACCAGCCTGTTTGATACCCGCCAGCGCGACGGTGTGGTGACCTATCGGCTTTACGATCGGGTGCTGCGCAACCTGCACTCGGCGGATGCGCCCTTCGCGCTTGACGATTTCGAGCCGGGCGTGGAGTTCTACGCGCCGGTGGACGGCGAAATGCGGCTACAGAGCCAGAGCAGTTTCACGCCGGTGAGCAGCTTCAGTGACGAGCGCGCCTACCTCAACCCGCACCTGCCCTTTGGCGGTGCAGCGATACCGGAACTGGGCTTCAGCTACCAGCTGAAGGCGCCGGGCCGGCGGGCGCCGGAAGGCAGCCGGGTGCGCATCGACTACCGCTGGAAGTAGGGCGCAGGCGAGCGGTCATGGCGCTCAAGTCCGAGGTCTTCAGGTTCTCGCTGAACGTCGCTGATATGGACCGCCAGGTCTACGGCGACTTCCCGCTGACCGTGGCGCGCCATCCTTCGGAAACCGAGGCCCGCATGATGCTGCGAGTGCTGGCCTTTGCGCTGAATGCGGATGAACGGTTGGAATTCGGTCGCGGCATCAGCACCGATGATGAACCGGACCTGTGGCGCAAATCCCTGGCGGGCGATATTGAGCTGTGGATCGAGCTGGGCACGCCCGACCCGGACCGCCTGCGCAAGGCCTGCGGCCGCGCGCAACAGGTGCTGCTCTACTGCTATGGCGACCGCGCCACGCCGGTGTGGTGGGACAAGCACGCGGCATCGCTGAGCCGACTGGACCGGCTGCGGGTGTTCCAGCTGGATGACGCTACCTGCAACGGTCTGGCGGAGCTGGCCCGCGGCGAGTCGCAGCTGCAGTGCACCATCGATGGGGGCGTGGCCTGGCTGTCGGCGGGAGATGCGAACCTGCAGTGCGCGCCCCGGCCGC
>JAZBOY010000015.1:0-3426 GCA_036351375.1 Halieaceae bacterium
AAGCTTTCACTGGAGCATATGGGCCACGACCAGTACGTGGCGTTCGAGGCCGAAGCTTAAGGAACCTGAAGTTTCAGTCGCTGTCGGCCTGCAAGTCGGGCCGGGTCTTGCCGAGGGCATCGCTGACAAAGCGGGCGCGCTCGCTGGACTTGTCTTCCAGCCAGTGAAGTTTCTCATTGAGATGATCGTACTCGGTACGAATTTCCCGCAGCAGGTTCTGCACCCCGTCGTTAACGTAAATCAGCACCGACAGACTGATGGCGATAAGGATGACGCCGATGGGAAAGGGGGAGAAGATCAGGGCGATACCCAGCAGCAGGCCGATGCCGGCCAGCAGCGAGATTATCGAATTCCAGAGTCGTTTGCCGAACTTCTTCAAGGAATCCCCCAATGGTTGTTGCGAGGATACCAGTTTGGGAACGCTGCGCCGAGCAAAAAGTTCAGACTGGCCAAGTCAATTCGGCGGATCTTCCCTCACCGGAGGATTGAGCGGATCCCTCCATATGTCGTCCAAGGGAAACGCCTCGTAGGTTTCAAGTTCAGTGCAGCTGCGAATCGCATCAACCAGTTCGGCCGGGCCACCCAGGTAGCTCGTGTGTGGGCCAATAGGCACCGAGTAGTACCACTCTTCACTGGTTGGCCAGACCGCGTTTGGCGCCAATCCTGATGTTTCCCACCTGTCCGCCAGGACCGCCAACCACTGCGCCTGTACCGACGCGAGAGGCGCATGGAACAGGAAGTAACTTTGCTGGCCCAGGCCGCTTACCCTGGTGTTTTTCGCCGCCAGCAGTTCTTCCTGGTCAGCGTAGCCTTCCCAGAACGCACACAGACACTCCTGTTGTTTACCGAAAAAGTCTATGAGTATGTCGAACAGTGCTGTGACCATTTGAGGCGTAATTTCATACTCTATAGGCGCTGAGATTCCGCCCTCACCCGGCTCCCACGGCGGTGGCGCAATGGCATACCACTGCATCAGCCGGTGGGCCGTATTACCTGTCTCGGAAGCAACCTGACTCCAACGCACCTGGGTAGCGTGCTCCCACCCGTATTGACCTGAAGCGATGTTCGCAAACGCCTGGGCGTCCTGCGGATCGATCTCTGGCCAACGCCATGCGGGCTGGCATAAGCGCACGTACTTCGCGAAACCTGCCGGCACGATGGTCTGCAGTGTGTATTCCCTGAATGGGCGAATGCGTTCACGTGCCCACGCCGCACGACTCCCATTCTCTTCAGGTATGTACTCGAGCAGCTTCTTCAATTCACGGCGTCCGGCAATGCATAGCCTGCAGCAGCTCGTCGGGGTAGTCGATCCAGTCGACCTGCTTGATGATCTTGCCCTGGTCGTTCCAGGTGAGCCAGATGGTGAAGCGCATGGGCTCGTCCTCAGCGTAGGTGAAGCCCTGGTATTTGAAGGGTGTGAAGTAACCCGAGCCGATGGTGAGATTTCCCTGCACGATCAGGTCTTCCAGTACCAGCGTTTCCGGATGGTCCGGATGCTTGCTGAAAGACGGATCAGGCCAGTGGTAGAAGGCTTTGAATTCTTCGCGGGAGATCAGCGCCATATTGGCGAGCGGGTCTTCGAACACCAGGTCTTCCGAGTACAGCTCTACAAAGCCGGGCCAATCGTCGCGGGCGGCGTAGCGGGCAAAGTAGTCTTCGGCCCAGTTGCGGACTTTTACGTCGCGGAGGGGTTGGGCAGTCGCATGAACGCTGACGGCAAGCCATACCAGCAGTATGAGTGCGTATCTGGGTGACGGCATGAATATCTCCGATCGCAAGCGCCCTGCATGAGCGTGTGGTGGTGCTAGCGTAGCATGGACTGGATCCCCGCTTACGCGGGGACGGCCGGCTCGCGGGGTCACGAGCTCGCTACGCGGGGCCGAGGATGAGTGCTCCTGTGGGCACGCCTACCCCGCTGGATACCAGCACATGCTCGACGGACTTCGCCGGCTGGTTGCAGGATTCCCCGCGCACCAGGCGGGCGCCCTCCGCGATGTTGTTCATACCGTGTATGTAGGCTTCCGAGAGCAGGCCGCCATGGGTATTGTTGGGCAGCCGGCCGTCGATATCCAGCGCGCCGTCGCGCACCATGTGCACGCCTTCGCCCTGCTCGGCAAAGCCGAAGCTCTCGAGCTGCATGATGATCTCGGAAGTAAAGGCGTCGTACAGGCAGGCGGCGTCTATATCAGCCGGGCCGAGGCCGGCCATGTCGTAGACGCGGCGCGCCGCCATTTCCATCTCCGGCAGTGAGAGCAGCTCACTGCGGTAGTAGCTGGTCATCTGCTCCTGGCCCCGGGTAGAGGCCTGGGTTACGCCGCGAATCACCGCGGGCTTCTGCCGCAGGTCTTTGGCGCGCTCGGCGCTGGTGATGAGGATCGCGCAGCCACCGTCGGTTTCCTGGCAGAAGTCGTACAGGCACAGGGGGTCGGCGATCATTTTCGAGCCCAGGTAGTCTTCCATCGTCAGCGGCTTGCCGTAGCCGAAGGCGCGCGGGTTGTTGAGCGCGTAGTTGCGCTGGGAGATTGCCACCCGCCCGAGGTCTTCCCGGGTTACGCCATAGGTATCCATGTACTTGTTGGCGATCAGCGCGATCCAGGAGCCCGGCGTCAACATGCCATAAGCCATATACCAGGACCAGTGAATGAGATCGCTGGAGATGATATTGCCCGAGACGCCCTGCCCCATGCGCTGGCCCGAACGACCGTTCATGGCGCGCCAGCACACCACGGTGCTGGCCTGGCCGGTCGCGACTGCCATCACCGCCTGCAGGATGGTGCCCACCGCCGCGCCGCCGCCGTAGTTGATGCGGCTGAAGAACGACAGGTCACCAGCTCCAACGGCGCGGGCCACCTCGATCTCATCGGTGGAATCCAGCGTGTAGCTGACGAGGCCATCGATCTCCGAGGGGCTGATGCCGGCGTCGTCGCAGGCAGCGGTAATGCACTGCGCTGCCAGCGACAGTTCCGATACACCGGAATTCTTGGAAAATTCGGTCAGGCCGATACCGGCGATGGCGGCCTTGTTTTTGAGACTCATGCTTCCCCCTCCGCCGGCACAAAAACCGGCAGCTTGAAACCGTCCGGGTCTTCGTGGATTTTCATGGTCACCGGCATATCAAAGCGCACGTCCTCCGGTTCACAGTCCATCAGCTGCGAGGTGAGGCGCGTGCCTTCCTCCAGGTCGACCAGCACAATGATGAGCGGGTACTGGTAGCCGGGGAACTGGGGATGCCGCAGCACGGTAAAGGAACAGATCGTGCCCTTGCCGCTGGCCTCTACCGTGTCCCACTCCAGGGAGCGACACTCGCCGCACATGGGCCGCGGCGGGTGGCGCAGCGCCTCGCACTTGGCGCAGCGCTGGATGCCGAGCTTGCCGTCGGCGGCCATCTCCCACCACCAGGCGTTGTCGTGCCCCAGCGGCGGCTTG
>JAZBOY010000016.1:0-4293 GCA_036351375.1 Halieaceae bacterium
CAGCGCGTTCTGCGCCCAGGGCGGGTCGCGGTCGATCAGTTCGAGGTCATCGAAACGGTCGAGGATGGCATTGAAAGCAATCCTCGCTTCCACCTTTGCCAGCGCCAGTCCCAGGCAGAGGTGGATGCCGTGGCCGAAGGCGACATGGTTGATCCTGTCGCGGGTGATGTCGAACCGGCCGGGGTTGGGGTTGGCGGCCTCGTCGCGGTTGGCGCAGGCGATCATCAACAACACCAACTGGTTCTTGCGGATGCGCTTGCCGTAGAAGGTCATGTCTTCCAGCGCAAAGCGCGGGGTGAACTGCACCGGCGCCTCAAAGCGCAGCATTTCCTCGATGGCGTTGTCCATCAGGCTGCGGTCGTTGCGCAGCAGCTCAAGCTGCTCCGGGTGCTTCAGCAACAGCCACAGGCCCGAGCCGATCAGGCTGGTGGTGGTGAGGTGGCCGGCATTGAGCAGCAGGGTGCAGGTGGAGAGTAGCTCCTGCTCGGTGAGGCGGTCGCCCTCTTCCTCGGCGGCAATCAGCTGACTGATGATGTCGTCATCCGGCTGTGCGCGTTTCTTTGCCAACATGCCTCGCAGGTAGTCCACCAGCTCTTCGTTGGCGATCGTGGCATCTTCGATCAGGTCGGGCTCGCCGACGGCGGTAATGCCCAGCATGCGGTGGGCCCAGGCGCGGAACTGTTCGCGGTCGGCTTCCGGCAGGCCCAGCATCTCGGCGATCACAATGGCCGGCAGCGGCCGGGCCAGGTGCTCGACAATATCGACTTCACCTTCCCCTTCCAGCCCGGCCAGGCACTCCTGCACAATGCCCTCGATACGCGGCACCAGGGTTTGCACGTAGCGATTGGTGAAGCCCTGGCTGGCCAGTCGCCGCAGGCGGGTGTGGTCCGGCGGGTCCAGCACGATCATGGAGGGGCTATCCAGCACCGGCACAGAGCGACCGTCGGCGGCGGCGCGTAACACCGTCGACAGGAAACGGTTCTTGCGCATGTCGTTGCCGAAGCGCGGGTCGCGAGAAGCGGCCTGCACGGCATCAAACTGCGTCACCAGCCAGCCGCGGCTGGCATAGGAGCGCACCACCGGGCCAAGTTGCCGCAGGTGGCGATAGCCCGGGTGCGGGTCGCGGCGAGCCTCGGCGAGGCTGCGGCCCATATTGCTGCCGCTGACGTAGCGGTCCAGCAACCGCAACAACACCAGGGCGGCCACGCTGGCCTTATTGAAAAGCTGGTTCCTGAGTGCCATGACTGAACAAGGGTCAGAGCCCTTTTTGGTTTAGCTGCTTACTCTCGAAGTCTGCCTGACAGTTTACCAGAAAGGACTCTGACCCCCGTTTGACTTCAAAAGGCTTGCGTGGGGTCAAGGTCGAGGCCCGGCCGGGTCTGCTAGGCTGCTGCTTGCATGAGTACCTTGTTCTACATCGTGGTGGGCGGGCTGCTGATGACGGCCATTGCCGCCATCGGCATGCTGACTCTGGTACTGAAGCCGGCCACCCTCGAGCGCCTGCTGCTGCCGCTGGTGGCGTTCGCTGCAGGCTCGCTGATCGGCGGCGCCTTTTTCCATATGCTGCCCGCCGCGGTGGCCGCCATCGGCAATACCTTTATGGTATGTGTGGCACTGGTCGCGGGCTTTACTGCCTTCTTCCTGCTGGAGCAGCTTCTGCACTGGCATCACTGCCACCGTGCACAGAGCGACTGTCGCCAACCGCTGACCTATCTGGTGCTGCTGGGCGATGGCCTGCACAATTTTCTGGGCGGGCTGGCGGTCGCGGGCGCGTTTATCATCGATACAAGACTGGGCATCACCGCCTGGCTCGCAGCGGCGGCCCATGAGGTGCCACAGGAACTGGGAGACTTCGGGGTACTGGTGCACGGGGGTTGGTCGAAGCGCGACGCTCTGCTGTTCAACCTGCTGTCCGGTTCAACCTTCCTGCTGGGCGGGCTGACGGCCTGGGCGCTGTCTACCCGGCTGGACGTGAGCTGGTTGATACCGTTTGCGGCGGGCAACTTCCTGTATATCGGCGCCGCCGACCTGGTACCGGAAGTGAACAAGCATGCCAGCACCAGGGCAAACCTCATGCACTTTGCCGCCTTCCTGGCCGGACTGTGCCTGCTGCTGGCAGCAGGCTGGGCAGTGAACGGCTGAGGCGGCCACATGTGTGAACTGTTCGCCCTGTCCAGCCAGAATCCTACCCGGGTGACGTTTTCGCTGGAGGAGTTCATGCGCCACGGCGGCGGAACCCAGCCCCACGCGGACGGTTGGGGCCTGGCCTTCTACTACGGCACCGACGCCCAGGTATTTCGCGAGCCCAGCCCCGCGGTCTCCAGTGAATGGCTGCACTTCCTGCTGCACCACCCGCACGCCAGCCGCTGCGTCATGTCCCATGTGCGCAGGGCGGGCAGTGCAGAGGTGGCCCTGCGCAATACCCAACCCTTCTCGCGCATCGTCCACGGCAGGCGGCACCTGTTCTGCCACAACGGCAACCTGTCGCGCTTCCAGGCCAGCGTCCCGCTGCGCGACAGTTTGCCGGTGGGGGAAAGCGATTCCGAATACGCGTTTTGCTGGTTAATCGATGAAACCAGGGCGCTCTGGAACGAGGGGACGCCCTCACTGCAGCAGCGTGTCGCCATGATCGGCCCTGCGCTTGCGACATTGGCCAAATACGGTTCGACCAACGTGCTTTACTGCGATAGCGAATATCTCTACGCCTTCGGCAATCATCGCCAGCAACCCGACGGCCTCACGGCGCCGGCACCGCTGTACTACCTGGAGCGCCACTGTGAGTGTGATGCTGATTCGCTGCAGGAGTCGGGCCTGCACATTGAAAACGGTGATCAGTATATTGTGCTGTTCGCCAGCGTGCCCCTCTCTGACGAGCCCTGGCAAGCCCTCACGCCAGGTCAGCTGGTCGTCGCCCGCCAGGGCCGCATCGTCTCCAAATAGCGGTCGGCGCCAGCCAGGAACGGGACAGGGCGCCGACCATTTATTGCGTTGCAGTGGATTCCCCCGCCGTTCCGTGTACCCTTGGCGGCGACTCACCAGGAGACACCCATGGCGCTTGATCACACCCTCGACCACACCAGCGACCTTACTCTTGACCTCGAGTACGTCCGCTCCCTGTTTCCCCAGTGCGCCGACTATCCGGAGGTGGTGTTCTGCAGCAATGCCGGCGGCAGCTTCGTGGCCAAGCCGGTGATCGAGCTGCTGAACCACTACAACAGCCATACCCGGGTGCAGCCCTACTCTCACTTCACCCCCTCCCAGGAGGCGGGCGACGCGATGGACCAGGCGAAAGCCGGCTGGGCCGCGGCCCTCAGTGCCGACGTGAAGGAAATCACCCTGGGCCCGTCCACCTCCGCCAACAGCTACGTGATGGCCCAAGCGCTGGGGGCGAGCTGGGGCCCTGGCGACGAGATCATCATCTGCCAGCAGGACCACGAGGCCAACATCGGCGCCTGGGAGCGCAAGGCCCAGGAACAGGGTGCCACTCTTCGCATCTGGGAGATTGACCCGGCCACCGGCCTGCTCAACCCCGATGACCTCTACACGCTGCTGAACGAACATACCCGCTGGGTGTTTTTCACCCAGGCCTCCAACCTGATGGGCACAGTCAACCCGGTAGCGGAGATTGCCCGCGAGGTGCATGAACGCAGCGGCGCCAAAGTGTGCGTGGACGGCGTTTCCTACGCGCCCCACCACATTCCCAACGTGAAGGCGCTGGGCGTGGATATCTATATGTTCAGCCTGTACAAGGTGTACGGCCCTCACCAGGGCCTGCTGTATGTCGATGCCGCGCTGTCGGAATCACTGGCGGGCCAGGGTCACTACTTCAACCGCGAAGACCCGGCCAAGCGCTTTAACCCGGCCGGACCCCAGCACGGCCAGATTGCCGCCTGCCAGGGTGTGCTGGACTACCTCGATGCACTGCACGCCCATCACGGTGGCAGCGCCGAGGACGACGCCCTAGCCCGCGTCGCCCACGTGCACGACCTGATTATCGAACAGGAACGGGTACTGGCGGAGCCGCTGCTCGACTACCTCGACAACTCCGGCAAGGTGCAGCTGCTCGGCAAGCGCCACTGCCGCGACGGCGACCGCGCACCCACGGTTGCCTTCAAGCCCCTCGAGGGCAGCTCTGCTGAACTGGCGGCGACCCTGCAGGCCGACGGTATCGGCACAGAGAGCGGCGACTTCTACGCGCCGCGGGCGCTGGAAGCGATGGGCATCGACCCCAGTGACGGCGTGGTGCGCATCTCGCTGCTGCACTACAACACGCTGGAGGAAGTCGAGCGCATC
>JAZBOY010000017.1:0-4848 GCA_036351375.1 Halieaceae bacterium
GGGTCCTGGTTGTTCAGAATGTGTACGCGGCTGCGCGGGAATCGGTGCTGGCCTCAGACAAGTCCCATCTGCCGTGAGCCCTTGTCGAGGTCCTTGAAGAAGGGGTCGGTATCCGCATCCCGGTGCCAGCTGTACTCGGCATAGTCGGCCGCCTGTTCGGCCAGCTCCGGGCCCCACAGGCGGGCGATGACTGCCAGCGTCATATCCATACCGGCGCTGACGCCGCTGGAGGTGATGAACTTGCCGGCATCCACCCAGCGGGCTTCCTCGACCCAGTCGACCTGCTCGCTCTGCATACGCGCCAGGGCGAAAAACTGTTTATTGGTGGTGGCGCGCAAGCCGTCGAGCAAACCGGCCTTTGCCAGCAGCGCCGAGCCGGTGCAGACGGAGGTGACCACCTCCGCGGTCTCTGCCACCTGGCGGAGGTAATCCAGCATCCCGGCATTCTCAAGCGCCGGGAAGGTGCCGGAGCCGCCGGGCAGCACCACGATATCCAGCGGCGGCGCATCGGCAAAGCCATAGTCGGCATAGACCCTCGGCGCCAGCGGGCCGTCGGCTCCCAGGGCCGCGGGCACCGGGCCGGACTGCTCGGCGACCACGCAAATTTCTACCTCCTCCGCGCCCAGTACGCTGTACATCTCCAGCGGCCCGAAGGTGTCCAACATCTCCCAACCCGGGTAAATCACCGCGCCCACGCGTCTCCTGGCCATCGCCTGCGTCTCCCCTATGAACCGGCGCGTGCCTTCAAGGCGGCTTCTACCAGTGGCAACCGGTCGTTGCCGAAATACATGTCGTCTTTATCGATAAAGATGGTAGGCGAGCCGAAGCCGCCGCGGGCGATCAACTCATCGGTGTTGGCCCGCAACTTGTCCTTGACCTGCTGTCGCGCTATGCCGGTCAGGAAAGCCTCGCCATCCAGGCCTGCGCCAGTGGCGATCTGCGCCAGCACTGCTTCATCGCTCACGTCTTCCATGCGGCCCCAGTAGGCCTCAAACACCGCCTCGCTATAGGGCAGCAGCAGGCCCGCCTCCTCGGCGATAAAGCAGCCGCGCATGCACTTCACCGCATTGGCGGGATGAAAGCTCGGCCAGTTGATCTCGATCCCACGCAGCCTGGCCCAGTCACCGAGATCCTTCAGGGTGTACTTGGTAATGCGCTCATTGCCAAAGGCAGCCTCGCGCTTGGCATACAGCTCCTGATTCACCGTATTGAACACGCCGCCCACCAGGTGTGGCCGCCACTCGATGTTCACTCCGTACTGTTCCGCCATGGGGCGGATGCCGGTAAAGGCCAGGTAGGTCCAGGGGGAGGTCAGGTCATAAAAAAATTCGAGTCGAGTCATCCTGTTCTCAGGCTCCGGCTTTTGCGACTATGCTGGGACGTGTCCCGTAAATAACAACAAGGAGTATGGCGTATGGCAGGTTCAGATGGAAAGGTAGCGGTTGTCCTGGGCGCTTCCGGCGACAAGAACTTTGGCTCGGAAAGCGCGCGGCGCCTGGCCCAGGCCGGTTACCGGGTAGTGGTAGGCGCAAGGCGCCTGGAGCCGCTGCAGGCGCTGGCCGAGGATATTGGCGGGCTGGCGGTGGCCTGCGACATCACTGATGAGTCGCAGGTGGAAGCCCTGTTCAAGCAGGCCCTCGACAGCTACGGCCGGGTGGACGTGGCCCTGAACTCCTGTGGCACCCATGCACATACGCCTATAGCGGACCTCACCCGTGACGACATCACGCCGACCCTGGAGATCAGCTTTATCGGTGCCCTGCTGTTCTTCAAGCACGCGGCCGCCGCCATGCCCGACGGGGGTTCGGTTATCACCGTCTCTTCACTGACAGCGCGGCTGCCCGGCAAGGGCTACTCGGTATATTCCGGTGCCCGCGCCGGAATCGACTACGCGATAAAGGTGGCAGCCTGCGAATACGCCGAACAGAAAGTGCGATTCAACTCTATTGCCGCCGGCCTGATCGAAACCGATATGACCAGCGACCTGCTGCAGATGCCGGGTATCGTGGATGCCTTCACCGCGCAGATTCCCGCCGGACGGATGGGCACTGTCGAAGACCTCGCGGAGATGGTGCTGTGGCTGGCCGACCCGGAACGGTCCGGATTCGTAAACGGCTCGGTACTGGACCTGTCGGGTGGCCAGCATATGGGGGCATTGCCAGGCTAGGTATAACTATTCGTCATTCCCGCGAAAGCGGGAATCCAGTTACTCCCAAACGCCCAGCATGCTGGATTCCCGCTTTCGCGGGAATGACGGGGTAATCGCGGGAATGACGGATTAATCGTGGAAACGCCTGGGACAGACCCCATGCGGGGTCAGTCCCCTGAAGAACTAGCGCGCCGCGCTGGATGAGGCGCGGGCTTCTTGCAGTTCCTTACCGCGATGCGCCTCGCGGATGATATAGGCGCGGATGGCCTCGCTCTGCTCGCGATTCAGGTAGTCGGCGAAGCCGGCCATGCCGCGCTTGGCGAGAATGCCCTCGCGCACGACCTTGTCCCAGCTGTCAGCATCGTGAATCAGCCCGGAGCCGCGCAGGTCAGGCACCAGCAGGCCGGAAACCGCGTTGAGGCCGTGGCAGCCCGTGCAAGTGTCCTGGTACAGGGCAAAGCCGGCCTCTTCCGCTTCCGGACTGGCGGTGCGGGGCGGCGGGTTGAACACCACATTGGGCGTCCAGTCCACGTCAGGTAGCTGACCATCAGCACCAAGCTTGAAGGTCAGCACCCGGCTGACATTGGGCATACTCTCAGCCTGGACGTATTCGCCAAATACCAGGGCATAGGCGCCGCCCCAGCCGGCCGCGACTGAGACATACTGCTCGCCGTCAATCTCATAGGTCATGGGCGCCGCCACCACGCCGGTCTGGGTCGGGAAGTCCCACAGGCGCTCGCCGCTGTCCGCCCGGAAGGCCGCGAACTTGCCGTCCGCCGTGCCCTGGAAGACCAGATTGCCGGCAGTGGCCAGCGTGCCTCCATTCCAGGGGCCATTGTGCTCCACCCGCCAGGCCTCTGACTGGGTGCGCGGGTCCCAGGCCAGCAGGCGACCTTTCATGAGCGGCCGCATGGCATCGCGCTCGGCCTGGGAGTCGGGCAGGCTGCCGACTACCCCACTGGTACCGGTGTTGGCGGTGCCCGGCCGGTAAAGGAAGTCCTCCGGCTGGCCGTAGGCTGCGGGGAAATCCAACACCGGGATATACACAAGCCCCGTGTCAGCGCTATAGGACATGGGGTGCCAGTTGTGGCCGCCCAGGTAGGACGGCGTCACCACAAAGGGCGAATCGATGTAGCGCGCACCCTCCACCTCCACCGGGCGCCCGGTTTCCATGTCTACGTGGGTGGCCCAGGTGACATTGGTGTAGTTGTTGGCGCTGATCAGCTCGCCAGTGGCGCGATCCACCACGTAGAAAAACCCGTTCTTGGGGGCCTGCATCAACACCTTGCGAGTTTTCCCATCGATTTCCATGTCGGCGAGGATGATGTGCTGGGTAGCGGTGTAGTCCCAGGTCTCCCCCGGCGTGGTCTGGTAGTGCCAGACGTACTCACCGGTATCCGGACGCAGCGCTACAATCGACGACAGGAACAGATTGTCACCGCCGCCGGGCGAGCGGATTTCCCGGTTCCAGGGCGTGCCGTTGCCGACGCCGATGTACATCAGGTCGAGTTCCGGATCGTAAGCCATGGCATCCCAGACGGTGCCGCCGCCACCGCCCAGTTCCCACCACTTCCCGTTCCAGGTCTCTGCGGCCATTTTCATGGCGTCGTTTTCAAAGCCCAGTTCCGGGTTGCCTGGCACCGTATAGAACTGCCAGACCCTGTCACCCGAATCCACATCGTAGGCCGCGATAAAACCGCGCACGCCATACTCAGCACCACCGTTACCGATCAGCACCTTGCCGTCGATCACCCGCGGGGCGCCGGTGATGGTATAGGGCAGCTCGGAATCCACCGTGTCCACCGACCAGTTGACTTCACCACTGGCGGGGTCCAATGCCACCAGGCGACCGTCAAACACGCCCACAAACACCTGCCCTTTCCAGGCTGCCACGCCGCGGTTTACCGCGTCACAGCAGCCGTGCTTGATCTTCTCCCGGTCCACCTCCGGGTCGTAAGTCCACAGGTGTTCACCGGTACGGGCATCCAGTGCGTGAACGATGCTCCAGGAAGAGGTGGTGTACATCACTCCGTCAATCACCAGCGACGTCGCTTCAATGCCGCGCCGGGTGTTGAAGTCGAAGCTCCACGCCAGGCCCATGTCAGCCACCGTGTCGGCATTGACCTGCTTGAGCGGGCTGTAACGCTGCTCCGAGTAGGTGCGGCCGTAGTTGAGCCAGTTGGCCGTATCGTCATCAGCCGCCAGCAGACGTGCGGCATCCACGGCGGCAGCGGCAGATCGGACCTCGGTGATGGGTTCTGGTGCCGGTTGTTGCTTGCTACAGGCGGAGACGGCTACCAGGGCAATGGCGAAAAGTGTGCGGGTCATGGAGGAGCTCCCGATTATTGTTATATGACTACAAATGATAGCGGACCGGGTCGGGAGCTGCCTACCGGAATAGCGGGCACAAAAAAGGGGACCCGAGGGTCCCCTTCTCACTTCGGCTGCCGTTATCAGTCGGCAGCTTCGGCCACTTCTTCCTCTGACGCCATGGCGGCGTCTTCGGCAGCTTCCTTCATGGACAGCTTGATGCGGCCACGCTGGTCTACGTCCAGCACCTTGACCTGCACCTCCTGGCCTTCCTTGAGGTAGTCCTCGACGTTCTCCACGCGCTCTTCGGCAATCTGGGAGATGTGCACGAGGCCGTCCTTGCCGGGCAGGATGGTGACGAAGGCACCAAAGTCGACGATGCGTGCCAC
>JAZBOY010000018.1:0-4198 GCA_036351375.1 Halieaceae bacterium
GCCCAGGGTATTGGGCAGCTCCACCCATTCAAAGGCGTCCACATATACCGCCAGGTACCAGTCGCACACCTCTTCCACATCGAGCCCTGCCAGCAGGGCGAAGTTGCCGATCACCATGAGCCGCTGGATGTGGTGGCCGTAGCCCAGGTCCAGGCTCTGCTTGAGGGCCTGGGACAGGCAGCGCATGTCGGTGTCGCCGGTCCAGAACCAGTCGGGCAGGCCACGCCGGGCCTGGAAGTGGTTCTTGTGCTTGTAGTCGGGCATGAAGCGCCAGTAGACGCCGCGAATGTATTCGCGCCAGCCCAGTATCTGGCGGATGAAACCCTCGGCAGCGGCCAGCTCGCAGCGGCCGTCGCGCCAGGCCTGCTCGACCTGTTCGCAGACCGCCAGCGGTTCCAGCAGGCCGATATTGATGTACATGGATACCAGGCCGTGAAACAGCCAGGGAGATTCCTCCGCCAGCGCATCCTGGTAGGTCCCAAAATTGCCCAGCCCGTGTTCGCAGAACCAGTTCAATGCCGCCTGGGCCTGGGCCGAGGTAACGCCGTAATTGAAACGCTCGAGATCGCCGGGGTTATCAGGGAATTCCTTCTCGACCAGTTCCAGCACCTCGCGGGTGATGTCGTCCTGCTTCATCTGCGGACGGTCGGGGATATCCACCTGGTTGCGCCAGCCCTTGCGGTTCTCCTGGTCGTAGTTCCATTTGTCGCCACAGGGCTTGCCGTCGTCCTCCAGCAACACGCCGTAGCGTTTGCGCATGCCCCGATAGAAGTACTCCATGCGCAGGCTCTTGTAACCGTCTGCCCACTCGTTGAACTCGTCGATGCTGCACAGGAAACGGCTGTCGGACACTATCTCCACGTCGATGCCGTAGGCGTTGCTCCACTGCTCCATGGATTTGCGCAGGCGATGTTCGCCGGGTTCACAGACCAACACCGATGCGTAGTTGGCGCGGCTGAGTTCCGCCTCTACCACCTTGCCGAGGGAGGCCACGCCCTTGTCGTAGTGGTAGTAATGCACCACGTGGTCGCGCTCACGCAGTTGCTCGGCGAAGTGGCGCATGGCGGAGAATATCAGGGCAATCTTGTGCCGGTTGTGCCGCACATACCCGGCCTCCTCGCGCACCTCGGCCATCACGATGGTATCGGTGCCGGGGCGTGCGGCCTCAAGGGCCGGGTTGTGCAGGGAAAGCTGGTCGCCGAGGACCAGGATCAGCTTGGAATCACTCATGCCCCTTCATACGGCGCAGGCGCGCGGCTGGACGCCACCAAGCTGGACAGCTTTGTATCTAGTGGCCGGGCAGCGCCCCCCAGCCGAGCACGATGGCGGCGTAGCGTGCGGCTTTGCCGAAACCCACCAGCAGGATGAAAGTGGCCAGCCGCACCCGCATGATGCCACCGACAAAGGTCAGCGCGTCGCCGCCCACCGGCAGCCAGGCCAGCAGCAGACTCCAGTAGCCATAGCGGTAGAACCAGCGCCGGGCGCGCTCAAGCTGGGCCTCGGTGACCGGGAACCAGCGTCGCCCCAGCAGATGGTCGACATGCCAGCCGATCGCCCAGTTGACCACGGCACCAAGGGTGTTCCCCACCGTCGCTGCCAGGAACAGGCCGGCAGGGTCATAGCCCGCCTCCAGGTAGGCCAGCAATACCACCTCGGAATAGAACGGCAGTATCGTGGCGGCACCGAAGGCGCTCCAGAACAGAATAATGTAGGCGCTCAAGACAGCGCCCCGGGTGGGTGGCGGCGCACCGGCCGCCAGCAACTTTCAGCTATGGGCCTCAGCCACTCTTGGGGGAACGCGGCCCGGCGAAGAACCAGATAATGACGCCCAGCAGGGGCAGCACCAGGATCAGGACGATCCACAGCAGTTTTTTCACGTTGTCGACATTGGCCTGCGCCACGTTGATGATCGCCCAGATGTCGGCGATCAGCACCAGCAATCCGAATATGCCTACTCCTTCAAACATTGCGTTTCCTTTCTGTGGTTTGCGGATGGATGAGGTTTCAGTGTAGCTCAGCTTTGTTGCACTTTGCGCGCCCGGGCCTGGTCCACCAGCCAGCGGAACAGGCGCAGGTGGGTGGGCAGGTAGAAAAGATACTCAGGATGCCACTGCACGCCGAGGATAGGGGCGCCGCTGCCATGCTCAAGCACCTGCACGAACTCGTCCAGGTCGCGGCCGGTCACCGACAGCTCCTCACCCACCCTGTCCACGGCCTGGTAGTGCAGGCTATTAACCCGCAGGCGCAGGCGTTCGGTGAGATGGGCGATGAATGAGCCCGGCTCCAGCTGCACGGTTTTGCGCGGCAGGATGGTGCCGAAGTTGGAGGTGTTCTGGCGCATCTTGCGGATATCCAGGTGCAGGCTTCCGCCCATCATCACGTTGATCAGCTGGTAGCCGCGGCAGATGCCCATCAGCGGCAGGCTCTCGTCCAGCGCGTAGCGGATGTAGGACTGTTCAAGCTCGTCGCGGTCGTGGTCGTACTCCTTGTCTGGCAGCTCCTCGGACTCGTACAGGCCCGGGTGGATATCATCGCCGCCGCTGACGATGACCGCGTCGAGATGCTCCTGGGGGTAGCGCCGCACCGGCGTGATACGAATCGCGCGGCCGCCCGCGAGGAAGACCGACAGCCGAATGGCATACCAGGACCAGGAGAACCGCTTGGCGGAGCCGGTTACGCCGATACAAGGTCGCTCAGAATCCTGTCCAGCGTCCTGTGCCATGGTGCCCTCGTGAAGTTGATTAACTGCGCGGCGTGCTGCCGATATTCGTCGCTGACCTTGCCGAGCAGCTCGGCGTCTGCCGCGAGCGCTTCGATCACACACCAGATGTTCCAGCTCTCCGCCAGGCTCCAGTCACCGCGCTCGATCTCGCAGTTGGGCAGGCGGTAGTGAAAGGTGGGTCGAGCGTTGATACGGGTATCACTTACGGCCTGGTTTACGCGCTCTGCATCCAGTTCGCTAAATAGTGGCAGCAGGTCCAGCGCGCGATTTCGGGTGGCGTTGAACTCGAGGTAATCATCCAGCAGGGTTTCCAGCTTGACGTCAGCCGGGTAGTGCACCACCCGTCGGCAATAGGCGCTGGGATAGACGTCGATGTAGGGCGTGAAGCGCCGGGTCATGTCCACCCGATGGCGACGGATAAGCCAGTCCTGGGCCACCACGTAGGCCTTCAGGTAACGGGCTATGGTGGCGGCATCCAGCGCCGGCAGTTCCGGGTTGATATGCACCCCGAAGGCATAGACCAGGGAGCCCGCGGTACCCTCAGCGCCGGCCGCCCGCAGGGCTCGCACCATGGCATCCAGGCTGCCGAGCTGATCCACGGCGACTGGCGGGCATACCACTTCCACAGGCACCAGTTCGGTGGTCAGGTTGACCAGCCACTGGGCCAGGGGGTCGTCGGTCTTGCCCCGCCCGGCGCGCGCTTCGGCTCGCGACTTGGCCAGCTGCTTTGCCAGCTCACTGTCGACTTCGACAACGAACTTGCCGAGTTCCGGCGCCTCGATGACCGCCTCCGCCTCGGACATGATCTGCGCGCTGGCCTGAAACACCTGCTCCAGCACGCGCACGGTGGCCCGGAACTCCAGGCCCGCAAACTCGAGCTCAAACCCCACGCGGCGGGTCTCTCCCCCATGGCTCGCCATTTTCGGCGGCATGGCGTAGCCGGCAATCAGCCCTGTCATAGCTCCTTCCATCCGGTGCGACAAAGACGAGCAAGCCTAACCCACGTCGATGGCATTTGCATTTCACGGATTAGCCCCCATATAGGAGGGAGTACCGCGAGAAAGCTGCAACGCTGCTATTTTCAGCGAATGCGCTATAATCGCGCGTCCATTGGGGGCGATTTGGATTCGACGACGGTAACGAAACCTGATGTGCATGCCGTGAGGACAGCGAATCACGTTAATCCAAAGCTGTAATTTGATAGTTGCCAACGACGACAACTACGCACTAGCGGCTTAAACCCCGCTAGCGGTCTTTAGCAAGGTGCCAGTACCGCGTTATTGACTGTCATATAGAACTGGATCGCAGCAACGCTTGTCCGGGGCTGCGCTGTTAGATTCTTACCGGAATCGCTGATCACGTCCTGCCCGTCGGGCTGTGTGAGGCTAAATCAGTAGACGGAATCTAAGCATGTAGAGCTGAAGGCAGAGTACTGGCGGACGCGGGTTCAACTCCCGCCGCCTCCACCATACAAAC
>JAZBOY010000019.1:0-3218 GCA_036351375.1 Halieaceae bacterium
GACCCAGCCGTCTTCGGCGATCGCTTCGCTGTCCACGATGACCTCCACGATCTCACCGATCACCAGGTGAGTGCCGTTCAATTCGATATCAATCGTCTGGCGATGCTCCAGGCCGATCGTCAGCCGGCTTTCCGCGACGTAGGGGGCGTTCAACCGCTCGCCACGACGGGGGGTGAGGCCGGTGGCTTCGAACTCCGATACCTCGGCGGGATAGCGGGCACTGGTCTGGTGCGCGGCTGCCAGCATGTCGCTGTTGACGTGATTGATGGTGTATTCGCCGGTGGCGGCGATGTTTTCCAGAGTGTCCCGGGTAACGGTATTGGGCCTGCTGACAAGGCCCAGCAATGGCGGGTTGGCGCCGATGTGCACGATGGAGGTAAAGATGGCGAGGTTATCCATCCCCTCGAGGTTGCGGGTACCCACCAGGTGGGCCGCCTTGAAACCGGACAGGGCGTTCACGAAGAACACCCGGTAACGGTCTTCCATGGCGGCGATATCCTCTCCGCCGAAGCTGCGTGTTGGCAAGGCGGCCCCGAACGTTACTTGGCGGCCAGGGCGCTCTCGATCGCCTGGCGCAGTTCCGGGTCTTCCGGCGTGGTGCGGCTGCCCCACTTGGCCACGATATTGCCGTCGCGGTCGATCAGGTACTTGGTGAAATTCCAGCGCGGCGCGCCCTGGGCGGCAGCCAGCTCAGCAAACAGCGGGTGAGCTTCATCACCTTTTACGGGGATCTCGGAGTACATGTCGAAAGTCACACCGTAGTTGATGTAGCAGATTTCCGCGGTCTTCTCGGCATTGTCCGCTTCCTGGTTGAAGGAGTCGGAGGGGAAGCCAGCTACGGCCAGGCCTTGATCCTTGTACTGCTGGTACAGCGCTTCCAGGCCCTTGAACTGGGGCGTAAAGCCACAGTGGCTGGCGGTATTGATCACCAGCACCGGCTTGCCTTCGTAGGCCTGGCACAGATTCACGGAATCCTTTGACCGCAGCTTCTGCATGTCGTGGTTCAGGACGTCGGGGCAGCTTGCCAGGCTGTCGATGGACAGGCTCAGTGCCAGCGTGGCGATAATGGCGCGCAACATGGTGGTATTTCTCCTGGAAGAATGGCTGACGGCTTTCACCGCCGGGCCGGGATTCACAAACGGGTAGTGACGCGGCCTGGTCAGGGAGAGCGTCAGTCTCTGTTACGCGCCGTCCTGCTGCACAGTTCAATATCATTTTGTGCGGTGTTCAGGCCGAGCCAGCTCCACAGATAACAACGAGCTAACAAGCCGTTCAGTATCAGAAATGCGGCGATAACAAGGACAATGAGTTCCAGCAGGCCTATTTCCGGCTGGGTCAGTGCGATGGACGCCAGTACACAGCCCAACAAAGGCCTAACAACTCTTTCGAACAGGCTCAAATTGGGTTTCATGTTGGACAATACGGGAAATTCGAGTGGCTGGATGATTCACAGTTTGGTTTTTTTTCACCTACACTGAGAGTGCAGCGTGACGGGGGTCGGGCCTTGCTGAAGCATAAAAACAATTTTCATGTCGCTTTTACGATCCGGCTGGTGGAGATCGGGTGCTGGACTGCCGGTTTGCTGCTTTGTGGCGCCTTTCTCGCCCATTCCGTCGCCGGCGAACTGCAGCGCAGTGAGGGCATTGCCCGCGCCGAAGCGACCTGGGCTGTCGGGCAAGCCACCGTGGCGGCACCCATCGATGCCGCGCCGGCCGTCCCCAAGCAAGCTGGCAGTCTTACGCTCGCTACCTCCACTCCGGATCAGAGCCTCTGGTCACCGTCGAGGATTGCCGCCTGGGAAGCCAGTGCGCCGCAGCCGGTGCTGGCGGTACTGGAGATGCCGTCACTGGGCCTGGAAGTGCCGGTCTTCGAGGGTGACATGGAGCACGGTCCGGCCTGGATCGCCGGCACCGCGCGGCCGGGAGAGGTGGGTAATGCCGGCATCTCCGGTCATCGCGACGGCTATTTTCGCGTCCTCAAGGATGCTGCCGTGGGCGACCGCCTGCAGCTGCGCACCGCAGCGGGGCTGAAGCACTATGTGGTGGACGACATTCGCATCGTCGACCCGCTGGACGTGGAAGTGCTGGACCCCACCGATGACCCGATCGTCACCCTCGTGACCTGCTACCCCTTTTACTACGTCGGTTCCGCACCCCAGCGCTACATTGTCAGGGCGCGGCTCGAACAGTCCCCGGACACTGCCGCAACGGGTGAACTCTAACCTCTACCTTATTACAAGGAGACTAACGATGAGCTTGAAGAGACTGTCCCTGATCATGGCCCTGCTGGGGCTTTTCGCGGGTCCCCAGGTCAGTGCGCAGGAAGACCTGAGCTGCGCCGACATCCAGTGGTCACGCGTGGTCACTGACCAGTACCCGAATATCGACGACGCCTGCAACGCGGTGATGATGAAGAACGGCCAGCTGTTTGCGCGCATCTCCGTCGAAATCCAGCGGGTGCGGAACAACAACCTGACCTTTCGGGTGCTGAACCGTGACGGCAGCTCGGGCGGCATCTACACCCAGAACGTGGGCACCGCATGGCGCGCCAATATTGGCGGTAACACCTACCGCGCCCGTGACCTGAGCCGCGGCACGCGCCTCAATGTCTACCTGCCGCCGGATCGCTGGGCCGTGGTGCACGAGGATGACGATGGTCCCGATGTGGAAGACGCCATCCCGCTGGCCGCAGCCCCCATGCTGCCCGCCACTGCCAGCCAGTGGCCGCTGGTCGGCACCATTGGCGCCGGCCTGCTGCTGCTGGGCGCCGGCTTCACGCTGCTGCGCCTGCAGTCTTCACGTCAGGTGGCCGTTCGTCGGGTAGAGCGGAAGCGCTCCTAGTCGTCGATCCAAACCTTGCGGATCGGCTCCCCGAAGTCATCGTAGATAGTCTTGCGCCGCGGCTGCGGTAGCCGCGAGCGCTTTGGCACGTTGCGTCGGCTGCGCTTCATCTGTGAGCGGCGGGACTCGATGGCTGCGACCACTTCCGGCACGAAGGTACGCTCGCTGCGCGGTTCCGAAAACAGGCGACTGGACTGGAAAGTACGGGGTTTGCTGGGGTCGGCGCCGGTGGCGCCAGCGGGCACTTCCTCCACCTTGCCACCCTGGTTGAGGTAACGGCGGGTTTCCTGTTCCAGCGCGGCGCGCATTTCTGCTTTCGTGGGGAGTTTTTTCACCATAAGCGGCAAACTATAGCATCGCCGCTCAGCGCTTGGGAGA
>JAZBOY010000020.1:0-3860 GCA_036351375.1 Halieaceae bacterium
GGGGGCGCAGCCTTTCAGGCTATACTCGGCCGCGCTTCAAGGGCGGCTACTATTACGGCCCCCGCTTATTGCGGGGGTGCTGCTTTCTGGAAACACTGGATTCCCGCCTTCGCGGGAATGACGGAAACTGGCAGGAACGCCACGAGAGAGATGTCAAAACGCGATTACTACGAAGTCCTGGGTGTAGAGCGGGGCACGGACGATAAGGAAATCAAGAAGGCCTATCGTCGTATTGCCATGAAGTACCACCCGGATCGCAACCCGGATGCGCCGGACGCTGAGGACAAGTTCAAGGAGGCCAGCGAGGCCTACGAGATTCTGTCTGACCCGGAGAAGCGCGCGGCCTACGACCAGTTTGGCCATGCCGGCGTCGACCCACAGATGGGCGCCGGGGCCGGCGGTTTCCAGGGCAGCTTCAGCGATATCTTCGGCGACGTTTTTGGCGACATCTTCGGCGGTGGCGGAGGTGGCGGCCGCGCTCGCGGCGGTCCCCAACGCGGAGCCGACCTGCGCTACACCCTGGATATCTCACTGGAAGACGCGGTCAAGGGCGCTACCGTCAAGATCCGCGTGCCCACCCTGGTCACCTGCGAGCCCTGTGATGGTAGCGGTGCCAAGCCCGGTACCTCGGCCAGCACCTGCGGAACCTGCGGTGGTGTCGGCCAGGTGCGCATGCAGCAGGGCTTCTTCCAGGTTCAGCAAACCTGCCCCAACTGCCGCGGCAAGGGCAAGACCATCAGCGACCCCTGCTCATCCTGTTACGGCCGCGGTCGGGTTGAAGAAACCAAAACCCTGTCGGTGAAGGTGCCGCCGGGCGTCGATACCGGTGACCGCATCCGCCTCACGGGCGAGGGCGAGGCAGGCCCGGAAGGTGGCCCGCCGGGAGACCTCTATGTACAGGTTTCCGTACAACCGCATCCGATATTCGAGCGCGATGGCCGTCACCTGTACTGCGAGGTGCCCATCAACTTTGCCGACGCCGCCCTTGGTGGCGAGCTGGAAGTGCCGACCCTGGAAGGCCGCGTCAAACTCAAGATTCCCGCCGAGACCCAGACCGGCAAGCTGTTCCGCTTGCGCGGCAAGGGCGTGAAGCCGGTGCGCGGTGGCCCCGAGGGTGACCTGATGTGCCGGGTCGTCGTGGAAACCCCGGTCAACCTGTCGAAGAAACAGAAAGAGCTGCTGGAAGAGTTCAAGTCCACCATGACCGATTCCGGCGACAAGCACTCGCCGCGCCAGTCGAGCTGGTTTGAGGGTGTGAAGAACTTCTTCGACGACATGAAGATATGAGCCTGCGCATCGGCATCACCGGCGCTGCCGGGCGCATGGGTCGCACCCTGGTGCAGGCCATTTCCGCCGATACCCGGTTTGAACTCACCGCAGCCCTCGAGCGCCCGGAAAGCACCCTGCTGGGTGCCGATGCCGGTGAGCTGGCCGGTGTGGGGCAGCAGGGTGTTGCCGTGACCGGTGCCGTCGTCGATGTGGTGGGCGACATCGATGTGCTGGTGGATTTTTCCCTGCCGGCGGCCACGCTGTCCAACCTGGCGGCCTGCCGCGAAGCCGGCCGCGCCATAGTGATCGGCACCACCGGCTTCAGCGCCGCCGAGGAAGCAAGCATCCGTGACGCGGCGGCAGGTATCCCCGTGTGCAAGGCGTCCAACTTCAGCACCGGGGTCAACCTGTGCTTCAAGCTGCTGGAAACGGCGGCAGCCATTCTCGGCGACGACTCAGACATAGAGATTTACGAGGCCCACCACCGCCACAAGGTGGATGCTCCCTCCGGCACCGCCCTGAGCATGGGCCAGGTAGTGGCCGATACCCTGGGGCGCGACCTCGGCAAGGTGGCGGTCTACGGCCGCGAAGGCCAGACCGGCGCCCGCGACCGCGACACTATCGGCTTTGCCACCGTGCGGGCCGGCGATATCGTCGGCGACCACACCGTGACCTTTGCCGCGGACGGCGAGCGAGTCGAAATCACCCACAAGGCTTCCAGCCGCATGGCCTTTGCCCGCGGCGCCCTGCGCGCCGCCGCCTGGCTTGGCGAGCGCGACCCCGGCCTTTATGACATGCAAGACGTTCTGGGATTGAGACCATGATGGAACAGGTAGGCAGCGCCGGCGACTTCATCGTCGACATCAATGAAACCAACGCCCAGCAGTACCTCATCGAGGAGTCCAACCAGCGGCCGGTCGTCGTGGATTTCTGGGCCGACTGGTGTGAGCCCTGCAAGACGCTGATGCCGCTGCTGGAAAAGCTCGCCAATGAGTACCAGGGCCAATTCCTGCTCGCCAAGGTGAACGCGGACGAGCAGCAGATGATTGCCCAGCAGTTGGGCGTGCGCAGCCTGCCCACGGTCATGGTCATCAAGGACGGCCAGCCGGTCGACGGCTTTGTCGGCGCCCAGCCAGAAACCCAGGTGCGGGAGATCCTCGGCAAGTACCTGCCCAAGCCCTGGGACGGCCTGCTCGACAAGGCCCGGGAGCTGCTGGCCGCGGGGAACGCCGGCGAGGCCCTGCCGCTGCTGCGCCAGGCTCGTGAGGACTCCGGCCTGCGCCACGACATCACTCTGGCCTACGCGGCTGCGCTGCTCGAGTGCAATCGCCTCGACGAGGCGGAGAAGGTGCTGGAAGAAGTGCGTATGGCCGACCAGGACAGCGACTGGGAGCAGTTGGTGGCCCAGGTGAAACTCAAGCGCGAGGCCGCCAAGTCACCGGAAATCGAGGCCCTGGAACAGCAGGTCAACGCCAACCCGGACGACCTCGACGCGCTGCAGCAGCTCGCCATCCAGTACAACAATGCCGGCATGCACGCCGAGGCGCTGGCGGCGCTGTATTCCATCCTGCAGCAGGACAAGGAACACCACGACGGCGGCACCCGCAAGGCCATGCTCGACATGATCGCCAGCCTCGGCAAGGGCGACCCCCTCGCCGCCGAGTACCAGCGCAAGCTCTTCGGGCTGATGTACTAAGCGCCGTCTACTCCTCATACTCCTCAACACAAAGCCGGTACTCGACGGGCTGTTAGTGCCGGCTGACTCATCCAGCCCGGCTTTTGAGCTGTTTTCACTGCAAATCTTTGTCGCCGTGGTGTGAATTTTCCACAGTTTTACGGCGGCGAAATGACATATTCTCTCCGGTGGCGTGGCATAAACATAACGACAAGCCCAAACAGCGCCGGCAAGTGGTAGGGATAGGAGCCGAAGTCTTCAAGCATCTGTAGTCCAGGGTGCTGTGGGCCTCTCACTTACCCCAGAATGAAGAGAATTCCACGGAGACACACATGAAACCTTTTACACCCAAGAGAATTGCGCTGGCAATTTCTGCCCAGGTCGCTCTGACGGCAGGCATTGCACCCGTTGCAACCGCACAGGAAGGGGCAGCTCTGGAAGAGGTGGTTGTCACTGGTACTCGTCGCGAAGCCCGCACTGTCTTTGACTCTGCAGCGCCGATCGACGTGATTGGTGGGGACGACTTCCGCAACCAGGGCGGCACTGATATGACGGACCTGATCCGTACCTCAGTCCCCTCTTTCAACGTTAACAGCCAGCCCATCAGTGACGCGGCCACGGTTATCCGTCCCGCCAACCTGCGTGGCCTGGCGCCGGACCACACCCTGGTGCTGGTCAACGGCAAACGCCGCCACCGCGCGTCCGTCATTACCTGGCTGGGTAACGGCGTATCCGACGGCTCGCAGGGTCCGGATATTTCCGTGATCCCGTCCATCGCCCTCAAGCAGCTGGAAGTGCTGCGTGATGGTGCTGCGGCCCAGTACGGTTCTGACGCCATTGCCGGCGTGATGAACTTCATCCTCAAGGACAACGACTCCGGCGTTACCCTGGAAGCGAAGTACGGCGAGTACGACGA
>JAZBOY010000021.1:0-3315 GCA_036351375.1 Halieaceae bacterium
ACGCCGACTTTCCAGCCGCCGCCGTTGTAGTACATCTCCCAGCTATCCCCCAGCTCCTTCATGCTGTTGAAGGTCACCACCGAGTAGTAGTCGAGGCCGGGATCGCCGAGACCCAGGCTGGGGTAGAACAGCCAGGCTTGCCCCTTGCCGCCCTTCTCCCGGAAGGCGGCCGCTGACTTTTTGTGGGTCATGTACGCCAGTTCATGGGAGGCGCTATCCTGGATGTGACAGGAGGAGAACCAGACGATGCCGTCTTTCGGCGGCCCTTTCGGTGCATCGATGGTCGCAGAGGCCATCAGTGAATGGTCGCAGTCGATGGTCGCCATATACTCCGGCAACAGGTCGGTGTTTCCCGCCCAGGCATCCATGCCGGCCCCCATGGCCTTGCCGTCGTTCCAGGAGCCGATATAGCCGACGTGGAATTCCCCTTCTGTGCTGCGTAGCAGTGGGGTGATGCGCCAGGAGGAGTGATCCTTATTGTTGCGATCGGCCCACTGTTTGTAGCGCGCATCCAGGGCGTCGAGATCGGCCATGCTCTTGCCTTCCCTGAAGGTACAGCTGTAGAGCTCAACCGGGTCCATGTCCGGTCGTTCGTGATTGTCGGCCAGGGCCGAGTTGCTGAAAGATACTGCTACTGCCAGAACACCGCTTACCGCTACTGCTGAATTTTTCATCGTAGCCTGCCTTCGCGAAGTGCGATTTGTTGTTAGTAGCTCCACCGCTGGCTTGCGGATGGATACTTCCAAAGGTAGTCCAGCGATGGGTTTGTTCAACTTGTGTTCAGTAGTCCCCGTTGATCCGCGTCATGCCACCGTCAAGAATGGCAGGCTATGCTTGGTTTGCACCTGAGGCGGGATGGACAGGAATGACGAGGGACAGGCTTTCGATTGCGATCACTGGCGCCGGTGGCGCAGGCGCCATCTCCTGTGGGGAGATGCTGCTGCGGGCCTGGGCGGGTGCCGGTGGCCGTGGCTTGCTGCGCAAGGCCTTCGGGCCGCAGATTCGCGGTGGTGAAGCGGCGGCGCTACTCACCCTGACCGCCTCGGAAGACTACACGGCGGCGACCGACTACGACCTGCTGGTGGCATTGGACTGGCTTAACTTCGAGCGTTTCGAAGACGAGATACGCCTGGCGCCGGACGCGCTGGTCATTTGTGAGTCTGCCGAAGGCGCTCCCGCCGGCCTGGCTCCGGGCAGATACCATGAACTGCCCCTGGGCCAACTGGCCACCGACAGCCACCCGGAAGGTCGCAGCAATATGCTGGCGCTGGGTTTGCTGGGCCGGGCGTTGGGCTTGCCCATCGAGAGCCTGTGCGAACTGGCCGGGCAGCGCCTCGCCTCGCGCCCTGTGGAATACCTGGACGCCGCCCGAGCCGGCATAGAAGCGGGATACGCTCTCGATCTGGAGCTGCCCCGCGCTGCTCCAGCGCCAGGCGATTCTGGTGCCTGGTGCCTCAGCGGCAACCAGGCTGCGGCCTATGGCGCCCTCAATGCCGGCATTCGATTTGTAGCAGCCTATCCCATCACGCCGGCCTCCGATCTGCTCGAGTGGATGGCCGGGCCCCTGGAGCAAATGGGCGGACAGCTATTGCAGGCCGAAGACGAACTGGCGGCGATCAACATGGCGCTGGGTGCGGCCTTCGGTGGCGTGCCTGCGTTTACAGCCACCTCGGGGCCGGGGCTGGCGTTGATGAGCGAGAGTATCGGCCTGGCGGTGGCCAGCGAAACCCCGGTGTGCATTGTGAATGTACAGCGCGGCGGGCCCTCTACCGGTATTCCCACCAAGTCTGAGCAATCGGACCTGGATATTGCCCTGCACGGGTTACACGGCGACGCGCCCCACCTGGTGCTCGCTCCGCTGGATATCAGCGACTGCGTGTTCACCACCGGCTGGGGCGTGCACCTTGCCGCTGCCCTGCAGACTGCGGCCATCGTGCTGTCGGACCAGTTTATCGGGCAGTCGACCGCGGTAGTCAGCGAACCGCGCCACCATGAGGCGGCGCCCGTTCCAGCTGGGGAGGGCGACGGCGACTACCTGCGCTATCGGCTTACGGCGTCCGGCGTATCCACCCTGGCGGTGCCCGGCGATACCGAGCGGCGCTTTACCGCCGATGGTCTTGAACATAATGAGCGCGGCACGCCGTCCGCCTCCCAGTCGGACCACCAGCAGCAGCTGGACAAGCGCCGTCGCAAACTGCGGGATTACGACTATGGTGAGGACTGGGCGGAAATTGCCGGCACGGGCGAGGTGGCGCTGGTCTGCTTTGGCTCCACTGCTGCCGTGGTGAGGGCAGCGGAGCAGCAGTTCGTTGAGGCGGGAACCCCGGTACAAACGGTGGCGCTGCGACTTCTGGCTCCCCTGCAGCTCGACGCCTTGCAGCAAGCCCTGGCGGGCTGCCGCCACGTTGTGGTGGTGGAACAGAACCATTCGGCCCAGCTGCTCGGCTACCTGCGCAGCCAGCTGGGGGAGGGCGCAGGCTGGCACAGCTACGCCCGCCCGGGCCCGGTGCCGCTCAATGTCGAGGAACTGTGCGAATTCATCCGAGAGGAGGTGCTGGTGTGAATGCTCCACTGAAAGCCCGCGACTACAAGTCGGGCATAAAGCCGATCTGGTGCCCGGGCTGCGGTCACTACTCGGTATTGAACGCGATGACCAAGGCCATGGCGGCGCTGGCACTGTCGCGGGACGACACGGTGCTGGTGTCCGGTATCGGCTGCTCGTCGCGTCTGCCCGCCTATGCTGAGAGTTACGGCTTTCATGGCGTTCACGGTCGCGGCCTGGCGGTAGCGCAGGGGCTCAAGGTGGCCCGCCCCGACCTGACTGTCATTGCCCTGGGGGGTGACGGCGATGGCTTCTCCATCGGTGGCAACCACTTCATGCACGCCTGCCGCCGCAACGTGGATATCACCTATATCGCCATGGACAACGAGGTCTATGGCATGACCAAGGGCCAGGCATCGCCCACCACGCCTATCGACTGGGGCAACAGCAAGCTGACGCCCCACGGGCCCGGTGTGCGTCCCTTCAAACCGGCCGCCATGGCGCTGGCGGCGGGTGCCCCGTGGATCGCCCGAGCCTATTCAGGCAACCCCAACCAGATGGCGCGCCTGATCAGTGAGGCGATCACGCACCCGGGATTCAGCTTTCTGCATGTGCTATCACAGTGCATCACCTATTGCCCGGAACAGACTGACTGGAAGGCCGTGGTGCAGGAGCGCGAGGCGGAACCCCTGACCGACGCCAGCGAGGCAGCGAGAGTGTTCTTCGCGGAATCCGGTTTTCAGACCGGCCTGCTGTACCGCCAGCCCAGGGCG
>JAZBOY010000022.1:0-15102 GCA_036351375.1 Halieaceae bacterium
AGGATTGTGTTTCTCTTGTCAGCGGTCTGGCTTCAGACATAGCGAACCGCGCCACCGTCGACGCGAATATTCTGCCCGTGAATAAAGCCCGCTCGAGGGCTGGCAAGAAACACCACCAGGTCCGCCACTTCCTGGCGGGTGGCAATGCGCCCCTGGGGGTTCGGGAAATCCTCCTCCACCAATTTCGCCAGAATCCCGGGCCAGTCGTCGCCCCAGCCGTGCCTGGCGGCTTTGGCGCGGTAACCGGCTTCGAGTTCCTCGGTATGGATCAAGCCGGGTGACACCGTGTTCACCGTGATACCGGTTCCCTCCACCTCCAGCGCGAGGCTGGCGGACAGCGTCGCCAGCGCACCCTTGGCGCTGTAGTAATGCGGCATGGTCGCGTTGGGCTGGTGACTGCCGATGGTGCCCAGCTGAATCACCCGCCCCCAGCCTCGCTCGGCCATGCCCGGCACCAGGGCGCTGGCGAGGCGCGCCGCTGACAGCACGTTCTTCTGGTACATATCCAGCCAGTCGGCCTCAACAGCAGTCTGCCACTTGCCGCGACTGGCGGTGCCGTAGTTGTTAACCAGAATGTCCACCGGTCCGATGGCCTGCGCCTGGTCGACAGTGTCACGACAACCCGACTCGGTCGCCACATCGCCCCAGACGGGGCTAGCCTCGCTGATTTCAGACGCCGCAGCGGAGGCGCTCTCTTCCGTCGCGCCATGAAGCAGCACCAACGCTCCTTCAGCGGCCAGGCTTTCGGCGATCACTCTGCCGGTGCCTCGATCTGCGCCGGTAACCAGCGCCCGCTTATTGTTCAGTTCAAGATCCATGGCTCTCGATTCGGTCCCTGCCCACCTGGACGCCACACACTAACAAAAAAGGGCGCCGAAGCGCCCTTTTCCACACCGGTCTGGATTTACCAACCTGTGATTTCCGCCATGGCCGAGCCGATATCGGCCAGGGAGCGGACGGTCTTCACGCCGGCATCTTCGAGGGCGGCGAACTTCTCATCCGCCGTGCCCTTGCCGCCGGAGATGATGGCACCTGCGTGCCCCATGCGCTTGCCCTTGGGTGCGGTAACCCCGGCGATGTAGCTGACCACCGGCTTGGAAACGTTGGCCTTGATGTAAGCCGCCGCCTCTTCTTCCGCGGTACCGCCGATCTCACCGATCATCACGATGGCTTCCGTCGCCGGGTCTTCCTCGAACAGCGCCAGGATGTCGATAAAGTTGGAGCCCGGGATGGGATCTCCGCCAATGCCGACGCAGGTAGACTGGCCGAAGCCGGCATCGGTGGTCTGCTTGACGGCCTCGTAGGTCAGCGTGCCGGAGCGGCTGACGATGCCGACCTTGCCGGGCAGGTGAATACTGCCGGGCATGATGCCGATTTTGCACTCTCCCGGAGTGATCACGCCGGGGCAGTTCGGGCCAATCAGGCGCACGCCCAATTCGTCACACTTTACCTTCGCCTCCAGCATATCCAGGGTGGGAATGCCTTCGGTGATGCAGACGATCAGCTTGACGCCGCCATTGGCCGCTTCAAGGATGGAATCCTTGCAGAACGGTGCCGGTACGTAAATGACAGAGGCGTCGGCGCCGGTGGAGTCAACGGCTTCAGTGACCGTGTTGAACACCGGCAGGCCCAGGTGCTCCTGGCCGCCCTTGCCGGGGGTGACTCCGCCCACCATCTGGGTGCCGTAATCGATGGCCTGCTCGGAGTGGAAGGTGCCCTGGGAACCGGTGAAGCCCTGACAGATAACCTTGGTGTCTTTGTTGATCAGAACGCTCATGCGGCACCTCCAGCTGCTTCCACGGCTTTTTTCGCAGCGTCGGTCAGGCCTTCCGCGGCAATAATGTTGAAATCACTCTCGTCCAGCAGCTTGCGGCCGAGCTCGGCGTTGTTGCCTTCCAGGCGCACCACAACCGGCACCTGAACGCCTACCTCTTCCACCGCACCGATGATGCCCTCGGCAATCAGGTCACAGCGCACGATGCCGCCGAAGATGTTGACCAGCACGGCCTTCACGTTTTCATCCGACAGGATGATCTTGAACGCCTCAGTAACACGCTCCTTGGTCGCGCCGCCGCCCACGTCGAGGAAGTTGGCCGGGAAGCCGCCGTGCAGGGCGACGATGTCCATCGTACCCATGGCGAGTCCGGCGCCGTTCACCATGCAGCCGATGTTGCCGTCCAGCGCCACGTAGTTGAGCTCCCACTGGGCCGCGTGGGCCTCGCGCTCGTCTTCCTGGCTGGGGTCATGCATTTCACGCAGCTGGTCCTGGCGGTACAGGGCGTTGCCGTCTACGCCCACCTTGGCGTCCAGGCAGTGCAGCTTGCCTTCGTCGGTGATCACCAGCGGGTTCACTTCGATCAGCGCGAGGTCCTTGTCCTGGAACAGCTGGGCCAGGCCCAGGAAAATCTTTACGAATTCCTTGATCTGATTCCCCTGCAGGCCGAGGCGAAACGCCAGGTCGCGGCCCTGGTAGGGCTGCGCGCCCACCAGCGGGTCGACCGTGGCCTTGAGAATTTTCTCAGGGGTCTCTTCCGCTACCTTCTCGATTTCAACGCCGCCCTCGGTGGACGCCATGAAAACGATGCGGCGCGTGGAGCGGTCTACCACAGCGCCCAGGTACATTTCCTCGGCGATGTCGGTGCAGGCTTCCACGAGAATCTTGCTCACGGGCTGGCCGTTCTCGTCGGTCTGGTAGGTGACCAGGTTCTTGCCCAGCCAGTTCTCGGCAAACGCGTGGATCTCGTCCTTGGTCTTGACCAGCTTGACGCCGCCGGCCTTGCCGCGGCCCCCGGCATGCACCTGGGCTTTCACCACCCACATGTCGCCCCCGATCATGTCCGCGGCCTTCACCGCATCTGCAGCGGTGTCGACGGCGTAACCCTTGGATACGGGCAGGCCGTATTCCGCAAACAACTGTTTGCCCTGATACTCGTGAAGATTCATCGTTGTATCGTTCCGTTTACTTGTATGTCGTACGTGAGGTCTGGCGATCCAGCCGCGGCGCAAGCCGCGAGTCGCCCCCAATATTATTATGTTGGGAGAAGCGCAGACTCCGGGTCTGCGCTATAAAAGCGGCGCTCATTCTCCCGAAATGAAGCACCGCCATCAACCGATACTCAGTTGCCGAGAGCAGCTCGCTCCAAAAACAAAATCGCACCTGCTAACCCGTGCGTTCTTGAAAGAGCGCAGAGCCGCCCCTCGATAACCATGGTGGCACATGCCCCGAGCGGTTTTATGAAGAACGTCTCTTGCGGTTGGCGATATGAATCGCGTGGCCGTCCACCGCCAGTGCAGCCTCGTGTACTGCCTCCGACAGGGTCGGGTGGCCAAACACCGTGAGCTGGATATCCTCCGCGCTGGAGCCAAACTCCATGGCGATCACCATCTGCTGCACCAGGTCCGCCGCAGACGGCCCTACCACGTGGCAGCCAAGAATGCGGTCGGTTTCGGTGCAGGCGAGCATCTTCACCATGCCGTCGCTGTCGTTGGCGGCAAGCGCGCGACCGCTGGCAGCAAACGGGAAGGTACCGGCCTTGTATTCAATGCCGTCCGCCTTCAGCTCCTGCTCGGTCTTGCCCACGGAGGCGATCTCCGGGTGGGTATAAATCACGTTGGGAATGGTGTCGTAGTTCATCTGCGCGTGATTGCCGGCGATCCGCTCGGCCACCATCACGCCCTCTTCCGAGCCCTTATGGGCCAGCATCGGGCCGCGAACGATATCGCCCACCGCATAGATGTTGGGCGCTTCCGTCTCGCAGTAATCGTTGACGAAGATAAAGCCGCGCTCATCCATGTCTACACCGCAGTCGGCAGAGAGCACGTTTTCGGTTTGCGGGCGGCGGCCCACGCAGACAATCAGCTTGTCGAATTTCTCGGTGGTCTCGCCGTCGGCGTTGGTGTACGTCACCTCTACTTTCTTGCTCTTCACCTCGGCATTGGTCACCCGGCATCCCATGCGAATGTCGAGGCCCTGCTTGGTAAAGATTTTCTTGGCTTCCTTGGCAATCTGGTGGTCCATCATCGGCAGGAATTCTTCCAGCGCTTCCAGTACCACTACCTCGGAGCCACAGCGGTTCCAGACGCTGCCCAGTTCCAGGCCGATTACGCCAGCGCCAATCACGCCGAGGCGCTTGGGCGCCTCGGTGAAGGTCAGCGCGCCGGTAGAATCCACGATGTACTCGTGATCACAGGGAGCCGGCGGAATTTCAATGGGCAGGGAGCCGGTAGCGATAATAATGTTGGCGGCGTCCAGTATCTCGGTAGAGCCGTCGGGACTGGTGAGCTCGACCTGGTGATTGGGTAGCACCTTGCCCATTCCGGTCAGCGGCGTGACCCCATTGCTCTTGAACAGCCCGCCGATTCCGCCGGTGAGCTGGTCGACAATCTTCTGCTTGCGCGCCTGCATGGCAGGAATGTCCAGGTCGCAGCCCTTCACCTTGATGCCGTGCACACCCAGGTCTTCGGCTGCTTCGTGGTACTTGTAGGAGCTGTCCAGCAGCGCCTTGGACGGGATACAGCCAACGTTCAGGCAGGTGCCACCCAGCTTGACCTTGCCGTCCTCTTGGGTGTCTTTCTCGATGCAGGCGGTCTTGAGACCGAGCTGGGCGGCGCGAATCGCGGCCACGTAGCCGGCCGGCCCGGAACCGATCACTACAACATCATATTTTTCAGACATACATCTCTACCTATAACGAATCTGTGTGAATGGGCTGTTACACGGGCTGCCCAGCCTAAAGCTGCAGCAGAATCCGCGCTGGATCTTCCAGCAGGTCCTTGATGGCCACCAGGAACTGGACCGCATCCTTGCCGTCAATCAGGCGGTGGTCGTAAGACAGCGCCAGGTACATCATCGGCAGTACCACCACCTCACCGTTCACCGCCATCGGGCGCTCCTGGATCTTGTGCATTCCCAGGATGCCGGTCTGCGGAGGGTTGAGGATCGGCGTGGACATCAGCGAACCGAACACGCCGCCGTTGGTAATGGTAAACGTGCCACCGGTCATTTCATCGATGCTGAGCTTGCCGTCGCGGGCGCGAACACCAAAGTCGCGAATCTGCGCTTCCACATCGGCGATGCTCATGAAGTCGGCATCTTTCAGCACCGGCACCACCAGCCCGTTCTCGGTGGACACCGCCACACCGATGTCCTGGTAGCCGTGGTAGACAATATCGTCGCCATCGATCGAGGCATTCACCGCGGGAAATCGCTTGAGCGCCTCGCAGGCAGCCTTTACGAAGAAGCCCATGAATCCCAGGCGGGTACCGTTGTGGGTCTTCTCAAAACTGTCCTTGTATTTGCTGCGCAGGGCCATCACCGGCGCCATATTCACCTCGTTGAAGGTGGTGAGCATGGCGGTGTCCTGGCTCACGCTGACGAGTCGCTCGGCAATCCGCTTGCGCATGCGTGTCATGGGCACGCGGCGCTCCACGCGCTCGCTGGTGGGGCCATCGGCGGCAGGCGCGGCTACCGGGGCAGCCGCAGGTGCCGGTGCGGGGGCAGGCTCGGACTTGAGGTGTTTGAGGATGTCTTCCTTGAGGATGCGGCCGTCCTTGCCGGTACCGCTCACCAGCGAGAGATCGACGTTCTTCTCCTCCGCCAGGCGGCGGGCGGCCGGGCCGATCTGGCTGTCATCGACAGGCGCGGCGGGTGCCGGCTCAGCAGCGGGAGCTGGTGCCGGCGCTTCTGCCTGCGCAGCAGGAGCCGGCGCATCAGCGACCGCACCCTCTTCCAATGTACCCAGTACTTCATTACTAAGCACCGTTTCGCCTTCCTGCTTGGCGATATTGGCCAGCGTGCCGTCGACTGGCGCGACCACTTCCATCACGACCTTGTCGGTCTCGATTTCCACGATCAGCTCGTCGCGCTTTACAGCCTCTCCGGGCTGCTTGTGCCAGGTGGCTACCTCTCCGTCGGCGACCGATTCCGGGAACGCCGGGGCCTTGATCTCAATTGCCATGTCCCTATTCCTGTTCTTCCAAGGCTTCGTTAATGAACTTTTCCTGCTGCTGCAGGTGCAGGCTCATGTAGCCTGCCGCCGGTGCAGCCGAGGCGTCTCGGCCCGCGTAGCGCAGATAGATATTGGGTTTGTGCCGGTGGATGACGCGGCGCATGTGGTGCTGGCTGGAATACCAGGCGCCCTGGTTCATGGGCTCTTCCTGGCACCAGACCGCATCTTCCAGATTGGGGTATTTTTCCAGCTCGGCAAACAGCTCCGGCTCCGGGAACGGGTAAAGCTGTTCCAGGCGAATCAGCGCCACTTCTTCTATGCCGCGCTCGCGCCGGGCGTCGCGCAGGTCGTAGTACACCTTGCCGGAGCACAGCACCACGCGCTTCACCGCCGTCGGGTCCTGGTCGTCGGTTTCGCCCAGCACCGGCTGAAAACCGCCGCCGGCCAGCTCTTCCAGCGAAGAGGTGGCCTGCTTGTGACGCAGCAGGCTCTTCGGCGACATCACCACCAGCGGGCGGCGCAGCGGCCGGATGGCTTGGCGCCGCAGCGCATGGAAAATCTGCGCCGGCGTGGTCGGCACGACAACCTGCACGTTGTGCTCCGCGCACAGCTGCAGGAAGCGCTCCAGGCGCGCCGAGGAGTGTTCCGGGCCCTGGCCTTCATAGCCATGGGGCAGTAACAGGGTCAGGCCACAGAGGCGCTGCCATTTGTGCTCTCCGCTGGTGATGAACTGGTCGATCACCACCTGGGCACCGTTGGCAAAGTCGCCGAACTGGGCCTCCCAGATCACCAGGCCCTTCGGCGAGGTGGTGGCGTAGCCGTATTCGAAGGCCAGCACCGCCTCTTCCGAGAGCAGCGAGTCGTACAGGTCGAACACCGCCTGGTCTTCACTGATGTTCTGCAGCGGGATGTAGATGCTGCCGTCTTTCTGGTTGTGCAGCACTGCATGGCGGTGGCTGAAGGTGCCGCGGCCCACATCCTGCCCGGTGATGCGCACCGGGTAACCCGCCTCCAGCAGCGAAGCGTAGGCCAGCGTTTCTGCAAATCCCCAGTTCACCGCCAGCGCCCCGCCGGCCATCTTGCGGCGGTCTTCCAGGATCTTCTTGACCTGGCGGTTGAGGGGAATGCCCTCCGGCGACTGGTTGATCTGCGACGCCAGGGCCTGCATGTGGTGCAGGTCCATGGTGGTGTCGCTGGGGATGTTGAAATCGTGGCCCAGGTAAGGGGTCCAGTCGACAAACAGCTCCTTGTTGGGTTCGCTCACCAGGCTGGAGACCAGCGGGTCGCCGCGGTCCAGCGACTCGCGGAAGCCATCCACCAGGGTCTGGTCTTCTTCCTGGGTAATCACGCCCTGCTCGATCAGGCGCTGGGCATATTGGTCGCGAGTGGTCGGGTGGGTCTTGATCGCGTCGTACATCAGCGGCTGGGTGATCGAGGGATCGTCCGCTTCGTTGTGGCCGCGACGCCGGTAGCAGACCAGGTCGACCACCACGTCTTTCTTGAATTCGTTGCGATAGTCGATCGCCATCTGGGTGACGAACAGCACCGCTTCCGGATCGTCCGCATTCACGTGGAAGATCGGTGCCTGCACCATCTTGGCCACGTCGGTGCAGTACTCGGTGGAGCGCGCGTCAGCCTGGCGGCTGGTGGTAAAGCCGATCTGGTTGTTGAGCACAATGTGGATGGTACCGCCTGTGCGGTAGCCACGGGTCTGCGACATCTGGAAGGTTTCCATCACCACGCCCTGGCCGGCAAAGGCGGCGTCGCCGTGCACCACGATCGGCAGTACGGTGTGGCCGAAGGGGTCGAGGCGGCGATCCTGGCGAGCGCGCACCGAGCCCTCAACGACCGGCGAGACAATTTCCAGGTGCGAGGGATTGAAAGACAGCGCCAGGTGGCACTCGCCGCCCGGGGTCATCACGTTCGAAGAGAAGCCCTGGTGGTACTTCACATCGCCTGACGTTTCGACGATGGCCTTGCCCTCAAATTCTTCGAACAGGTCCGAGGGCTTCTTGCCCAGCACGTTGATCAGCACGTTCAGGCGGCCGCGGTGGGCCATGCCGATCACGACTTCCTTGGCGCCATAGCCGCCGGCACGCTGGATCATCTCGTACAGCATCGGTATCAGGCTTTCGCCACCTTCCAGCCCGAAGCGCTTGGTGCCCGGGTACTTGGAGCCCAGTGACTTCTCCAGACCCTCAGCCTTGATCAGGCGACGCAGCAGCATCTTTTGTATATCCACGCCGAAGTCCGGTGCAGAGCGCACGGCCTCCATGCGGCCCATCACCCAGTGGCGCTCCTCGGAGTTCACGATGTGCATGAACTCGGCACCCACGTGCTTGCAGTAGGTTTTCTCCAGCGCTTCGTAGATCTCGCCCAGGGTGGCGTCTGCCTTGCCGATGTGCAGGCTGCCGGTCTGGAAGACCGTATCGAAGTCCGCCTGGGACAGTTCGTGGAAGGACAGCTCCAGGTCGGGCACGTGCTGGCGCTCGGCAATGCCCAGCGGGTCCAGTGAGGCTTTCTGGTGACCGCGCTGGCGGTAGGCGGAAATCAGCTGGATCACCCGCACCTGCTTGCGCTCGTATTCCGTGGCCTGGCTGTCGGCCTGCACGGTGGCCTCGGTGCGCACCCGCATCTTGCTGATCTGGGCAAAGCGGTCGCGAACCGTCGAGTGGGGAATATCCTGCAGGTTGCCGTCTACGCGAGGCAGGGTGTCGAAATAGCTGCGCCATTCCTCGGGAACCGCGTTGGGGTCCATCAGGTAGGCTTCATACAGGTCTTCTACATAGGTGGCGTTGCCGCCGTAGATGTGGGAGGTGCGCCAGAGCGCCTCCATCTGACTTTCTTGCATGCGCGCTTGAATCCGAACAGTGGGCTGAATTTTTAGCGCACATATTGTCGCACACATAATGGCGCGACCCCAGTGGCTATCGGTGCTCCGGGGGCACTATCGAGCGGTTTTTTGGCGCCTGGCGCAGGTGGTAGCCCGGCAATTGCACGTCATTCCCGCGTAGGTGGCGGCCCGCGCAGGCATAGGGCGTAAAAGACGGAGCAGCGGGCCAAAAAAAACCCCGGCCGGGCCGGGGTCTTTCGTCAATCAGAATGCCATCAGGCGCCGCGCTGCAGCAGCATGGTGCGAATGTGGCCGATGGCGCGGGTCGGGTTGAGACCCTTGGGGCACACATTCACGCAGTTCTGGATGTTGTGGCAGCGGAACACGCTGAAGGGATCGTCCAGCCTGGCCAAGCGCTCCTCGGTGGCGTCGTCGCGGGAGTCAGCAAGGAAGCGGTATGCCTGCAGCAGGCCGGCCGGGCCGATGAAGCGATCCGGGTTCCACCAGAAAGACGGACAGCTGGTAGAGCAGCACGCACACAGAATGCACTCATACAGACCATCGAGCTTGGCGCGCTCTTCCGGGCTCTGCAAGCGCTCGATGGCCGGCGCCGGCGTACTGTTCTGCAGGAATGGCTGAATCTTTTCGTACTGCTGGTAGAACAGGCTCATGTCGACGACCAGGTCGCGTACCACCGGCAGGCCCGGCAGCGGGCGCAGCACCAGCTTGTTGTTCTTGACCGTCTCAGACAGCGGCGTAATGCACGCCAGGCCGTTCTTGCCGTTGATATTCATGCCGTCAGAACCACAGACGCCCTCGCGGCAGGACCGACGATAGGTGATGGAGGGGTTCTCTGCCTTCAGCAGTTCGAGGACGTCCAGCACCATCATATCCTTGCCGCCGGTGTCGACTTCGAGATCCTGCATATAGGGCTCTTTGTCGGTCTCCGGGTTGTAGCGATAGATACTGACTTGCAACATGTCGGATTTCCCTCGTAATCAGTAGGTACGGACTTTCGGCTCAAAGCCGTCCATGGTTTTCGGCGTGAAGTTTACCGAACGCTTGGTCAGGCGCTTCTCCAGCGGCAGGTATAGCGAGTGGCACAGCCAGTTCTCGTCGTCACGCTCCGGCAGGTCTTCGCGGGCGTGTGCGCCGCGGCTCTCGGTGCGCTGCTCGGCGGAAATGGCCGTGGCTTCCGCAGTCTCCAGCAGGTTCTGCAGCTCCAGTAGTTCGATGCGCGCGGTATTGAACGCCTGGCTCTTGTCTTCCAGATGAGCGTTCTCGATGCGCGGGCGCAGCTCTTCAAGCTTCTTGACGCCTTCCGCCATGAAGTCTCCCTTGCGGAATACACCGAAGTGGTTCTGCATGATGGTCTGCAGTTCCTTGCGCAGGTCGGCGACGTTTTCACCCTCGGTGGAAGCGTTGACCTTGTTGAGGCGCTGCATGGCCTCCTCGATGTCCGTGTCGCGAGGCTCCCTCAATTCGATGCCGGTGCGCAGTGCATCCTCAATGAAGAGGCCAGAGGCTCGACCGAATACCACCAGGTCCAGCAACGAGTTGCCACCGAGACGGTTGGCGCCGTGCACGGATACGCAGGCGGCTTCGCCACAGGCGTAAAAGCCGGGAATCACCTGGTCGTTGCCATCGGCATCAACGGTCAGGGCCTGGCCGTGAATATTGGTGGGGGTACCGCCCATCATGTAGTGGCAGGTCGGCACCACCGGAATTGGCTCTTTCACCGGGTCGGCGTGAGCAAAGGTGCGCGAGAGCTCCAGGATGCCCGGCAGGCGGGATTCCAGCACTTCCTCGCCCAGGTGGTCGAGCTTCAGGAACACGTGGTCGCCCTCGGGGCCACAGCCACGACCTTCAAGGATTTCCAGCACCATGGAGCGGGCCACGACGTCGCGGCCGGCCAGGTCCTTGGCATTTGGTGCATAGCGCTCCATAAAGCGCTCGCCGTCCTTGTTAATCAGGTAGCCGCCCTCACCGCGGCAACCTTCGGTTACCAGGGTGCCGGCGCCGTAGATGCCGGTGGGGTGGAACTGCCACATTTCCATATCCTGCAACGGGAAGCCCGCACGCATCGCCATACCCACACCGTCGCCGGTGTTGATATGGGCGTTGGTGGTTGAGGCATAAATGCGGCCGGCACCACCGGTGGCGAACACCGTGGCCTTGGATTTGACGAAGACGGTCTCACCGCTTTCGATATCGATGGCGATCACACCAACGACCGCGCCATCCTGGTTCTTGACCAGGTCGACGGCAAACCACTCGTTGAAGAACTGAGTGTTGTGCTTGACGTTGTTCTGGTAGAGCGTGTGCAGCAGCGCGTGACCGGTGCGGTCGGCTGCGGCACAGGTGCGGGCAGCCTGGCCGCCTTCACCAAAATTCTTGGACTGGCCGCCGAACGGGCGCTGGTAGATGCGGCCTTCCTCGGTGCGTGAGAACGGCAGGCCCATGTGCTCCAGCTCGAAAATGGCTTCCGGCCCTACGGAACACATGTACTCGATGGCGTCCTGGTCGCCGATGTAGTCGGAACCCTTGACGGTGTCATACATGTGCCAACGCCAGTCGTCGTTGGGGTCGGAGCTGGCAATCGCACAGGTGATGCCGCCCTGGGCAGATACCGTGTGTGAGCGGGTCGGGAAGACCTTGCTGATCACCGCGGTCTTGTAACCGGACTGGGCAAGTTGCAGCGCGGCACGCATGCCGGAGCCGCCGCCGCCAACGATCACGCCGTCAAAGGAAATGGTGCGAATGGAAGCCATGTTTCAGGGTTCTCCAGGGAATCTCTGCGTCTTTGATTTTGCTTCTATAAAATGTATCGAGTCTGAGGGGGCCAGACAATCGGCCACTAGCCCATCCAGACAATCTGCAGGCCCCATACCACGTAGGTAAACAGGGTAACGCCACAAACGATGCTTACCAGGCCTCTCACGAGGTTCCCATTGGCGCCCACCATGCGAGTGGTCAGGTAATCGGTGAGCACGCACCACAGGCCAATCCAGGCGTGCACGCCGATCGACAGCACCGCCGCTACGCTCAACACCTGCATCCAGGTCTGGGCGAAGAAGGCCTCCCACTGGGCGTGGTCCATACTGCCGTTCATGCCGATGTAGGTGCCAATGACGCTGAACCAGGCCAGCAGGATGACGCCGCTCACTCGCTGTACCAGCCAGTCGTAGAGGCCGGAACGCCCGAGGTTAGTGACTGCAGTTACCATATCCACACCCCCGCCAGCGCAATAAGAATGACAGACAAAACAATGATGATGCGCGAGCCCAGTACGCCGCCCTCGAGGGTTTCGCCGTAGCCAAAATCGCCGACCAGGTGCTTGAGGCCGGCCAGACCGTGATAGATGCTCACGGAGACAATGCCCCAGATCACCAGTTTGGCCAGCGGCGCCGTCAGCAGTGCCTTGACGTCAGCAAAGCCCTCCGGCCCTGACAGGCTCATGTCCAGCAGGTAGAGCATGATGCCGACAGAAACGAAATTGATAACGCCGGAGATACGGGTAAGGATGGACGTGATCGCAGTGATCGGGAGCTTGATAGTGCTCAGGTCCAGGTTAACAGGTCTAGTGTCATTCACGATGTTCGATACCAGTCATTTGCCCCGTGCGGGGTATCGTTGCTTGTGTGCGCTCCGTCCTCGTTTATAGATGCCGTGGTCGGCATCGGCTGCAGGCGCACCCGAGGGAGCAAGCTGCTGTTATTGGCGGAGGCTGGTGGTGCGGGCACGCCGTTTAGGGCGCCCCGGAAAGCCGCCGGGAGTATAGGCTGTTGACGGTGCAAATACAACGCGATGCCCCGGCGCTGCTGGCTTGCGGGGGCCTCCATCCAATTGACAATCTCGACCGAAACTCTATAGTTGAGCACCCCGCCAAAGCACGAAAACAGGACCCTTCATGAGCGACAAGAAAGCAACCCTTACCATCGACGGTCTGGATGGAGCGGTCGAACTGCCTGTCTACTCCGGCAGCATCGGGCCCGACGTGGTCGATGTGGGCGGACTGACCAGTAAAGGCATGTTCACTTACGACCCGGGTTTCGTCTCTACCGCCGCCTGCGAATCGCAGATTACCTACATCGACGGCGGCAAGGGTGTGCTGCTGCACCGCGGCTATCCGATTGACCAGCTCGCGGAGCACTCTGACTACCTGGAAACCTGTTACCTGCTGCTGTACGGCGAACTGCCGAATGCAGAGCAGAAAACCACTTTTGAAAATACCGTGCGCTACCACACCATGGTGCACGACCAGCTGACCTACTTCTTCCGCGGCTTCCGCCGTGATGCGCACCCGATGGCGATCCTCTGCGGCGTTGTCGGTGCCCTGTCGGCCTTCTACCACGACTCCACCGACATCAGTGACGAGAAGCACCGCGAGGTCGCAGCCTTCCGCCTGATCGCCAAGATGCCGACCCTGGCGGCCATGAGTTACAAGTACTCCATCGGTCAGCCGTTCATGTACCCGGATAACAGCAAAGGCTACGCCGAGAACTTCCTGCACATGATGTTCGGCACCCCCTGCGAACCCAGCAACGTGAACCCGGTGCTGGCAAAAGCCATGGACCGCATCTTCCTGCTGCACGCCGACCACGAGCAGAACGCCTCGACCTCAACGGTGCGACTGGCAGGCTCCTCCGGCGCCAACCCCTTCGCCTGTATCGCAGCCGGTATTGCCGCCCTGTGGGGCCCGAGTCACGGCGGCGCCAACGAGGCAGTGCTGAACATGCTGCAGGAGATTGGCGATCCGGACCGAATTGACGAGTTCGTAGCTCGCGCCAAGGACAAGAATGACCCCTTCCGCCTGATGGGCTTCGGCCACCGGGTTTACAAGAATTTCGACCCGCGCGCGACGGTGCTCAAGCAGAGCTGCGACGAGGTGCTGGCCGAGCTGGGCATCGAGAACGACCCGCTGCTGGAGATCGCCAAGCGACTCGAGCAGATCGCCCTGGAAGACGAGTACTTCATCGAGAAGAAGCTCTACCCCAACGTGGACTTCTACTCGGGCATTATTCTCAAGGCTATCGGCATTCCCACCAGCATGTTCACGGTGATTTTCGCCATCGGTCGTACCGTGGGCTGGATCGCCCACTGGAACGAGATGATCAGCGGCAGCTACCGCATTGGTCGCCCGCGCCAGCTTTACACCGGCCACACACAGCGGGACTACCTGCCTGTCGATAAGCGCTGATGACGGCCTGCGTCATCAGCGGGACGGGGCTGTATACCCCGTCCCTGTCGATCAGCAATGAAGAGCTGGTTGAGTCCTTCAACCAGTTTGTCGACAACTACAACACGCAGCACGCCGACGCGATCGCCGCCGGTGAACTGGCACCGCTGGAACACTCCTCAGCGGAGTTCATCGAAAAGGCCTCTGGCATCAAGGCCCGCTATGTCATCGACAAGGACGGCGTGCTGGACCCGGCCCGCATGGCGCCGCGCATCGCCGAGCGCGCTGACGAGGAGCAGTCCCTGCAGTGTGAGATCGGCGTCATCGCCGCCAACGATGCCATGCAGCGTGCCGGCAAGACGGCGGCAGACATCGACGCTGTGATCGTGGCCTGCTCCAACCTGCAGCGGCCCTACCCGGCCATTGCGGTGGAGTTGCAGGACGCCCTGGGCATCGACGGCTGGGGTTACGACATGAACGTAGCCTGTTCGTCTGCCACCTTCGGCATCCAGGCCGCCCGCGACAGCATCGCCAACGGTAGCGCCGACTGCGTGCTGGTGGTCAACCCGGAAATCTGTTCCGGCCACCTGAATTTCCGCGATCGCGACGCCCACTTCATCTTCGGCGACGTGTGCACGGCGGTAGTCGTGGAGCGCAAGGAGTCGGCGAGCTCCGACGACCAGTTCGAGATTCTCGGCACCCGCCTGAAGACGAAGTTCTCCAACAATATCCGTAACAACTTCGGGTTCCTCAACCGCGGGGATGAAAGCGGTGTCGGCCAGCCCGACAAGCTGTTCCGCCAGAATGGCCGCAAGGTGTTCAAGGAAGTGTGCCCCATGGTGGCCGAACTGATTCTCGAGCACCTGGACAGCCTGTCGCTGGGCAGCACGGATATCAAGCGCATGTGGCTGCACCAGGCCAACCTCAACATGAACCAGCTGATCAGCCGCCGGGTACTGGGTCGGGACGCCAGTGCCGAGGAAGCGCCCACCATTCTCGATGAATATGCCAATACCAGTTCAGCGGGCTCGGTGATTGCATTCCACAAGCACCACGGGGATTTCAGCGCCGGCGATACCGGCGTGCTGTGCTCCTTCGGCGCCGGTTACAGCATCGGCAGCGTGGTACTGCGCAAGCTCTGA
>JAZBOY010000023.1:0-2246 GCA_036351375.1 Halieaceae bacterium
CCCGGCGATCACATCGTAATAATGAGCAACGGTGGGTTCGGCGGAATCCACACGCGCCTGGTGACGGAACTTCAGCTGGTACAAGAGTCTCAGGCTTAGGATTCGACAAGAACGACAGCATGCCATCTTCCATTAATGCTCTTTATGATCGCTGGATCCTGCAGCGACCGATCATCAGTCTTGCCCTGTGCGCGCTGCTGGTAGGCGCACTGGCCACCCAGGCGCCTGCGACGCGCATCGACGCGTCTGCCGACACCCTGGTACTGGAGGGCGACAGCGACCTCGAATACTTCCGGGAAATCGGCGAGCGCTACAGCTCCGGCGATTTCCTGGTGGTGACCTACCAGCCCCCCGGCGACCTGCTGGGCGAAGAATCACTGGCCACCCTCGCCAGCCTGCGCGATGACCTGGCCGCACTGGAGGGCGTGTCGGGCGTTACCACCCTGCTGGACGTGCCGCTGTTGCAGAGTCCGCCTGTCGCCCTGGCCGATGTCGGTTCCGACACCGGTATGCCGACCCTGGCCGATCCCGACGTGGACCGCGAGCTGGCGCGCCGCGAGTTCCAGGAAAGCCCCATTTACGAGCAGCTGCTGGTCAGCCCGGACGGGCGAACGGCGGCGATCCAGGTCAACCTGGCCCGGGACGAGCGCTACTTCGAGCTGCTGGATAGACGTGAAATCCTGCGCGAGAAGGAACGCACCGGAAACCTCGCCGCCGATGAGCAGGCCGACTTGCGCGAGGCGGAAGCGGTGTTCAAGGCCTACTCAGCCGAAGTCCAGCAGCGTTCCAGCGACCTGGTGGCCGAGGTGCGCGCGGTGGTGGATAGCTACCGCGACCGCGCCAGCCTGTTCGTGGGCGGGGTACCGATGATTGCCGCCGACATGGTGGACTTTGTGCGCAGTGACCTGGTGACCTTCGGGGCGGGCATTCTCGGCTTCATGTTCGTCATGCTCACGGTCATCTTCCGGCAGCCGCGCTGGGTAGCGCTACCAATGATCACGGTGCTGGCGTCAGCCACCTTCATGCTCGGCCTGCTGGCCTGGCTCGACTGGCGCATGACGGTGATTTCCTCGAACTTTGTGGCAGTCCTGCTCATCGTCGGTCTCGCCATCGCCATTCACCTGGTGGTGCGATACCGCGAGCTGCAGCTGTCCATGCCCGATGCCAGCCAGCACGAGCTGGTGCGTGAAACCGTGCGATTGATGTGGGTGCCCTGCGCCTATACCACGCTGACCACGGCGGTGGCCTTCGGTTCGCTGGTGGTGAGCGGGCTGCGACCCGTCATGGACTTCGGCTGGATGATGACCATTGGTATCAGCGTGGCGCTGCTACTCACCTTCGTGGTGCTGCCCTGCATATTGATGTTGCTGCCGCGCGGCCGAACCGCTGACCCCAACAAGCGACTGGCGGGCCTGACCCCGGCCTTCGCCCGTTTTACCGAGAAGCACGGCACCAGCATCCTGGTAGTGTCTGGCGTACTGCTGGCCACGGCCGTGTTCGGCATCAGCCGCCTGCAGGTAGAGAACCGCTTTATCGACTACTTCCACGAGAGCACCGAGATCTACCAGGGCATGGAGCTGCTGGATGCCCGCCTCGGGGGCACCATCCCGCTGGATATCGTGATTGACGCGGTCGAGGATACCGACGGCCCGGTGTTCGCCGAGGACCCGGGTGCAGCCGACAGTGCCGCCGCATCCACAGATGAGGGATTTGGCGAGGACAGCGGCGACGACGAACTGTTTGGAGACGATCCCTTCGCCGACGATTTCGACGACGGCTTTGCCTCCAGCGGTGACGACTTCGAGCAGAGCTACTGGTTCACCGTGCGCGGCATGGAAGAGCTGGAAGACATTCACGAATACGTGGATTCCCTGCCCCAGACCGGCAAGGTGCTGTCGCTGGCGACCACCTACAAGATCGTCAAGCAGCTCTGGGACGGCGGCGTCGGTGACGTGGAGCTGGCGCTGGTGCAGAAGAGCCTGCCGGACGATGTCGCCCACCTGATCGTCGACCCGTATTTCGACGAGGGCGCACAGGAAGCGCGCATCTCTCTGCGCGTGAAAGAAACCAGTCGTGAGCTGCGCCGCGACCAGTTCCTCAAGGATCTGCGCTCACATTTGGTGGAGGACATGGGTCTCGAGGAAGATCGGGTACACTTCACGAATATGCTGGTGTTGTACAACAATGTGCTACAGAGCCTTTTCCGTTCCCAGATTCTTACCCTGGGGGCAGTGTTCGGCGCCATC
>JAZBOY010000024.1:0-2279 GCA_036351375.1 Halieaceae bacterium
CCGTCGACGCGCGAGTAGATCTCATGGGGAATCGGGTTGCCAACCCGGGCATCCACCGTGTTGTGGCTTTGCTTGAACATTTCCCGCACCAGCCACACCGTGGACAGTGGCTTGGCGAGGAAGGAAATGCTGTAGAAGAATGCGCTGTTGCGACCGGCCACGAAGATCGGCAGGATCGGTGCCTCGGCAGACTTGGCGATCTTCACGAAGCCCGATTGCCACTTGCCGTCCTTGATGCCGGTGGGCCCGAAACGCGAGACCTCCCCGGCGGGGAAAATGATCAGTGCGCCGTCTTGCTTCAGGTGTTGTTTGATATTGGCGAGGTTGCCCTTCGGCGTGTTGCCACCCATGTTGTTGACCGGCAGCATCACCGGCTTGAGCGGGTCGAGCACGGCCAGCAGGTCGTTCGCTACGACCTTCACGTCTGCGCGCACCTCGCGCACCAGGTTCAACAGCGCCAGGCCGTCCAGCGAACCGATGGGGTGATTGGCCACAATCACTACCGGTCCAGTGGCGGGGATGCGGGCGCGCTCGTCCTCGCGCAGGCGCAGGGTGAAGTCGAAGTAGCGGAGTACCGCCTCAACGAAATCAAAGCCCTCCAGGTGCGGGTAATCCCTTCCAAACTGCTGGAAGCGTGATTCATAGAACAGGAAGCTGAGAAAGCGGGAGAGGGTACTGGCGGTCTTCGTATGCTGGTTTACAAAGTCTGGGTAGCGCTCTTCGAGGATGTGCTCGACGTTCAGCATGCGATCTGCCTCATCAATTCTCCCTGCCGATAAAGCTGCTGTCGTTAACCCGCTGGTGCCGGGTTATCGCTGTACTGTTATTGCTGGACAAGATTCGACATATCGTCCTGCTGATGCCAGACGCTGCCCACGCTGGAGCCGCCCGCTACATCGCTGTTCAATATGTCAATCTTGCCGCCGCGGCGGAGGAATTCTTCGATCTGAGAATCGATTTCGGCCCGCATACGTTCTTTTTCGTGTTCGCTGGCCGGGGACTTCAGCTTTGCCATGGTGCCCGCACCCCACTCCTTGTTGGCGAGCAGGATGCCGCCGGGCTGTTGCAGCAAAAATAAGTAGCGGTGAATGTTTTGTGACAGCCATGGCCGGTTGTTTTTGTCGCCGTGCTGCATACACTGGCCTTAAATCAAGCCTGTGAGGCTCGCATGGATTTGCCCCGGGACGGCCGTCGTTGACTGCCGTCGCCCTCCACCAACTCGGCATGGAATTCGCCGGGACCCCGGTTCTTTCAGATATCACCGTGCAGATTCCCCACGAGTCGATTACCGCCGTGATCGGCCGCAGTGGCAGCGGCAAGTCGACCCTGCTGCGCTCCATCAACGGACTGGTCAGGCCGACCTCCGGCCGCGTGGAGGTGATGGGCAATCCGATCGACTACCATGAGCTGCCGGTGCTGCGCCGCGGTATTGGCTATGCGGTGCAGGGTACCGGCCTGTTCCCGCATTTGTCGGTGGAATCCAACATCACCCTGCCGGCGCGCCTGGCGAAGTGGGATTCAGCGCGACTCTCGAGCCGGCTGGAGCACCTGCTGAACCTGGTGCACCTGGACCGCGAATTGCTGCCACGCTATCCCCACGAGTTGAGCGGCGGTCAGCAGCAGCGGGCGGGCCTGGCCCGGGCCATGATCCTGGAGCCCCCGCTGCTGTTGCTGGATGAACCCTTCGCCGCGCTGGACCCGCTGACGCGACTGGATGTACACCGGCAATTGCTGGAGCTGCAGCGTGCCGAGCCGCGCTGCATCCTGCTGGTCACCCACGACATGCGCGAGGCCATGCAGCTGGCGGATCGGATTATCGTGCTGGAACAGGGCAGGCTGCTGGAGATGGCGGCGGTCGACGAGTTGAAGGCGCGCCACCCGGACCTGGAACCCGAAGAAGTGCTGCTGAAGCTGCTGGGGGAGTCGACGTGATGTCGGTGAGCCGAGGCGTTCTGGCAGCCTGCCTGCTGCTGGCGCTACCGGCCAATGCCGCTGCGGACAGCCTGACCGTGGGCTCCAAGACGTTTACCGAGAGTCACGTACTGGCGGAAATTGCCGCCCAGAACCTGGAGCTGGGTGGTTTCACCGTGGAGCGCAAGCAGGGCCTGGGCGGCACCATGGTGCTGTGGGAAGCGCTGCAGGCGGGCGAGATCGATATCTATCCGGAGTACACCGGCACCCTGGCGCAAACCATATTGCGCCGGCCCAATGCCGACCCCATCGAACTGGCGGCGGCGCTGGCCGAGCGCGACCTGGAAATTGTCGCCGAGCTCGGGTTC
>JAZBOY010000025.1:0-7428 GCA_036351375.1 Halieaceae bacterium
GCGGTCAGCCTGTTGTTCCTGGTGCCGGCCTTCCTCAGCGCCCTGCTGTGGCCGGCGGTGCTGACCGTTCTGCGCGGCCTGCGGCGTCGCTTCCAGGTGGCCTGACATGTTGTTTGCCGCAGAACGGGTCCGGGGACGGGCGCGATGATCGAGCTGGTACTGGCCTCCCAGTCACCGCGTCGGGCCGAGCTGCTGCGGCAGCTGGGTGTGGAGTTTCGGCAGCTGCCGGCGGACATCGACGAGCGCCAGCTGTCCGGCGAACCGGTGGAAGACTATGTTTCGCGCCTGGCCTGGGAGAAATCCGCGAAGGTGCAGGCCGACCTCGACAACAACACTGCGGTGATTGCCGCCGACACCACCGTGGTGCTGGACGGACAGGTGCTGGGCAAGCCCGAGGATCATTTCGACGCCCTGGCCATGTTGGCGCGACTGAGCGGGCGTGAGCACCAGGTGCTGACCGCGGTGTGCGTGCGCCTGGGCGCGCAGGTGGAAGAGGCGCTCAGCGACAGTCGCGTGCAATTCCGCAGCCTGACCCGCGAACAGTGCGAGGCCTACCTCAATACTGATGAGCCCTGGGACAAGGCGGGGGCCTACGGCATCCAGGGCCTGGCCGGCGCCTTTGTGGAAACCCTGCAGGGCAGCTATACCGGCATCGTCGGCCTACCGCTGTCGGAGACCTGGGAGCTGCTGCAGCGGGTGGGGGTGACGACGGCCCTGGAGCGCGGCGGTGACGCCGATGAGTGAGGAACTGCTGGTCAACGTGTCACCGCTGGAAACCCGGGTGGCGGTGGTGGACCACGGCGTACTGCAGGATGTGCACATAGAGCGCGCCGCGACCCGCGGAATCGTCGGCAATATCTACCTGGGCCGGGTGGTGCGGGTGCTGCCCGGCATGCAGGCCGCCTTTGTCGAGATCGGCGAGGAGCGCACCAGTTTCATCCACGTCAATGATATTCATCCGCTGGGCGAGGATGGCCTGGAGCTGCGGGGCCGCTGTTCGGAGGATGTGCGCGAGCACCTGCGTGAGGGCCAGGAGGTATTGGTGCAGGTCATCAAGGAGCCGCTCGGCAACAAGGGCGCGCGGCTCACCACCCAGCTCAGCCTGTCCTCGCGCTATCTCGTGTACATGCCGCGCACGCAGCACACCGGGATCTCCCAGCAGATCGAAGAAGACGATGAGCGGTCGCGCCTGCGCTCGCTGCTGGACGAGGCGGTGGCGGCCGAGGATATGGCCGCGGGCGGCTACATCCTGCGCACGGCGGCCGAGGGCGTGGGTCGGGAGGAGCTGGCCGCAGACCTGCGCTTCCTGAAGCGTCTCTGGTCGGTGGTCAGCCGGCGCGCGGGGGAGCAGTCGGCGCCGGCACGACTGTTCGAGGACTGGCAGCTCTACCAGCGCTCGGTGCGCGACCTGGCGCGGCCGGGCCTCGAGCGCATCCGCGTCGACAGCGAGGAGGCCTACGGCAGGCTGCGGGACTTTTGTGAGGATTACGTACCGGAACTGGCGCCGCTGTTGGAGCACTACCGCGGAGAGCGCCCCCTGTTCGACCTGTACAGTGTGGAGGATGAAATCGGCCGCGCCCTGGAGCGCAAGGTGCCGCTGAAATCAGGCGGTTACCTGATCATCGACCAGACCGAAGCCATGAGCACCATCGATGTGAACACCGGCGGCTTTGTCGGTCGCAGCAACCAGGAAGAGACGGTCTACAAAACCAATCTCGAGGCGGTCACCGCGCTGGCGCGGCAGATCAGGGTGCGCAACCTGGGCGGTATCATCATTATCGACTTCATCGACATGCGTGATGCCGAGCATCGCCGCCAGGTATTCAGGGCGTTGGAAAAAGCCATGGCGCGCGACCGGGCGCGCACGGTCATCACCGGGGTGTCTGAACTCGGGCTGGTGGAAATGACCCGCAAGCGCACCCGCGACAGCCTCGCCCACGTGCTCTGCGAAGACTGCCCGGCCTGCGGCGGTCGCGGGGAACTCAAGTCCGCACAAACCGTGTGCTATGAAATCTTCCGGGACATCCTGCGCGAGGCCCGGGCCTACGATGCCGACACCCTGATGGTGCGCGCCTCCCAGGAAGTGGTGGATCGCCTGCTGGATGAAGACTCGGCCACCGTGGCTGACCTGGAGGCCCTGGCGGGCAAGTCCCTCCAGTTCCAGGTAGAGCCCATGTACAGCCGGGAACAGTTCGACATTATACTGCTCTAACGCATGGTAGCGCGCCGGGGCGGTTGGACCGGCGCAGGAATTGGTATTGAAGTAAACGTGCTGCAACGGCTCACCACATGGCTCTGGTCTCTCATTGTCCTGCTTGTCGTCCTGCTGGCGATGTACAGCAGTGCCGGCCGCCTGTTGATGAACAATGTCGGCCGCTACCAGGCGGACATTCTCGCGGCCGTCAACCAGCGCCTGCCCTTTACCCTCGAGATCGATGACCTGCAGGGGAGCTGGCGCTCCCTCTCGCCGCGCCTGGAGGCCCGTGGCCTGCGCATACTCGGTGACGACCACACGCCGGTGGGCATGGAGTTCAGCAGCCTTTTCCTGGAGCTCGACGTATTCGACACCCTGCGCGCCCTGTCGCCAAGGCTGTATGCGCTGACCGCCCGCGGCGGTCGCATTCATGTGGACATGGACGAGCAGGGCCAGCTGCACATCGCCGGCATCCCCGGCGAAGGTGGTGGCGATCTCGGTCGAACCCTGAACGAGTTCATCTTCAACGTCGAAGAGCTGACCCTGGATGAACTGGCCATGGAGCTGCACCGGGGTGAGTCTACCCGCGTGTCCTTCATCCAGGCCGAGGTGCTGCGCGACGGTAGCTTCCGCCGCGCTTTGGTCAGCCTGCGGGCGCCGGATCGTGACGCCTGGTTCCGGCTGGCGGCGGAGGGGGAGGGCAGCCTCACCGACTTCCGCAGCTTCAGCGGCCTGTTCCATCTCAAGTTCGAGCTCGCCGACCTGGCACTGTGGGACGACCTGCTGGCAGAGGCGAATTTCGCACCCCTGTCCGGGCGTGTGGAGAACGACCTGTGGCTGCGCCTGGAGCGCGGCCAGGTGCAGGTGGCGGCGGGCCTCGCCGCCGACACGGTGGCGCTCAAGCCGCTGGCGCAGGAGGGTCGCGCCTACAATTTTGACCGGGTTGGCGTGCAGCTGGCCGCCGATTACCGTGACCAGGCCTGGGATTTCCGGGCCCGCGATCTCGAACTGATCGGCGCCGGGAACAGCGTTGTCATACCGGCACTGACCGGCCGCTACGGCAATGACAGCATCACCCTGCGGTTGGCCGATCTCGAACTGGGTGAACTGTCGCGCTACCTGCAGGGTGTCGGCCTGCTGCCGGACACTGCACGCGACGTGCTGTCGCGGTTATCTCCCACCGGTGAGCTGGAGCAGGTGGAGTTCACCCTTGACTCCATCAGCTCGGAGCAGGACTGGCAGCTGGCGACCAACTTCCGCGACGTGGACGTGGAACCCTGGCGTGGGGCGCCGGGGCTGGATAACGCCGCAGGCTTCGCGGTGCTGACCCAGGACAGCGGCCGCGTGCAGCTGGCCTCTTCGGAATTCTCCATGGCCTTCCCCAAGGTCTACCGCCAGCGACTCGACTACCACTCGTTCAGCGCTGAGCTGGTGTGGCAGGTGCACCCCGACGCCTTCCGCCTGCGCAGCGGGCCTTTCACCGCGACTGCGGATGAGGGCGAGGTGCGCGGCCTGTTTTCCCTCAAGCTCCCGCGCATCGATACTCCGGCGGGCTCCGAGATGGACCTGATGGTGAGCCTGCGGGACACGGCGCCTGAATACCGTCGCAAATACCTGCCCTACAAACTGAACCCCAACCTGCTGGAATGGCTGGAGCCCAGCATCGGCGAGGGCCGTATCGCCGAAGGCGGCTTTATCTTCCGTGGCAGCCTGGTGCGCGACCCCAATTACCGAACCATCCAGCTGTTCTTCGATGTGGAGGATACCCGCATCGACTACCACCCGGAGTGGCCGGCCGTCGAAGACCTCGCCGGCCTGGTATTGATCGACGATGCCGACGTGGACGTCTATGCACAGAGCGGTCGGGTGCTGGATTCCGACGTGCGCGATGTGCAGCTGCAGCTGCGCCAGGGCGCCGGCAACCAGCTGCAGCTGTCGCTGAGCGCGGCCATGACCGGCAGCGCGGCCGACGGCCTCTCCGTGGTGAACAACTCGCCCCTGCGCACCACGGTGGGAGACATCTTCACCGACTGGGGCCTGCAGGGTGGGCTGGACACGCGGCTGGCGCTGGCTATGAATCTCAGTGACGCGAGCCAGGAGCCACAGGTGAACCTGGTGGCAGACTTTACCGATGTGGACGTCGATATGGGCGAGATCGACCTGGTGATCGACGACGTCAATGGCACCCTCTACTACGACAGCGACAATGGATTTCGCGCCGATGATATGACGGGCAGTGCCTGGGGGCGCCCGCTCAGCGGCAAGGTACAACAGGGTCGCTCCGGCGACGCTCTCGCCGACCTGGATATCGAGGTTCACGGTCGCGCCGCCGCCGATGACGTGCGCGAATGGCTGGACCTCGACCTGCTGAGGCTGGCGCAGGGCGAGGCAGATGCCACCCTGCATGTGCGGGTCTCGCCCGAGTCGGGTGCCAGGCTGGAGGTCGGCAGCACGTTGGAGGGGGTGGCGCTGGACCTGCCCTCGCCCTGGGCCAAGACGGCCGACGAGGCGCGCAGCATGCAGCTCTCCATGCCCCTGGCCGCGGGCCCGCGGCGCGTCAATATCGCCATGGACGATGCGGCGTTCCTGGGCCTGGATCTTGGCGACGACGGTTTCAGCGGTGGCAGCCTGGGCTTTTCTGCTCCGCTGGCAGCCAGCGAACCCGGGCGATTCCTGCTGGGCGGCAAGCTCGAATACCTCGACTGGGACGAATGGGAGCTGTTCTTCGACACCTATTTTGCGGAAGACGAGGCGGACCCGGTGCTGATCCTGGCCGCCCTGCGCAACCTCGAGGTAGGGCGGCTGTTGTTGTTCGGCAAGCAGATAGACGACGTGCGCCTCGACGGGCAGGAGTTTCCCGACCGCTGGGAAATCGGCTTCGAGACCCGCTGGGCGGCGGGGCGCGTGGTGTTGCCGGACGACCTCGCCCAGGTCGACCTGGACTTGGCCCGTCTCGAAGTGGCGGGCTTTGTGGCCATGATGAATGCCGAAGAGGGCCTGCCCGCCGACCAGTTCGACTTTCCTCCCATCACCGTGGCGATTGCCGACCTGCACGAGGGTGAGGATCACTGGGGCAATCTGGACTTCACCCTGCGCCAGAGTGGCCAGAACCTGCACTTCGAGAATATCCAGGGCGAGCTGCGCAAGCTGATCCTGGGGCGCGACAATCCCATGCGGCTGGACTGGCTGCGGGGTGAGGACGGGGAGCGCACGCGCCTGCTGGGCGACCTGCACTTTGTGAACTTCGGCGACGTGCTGGCGCAGTACCAGTACGAGCAGATTGTTGAGACCAATTCCGGTAATGTCGGCCTGGAGCTCACCTGGCCCGGCGATCCTTCGGACTTTGCCCTCAGGGCCGCAAGCGGCCGCATGACCCTGGATGTGCAGGAAGGCAGCTTCCTGAGCACCTCTGGCGCCACCTCGGGTACCTTGCGGGTGGTGGCTATCCTCAACCTGGCGGAGTTCGTCAACAAGTTGAGCCTGGACCTGTCCCACGTTTACAAATCCGGTGTGCCCTTCGATTCCATCGAGGGGGAACTCATCTTCAGTGAAGGCCTGATCGACGTGCCGCTGATCGACGTACGTGGCCGCGGCAGCCGCTTCCAGTTCGTGGGGCTGGCGGATGCCCGCAATGACACGGTCGACGGCGAGTTGATTGCCACCCTGCCCATTGCCAGCAACCTGCCCTGGATGTTCGCGCTGGTGAGCGGCCTGCCGGCAGCGGCGGGGGTCTATGTGATCAGCAAGCTGTTCGACAAGCAGATGGACCGCTTTTCCAGCGCTGTCTACCGGGTGGACGGCCCCTGGTCTGACCCGCAGCTGAATTTCCAGCGCATCTTTGACAACTCCGCCCGTGAGCCGCGCAAGCAAGGCTCCGAAAGCTCGGAGGAAGGCGCACAAATCCAGACGGCGGAAAGTACCGAGACCGTGGAAGAGCCCGATCCGGAGACGGACGAGGACGATCCGGAAACCTGAGGTGGTCGGGCCGCGTAGGTCGGGCCGCTTAGGTCGGGCCGCGCAGGCCGAGCCGCGCAGGCCGGGCCGCGTAGGCCGCGCCTCGCCGGTAGCACCTACTCTTCCTCAGTGAGTTCCCTCAAGTAGCGAAACAGCTTGCGGCTGGCAGCAGGCGGTTTTCCGGTTTCCACCTCGCGCCGGTGCTGGCGCAGCAGCTGTCGCAGCAGCTGGCGGTCGCCTGCCGGGAACGCTTCCAGCAGGGCCTGGATTGCCGGGTCGCCTTCGCGCAGCAGTCGCTCGCGCCACTGCTCCAGCTGGTGAAAGGCCGCGGCATCACCGCGCCGGCGCTGGTGCAGAGCCTCCAGTGCCGCCTCGATCGGCGTCGGGTCGATATCGCGCATCAGCTTGCCGAGATACTGCAGGTGGCGGCGACGGGCGCTGTGGCTGCGGATGCCACGCGCTTCATGTATCACTTCCCGGACCCGTTCGTCCTCGATAGGCATGCGGGCCAGTTCCTTGTCGCTCAGCTCGACAAGAGTCTCGCCGAGCTTCTGCAGGGCAGTCATCTGCCGTTTGAGCGCGCTCTTGCTGGGGGGAAGCTGTTCGAAGTTGTCGTCCTGTTCGTCCATGGCTCCTAACCGTAAACCAGGGTGGCGAGCCCCAGGAAAGACATGAATCCCACCACGTCGGTAACGGTGGTCAGCACCACCCCTCCGGCCAGCGCGGGGTCGATACTATAGCGTTTCATCAGCAGGGGAATCAGGGTGCCCGCCACGCCGGCGGTGACCAGGTTGATGACCATGGCGGCGGCGATGATTGCGCCGATCTGCCAGTCTGCGAACCACAGCGAGGCGGCCAGTGCGACAACACCCGACCACAGCAGGCCGTTCAGCGCCCCGACCATGAATTCCCGGGTCAGCAGCCAGCGCTGGTTGCTGAAACCGATTTGCCCCAGCGCAATGCCCCGCACCATGACGGTCAGGGTCTGGGTGCCGGCGATTCCCCCCATGCTGGCGACGATGGGCATCAGCACCGCCAGCGCGACCACCTTGTCGATGGTGTCCTGGAACAGGTTGATCACCGAGGCGGCGATGAAGGCGGTGGCCAGGTTGATGCCCAGCCACACGGCGCGTCGCGGTGTGGTCTTGAGGACCGGGGCGAAAGTGTCCTCGTCTTCGTCGAGGCCGGCCATGCTCATCAGGGAGTGGTCGGCCTCCTCGCGAATGACGTCTACCACATCATCGATGGTAATCCGGCCCAGCAGGCGCCCGTTCTCATCC
>JAZBOY010000026.1:0-2025 GCA_036351375.1 Halieaceae bacterium
CTGAGGCGGCAGGTGCTATGCTAGCCCCCAGGGAGGGGACCCATGGCAAAGGATTACTCCGAGGCCAGCTTCAGCACATTCATGCGCCAGTCGGTGGTGTCCGGCCTGATCAAGCCCGCCACCCTGCGCTCGCGCAAGCTGGCCGCCGAGCAGCTCATGGTAGAGCTCAAGTCACACGAGCGGCAGGACTTGCGGCTGGTGGACCTGGATGAGCTCTGCGCGCGCTTTCACAAGCTGGAGGGCTCCAGCATTCGACCCGAGAGCATGGACGTCTACAAGTCTCGCTTCGGTGATGCCCTGCGCGACTTCATCGCCTGGACCGACGACCCGAAAAGCTTTGTGCCCAGCGAGAGTGAACACAAGGCGCTGCGCGAGCAGTTCGAGAGCGAACCCGAAGGCCACAAGCAGGCGCGGGAGGAACTGGCCCTCAACCCGCCGCGCAATCCCCACCAGATATTTCCAGTACCGATTCGCGAGGACCTGGTGGTCTACCTCCAGAACGTGCCGCTGGATATGACCGTCCGGGAGGCCAACAAAATCGCAGCCGTGGTGCGCGCGCTGGCGGTGCCCTCTGACAGCGCTGACGACGAGGATACAGCGTGACGCGGCTCGCCCTGATCGCGCCAATGCTGGTATTCGGTTTTGGCGGGATTTACCTGCTGGTGCTGTTCCTGCAGCCGGGCAACGAAAACCGGGTATACGACAACCTGGTACCGGAGCTGATTGGCTTCTGTCTGGAAGGCTTCTTCCTCATTGGCCTGTTTTCCTGGATCCAGGCCCGCCGGGAGCGCGAGCGCAAGGAGGACCTGCGCCTCAGCCTGCGCGGCGCCCTGCGGGAGATCTTGAGCTACCTTGACATCGGGCTGCTGGGAGACACTGCCGAGCCCGCCTCCTCCCGCGCCATCGAAGAAGATTCCAAGCTGGTGGCCCACATGATCATGAAGCTGGCTGAACACCGGCTCGATGTGGATGCCATGGCGCGCATCAAGGCGGTGGCCCAGCGCAACCTCACCACCATCCACGACCTGATACCGGTGGCCGCCCAGCTCAGCGCCGAGCACATACGTTGGTGGCTGGCGATTACCGACAGCGTGCGCCAGCTCTCAGAGGCGACCGACAGCGCCGCGGTGGCCGCCAGCCTGCACCGCTTCCTCGCCAATCTCGGCGAATTCGACGAGCTGGAGCTTTAAGAAATCGGTGCGCGATACGGTAGTGCTTCACCGTGTTGCGCGCAGGTTACCTGACCGGAGTGCTTGTCCTGCGTCAATGCGTACCACGCCGGTGATGCTTACTATCAATACCATGACCCGTCTCACGCTTCTCTGCTGGCTGCTGCTGTGGCTGGCCGCACCGGTATCCGCTGACGATGCCCGGGCGCTGGTGGCGGGTGCCATCGACCTCACCCGCGGCACCACCTCCTACGCGGAGATGAGTATGCAGATTCACCGCCCGGACTGGCAGCGCAATTCCAGCCTGGTGGCCTGGACCCGCGGCCGTGAGGATGCGCTGATTCGCTTCACAGCGCCCGCCAAGGACGCCGGCAACGCCACCCTCAAGGACGACGAGAAGATGTGGACCTTCACGCCGCGCCTCAACCGGGTGATTCGCCTGCCTTACAGCCTTATGTCCCAGAGCTGGGCGGGTTCGGATTTTTCCTACAACGACCTGTCTCGCACCGACAGCTTGCTGCACGACTACCACCTCACCCTGGCCGACTCCCGGCAACAGGACGGCCATACGGTGTACACCATCGAGGCGGTGCCCCACGACGACGCCCCGGTGGTGTGGGGCCGGGAGGTACTGGAGCTGCGCGATGACTATGTGCTGCTGTCGCACACTTTCCACGACCAGGACGACCTGCCCCTGAAACGCCTGGAAGCCATGGAGATCGGCGAGAAGGGCGGCCGCGTGTTTGCCACCCGCATGCGCATGGTCAAGCTCGAGGAGCCGGGCCACTGGACCGAAGTCAGCTACGACGAGGTGCAGTTTGATGTGGAGCTGGAGGACGGCCTGTTTACCGTTTAC
>JAZBOY010000027.1:0-2550 GCA_036351375.1 Halieaceae bacterium
CGGCAACCCCGCAGCGGTAGTGCCGCTGGCCGAATGGCTGCCAGACGACACCATGCTGGCGATTGCCGCGGAGAACAACCTGTCAGAAACCGCCTTCTACCTGCCGGAGGGCGACGGTTTCGGGCTGCGCTGGTTCACCCCGGAAGTGGAAGTGGAGCTGTGTGGCCACGCCACCCTGGCCACCGCCCACGTCCTGTTCAATGAGCTGGGTCACGATGCGGACCGCATACGCTTCGGCACCAGATTCTCAGGCGACCTGTTTGTGACGCGGGACGACCGCGGTATCTGCCTCGACCTGCCGGCTCACGCGATCCATGAAACTGACATCCACCCTGCCATTGCTGGGGCGCTCAACGGAGTGCCCAGCGCCGCCTTCGCTGCGCCTTCCTGGGTCTATCTGTTCGACAGTGAAGACCAGGTGCGCGCCCTGGCGCCGGACTTCCGCGCCCTGATGGTCGCCTCCGACCTGCCGGTGATCGTGACCGCACCCGGTGACGAGGTGGATTTTGTGTCGCGCTTCTTCGGCCCGCAGGTGGGTGTCGACGAAGACCCGGTCACGGGCTCTGCCCACTGCGCGCTGGTGCCCCTGTGGGCGGACCGGCTAGGCAAGACCGAACTCACCGCGAAGCAGGTATCAAAGCGCGGCGGCGACCTGCTGTGCGAACTGAAGGGGGACAGGGTGCTGCTGCGCGGCCAGGCCCTGACCTTCCTGCGTGGCCAGATCGAAGTTGCCTAGCGGGTGCCCAGGGAGTTCATGACGGCGTCGCGGTAGGCGTCGCTGATCGGCAGTTCGATATCGCCGATCTCCACATCGTGTCGCGTGACGGCGCTTATGTGGGCCTGGTTGACCAGGTAGGAGCGGTGAATCCTCAGGAAGCCGGGGCCCAGCTTCTCGGCAAAGCCACCCAGCGTGCTCTTGAGAATATGGCGCTGGCTGCCAGTGTGCACCTCCAGGTAATCCTTCATGCCGCGCACATAAAGAATGTCTTCGCGGCGCAGGCGGATGTTCTTGCGGTCCACCCGGATGAACAGGTCATCGGAAGTCGCGGGGCTGCCCGTTGCTGGCGCAGTAGTCTCCTGGCGAGCTGACTGGGCGAGAAAGCGCTGCACCGCTCTGAAAAAGCGTGAGAACACGATGGGCTTCACCAGGTAGTCCACCGCCTCAAGCTCGAAGCCTTCCACTGCATAGTCGCGATAGGCTGTGGTGAATATCACTGCGGGCGGCTTCGCCAGCCCCTGGAAGAAGTCGGTGCCCTTCATCACCGGCATTTCGATGTCCAGGAACATCAGGTCCACGGCCTGCTCTTCCAGTACCCGGCTGGCCTCGATGGCGCTGGCACAGGACGCTACCAGCTCGAGCTGGGGCAGGTGCGCCAGGTGCGAAGCGATCAGCTCGCGGCCGAGGACTTCATCGTCAACGACGATGCAGGTGTAGGGCTTTGACATGGTTGATCCAGCACCAATCGGGCGGTGTGTTGCTTGTCATCTTGTGTAACGGTGAGCTGATGAAGGTCGGGGCATTGCAGCGCCAGCTGGCGGCGCAGGTTGCGCAGGCCAATGGCGTCATCGCGGGGCTGCTGGCGCGAGCCGGGCGGCACTGAGTTTTTCACTTCAAAACAGAGTTGCTGGTCGTTCTCGGTCAGCGCGACTTCGATCTGTTCCGGGCGCAGCGATTTGGCAACGCCGTGCTTGAAGGCGTTTTCCAGCAGGGTCAGGAATAGCAAGGGCGGCACCCGCAGGTTGGGGGAGGCTTCATTGCGGAATTCGACCTGCAGCCGGTCCCCGAAGCGGAGCTGTTCAAGGGCGATATAGGCCTCAATCATGCTGACCTCTTCGCGTAGTGACACCAGCGGCTCGCTGCCGTGGTGCAGTACATAGTCGAGAATGCTGGACAGGCGCGCGACGGCTTCCGCTGTCTGCGTGGAGCGCTGGAGTGCCAGGGCATAGATGTTGTTGAGCGTATTGAAGATGAAGTGGGGGTTGAGCTGGTTTTTCAGCGCCTCCAGTTCGGCGGCACGCTGCCGCTCCTTGAGCGCCAGCAGTGTGCGCTGTCGCTGGTAGTAATCCACGGCAATCAGGATGGCGGCCGGGAACGCCAGCAGGGGCAGCTTCGAGAGCAGCAGGTACTTGACCACGTAGGAGAAGCCCAGCCGCTCCAGCATGCTCAGGTCCACCAGGTGCTTGATGTAGTAGGCACCATAGGTCGCTGAGTAGGCCGGCTCCAGGTACAGGTAGCTGACCAGCACGTTGACCTCGACCGCGGCAACCAACGCCAGCAACATCATTGCCAGGAACCCGACCACCGCCCCCCGGTCCAGCCAGCGTGGTACCAGCAGGCGCACGGCCACCAGCGCGACCAGCATCTGCAGCAGCGTAGTCAGGCCCGCCACTTCGATGATCTCGCGTGCCGACGAGTACTTGTGCCATTCCGGCCCGACGTTGATGGTGAACACAACGGCCCAGAACGCTAGCTGGAAGGCTACGTTCCCGGAACTCGGAATTTTCACGATGGTTTCCAATGCATGATGAGCCGTAGCTTAAGGGAAGGGC
>JAZBOY010000028.1:0-4927 GCA_036351375.1 Halieaceae bacterium
GTAAACGGTAAACAGGCCGTCCTCCAGCTCCACATCAAACTGCACCTCGTCGTAGCTGACTTCGGTCCAGTGGCCCGGCTCCTCGAGCTTGACCATGCGCATGCGGGTGGCAAACACACGGCCGCCCTTCTCGCCGATCTCCATGGCTTCCAGGCGTTTCAGGGGCAGGTCGTCCTGGTCGTGAAAAGTGTGTGACAGCAGCACATAGTCATCGCGCAGCTCCAGCACCTCGCGGCCCCACACCACCGGGGCGTCGTCGTGGGGCACCGCCTCGATGGTGTACACCGTGTGGCCGTCCTGTTGCCGGGAGTCGGCCAGGGTGAGGTGGTAGTCGTGCAACAGGCTGTCGGTGCGAGACAGGTCGTTGTAGGAAAAATCCGAGCCGGCCCAGCTCTGGGACATGAGGCTGTAAGGCAGGCGGATCACCCGGTTGAGGCGCGGCGTGAAGGTCCACATCTTCTCGTCGTCCTTGAGGGTGGCGTTGCCGGCGTCCTTGGCGGGCGCCGTGAAGCGAATCAGCGCATCCTCACGGCCGCGGGTCCAGGCCACCAGGCTGGAATTGCGCTGCCAGTCCGGCCGGTGAATCTGCATACTCATTTCCGCGTAGGAGGTGGTACCGCGGGTCAGGTCGATGGCACCCGCCACCAGCGCCCGGGCATCGTCAGCGGATACCGGCGCGGCCAGCCATAACAGCAGCCAGCAGAGAATCGTAGGGCGGGTCATGGCACCGATGTTAGGCGCCGCGGACGCGACGCGCATTGACGCAGGACAAGCTGCCCGGCCAGGAACCTGTGCGTAACACGGTGAAGCATTACCGTGTTGCACACAGGTGGCCTACAGCTCCAGCTCGTCGAATTCGCCGAGATTGGCGAGGAATCGGTGCAGGCTGGCGGCCACCGCGGCGCTGTCGGTCGCCTCAGACAGCTGGCGCACGCTGTCGGTGATCGCCAACCACCAGCGGATGTGCTCAGCGCTGAGCTGGGCGGCCACCGGTATCAGGTCGTGGATCGTGGTGAGGTTGCGCTGGGCCACCGCCTTGATGCGCGCCATGGAATCTACATCGAGCTTGTGCTCGGCAAGCTTCATGATCATATGCGCCACCAGCCTGGAATCTTCTTCGATGGCGCGGGAGGAGGCGGGCTCGGCGGTGTCCCCCAGCAGCCCGATATCCAGGTAGCTCAAGATCTCCCGCAAGGCGCCGCGCAGGCTGAGGCGCAGGTCCTCCTTGCGCTCGCGCTCCCGGCGGGCCTGGATCCAGGAAAATAGCCCGATCAGGAAGAAGCCTTCCAGGCAGAAGCCGATCAGCTCCGGCACCAGGTTGTCGTATACCCGGTTTTCGTTGCCCGGCTGCAGGAACAGCACCAGCAGGTAGATGCCGCCGAAGCCGAATACCAACATCGGCGCGACCAGGGCGAGCCGCGTCACGCTGTATCCTCGTCGTCGGCGCTGTCAGAGGGCACCGCCAGCGCGCGCACCACGGCAGCAATTTTTTCCGCCTCGCGGACCGTCATATCCAGCGGAACGTTCTGGAGATAGACCACCAGGTCCTCGCGAATCGGTACCGGAAAAATCTGGTGGGGATTGCGCGGCGGGTTGAGGGCCAGCTCCTCCCGCGCCTGCTTGTGGCCTTCCGGTTCGCTCTCGAGCTGCTCGCGCAGCGCCTTGTGTTCACTCTCGCTGGGCACAAAGCTCTTCGGGTCGTCGGTCCAGGCGATGAAGTCGCGCAGGGCATCACCGAAGCGGGACTTGTAGACGTCCATGCTCTCCGGTCGAATGCTGGAGCCCTCCAGCTTGTGAAAGCGCGCGCAGAGCTCATCGAGGTCCACCAGCCGCAGGTCCTGCCGCTCGTGGGACTTGAGCTCTACCATGAGCTGCTCGGCGGCAAGCTTGCGCGAGCGCAGGGTGGCGGGCTTGATGAGGCCGGACACCACCGACTGGCGCATGAATGTGCTGAAGCTGGCCTCGGAGTAATCCTTTGCCATGGGTCCCCTCCCTGGGGGCTAGCATAGCACCTGCCGCCTCAGCGGCCGAGGCTATCCAGGTACTCCCGGGTCAGGTCCGTGTGGTCGGTGAACACGCCATCGACCTGCATATTGCGAACAAAGCGATCCAACAGTGCCCTGTAGCTGGTAACGCCGCGCGGCAGGGCATCGGCGCGAAAGGTGAAGGGGTGCACCACGAGCCCGGCTTCCTGGGCGGCCACCACAAACTCGGGCTGGTCGGTAAGGAAACCGATCCATGGGCCCACGCCCTGGGCGTAGGTGGCGATCTGCTGCGCGCGCTCCGCCGTCAGGTCCTTGTCTTCCAGCAACTGCACCAGCTTTATCTCGGTGTGATCCTTGAGAAAGCGCAGCGTGGCCTCGTCAAAACACTGCAGGAATACCTTGTCTTCTGCGTCCCGGTAGCCGTAGGCGTAGAGAACCTGCAGCACCGAGGCCGGGAAACTGCGGCCCTCCGCGGCGTGGAACTCTGGCTTCTTCAGCTCTACGTAGATGCCCACGTCACCGCCGGTACTCTGGTTGAGGCCCTGGATCAGCTCTATCTGCTCCGCCAGGGTCGGCACCCGCAGTATGTTTACACCGGTCGGGAAGCGCCCCTCGAACACTGGCGCCCCGTCCTTGACCCGCTCACCGACGCGGAGCTGGCGGATTTCCTCCAGCGTGAAATCGATTGCGTAGAAATGCCCGTCCTCGCGTGCGCGATCGGGAAACCGGCCTGCCACATCGGTGGTGGGCTCCAGGTAGAGATCGTGCAGCACGATCGGAACGTCGTCCTTCGTGAGCACCACATCCTGCTCGATGTAATCCGCTCCCTGGGCATAGGCCATGGCCGCCGCCGGCAGCGTGTGCTCCGGCAGGTATCCGCTGGCGCCCCGGTGGGCGATGACCAGGGTTCCTGCGGCAAAAACATCCACCGCCCAAACTGCATTGGCCAGCAGCCCAAGCGCCAGCGCTTTCAACCAATTGTTCATAACACCTCGTATCGCTTGTCTGATTGTGGGCCGGTCACCAACGCGCCTGGTAACCGCGGGTATCCACATGAATAAAACCGCCGTGGCGGCGGGTTTTGTTGTACTTGCCGATACCGCCCAGGAAGCGCTTGTTCTCGGGTCGCCGCATGAAGCTATCCACGATAGCAAAGAAACGCTGAATGTCCTTTTCATTGCGCATGCCGTCGCTGTCGATATCATCCATGCGCCCGTCGCCGTCTTCGTCGATAAAAAAGTCGAAAGCGTCGCCGTAGACATGGCGGCTGTATGGCACATTGCCGATGCGGTGATTGTAGTAAGGGGTCCGGTAGCCGCTGATCACCCCGAAGGTCTCGATGTCAAAGCCCTGGGACCTGACCTCGGCCAGCAGTCCTTCCAGCATCACCAGCAACCCCTCCTGTATCACCACGTACTTGGGGTAGTCCGACGCCTGTTTGCAGACAAACTGGCGCAGGGTGAAATGTGGCGTCAACCGGGTATCGACATTATCTGCCGTGACTTCGAAGAATCCCGCCGGGGGCTCGTAGTTGGGTCGCTGGCTACGCGGTGGCGGGTAGCTGCCAATGCGATAGCCGTTGAGGTACTCCCCCTCGAGCCGTTCGCCGGAAATGCTGACCCAAACGTTCAGCAAGGCTTCTTCCGCACCACGCAGCAGGCGCACCGGATAAAGCCCGTGCACTTGCGGCGCCACCAGCTCCAGCCCACCCTGTACGGGGGTGACAGTGACACCCCCCGCCTCTGCGGAAACGCCATTGCCGACACCCAGGCGCAGTTGTTCGCCCGGTTGCATAAACAGGCTGAACACCGCCATCTGTACCGGGTGGCCGCGCACCTCCAGTGCCAGCGGAGCTGCGCTCAGGCCCGGACTCAGCAGGGCAAGACAAAGCAGCCACTGCCTCACAGCTGGTCCCACACCGGGGCCGCGTTGAGCAGCGCCAGTGCCTCGGCGTCCTTGTCATAGATATCGGGATGCAGCTGCACCCGACCGTCGGGTGTGGGGCTTGCCGTCCAATACATCAACATGATGTCGATGGGCGTGCTGAATCGCACCACCTGCTGTCGCGCCGAGGCCACGGCGGCGTCGATGCGCTCGCGGTCCCAGCCGTTTTCCGTTTGCAGCAGCAGCTCGGCAAAGAACAGTGGGTCCTCCACCCGGATGCAGCCGGCACTGAAAGCCCGCGACGTTCGTGAGAAAAGCGCCTGGGCCGGCGTGTCGTGCAGGTAGATGGCGTAGCGATTCGGGAACATGAATTTCACTCGCCCGAGGGCGTTGTCCGGGCCGGGTTGCTGTACGACCCGGTAGGGAAACCAGCCGCGACTATTGGCGCCCCAGTCGATGCTGTAGGGGTCCACCTCTGCACCGTCGCGGTCGTAAAGCTTGTAATTGTTCTCGGCGGCATAGCCCGGATCGGTGGACAGCTTGGAGTACAGGCTGCGGCGGATGATGCTCTGGGGCACCGTCCAGGTGGGATTGAACTCCAGGTAGGACATGTTGTCTCGGAACAGCGGCGTCTGGTGCTTGATCTGGCCGACCATCACGTTGGTTTCCCAGGCCAGGCCCTGATCCTGAAAGTAGTAAAGCTCAAAGCCGGCAATGTTAACTACCACCATGCGGTCGGCGATATCCCGGCTGATCCAGCGCAGGCGCTCGAGGTTGATTCGCAGCTGTTCGACGCGATCTGCGTAGGGCACGTTGAGTGCCGCGAAGGTGTCACTGCCGACGACGCCGTCGGCTGCCAGTGTGTGCAGGTACTGGAAATCCTTCACCACGTTGGCCAGCGCTTTATCAAAGCGCTGGGGCTCAACCGAATCCAGCGTATAACCCAGTCGCTGCAGCTGGGTGCGCAGGGCAATCACGTTTGGATGCGACATGCCCGGCCGCAATACCGTATCCGCAGGTACCGGCTGGAACCGGTAGCGGGCGTCCAGATCGCGGTA
>JAZBOY010000029.1:0-5570 GCA_036351375.1 Halieaceae bacterium
GGCCCGAACTTTATCGGGGTGCATGAAATGTTGGATCCGCAGGTAGACACCGTGCGGGAAATGGTCGACCAGGTAGCAGAGCGCATCGCGACGCTGGGTGGCGTACCCAAGGGCACGCCGGCCTCGGTAGTAGAGCGCCGCAGCTGGGAAGACTACAGCCTTGGTCGTGCACTCGTAACGGAACATTTGGGCGCACTGGATCTTGTGTACAGCGGCGTGAATGCTGACCATCGCAAAGCGATTGATGCGCTTGCAGAAGTCGACCCGGTATCGGAAGACATGATCACCGGTCACCTTGCCGACCTGGAGCAATTCCAGTGGTTTGTACGCGCACACCTGGAGTCAGCCGCCGGCGAACTGCCGACGGTAGACGCCGACACTGAAAAAGCGGCCGCCCGCGCCGCGCGCGACAGCTAATTTGTTAGCTAGCGGTTTTCCACCCACCAGCCACGCTGGGCGCGTTCGAAGGGGTGGAATCGATAAGGGGAGCGCAATGCTCCCCTTTTTTGTGCCCGACGATTTTGTGCCCGACGATCGTGGCGCTACCCGTCTACGAGGCGCATGGACAGGTCCAGGGCTTTCACATCCTTGGTAAGTGTGCCAATGGAGACGTAGTCCACCCCGGTTTCCGCCACTTTGCGCAGCGTCTCTTCAGTGATGCCTCCCGAGGCTTCCAGCTGGGCGCGGCCTGCGTTGCGGGCCACCGCCTCGCGCAGGTGGTCCAGCTTGAAGTTGTCGAGCATGATGCGGTCACTGCCGGCAGCGAGAGCCTGCTCAAACTCCTCGAGCGACTCCACCTCCACCTCCACCGGTTTGCCCGGCGCCAGCGCCCTGGCGGCGGCCACTGCCTCACGAATGCCGCCACAGGCTTCGATATGGTTTTCCTTGACCAGGAAGGCGTCGTACAAACCGATGCGATGGTTGTAGCAACCGCCGCAGCTCACCGCGTACTTCTGTGCCAGCCGCAGGCCGGGCACCGTCTTGCGCGTGTCCAGCAGTTTGACCCCGGTGCCGGCCACCAGTCGGGCATAGTGATCACAGCGGGTAGCGGTGCCAGACAGCAGCTGCAGGAAATTGAGCGCGGTGCGTTCACCGGTCAGCAGGCTGCGGGCGGGGCCTTCCAGTTCATACAGCAGGCGCTCCGGCGCAATCGTCTCGCCATCACTGACATGCCAGCGTACCGCGACTGAGGGGTCCAGCTGCCGGAACACCTCGTCCACCCAGTCCCTGCCGCAAACCACGCCGGGCTCGCGACTGATGACGCGCGCCCTCGCGGTTTTTTCTGCGGGGATCAGCGCGGCAGTGATGTCGCCATCGCCGATGTCCTCGGCCAGGGCGGTGCGAACGTTGTGCTCTATGGCGGCGCGCATGGCCGCCGTGTCGGGTGTGTGCATTGCTGCAGTCCTTGGGAGGAGGGCGCGATTGTAGCAAAGCGCTCGCGACAGCAAACACTGCTATGCTGCCGCCATGAGAAAGGGGCGGGTCAGTCGCACGGCGCTCAACGTGGCGGCGAGCATGGTCACACTGGGAGCGAAGCGCGGCTGGCAGGAACGCCTGCCGGCGGGTCTGCCCGAGTTGAGTGAAGCACTGCTGCTGGCCTGCGGCGCTTTCCCGTTTTCACCCCGTGTCCTGGAGCTGGCGCGTCGCCCCTGGGCCGTTCGACTGGCAAGCCTGGGCGAGCGGCTGCAACCCGGCGCTTTTGAGGGCCTGGGCAAGCGCAAGATTTTCATGGACCGGCAGGTGTGCGCCGCTATCGACGCCGGCGCCACCCAGGTCCTCGTGCTTGGAGCCGGGTTCGACACGCTCTGCCTGCGTTTGGCCGCGGAATACCCGAGGGTTCGCTTTTTCGAGATCGACCACCCCGACACCGCCCGCGCCAAGCAGCGAGCCGTGAAGCAGCTGGGCCAGCCCGACAACGTGACCCTCCTGGCGGCGGACCTGGCGAAGAAAAAGCTCTCAAATGTACTTTCCGAGTGCGAAGACTGGGACCTGAGCGCTTGCAGCGCCTTCGTGGCGGAAGGCCTGCTCTACTACCTGTCGCCAGAAGTCGTGCGGCAGCTATTTGCAGAGATTCATCGCTCCTGCGGTCCGGGTAGCCGGGTGGCGTTTTCGCATTTATTTGACCTGCACCGCTATGCGCTAGCCCGCGCGGCCCTGGTGGTCGAGGGTGAACCCTGGCTGTCGGCTTCAGAGCCCGATGAGCTTGAAGACTATGTTGGCGCCGGTTGGGGAATTATCGAAACCCAGCCCGACTCGTCCGTGCGTGAACTGGAGGGTCTCGCAGTGGCGAAGCATGGCGGAGAATGATTCGCGAGCGCGATTCGGTCTACACTGGCGGGCAATGACTACGCACACCCTCGCGGCGGGCTGGCTTGATAGCGCGGCCCGTTGCCCGTCACCCAACTGCAACGCGCGCCCCCAGCCCGCCGACATCAGCCTGCTGGTGATCCACAACATCAGCCTGCCACCCGGTGAATACGGCACCGGCTGTGTTCAGCAGTTCTTCTGTAACCAGCTCGACTGTGATGCCCATCCCTACTTCGACGAGATTCGCGGTATGGAAGTGTCCTCCCATTTGCTGATCGAGCGTGATGGCGCAGTCACCCAGTTCGTGAGCCTGGCGGACCGGGCCTGGCATGCCGGCGTCTCGAGCTTCGAGGGGCGTGACAACTGCAACGATTTCAGTATTGGCATCGAGTTGGAGGGATGTGACACCGAGGCTTATACTGACGCGCAATATGCGGCCCTGGCCGCCATCACAGGGGAACTCATGCGCGCCTATCCAGCCATCACTCGCGACCGGATCACCGGGCACTCCGATATTGCCCCGGGCCGCAAGACCGACCCCGGCCCCGCCTTTGACTGGGCCCACTTCCGGGAGCTGCTGGACCGGGAGGTCGGCGCGTGAAGTTCCTGGCGCTGCTGATAGCCCTTGGGCTGCTCCAGTACTGGGGCTCCGCCGGCCCGGTACATCGCGATACCTGGTTCAAGGACCTGGTGGAACGCTTCAACGGCAGCGGCCTGATGCCCGAGCTGCAGGTCGGCCTGTCGGTGCTGTTGCCGGCACTGCTGGTGTTCTGGCTGATGGACTTTGTCGAGGGCTGGGCCCTCGGCCTGGTGCCGCTGGCGATCGCCGTGCTGGTACTGCTGTACAGCTTCGGGCGCGGAGACTTCGAAGCTTTGGTAGACGAGTACCGCAGCCACTGCCGCCAGGGCGACTTCGAGGCGGCGTTCCTGTTCGCCCAGCAGCAGCTCCTGCCCGGCTGCAGCGAAGAGTGCCCCTCCAACCCGGAAAAGCTGCACCGCTTCGTCAAGGAGCGCATCTGCTACCTGGGCTTTGAGCGCTGGTTCGGGGTGATGTTCTATTTCGTGCTGTTCGGCCCGGCCGGCGCGCTGGCCTACCGGCTGCTGTTGCTGTACCGCATCGACAGCGAAGAGGCAGACCGTCAGCGCATGCTCGACAAGGTACAGTTCTGGGTCGACTGGCTGCCTTCGCGGCTGCTGGTATTTACCTTCGCGCTGACCGGCGACTGGGTTGGCAGCCGCGAGCAGCTTGCCGCCAGCCTGGGCGACACCACGTCTTCCACCGGTGAACTGCTGGGCGACGCCGCGCATGCCGCGCTGGGCCTGAAGGCCACGGTGTTCTCCGGCGACAGCGGCGACACACAGGCCTTTGCCGAGGTCAGCGACTGGGAGGTGGGCCAGCTGCAAAGCCTGCTGAGCCGCAGCGCGGTGGCCTGGGTAGTGGTACTGGCGCTGCTGGTACTGCTCATCTGATTCACTAGATTTCTTGCCTGGGAGTTCTCATGTCTGACGCCGACCGCAGGGTGATCATTGTCACCGGTTCCTCATCGGGTATCGGGGCCGAGGTGGCCAAATTCGCCGCACGGCACCACTACAACGTGGTGGTGAATTACAACAGCAATGCCGGCGGCGCCGAGGCGGTCACGGAGTATTGTGACGCCCAGGGGGTGGATGCGGTGGCCGTGAAGGCCAATGTGGCCGACGACGCTGATTGCCGGCGCCTGGCACAGGCAGCTATCGATGCCTGGGGCCGCATTGATGTGCTGGTGAACAACGCCGGCACCACCAGGTTCTGCGCCCACGCCGATCTAGAGGGACTCGATGCCGAGGACTTCCACCACCTCTACAGCGTCAACACCATCGGTGCTTTCCAGATGATCCGTGCGGTGGTGCCCACCATGAAAAAAACCGGCGGTTCCATCGTCAACGTGGCCTCGGTGGCAGGCCTGATCGGAGTGGGCTCAAGCCTGGCCTACGCCTGTAGCAAGGCAGCGATGCTCGCCATCAACCAGTCCATGGCTCGCAACCTGGGGCCGGAAATTCGCGTCAACGCCGTCTGCCCGGGATTCGTGGAAGGGGACTGGCTGCAGGAAGGGCTGGGCGCCGAGATGTACGACAACGTGCGCAACTACTACCGCGAGCGGGCCGCGACTGGCGAGGTAATGACCCCGGCAACCGTGGCTGAAAACATCTGGTATTTTGCGCACAGCGCTCCCAATGTGACCGGAGAGCATGTGTTAATGGATGGCGGAGCTACCTTGCCTTACTAGGCCTATGGCGTATCTTAGCCGTCGTAGCAGCTAATCCTGCTTCCAGAGCACCTCGGAACCGCCGTCCCGGCGGGACAGCACCCGGGCGAATACAAACATCAGATCCGACAGCCGATTGATATACAGCCTGGCGGTCTCGGTGATGGGTTCTTCCTGGTGCAGGGCTACCAGGCAGCGCTCGGCGCGGCGGCAGATGGCGCGGGCCAGGTGGGCCTGGGCGGCGCTGGCAGACCCGCCCGGCAGAATGAAATTCTTCAGCGCCGGCAGGTCGTCGTTGTACTGATCAAGGCATTCCTCAAGCGCCGTTACGCGTTCCGGCTTGATCAGCTCGTAACCCGGCACGGCGAGCTCGCCGCCCAGGTCGAACAGGTCGTGCTGGATGCGCTCGAGGATCGGTTGCAGCTCGTCGTCATCTCTCAGCTGGGCCATCAACATACCCATCTGGCAGTTGAGCTCGTCAACCGTGCCCATGGCCTCGGCCCGGGGGTGGTTCTTGGCAATACGCGAGCCGTCGCCCAGCCCGGTGGTGCCGTCATCCCCGGTTTTCGTGTAGATCTTGGATAGTCGATTTCCCATGGGGGTATCTGACTCGATTGCTGCGCGCCGTGCAAGTCCATTTGGCGGACCTGCGAACTGCTACACTTATTTGTGCAGTGAAGTTGCAATACGAGGGCTATCGTGCCTGCCTGGGACCTGTCAGACCTGACCCTTCCCGAGGTCGCCACCACCGAGAGCGGTAGCCAGGAAAGGCGGCTAGCGCTAACTATTCTTTTCCATCCCGACGTCGCTCGCATCGGCGAAGTCGCCTCCATTACGCCCGGCAGCGGGCCGGGTGACGCCTGCCTGAGCCGCCGCGAACCGGGCTTTGCGGCGCCGCGCAAAGGCGGCCTTTCGCATCCTCTGCAAGACCGCTACCTGAGCCGCTCCCCGGTGCGCCTGCGTTGGCAACAGGGCGGCCTGCTGGTGACTCCGCCGGCCAGTGGCAGCTCCCTGAAA
>JAZBOY010000030.1:0-3238 GCA_036351375.1 Halieaceae bacterium
CGGCCCATCGCGCGGCCGATGCCGATGAGTTCTTCCTTGGTGGCGGTGGTGCCGGGTACCAGTTCCCCGTCCACTGACTTGTGCAGGATGGTGCGGGACGTGGAGAAGCCAAGGGCGCCGGCCTTCAGGCCGTCCTCGACGATCTGGGACATGGCGGCGATATCGGTCTCGGTCGGGTCTTCCTTGCGCTCCTCGCGCTCACCCATCACGTAGGCGCGCACCGCGCCGTGGGGCACGTGGGTGCCTACATCTACCGTGCGCGGCAGCGTTTCCAGCGCATCCATGTATTCCGGGAAGCTCTCCCAGTCCCAACGGATGCCTTCGGCCAGCGCGCTGCCGGGAATATCTTCCACGCCTTCCATCAGGCCGATCAGCCAATCGTGTTTGTCGGGCTTGGCGGGGGCGAAACCCACCCCGCAGTTGCCCATGACCACGGTGGTCACACCGTGCCAGGAGGAGGGCGCCATTTCCGGGTCCCAGGTAGCCTGGCCGTCGTAGTGGGTATGGATATCCACAAAGCCCGGCGCCACTACCTTGCCCGTGGCGTCGATTTCCTCACGCCCGGCGGGCAGGTCGGGGCCGATGGCGGTGATGGTGTTGCCGTCGATCGCCACATCTGCGATGACCGGCTCTGCGCCGCTGCCGTCGACAACGGTGCCGCCGCGAATTACGAGATCGTGCATACTCGTCTCCTCGTTCTAATCTTTATGCTGTACTGCGGGTGGGTTGTAGATTAGCACAGCGGGCAGGCGACCTGCTTTGGCGCCAGGCAGCTGTGCACGTGCTGTATAAAGAGACAAACCAGCAAATCGGGAGAGTGATACATGAGTCATCTGGAAGGTCGAGTAGTGATGATAACCGGCGCCGGCGGCGGCTTCGGGCGCCTGGTGGCGGGCAAGGCGGCGGCGCGGGGTGCCCGGATCGTGGCCTGTGATATCGACGAGTCGGCGTTGGCGGAAACCCTCGGCGCGATCGAGAAAGATGGCGGTGTTGCCCTGGGGCAGGTGGCGGATGTGACGGTGGCGGATGATCTGGTGCGGCTGGTGGCGGCCGGTGTGCAGGCCTTCGACGGTGTCGATGTACTGATCAACAACGCCGGTATCATGCCCCTGGCCTATTACGCTGATCACGGCGAGGCGCTGGACGCCTGGCATCGCTGTATTGATATCAATATCAAGGGCGTGCTCAACGGCACGGTGGCGGTACACGACCAGATGATGGCGCAGGGCCGCGGCCACATCGTCAACCTGTCGTCGATCTACTCGAACTTCCCGCTCAAGGGTGCCGCGGTGTACGGTGCCACCAAGGCAGCGGTGAATTTCCTGTCTGAGGCGCTGCGCCAGGAATCCCAGGGGCGTATCAAGGTTACTACCATCCGACCCACGGGCATTCCCCTGACCGGTATCGGCAGTGCAGTGGTCAATATGGAGGCCGGCGCCGGCATTGTCGGTGCCAACGCCGAGGCGTTTGGTGAACGCTTTAGCGCTTTGCTGGAAGGCGGTGGCGAAGCGGGCTGGACCGACCCGGACAGCATTGAATACTTCATGCTGTCCCCCGATCTTCTGTCAGACCAGATTCTCTATGCCATCGACCAGCCCTGGGGCGTGGTGATCAGCGACCTTACGGTGCGTTCCGGTGGCGAGGTCTACGTGGTGTAACCCGCGCCTGGAAGCGGCCTATTCGTCGTGGTGGTGCTTGTCCATTGCGACGTGATGGTGCTCGTGCTCGTTGGCGTGGCCGTCGTCACCGTGGTGGTGGGCGTGCTCGTTGGCGTGGCCGTCGTCACCGTGGTGGTGCTCGTGCTCGTTGGCATGTTCGTCGTCACCATGATGATGGGCGTGCTCGTTGGCGTGGCCGTCACTGCCATGGTGGTGCTCATGCTCGTTGGCGTGGCTGTCCTTGCCCTTGCCTTCGGCGCCGTGGCTGCCGAAAGCCAGGACACTCTGGGTAGCGAATACGCCGGCAGCCAAGGTGGCGGCCAGAACCAGGTGCTTGCGATTGGTGCGTCTGTTGTGAGTACTCATTGTGCTTCTCCCCGGGGAATTCTGCTTGTTAACACTGTCTGTATTAATATCTTGACAGAATAACATGTCAAGCAAAATAGGCAGCTTCCCCCAAGAGTCCTACTGTCGGCTTCTCCTCCATTGCAGGGGTGACTCCCCGGTCCAATGGGTGAAAGCGCGAGTAAACGCGGCGGGCTCCGAGTAGCCCAGTCTATAGCCGATCTCTCCCACGGACAGGCCGCTACTACGCAGGAAATTCTGAGCCCGCTCAGACTGCACCCGGGCGAGCAGGGTGGAATAGGAAGTACCCTCCAGCTTGAGCTGCCGGGTGAGGCTGCGCTCGGACATGGCCAGCAAATCGGCCAGCTCGCTGCGGTTTGGGGGTGGGGTATAGGCCCAGAGCCAGCGCGTTACCCGCTCTTCGAGGCTGACATCTTCTGCCAGCATCTGCGACATCCGCTCTGCCAGAGAGGCGTACATGCGGTATAACAGCGGGTTGGCGTGAGGCAGCGGGTGGTCGAAGGCTTCCGGGTAGGCCACACAGGCTTCCTCGGCATCGAAACTGACCGGAAAGTCTAGTTGGCCCTCCACCAAGTCCCAGTCGGCGGGGCGCGGGAAGGGCAGGGACACCCAGGCCGGCGGCTCGCCCCGGTCAAGCACATCCTCGATGTTGCGCAGGGACGTCGACAGGTCCAGTACCGTACAGTACTCCACCAGCCGGTCGACGCTGCGCTCATCGGCACCGCGCAGCTGGGGCCGCTCCATGTGAAAGGAGAACAGGGCCAGTTCCCGCTGGCGCCTGACGACCATGCGGCAGTGCCCCATGGTGAGCTCGGGGTAGGCCAGGCAGACCCGCAGGGAATCCACCGCGGTGGCCGCGTGCTTCATTGCCATGCCGATGACGCCCAGGTTTTCAATGCCCATCTCGGGGCGAGATTGGAATAGCAGCCTGATGCTCGACGTGCCCGGGGGCAGGCCGCCCACCAGAGCAGCGGCCACTTCCAGTTCCTGCTGCAGGGAGATCGGGAAGTCAGGCTCGTCCAGGGCCCGGGCCGGCAGGCCTACCTGGGTGAGGATAGCGCGCGCCCGGCCTGGGCTGGCGCCAAAAAAATTCAGCTGCGACAGGGTCCCGGCGATGATGCGCTGTGGGCTGGACAGGTTGCCACTTTCAACGACGTCGCCTTGCATGATTGTCCCTCTGAGCAAGAATGGCCCAAAATATCAAAAAATGGGCC
>JAZBOY010000031.1:0-13867 GCA_036351375.1 Halieaceae bacterium
CGGGGTCACCGCCGGCGGCCGCACGGGTCTGACGGCTGTGACGGTGGGCGTGCTGTTCCTGCTGGCCGTCTTTTTCGCGCCGTTGGCGGGTATGGTGCCGGCCTATGCGACGGCGGGTGCCCTGGTCTACGTGGCCATGCTGATGATGACCGGCATGGAAAAACTCGACTGGGCCGACATGAGCGAGGTGGTACCGGCTCTGCTGATGATCGTGATGATCCCGCTGACTTTCAGTATCGCCAACGGTATTGCCGTGGGCTTTATCAGCTACGTGGTTATCAAGCTCTGCGTCGGCCGCCACCGGGACATCTCGCCGGGTGCCTACTTCCTGGCGGTGATCTTCCTCCTCAAGTTCGCCTTTCTCTAAGTCTGGAAGCTGGAAGTCATGTCGCAGCAGACCCTGACAGTAGCACTCGCCCAGCTGGCCCCGGTATGGCTGGATCGCGAGGCCACCGTGGAGAAAGTGCTCGCTGCCGTTGACCAGGCCGCGGCCGAAGGGGCAGAGCTGGTCTGCTTTGGCGAAAGCCTGGTGCCTGGCTACCCGTTCTGGCTGGAGCGCACCGGCGGCGCGGAGTTCGATTCCCCAACCCAGAAAGCCATTCATGCCCGCTACCTCGACCAGGCGGTGTGCATTGAAGCAGGGCACCTGCAGCCGGTCTGCAGTCGGGCGCGGGAGAAAGGCATCACCATAATCCTCGGCACGGCTGAACGGGCCGGACGCCGAATGGCTGTTGGAGCCCCAGGTGGAGCGCGAGGGCGTGTTCGTGGCGACTCTCGATTACCAGCGCGTGCTGGAGGAGCGGCAGAACTTCGACCCGGCGGGCCACTACTCCCGCTCCGACGTCACAAGACTGACGGTGAACCGCGAGCGGCAAAGCACTGTGGATTTCTCCGACGGGGGTGACACCTGGGACAGTTGAAAAGGGCTCTGACCCCTTTTCCTGATCTGTCCCCGTTTTAGCTGAACAGCCCTTCGCTGCCGTAGAAGAAACGGTAGATGCTGCTGATCCAGATGATGCCGGCGATCATCAGCGATAGGAATACCGCAGAGGAGCCCAGGTCCTTGGCCTGGCCGGCCAGCGGGTGGTGCTCGACGCCGATGCGGTCCACCACCGACTCCAGCGCGGTATTGATGATTTCCGCGAGCAACACCAGCCCCACGCTCAGCAGGAGCAGCAGCGAGTGGGTGTGATCGTCACCGATGATGAAGGCGAAGGGCGTCATGATGACCGCCAGGCGCACCTCGTGGCGGAAGGCCTCCTCATGTTTCCAGGCGGACTGGAAGCCCCACCAGGAGTAGCGCGTCGAATCCACCAGTTTCTTGAAGCCGGTGGCGCCGGGTTTTGACATCATGACTGAGCACCTTCGTTGGCGGATGGGGCCTTGGCTGGGGCGGGTTCGTCCGCGCGTTGCTGTGTATCACTGCCTGCATCATCGGTCGACAGCGTCCGGGCGATGCCAATCAGGCTCAGGCCAAGCATACAGTAGAGCAAGTGGTCAGAGGTAAGCTGGATGTTGAGCTCCAGCTCTTCTGGGTCCGGCGCCATCGCCACCTGGGCCAGTCCCTGCCAGATCACGTGGATGATGGGATAGGCCATCAACAGCGCACCGGACCGGGACAGGTCGCGGGGCCGCTCGGCCGCACCGACATAGCGCGCCAGCAGCAGGAAGGCGAAGGCGAGGTAGGCATTTTTGAGCCAGTGAATGGCGGCCACCGTCTGTAACTGGCCGATGGTGGCCGACGCGCTACCGTGCATGTCTTCGAGTTTGACCCGGTAGTCTTCCAGGTCTAGCAAGCACACCACCGGGTAGGCCAGCAGCCCCAGGGCGAATACCGCGAGGACGACCCGAATCACCCCTGGTCCATCCACTTGTCGATGCTGACCGCTTCGTGCTCCAGCACCTGGGCAATGATGGCCTCGGGGGTATCGGCGCTGAGCAGCTGGTCGCGGTGCTCCTGACGCAGGAAGCGGCGCGCCACCATGTGGTCCAGCAGCTCGAACAGCGGATTGAAAAAGCCCTCCACGTTCAGCACCCCGCAGGCCTTGCTGTGGAAACCGAGCTGGCTCCAGGTCAGCACTTCGATGATCTCTTCAAGGGTGCCAATGCCTCCGGGCAGGGCGATGAAGCTGTCGGACAGGCTGGCCATCTTCATCTTGCGCTCGTGCATGGAGTTCACGGTGAACAGCTCGGTCACGCCGCCGTGGCCTACTTCCTTGTCGAGAATGTCCCTGGGGATCACGCCAATCACTTCGCCCCCGGCCTGCAGCGCGGCATCCGCAGCGGCACCCATCAGGCCCACATGCCCGCCACCGTACACCAGCCGGTGACCGCCCTCGGCGATCAGCGTGCCGATGGCGCGGGCGGAGGCCATGAACGCCGGGTTGTCGCCGGGGCTGGAGCCGCAGTAAATGCAGATGGAGCGCTGTGTCATACCGTGAGCCTACTGACAGAAAGCGGTGATGGTATACGATAGCCACTTCGAATCAACCGGAGTACCGCCGTGTCCGCCCCGGAATGGATGGGCCAGGTTGCCGTAATCACCGGCGCTGCCAGCGGTATTGGCGCGGGGCTGGCCCGGCACGCCCTGAAGCTGGGTATGGTGGTCTATGCCGCCGACCTCGACGGCGCCGGCCTGGCGGCGCTTGGCGACTCCGCCAACCTGTACAAGAGCGGCCTCGACGTGACCGACGCTGGCCATGTCGAAGCCCTGGCCGCGCGGGTGTTCGGCCAACAGGGGAGGGTCAACCTGCTGTTCAACAATGCCGGCGTGCTGGTTGACGGCAAGAGCTGGGAGCGGCGGCCGGAAGACTGGCGCTGGTTGCTGGATGTGAATGTGATGGGTGTGGTGCACGGCATTCGCAGTTTCGTGCCGCGGATGCTGAAGCAGGACGCGCCGGGGCGCATTATCAATACCTCGTCGATCGGCGGCCTGCTGGGCGGCTGGCCTTACATGGCGCCCTACCAGGGCAGCAAGCATATGGTCACCGCCATGACCGAAAGCCTGCACCAGGAGCTGTTGTTGGAGGAAGCGGACGTCGCCGCCTCGGTGCTCTGCCCCGGTGAAGTGGCGACCGGTATCTGGTCGGCTGAAAGAAATCGCCCGGCAGCCGAGCGCAATCGGCTCAACAGTGACGCCGAGCGCGCCATGCATCAGGCCATGACCGAGCGGGTGGCTGCCGGCCAGTCGCCGGAGGAGTTTGCCGCCTGGGTGTTTGCGCGCATTGCTGAGGGTCGCTTCTGGCTGGTGCCGGGTGAGGGCCTGGAGGGCCTGCGCGATCGCACCGAGAACATCATCGAGGGCGGCACACCGCCCGGCGCATTCCCCGACTAGGACGCGAGTTGCTCATCCTCGCGCAGTTCGAGTTCGGCGAAGCGGTTAAGGTCTTGAAGGTAGGGTTGCCTGGAGTTCAGCTCCGAGGTCGTGGCATTGACGATCTTGCGCAGCCAGGCGGGCAATGGACGCTGCAGGCTGTAGTAGGTCCAGTTGGCGTCACGCCTGGCGGCCACGAGCCCGGCGGCTTTTAGCGTTCCCATGGCCTTGGACGCCGCGGGCTGGGAAATACCCAATGCCGCCACCGCTTCGCACACGCAGACATCCCGGTTGTGAACCACCAGGTTCAGGCAGCGTAGCCGCGTTTCATTGGCCAGGGCGGCAAACACCGCCGCGACTGATTCACCTTTCATATCCGCCAGACCTTCCATTCCGTTTCTGGAATATGCCAAAATTGGCATATTAAAAAGCATACACTCTCAGGCGCTGGCCTGGCCAAGGTGAATCTTCACGTCATGGGTCTTTTCGAACGCTATCTGTCGGTCTGGGTCGGGCTCTGCATCGTCACCGGTGTGCTGCTGGGTAACCTGTTTCCGCCGCTGTTCCAGGCCATAGCGGCGCTGGAGGTGGCCCACGTCAACCTGGTAGTGGCGGTGCTCATCTGGGTGATGATCTACCCGATGATGGTGCAGGTGGATTTCGCCGCCATCACCGATGTCGGCAATAAACCAAGGGGGTTGGCGCTCACCCTGGTGATCAACTGGCTCATCAAGCCGTTCACGATGGCGGCCCTGGGCTGGTTGTTCTTCCGGGTATTTTTTGCCGACCTGGTCGACCCCCAGACCGCCAACGAGTACATCGCCGGCATGATCCTGTTGGGTGTGGCGCCCTGTACCGCGATGGTATTCGTGTGGAGCCAGCTCACCGAGGGCGACGCCAACTACACCCTGGTGCAGGTGTCGGTGAACGACATCATCATGGTGTTCGCGTTCGCGCCGATCGCGGCCTTTCTGCTCGGCGTCAGCGATATCGCCGTACCCTGGGAAACACTGCTGTTGTCAGTAGTGTTGTACGTGCTGCTGCCGCTGGTCGCCGGGGCGCTGACGCGACGGCGTCTGGAACGTGATAGCAGCGACCATCACGAACTGGCTGCTTTCCTGGCGGCGGTGAAACCCTGGTCTGTGGTGGGTTTGCTCGCAACGGTCGTGCTGCTGTTCGGTTTCCAGGCGGAAAAGATAATCCAGCAGCCGTTGGTGATCGGCCTGATTGCGGTACCGCTGCTGATCCAGACCTACGGCATCTTCGCCATTGCTTACGGCGCGGCGAAAGCGCTGCGGCTGCCGCACAACATTGCCGCCCCGGCCTGCATGATCGGCACGAGTAATTTCTTCGAGTTGGCGGTGGCGGTGGCGATTTCCCTGTTCGGGCTCAATTCCGGTGCAGCGCTGGCCACCGTTGTAGGTGTGCTGGTGGAAGTGCCAGTAATGCTGTCGCTGGTGTATTTCGCGAACCGCACCCGGCACTGGTTCCCAGCGCCCGCAACCTGAGCTGCGGGCCCTGGGTGAGTGTTACTCCTTCATCTCTTCCATGGTGTCTTTCATCTCGTCCTTGGTTTCACGCGCCGCTTCCTTCATGGTTTCGGCACCTTCCTCCATGGCATCTGAGGCGTCATCCATGGCGTCGTCCATGGTGTCCGACGCATCGTCCATGGCGTCACCCATCTTGTCAGAGGCGCTTTCCATGGACTGCTGCATGGACTCCTTGGCGTCTTCCGCCGCGTTCTCCATGCTGTTCTCATTACCCTGATCGCAAGCCACCAACAGCAGGGTGGTGAACAGGCCAGTCAGTAGGATCTTGAATGCTTTCATTGTAGTTCTCCTTTTAGTCTCAGACTTTCCCAAGCCACGTAGAGTAACAAATCGAGGCACTTTCTGCAGGACGGACTCGTGATCAACGTCAGGTACTCGGCTGCAGCAGCGTCATGGCCGAGACAACAGAGGCTTCCACGCCGGCCTTGATACTGGGCTCCGGCTCGATCTTGAAGAAGGGTGAGTGGTGCGACGGCGCGGTGTCGATCTCGTCTTCCGGCGTGCCGCCGACGGTGAAATACACGCCTTTCACGCCCAGTCCCTCCTCAACAAAGTAGGCAAAGTCCTCGGCACCCATGCCCTCCGGTGGCTTGCTGAAGAAGATCTCGTCGCCCATTTGCGCGCGGATGGCGTCTTCCAGCAGAGTAGCGGTGGCGCTGTCGTTAATGGTGGGTGGGGTAGTTTCCACCTTCGAGCGCTTCACCACAGGGAGCAGCTCATCGGGCAGGCCAAAGGAGCGGCCTACACCCTCGGCCACGCGGTCAATACCGTCCAGCAGCTGGGTGCGAATCTCCGGGTTGTTGGACCGAACGGTGAGCTGCAGGTCGACCCGGTCGCCAATGATGTTGTGCTTGGTGCCGCCGTGAATGGCGCCCACGGTGATCACGCCGTCTTCCAGCGGCGGAATAGTGCGGCTCACTACCGACTGCAGCGTCACCACGATCTGCGAGGCTACCAGCACCGGGTCGATGCCCTTGTGGGGCGCCGCGCCGTGGGTGCCGACGCCGCGCACAATAATGTCCACCGAGTCGGAGCTGGAGGCGACGATGTCCTTGGGAATCTCGATCTTGCCGGACGGGTAGTCTGCCGCTACATGGAAGGCGAGCGCAAAGTCAGGCTTGGGAAAGCGCTCGTACAGGCCGTCTTCCAGCATGGCCCGTGCGCCGGAGATACGCTCCTCCGCCGGCTGCCCGATCAGCACCAGGGTGCCGGACCACTGGTCACGGCGCGCTGCCAGCTGTCGCGCGGTGCCCACCAGTGCGGTGATGTGCACGTCGTGGCCGCAGGCGTGCATCACCGGCTGTTCCTCGCCGCTCTCATCGACCTGGGTGGCGATTGAGGCATACTCCAGGTCGTTGTCTTCTTTCACCGGCAGACCGTCCATGTCGGCGCGGATCATCACCGTGGGACCCTCACCGTTCTCCATTACCGCGACAATACCGGTTCCTCCCACGCCCTCGGTAACTTCAAAACCCAGGGCGCGGATTTCTTCGGCCAGGCGTTTGGCAGTTTCAAACTCGAGATTGGACAGCTCCGGGTTCTGGTGGAAGTGCACAAACAGCGGCCCGAGGTTGTCGGCATAGTCACTGGCGATGGCCTCTCGAAGCTCGCTTGCTACGGGTCCTTGCACCAGTTCCTCGGCTTCATTGAGTCGGCCCTGTACAGCATCGGAGGCGTCATCGAGGGCCTCACTGACGTTGCTTGAGGCCTCGTCGAGGGCCTCACTGATATTGGCGGAAGCCTCGTCCAGGCGCTCCTCGATGGGTGCACTGTCGTCCTGGCCGCCGCAGGCGACCAGCAGGCTGCTGAGCAGCAGGCAGGATAGGTAGGCAGGATATTTCACGGCGCGGTCCTTGTGGTTGAGTCCGGGAAGTGGCCGAGTGTATCAAGCTGACAGAGGAGGGACAGCTCCAGGACAGCGCTTCACAGGAACGCGCCTTTTCACTACATTGATGACAGCCAGCCACTCTTCACTCTATTCGGTAGGGGTTTTCCCTGACACAGCACGAATACGTTTTCGTTACCCTCTCCATCATCCTCGGCCTGTCGATGACCCGGCTGCTTGGAGAAATGGGTGGTTTGATCCGCGCACGCGATCGCATCAAGTTCCATTGGGCCACGGCACTGTGGGCCAGCTGTATCATGGTGTTCATACTGCAGATGTGGTGGGTCGGCTGGGAGCTGCGGGACTACCCCGAATGGAGCTTCCTCGATTTCCTGGTACTGGTGGCCTGCACGGTGTTCATCTATGGCGCTGCCGAGCTCGCATTGCCGGTCGAAGATTACGATGTGGCCAGCGACCGGGAACTGGACTTCCTCCGCCACAGCCAGTCCCTGGGCAAGGTGTCGGCGGGGTCCATGCTCGGTTACTTCCTGTTGGGCCCCTACGTCAACATCGCCATGTTCGAGAATGCGGCGCTGCCGTCAATCCTGGTCGCTGGCGTCGGAGCCGTGCTCATGCTGGCCATTCTCGCCAGGCCCATCTGGTTCAAGGGCGTGACGTTGCTGTTCGCCAGCTATGCGGCCGTCGTTCTCTACCTGACCGTATAAGCAGGCCGAGGCACCGAGCTGCCTCGGCCTTACTCCTGTGCCACAGGCTCCCGGTAGGAATCAATCGACGGGCAGGAGCAGATCAGGTGACGGTCACCGTAGACGTTGTCGATGCGGTTGACCGGCGCCCAGTACTTGTTGCGCTTCAGGCTTTCCACCGGGTAGGCGGCTTCCTCACGGCTGTAGGGGAAGGGCCAGTCATCGGCGATCACGTCAGCCAGGGAGTGCGGTGAATTGCGCAGCATGCTGGTCTCGGCTTCGGCCTTGCCCTGTTCCACGGCGCGAATTTCCTCGCGAATGGCAATCAGCGCGTCGCAGAAGCGGTCCAGCTCATAAAGGCTCTCGCTCTCGGTGGGCTCCACCATCAGGGTGCCCGCCACCGGGAATGACATGGTGGGGGCGTGGAAGCCGTAGTCCACCAGCCGCTTGGCCACATCTTCTTCGGTGATACCGCTGGCTTCCTTGAGCGGGCGGATGTCGATGATGCACTCGTGGGCCACCCGGTCATTGCGGCCGGTGTACAGAATCGGGAAGTGGCCCTGGAGGCGGTGGGCAATATAGTTGGCGCCGAGTATCGCCACCTTGGAGGCGTGCTCCAGGCCCGCCGCGCCCATGAGTGCGATGTAGGCCCAGGAAATCGGCAGGATAGAGGCGCTGCCAAACGGCGCACTGGCAATCACGTCGGTGACGTGATCGGCACCTTCATCCCCATGCAGGGGATGGTTGGGAAGGAACGGCGCCAGGTGTGCACCGACACCGATCGGGCCCATGCCGGGGCCACCGCCGCCGTGGGGAATGCAGAAGGTCTTGTGCAGGTTCAGGTGCGATACATCGGCGCCGAACTTGCCCGGGGCAGCAAGGCCCACCAGGGCGTTGAGATTGGCGCCGTCCACGTACACCTGGCCGCCGTGGCTGTGGATGATCTCGCACAGCTCGACGATGCTCTCTTCAAATACACCGTGAGTAGAAGGGTACGTGACCATGATGGCCGCCAGCTCGTCACTGTGGCGCTCGGCCTTGGCTTTCAGGTCTTCCATGTCGACGTTGCCGTGCTTGTCGCACTCGACAATCACCACTTTCATGCCCGCCATGGCGGCGCTGGCCGGGTTGGTGCCGTGGGCGGAGGAGGGGATCAGGCAGATATCCCGGCCGTGATCGCCGCGGCTCTCGTGGTAGCGCTTGATGGTCAGCAGGCCTGCGTACTCGCCCTGGGCGCCGGCATTGGGCTGCATGGAAATCGCATCGTAACCGGTGCACTCCAGCAGCATGTGCTCCAGTTCGTCCAGCAACTGGCGGTAACCCGCCGCCTGGTCCTCCGGTGCGAAGGGGTGTAAGCGGGCGAATTCCGGCCAGGTCACGGCGACCATCTCGGTGGTGGCGTTTAGCTTCATGGTGCAGGAGCCCAGCGGGATCATGGCGCGGTTGAGCGCGATGTCCTTGCTCTCCAGACGGCGCAGGTAGCGCAGCATTTCCGTTTCCGAATGGAAGTCATTGAACAGCGGGTGTTGCAGGTAGTTGGCATCGCGCTGCAGGTCTTCAGGCACGCCGGGGAGGCCGTCGATGGCGGCGTCCAGGGTGCCTACATCCGCAGCGGCGTCCGCGCCGGTAAACACGGCCAGCAGGGCGGCCACGTCTTCACGGCTGGTGGTCTCGTCCAGGCTCACACCCAGGCGACCGTCATCATGAATGCGCAGGTTGTAGCCCGCCGCCAGGGCGCGCTCGACAATGGCTGACTGCTGGTCGCCGACCGCAAAGGTCAGGGTGTCGAAGTAAAATTCATTGTCTGCCGTCAGGCCGTGCTCAGCCAGCCCCGCCTTGAGGATGGCGGTGAGCCGGTGGATGCGCTCGGCGATGCGGCGCAGGCCTTCCGGGCCGTGATACATGGCATAAAAGGCGGCCATCATGGCCAGCAGGGCCTGCGCGGTGCAGATATTGCTGGTGGCCTTCTCGCGGCGGATATGCTGCTCGCGGGTCTGCATGGCCATACGCAGGGCCTGGTTGCCGCGGCGGTCGATAGACACACCGATAATGCGGCCCGGAGTGGAACGCTTGTAGGCATCGCGGGTGGCAAAGAAGGCGGCATGGGGGCCGCCGTAACCCATGGGCACGCCAAAGCGCTGGCTGTTGCCCACTACCACGTCTGCGCCCATCTCACCCGGCGCCTTCAACAACAATAGCGCCATGATATCGGCGGCCACTGCTGCCAGCGCGCCTTGCTCGTGTGCGCGTTCGATCAGGGGCTCCAGGTCGACCACTTCGCCGTGGGTGCCCGGGTACTGCAGCAGCACGCCGAAGGCCTCGGTCTTGCCGATCAATTCCTCGGGATCGCCGACCACCACCTCGATATCCAACGGCTGGGCGCGGGTTTTCACCACGGCGATGGTCTGCGGGTGGCAACGCTGGGAGACGATAAAGGTGCGGCTGCGGTTTTTCTTGTTGACCCGCTGCAGCAGGGTCATGGCCTCGGCCGCTGCGGTGCCCTCGTCCAGCATTGAGGCGTTGGCCAGGTCCATGCCGGTGAGGTCCATGACCATCTGCTGGTAGGTCAGCAGGGCTTCCAGGCGACCCTGGGAGATTTCGGGTTGGTAGGGCGTATAGGCGGTGTACCAACCGGGGTTTTCCAGCACGTTGCGCTGGATGACCGCGGGGGTGAAGGTATCGGCGTAACCCATGCCAATGCAGGAGCGCATGACCGTGTTCCAGTCGGCGATCTCGCGCAGCTTCGCCAGCACCGCCTGTTCGGTTTGCGGGGCACCCAGCGCCATCGGTTCGCGGCGGCGGATCAGCTCGGGCACCACATCGTCGATCACAGCGTCGAGGCTGTCGTAGCCCAGCGCCTGGGCCATTTCCAGCTGCTCGGCCGGGCCGGGGCCCACGTGGCGGCGAATGAAGTCGTCGTGATTTTCGAGTTCGAACAGGGTACGGCGGGTCACGTAGAAAGCCCTCTTGAATCAAGCCGGCGATTGTACCGGAACAGCCCCGCAATGCCACAGAGCTGCCACAGATTTGTTCCGTTCAAGCGCCCAGGAAGCGCGCCGCCAGCTTGTTGAAGGCGGCGGGTTTTTCCGCGTGTAACCAGTGGCCCGTGCCCTGGATGAACTTGACCTCGGCGTTGGGGAACAGCTCGACCACGGTGTCGCGGTGCTCGGGCTTTACATAGTCGGATTCGCTGCCGGCGATGAACAGCACCGGGCCGGTGAACTGTCCGCCCGGCGCCGGCGGTCGGTTGGGTTCCCCAAGGAAATGGTAATTGGCCTTGATAGCCTCACGGTTGATGAGCCAGCCCCAGCGACCTTCGGCATCTTTCTGCCAGCTTTTCAGCAGAAAGGCCCGCACTCCTGGCTCCATGACGTGTTCGGACAGCACCGCGTCGGCGCTCCTGCGATCGGTGGGCACGGCTTCTGCGACTGCATCGATACCCGCCAGTACCGCATCGTGGTGGGGCGGGTACTGCACCGGGGCAATATCGGCCACCACCAGCCGGTCTACCAGGTCCGGCCGTTCCAGGGCCAGCTGCATGGCCACCTTGCCACCCATGGAGTGGCCCAGTACCCGGCAGGGTGCCAGTTTCATGCCTTCGATAAACGCTGCCACGTCGGCAGCCATGGCCGGGTAGTGCATCACGTCCCGGCGCGGGGACTTGCCGTGGTTGGGCAGGTCCAGGGAGTAAACGCTGAACTGGTCTGCCAGCCCGCGCGCCACCATGCCGAGGTTGGCAGCGGAACCGAACAGGCCGTGCAGCAACAGGACGGCTGGGCCCTCGCCGCGATGCAGGTGATGCAGTAGCATGATGCCGTCATGATACCGCTAATCGACCTGCTCGCCGACGTGCGCGCCTGCACACGCTGCGAATTGCCGCTGGGGCCCAACCCAGTGCTGCGTGCCCATGAGGACGCGGAGCTGCTGATCATCGGCCAGGCGCCCGGCACGAAGGTGCACGAGACCGGCATTCCGTGGAACGATCCCAGCGGCAACCGATTGCGGGAATGGCTACAAATGGACCGCGACGAGTTCTACGACGAGCGCCGGGTGGCGATCATTCCCATGGCCTTCTGTTACCCCGGCAAGGGCAAGTCCGGCGACCTGCCGCCGCCGCCCATCTGCTCCGAGACCTGGCACGAGGCGCTGCTGGAGCGCCTGCCGAATATCCGCACCACGCTGCTGCTGGGCAAATACGCCCAGGACCGCTACCTCGACTGGAACGGCACGCTGGATGCGAAGAGCAGCCTGACCGAGCGGGTGCGTCACTGGCAGGCCTGGGCGCCGCGCTACTGGGCTATGCCGCACCCTTCGCCGCGCAACCAGCTGTGGCTGCGACGCAACCCCTGGTTTGAGGCCGAGGTACTGCCCGCTTTCCGGGCGCACCTGCATTCCGAACATCGTTAATCATCAAGGAGTCTTTATGGAACGGGTACAACCTGCCGAGGTCGGCATGTGTGCAGAGCGGCTGGAGCGCATTGGCGAGCACCTGCGCAGCCGCTATATCGAGCCCGGCAAGATCCCCGGCAGCCTGACCCTGGTGGCGCGCCGCGGGCAGGTCTGCTACCTGGAAAAGGAAGGCAGGCGCGACCTGGAACGCGACCTGCCGGTGGAGGAGGACACCATCTTCCGCATCTATTCCATGACCAAGCCGATTACGTCTATCGCCTTGATGCAGCTTTACGAGCGCGGCCTGTTCGCCCTCAATGACCCGGTGCATCGCTTTATCCCGGAGTGGCGAGACCTGCGCGTATACAAGGCGGGCAGTTGGCCGATGTACGAGACCATTGCCTGCCAGCAGCCGATAACCGTGCGCCAGCTGTTTACCCATATGTCGGGCCTGACCTACGGCTTCCTGCATGCGACCAATGTCGATCACGGTTACCGCAAGGCGCGTATCGGCAGCCTGCAGCCCGGCCAGACCCTGCGCGACCTGATCGAAGGCCTCGCCAAACTACCGCTGGAATTCGAGCCCGGCACCGCCTGGAATTACTCGGTAGCCACAGACGTACTCGGCTACCTGGTAGAGGTGTTGTCCGGGCAGAGCTTTGATGAGTACCTGAAGGAGCACATCTTCGAGCCGCTGGGCATGCATGACACGGCCTTCAACATTGCCGACGACAAGGTCGCGCGTTTTGCCTCCTGTTACCAGCGCAACATCGACAAATCCATCGCCCTTGAAGATGACGGCCAGGCCAGCGCCTACCGGGATCGCACCTTCTTCAGCGGCGGCGGTGGCCTGGTCTCGACCATGGCCGACTACTACCGCTTCTGCAGCATGCTGAGAGGCGGCGGCGAGCTGGACGGGGCGCGTATCATCGGGCCGCGCACCCTGGCGATGATGACCGCCAACCACTTGCCCGATGGCGGCGACCTGGTCGGCTGGGCCCGCGGCAGCTTCAGTGAGACCAGCAATGAGGGCATCGGCTTCGGGCTGGGCTTCGCCACCCGGCTGGACCCGGTCGCCAATGGCACCCTGGGTTCGGTGGGAGAGTTCAACTGGGGCGGCCTCGCCAGCACCCTGTTCTGGGTGGACCCGGCCGAGGACCTGGTGGTGATCTTCATGACCCAGCTGATTCCCTCCGGCACCTTCGATTTTCGGGGGCAGCTGCAGTCGATTGTCTATTCCTCCATCGTCGACTGACACCTGCGCGTGTGTCTGGCTGAGGCTGCTTGACTGCGGAACGCGGCGCTTGCCACGAGGGCGTTTGGGGCGCAGGCTAGGAGGTAGTTCTGCCGATCCACAGGAGGGCAAGCAATGAGTATCTCCCTGCCAACCCTGCGCGGGAGTACCCGCCTGGTCTTCGACGCGGTCGAGGGGATTACCACACGCGTGGAGCGCATGCATGAAGCCATTGCTGCGCCACCGCTGCCGGGACTGCGAGGCCGGCCCGGTGCCCACGGACTTATTGCCTCCTCGGTGTATGCGAGCATCCGCGGTGTGAACGGACTGCTGCGGGACGCCGTTGACGCCGGCTACGGGCTGGTACCGCACGGCACCGTTGCAACCCTGGCCGAGAGCGCGGAAATCCGCGCCGTGTCGGCGTTGAACGGTGCCATCGGCGACTACCTGGAGGCGGAAGGCAACCCGCTGGCATTACCCATGACCTTGTTGCATGACGGCAGGGTCCTGTCGCCGGACGCGCCCACCATACCCCGCTCGGAGGTGAGCCTGCGGCTAGCAGTATTCGTGCATGGGTTGGGGCTATCCGAGCTGAGCTGGAACTCGCCCGATATCGACAACGCACTGCAGGGCGAGCTGGGCCTCTGTCCGCTCTACCTGCGCTACAACACCGGCCGCCATATCAGCACCAATGGCCGGGAACTGGCCGAATTGCTGGACGCGCTTTGCGCCCGTTGGCCGGTGCCGGTGGAATCACTGTCGCTGGTGGGCCACAGCATGGGTGGGCTGGTGATTCGCAGCGCCTGCTGGTACGCGGAGCGGGCAAACATGCCGTGGTTGTCCGACCTGCAG
>JAZBOY010000032.1:0-55927 GCA_036351375.1 Halieaceae bacterium
GGACCTGGTGGTCAACAGCCTGACGTTCGTCACGGCCTTTTTTGTCACGGGTCGCATCGCCTCGCGGTTCGGTGTGGGCACCACACTGGCCTGTGTGCCGATGGTGATCTGCGCCGGTATGCTGATGCTGGCCGCGGCGCCGATGGTGGCGGTGGTGGTGGTTTTGCAGGTCGTACGTCGCGCCGGCAACTACGCCATCACGCGACCGGGCCGGGAGATGTTGTTTACCGCGGTGGACCGGGAGACCCGCTTCAAGGCCAAACCGGTGATCGACATCGTGGTATACCGCGGCGGCGACACCATCAACGCCTGGGCCTTTACCGGCCTCACCCAGGGCCTCGGCCTGGGCCTGGGCGCGGTGGCCATCGTGGGTGCGATCATCGCCGCCATCTGGGGCGCCACCGGGCTCTACCTGGGCAAGGTGTTCAGGGAGCAATCCGATGACGTGGCGACCACGCCCACGGCGTCAGAGGCCTCGACCAGCTAACCTAGTCGGTCCAGCCGCTGATGTGCTTGGCAGCCTGGTAGGCGAAGGTCATGGCAGGACCCAGGGTGGCCCCTGGGCCCGGGTAGGTCGGCAGCACCGGCGCGCTGCAGTTACCGATGGCATACAGGCCCTCAATCACTCCACCCTCTTCTCGAGTCACCTGGGCATCCTCGGTGACCACCATGCCGCCCTGGGTGCCGAAGTCACCCGGATCGACCCGCATGGCATAGAACGGTGCTTCCTCGATCGGCGCGAGGCAGGGATTGGGTTCTACCCGCGGGTCGCCGTAGTAGCGATCATAGAGTGCATCGCCGCGCTGCAGGTCGAGGTCCTTACCGGTGCGGGCGTACTCGTTCATCTTGCGCACCGTGTTCTCCAGGCCATCCGGATCCACATCGATCCTGGCGGCCAGTTCGCGCACGCTGTTGGCGCGGGCGATGAAGCCCGCGGATTCCCAGCTGGAGGGCAGCAGCCAGTCGGGGCGAAATTTGCTGTTGTACAGTGGGCCCACGAAATAAGTGGCACGGAAGCGCGCATCGAAAATCTGCCAGCTCGGCGCGCAAGGATAGTCATCGCTGTGCTTCTCGAACGTCTCCAGCTGGTACGCCATGTAGTTCTGGGACTCATTGCTGAAACGCTCCCCCGCCGGATTGACCACGATTGAGCCGGGGTAGGATTTCTCCATGATGCTGAGCCGCGGGATGGGCTCGCCAGGCACAGATATGGTGTTACACCACCAGGCGTTGTGCAGCATATGCATCTTCGCGCCGAGGCGCAGACCCTCGCTGATCGCATCACCGGTGTTGTCGTAGCTGCCGGCACTCCACCAGTGATTGGTGGGTTTGGGCAGGTACTTTTCGCGCATTTCCTGGTTGTGCTCAAAGCCACCGGCGGCGAGCACCACGCCCTTGCGGGCGCGAATGCGCAAACGCTGGCCGCGCTTCTCCACCTCTACGCCGATCACACGGCCGGTTTCGTCCGTGATCAGTTCACGCATGGGCGTTCGCAACCAAACCGGGATATCGCGATCCATCAGCGACAGTCGCAGCCGCGCCACGCCGGCACAGCCACAGGTAAGCCGGCGTGCATAGCGGTCGCCAAACAGGCGCCAGCGAATGTCCAAAAGGTAGTCCAGGGCCAGCTTCCCGGCCGTCTTCCACCAGCCGGGCAGCTGGGCCATCAACAGCGCCGCCTCGACCTGGGTGATACCGATCACCCCACCGAGATGCATCATCTGGTGCGAGCGGCGCAGGGTGATGGCGTGCTGGCCGAGCTGGTCGGCGTTGACCGGTTCCGGCTCCATGCTGCGATGGCCCGGCATGGCGCCTTCCTGATCTGAGTAGTAATCCGGGTAGTGCTCCAGCGTCACGTAGCGCACCTGGGTGCGCTCGTGCAGGAAGTCGATCATCTTGGGGCCATTGACCAGGTAGCAGTTCATCATCGCCTCGGGCACCTGGCCCTCGGGTGTAGTGTTGAGCAGGTAGGTCCTGGCCTTGTCGATGGAATCCTCGGCGCCGGCGGCTTTCGCGTAGCGATTGTTGGGGATCCACACCCCGCCGCCACTGATGGCGCTGGTACCACCGTACAGACCGGACTTCTCGATCACGAGGACTTCACCGGCACCCATTTCATGGGCACACAGCGCCGCCGTGAGACCACCGTTACCGGAGCCCACCACCAGCACATCGACACTTTTGTCCCAGGATTCCTCGCTCACTTATCCGCCACTTTTGCCAAACCGCAGCTATAGTACTGTAATGACCGAGGCGCTCGAGGCCGGAACAATCCGTACCCGGCGCGTTTGTCGTAACAAGTTCAATAGTTTGGCCGTAGGCTCAGATAAGGAGAAGCAGATGTCCTGGCAAACCAAGAAGACCCTCGCGGCGCTGGCGCTGGCAAGCGGATTAGGCGCAGCACCGGTTGCCCTGTCACACCTTGACTCGGAGCAGTTCCCGCAGTCCTACCGCCAATCCCTGTTCGCCATTCTCGGCGCCAACATGGGCCCGATGGCGGCCATGGTGAAGGGAGAGATTCCCTGGGATGACGAGCGCTTTGCAGGTTTTGCAGAGGATCTTGCCACCGCCACCACGCTGGATTTCGTCCGCGGCTTCCCCAAGGGCAGTGAGGGCGGCACCACACGCGCCAAGCCTGGCATCTGGGAAAACATGGAAGACTTCGAGAGCAAGCTCGAAGACCTGCGCAGTGCGGCAGACGAGCTGGCAGCGGCCGCAAAAGGTGGCGACAAGAAAGCCATCATGATGGCCTTCCAGGAGACCGGCGGCACCTGCAAGGCCTGCCACGACGAGTACAAATCCAAGGACTACTTATAGCGCGAACCGCGCGTTGCGCGGTAAGAGCCCTGAGCGATAGCGTGCCGCACCAAAGGTGCGGTTCGCGGTATCAGTACCAGGCAGTGACCTCGGGTTCTGGCGCAAAGTAGATCACCAGCGCCAGTGCGCCAGCGCACAGGGCCAATACCAGCGCGGCTCGCCACAGCGGGGCCGGTGCCTTTTCGCCGGAGCTACCCCCGTCCAGCATCGGCTGCAGCAGACGCTCTCCCCTCACCCACTGGTACCAGGCGATGGCTGCCACATGTAAACCCACAAAACCCAGGATCACCCAGTAAATCTGGTCGTGAATCTCGCTGAGCAGGTCGGTTGTGCTGCTGTCCAGGGCGTGACGCAAGGGGCCGTCGAATAGCAGCCCGTCGCTGTTGAACAGGCCGGTCACCGCCTGAACCAGCAACAAGGCCAACAGGGCCAGCACTGACCACCCACCGGCAGGATTGTGGCCGGGCGTATCCGCAGCAGCGCCGCGCCAGTACCTCGCCACAGCGGCGGGGGAGCGCACAAAATCGGCAAAGCGCGAATGGACGCTGCCGACGAACCCCCAAACGATGCGGAACACCACCAGCACCAGCATCGTGTAGCCGTTCCAGCGGTGCACTTCTATCCAGTCCTGGTTGTGGCTCAACCACGCCAGCGCCACCCCCACCACCAGCAGCCAGTGAAACAGCCGGGTTGGCAGGTCCCAGGTGGAATGTCCGCTACCGTCAGAACTCACAGCAAAGAAAACTCACCGCAAAGAGCATGGGCCGCGCTCGCGGCCCGCAGGAATATCAGAAGGTGCGAAACAGTGACACGCTGAAAATACTTGCCTTGGTGTCGTTGAAGTCGATGTCGCTATCTTCTTCGCCGTAGGCGACCGTGATGCGCGGCATCCAGTTCTTCCAGCCAAAGGCGCCCGGGAACCAGATCGACGCAGAAGCGAACAGTGAATCGGCGTCGTTGACCTCATCGAAAATCGGGTTCACCGCGTCGCCGTCCAGCTGCTGGTAAAACAGGTTGCCGACAAATCTGACACGCGGGCTGAAGTACACGTAACTGGCGCCCACCTCATAGCCGTCCTGAGCCATGGCGTCACCGTCCAGGTCGCGATCGATGTAGGCCACCCGGGGACGCAGGAAGTGCCCACCACCGAGGTCCCAGAGGTAGCCCACTTCGGCGCGCATCAGGTCGCCTTCCCGATCCAGCAGTGCGCGATCAGCATCGCTCAGCCCGAGGCCTTCGCCACTGCGCTCCTCGTCAAGCTCACGTTCTGTCGCCGTGAGCTGAATCTCGAACTGGCTACCGAGTATCTTGTCCCAGGTGAGGCGCACACCGGTGCGAATACGCTCGGTTTCTTCACGATCCACGTTCAGCTGGTACGGATCTTCATACACCTCTGTGGCGATGCCTGCGGTGCGGATAAAGCCGGCCTGGAGACGCCCCAGGGAATCCGTGTCGTGACGCACCGAAAGGATGGTTGCCTGGTCAAACTGGACGAAATCCGAAAGGTCATTACCGACAAAGATTCGCGTTTTGCCGCTGTCGAAGGTGTAGCCTACGTTCAGCGCGCCCATTGGCAAGGTAACGCTCTCATCATCCGGTGAACCGAATTCATCGATGCGGCTATCGCTGAGATCGACATCAACGCCCGTAACCTTGGCCAGGAAGTTGGATTCCACTGAGCCAGTGCCGACACCCAGGTTCACGAATCCGCCCCAGCCGGGCTCCGGCATGGCATCGAGGGCCATACCCTGCTGCGCCACACCTAGCGCCAGCGCCGCCGCAGACGCTTTCAACATCTGTATGTTCATTTCTTGACCACCCTTACTTGTCTATTCTCTTTGAGCCCGTGCGCACACGCTCACGGGTCAGAGTATACCGGTGCGCAGGGCAAATCAGCAGGCTTGTACAGTTTCCAGCGCCTGTGTGACAAAGCCATGACATGGATCAGCCGGTGTGCTTCGGTGGACGGCACCCGTTATCATTGAGAACGCTGAACTCTCCGGACGCGACCGTGTCAACCTGATACGGCCCTGTACGATTGAGACAGTACGCCAGACAGACGAATGGACTGACCGGGATGGGATGCCCGGCGTCAAAAGGAATTCCTGGCCAATGATGCAAAGACTTCTGCGCCTGCTCTTCACCGGTCTGCTGCCCCTGGCAGCGACAGGATGCCTGCATATACAGCTGGGCGGCGCCGTGGCGGAATCCACGGTGATAGTGACACCGCTGCGAGACCCCTCCAATACGATTCAGCAGCTGCAGATTCCCTCGCTGGAAGAGACCCGGCAGGATGACGGCCCCGAGCGCTGGGATAGCCGCACCGATCTCGCCCGCTTTGTATTCCTCGGCAACGTGTTTGTCGATCGTTCACTGTATGAGGAAGATGAGTTGTACCTGGTGACAGTGAGCGGCGGCGTCGACCTGGACGCAGACTCTGACAACGCCCTCGACCAGGACGCTACCGCGATCACCGGTACCTGGCATGCCATTCTGTCCGGCGACCAGCTTAGTGCAGGCCGGGTAAGCCCGCTAACGGAGGCGGTCTATCGCTACCTTGAGTTCAACCTGGACTCACTGAGCGATTTCGAGGTACGCAGTGAAATGGACGTTCTCGCCGGGGCCATGGTGGGCGACGTCAATCGCTCCGGTGACGTCGACTACCAGGACGTGGTCGCCTGGCACCGCCACTTTAACGAGAACACCTACCTGCGAGACCTCTCACCTGTGGATGAGCTGGCCTCCGCCATTCGCGCCAGCGCTTCCAGCTCCACACTGCGCGAGCTGAGCCTGGTGGTCGTGGGTCGGGACCCGGACAGCGCCGGCCCCTATACCGTCAGCGGCAACGTGCTGGTGCCGGCCACCACCCGTGTCGACAGCGACGTGAACGATGTCAACAACGACATCGTGGTGGTGCGCAACAACAGCATCAGCCGGGCCCAGGCCATCATCAACCCGGTGGTGCTGGGTGGCTACGTCAACCGCCCCGGCCAGGGTGAGCCCGGCCGCAGTTCCGTGCTGGGAGATATAGATGACTACTTCCAGGTCGAGCTGCTGCAGGGGCAGGTGATTTCCCTGCTGATCGCTGAGGACCCAGCCTTTAACGACCTCGACCTGTTCCTGTATGACAGCGCTGGCACCCTGATCGACGGCTCCCTGGATTTCACGGAACTGGAGCAGCTGACAGTGCCTGAAGACGGCGAGTATTTTATTCGCGTCAACGCCTTCCTGGGCGCCTCCAACTACCAGCTGCGGGTGGGCATTGGTGAGCAAATCACCGCCACCGGTCGTCGCTATCACCTGAGCGACGACTTTGTGCCCGGCCAGCTGATCGCCAGCTTTAACCAGCAGCGCAAGGTCAGCACGCTGTCGAGACGGGCACGCTTCACCGGCATGCGCATTCGCGGCGGCGGCCTGCGACGGGCCAATCTGCTGGAGATGCAGGCCGAACCGGGTGAATCGCGCCTGGCCGGGAAGCTACGCACGCTGCGCAAAATGAAGCGTCTCAAACGTCGTGCCGAGGTCAAGGATGCAGGGCTCAATTATTACGTGCAGGCCACGGCAATTCCCGACGACCCCTTCTACAACCAGCAGCGCTGGCACTACGAAATGATCAACCTGCCGCTGGCCTGGGAAGAACCGCTGCGGGGCGAAAACGTGATCGTCGCCGTGCTCGACACTGGCATCCGCCGCAACCACCCTGACTTTGCCGGGCAGCTGGTCAGCGGCTGGGACTTCTTTGATGACGACAGCAATCCTGAGGACCCGGGTGACGGTCAGGGCGGTGCCCCCAGCAGTTTCCACGGCACCCACGTCGCCGGCACCGTGGCTGCTGCCAGCAACAACGACCGCGGTGTTGCCGGGGTGGCCTGGAACGCGCAGGTCATGCCGATCCGGGTGTTGGGCCCGGGGGGCGGCACCAGCTTCGACGTGCTGCAGGGTGTGCGCTTCGCAGCGGGGCTCGAGAATGACTCCGGCACCCTACCAGCACGACGTGCTGATGTCATCAACATGAGCCTGGCGGGCGGTGGCTTCTCCAGCTTCGACCAGGCTGTCTACGACGTGGTTTCCGAGTCCGGCGTGATCATTGTCGCCGCCGCGGGCAACGACGCGACCTCACAGTTTGCCTACCCCGCCTCCTACGACGGCGTGATCTCGGTGAGCGCGGTCAATATCAACCGCGCCCGGGCCAGCTACTCGAACTTCGGCAGCCGTGTGGACGTGGCCGCACCCGGCGGCGACGGATTCACCAACGACGTCAACGGCGACGGCATTGCCGACCTGGTATTGAGCACCGCCGCAGACGACAGCACCGGTGTGATTCGCGATGTCTACGGCCTGCTGCAGGGCACGTCCATGGCCTCGCCTCACGTGGCCGGCGTTGCAGCGCTGATGAAAGCCATCTACCCGGCCCTGACCCACAGCGAATTCGAGAACCTGCTGGCCCTCGGCCTGATCACCGACGACCTGGGCTCCGCCGGCCGCGACAATACTTATGGCTGGGGCCTGATCAACGCCAACAAGGCAGTACTGGTGGCTGAGAGCCTCGCCGCCGGTGGCGATATCGCCAATCGCCCGACCATCTCCACCAGCGTCACGGCACTTAACTTTGGCACCTTTGCCACCAGCCTGCCCCTAACCATCAGCAACGCCGGCACCGGTGAGCTGGTGATCGACCAGGTGGAAGTCGTCGGCCAGACGCCCTGGCTCTCCGTCACCCCCACGCAGGTCGACCCACAGACCGGCACCGGTAGCTACACGGTCAGCGTTGACCGGGAGCAGCTGGAGATCGGCTCCTACTCGGCCAACATCCGCATCACCAGCAACGACATCAACAACCGCGTACCCACTGTAGAAATCATCGTGCAGCAGCCCGACCCCAGCCTGCTGACCGGCGGCAATGCGGGCTTGCACTATGTTCTTCTCATCGACAGCATCACCGGCGCAGTCTTCCAGGAAGACGCGGTGCTCGCCGAAGATGGAATCTATCCTTTCACGTTCACCGATGTACCCCCGGGCAACTACCAGATCATTGCGGGCAGCGATTCGGACAACGATTTCTTTATCTGTGATCCGGGCGAGGCCTGCGGCGCCTGGCCGGTACTGGACAGCCAGCTGCCGATCATCGAGATTTTCCAGAATATTACCGGCCTGCGGTTTTCCTCGACCTACAACACCGGCATCATTTCCACCGAATCGACCTCACAGCCGGCACCGCAGCCGCTGCCGCCTCTGCGACGCAGCGCCTACCCCAGTGAGCGGCGCCCGCGCTGAGAACTCTCTGAAGCCTAACTGTCCAGTCGGGTGATGTTCGAAGCGGGTGGTTCGCAGAGGTAGTGCCAGCAGCCTTCGATCAACTGGGCCCGGTGCCGCGGCCCTTCCTGCTCCGCGTCACCGCTGATGTACCCGGCATCCCCCTCAAACATCACCTGAACCGGGTCCCGGCTCGCGGCGAACACCGGTAGCACGCGGTACGGATCGCGCGCTGCCATGCCGATCAGCGCATCTTCCGCCGACAGATAGCCGAGCAGCGCTCGCAGGGTCATGATGGTGGGGGGAAACATGGCCAGCTTGCCGGCCTCGTGGCGCTCGATCGCATCGCGCACTGAAATCCACTGGAAGTCATGGATCTCACCACCGTCGATGGCCACATCATCATCGCGTGCCGGCACGAGTGCCAGGTAGAACCAGGTGTAGAAGCGCTTCGGCTCCGCCTCCGGCGTGGTCCAGTGACTGATCTGCACCATGGTGTCCGGGTCCAGCACCAGGCCCGCCTCTTCCTGGGCCTCCCTGGCGGCGGCAATGCGCGCGGCGCGCTCTTCATCCTGGCCGCCCGCGTCCCAGTCTTCCGGGTCCAGGGCGCCACCGGGAAATACCCAGACACCGCCGGCAAACAGCAGCGCCTTGTTGCGCTTGAGAAGCAGGACCTCAGGGCCACCGACCGCATCGCGGATCAGCACGACCGTGGCAGCGGTCCTGGGTTCAGGTGGGCTCAAGGGATGGCGGCTGGCTACAGGCTGCCGTCGGCAGCGTCAGCGGATTCCGGGGCGCTGTCGGCGACCTGTGACGCAGAGGGTGCCATCGCCGCAGCAAAGGCAGGCACCTGGTATGGCACGTCGACACCCAGGCGAGTGCTCTCTTTCATCAGCATGGTCATGGACACGCCAGAGCCCTCGGACAAGCTACTGAAAGTCTCTTCGCCGGTGGCAATGGCGACGGTCTGGGCCACCATGCCCAGGGCCGGAGCGTCTTCCCCGACAATGGCACCCACCACCAGGCCGACATCACGGGCCTGCTCGGGTACCAGCGAGACAATGGTTGCGATCGCTGCGGCCAGCGCTGCGTCACTGCGATCCGCCAGGCTGCGAGTCACCGCACCGGCAATGGCCGCTGCCTCACCGGGTGCGGCCTTGGTGGCGGCCGCTATGAGGGTGGACACTTCACCGAGGGACGCATCGTCATACACCTGGGCCATAGCGATCGTGACCACCTTGCCGGCCCTGCCGGGCTGGTCGGCGACGATATCGGCAACGGCCTGGGCCCGCTGTTCCGCGGTCTCGGCAGCGGCCAGCGCGTGGTATTCAGGCTTCGATCCGCCGGCTTCGCCCTCGGGCGGCAGATCAGTCATGGCGCTGTCGCGCAACTCCGTCGTTCCGCTCGTCAGTGCGGCGGAGGATTCATATGCGGCAGGGGTGTCGAGGTCGGCGGCCAGCATTTGCTGGTCCTGCTGGACCTCCGGCGCCTGGTTGAAATGGAAAAACCCTACCAACAAGCCAAACAGCAATGCTGCTACGCCCATGTTGACAGTGCTCCGTGTCGGTCGGTGTGCTCAAGGGTACCAAATGCTCGCCGAATTGCACATTTCACAGTGGACTCTGCGAGCCGTATCACGTCGCTAGCGGCGAAGACCCGCCCGTTGTCACGTTACCCGGCGCGATTCAGCACTTTGCGAAGCGTTTTTGTCCAGGTATTCACGGGTGAGCCGAAATACCACCGGTGACAGCAGCAGCAGCGCAGTGAGGTTGGGGAATGCCATGCAGGCATTCAGGGTGTCAGCAATGACCCACACCAGGTCGAGTTCGCCCACGGTGCCAAAGGGAATCGCCGCCACCCAGGCCAGTCTGAAGGGCAGCACGCCACGCTCCCCCACCAGGAACACCAAGCAGCGCTCTCCGTAATAGCTCCAGCCGATCATGGTGGTGAAGGCAAACAGGCACAGCCCGAAGGTCACCACCCACTCGCCGCCGGCAACTCCACGACCAAAGGCCATGCGCGTGAGGTTGGCGCCGGTTTCCCCGGTTTCCATCACACCCATCATCACAATGGCCAGCCCGGTGATGCTGCACACCACCAGGGTGTCGATGAAAGTCCCTAGCATGGCAATGGTGCCCTGCTGTACCGGGTCGTTGGTGCGCGCCGCGGCGTGGGCAATCGGCGCGCTGCCAAGACCCGCTTCATTGGAGAAGATACCCCGCGCCACACCCATGCGCAGCGCCAGCATGAGGGTGGCGCCGGCGAAGCCGCCGCCGGCCGCATGACCGGTAAAGGCGCTGGACACGATAGTCACGACAGCTCCCGGCAGCTCGCTGACGTTGAGCGCGATCACCACCAGGCCGGCCAGCAGGTAGGCCACCGCCATGAACGGCACCAGCACGCTGGTGACGTGAGCAATACGCTGGATGCCCCCGAGGATGACAGTCGCCACCAGCGCCGCCAGTACCAGCCCGGTGATCAGCGGCTCGATGCCGAAGGAAGATTCCAGCACCTGGGACACTGAGTTGGACTGTACGGTGTTGGCAATGCCGAAGCCCGCCAGCGAGCCGAACACCGCGAAAAGGAACGCCAGCCAGTACCAGCGGGCACCGAGGCCGTTGCGGATGTAGTACATGGGGCCGCCCATGTAGTGCCCGTCGGCATCGTGCTCTCGGTAGTGCACCGCCAGCACCGCCTCGGCGTACTTGGTGGCGATGCCGAACAGGGCCGCCAGCCACATCCAGAACAGGGCACCGGGCCCGCCAATGGCAATGGCTGTTGCGACCCCGGCGATGTTGCCGGTGCCGATGGTCGCGGACAGAGCGGTCATCAGCGCGCCGAAGGGGGAGATCTCACCTTCCCCGCCGCGGCCACCACGAAACAGCAGGCCGAAGGCGGCGGGGATACGGCGCAGGGTCATGAAGCGCAACCCGATACTCAGGTAGATGCCGGTGCCAAGGATCAGGCACAGCATCACCGGGCCCCAGACCCAGCCATTGATGGTGTAGATGAGATCGGTCATATCCAGATTCCGTTTGCTGAAATTTTCGGGTGCTTGTTCTTATCGAAGGTTATCGGAGCTTATCAAGTCGCGACTGCGGCGGCGCAGCAAGCCGACTCAATCGACCAGCCCGAACTCCGCCGCCAGGGTGTCGATGATTTCCGCCCGCGGGTTGTCGCTGAGTTCCAGCGGTTCGCCAGTGATGCGCTGCGCCAGCGTGCGGTAGGTCTCGGAGGTCTGTATCAGGATCTCCAGCGGCAGCCCCGCCTGCGCCAGCGCCGGGCGCTCTGCCATGCGCGACTTGTTGGTGAGGATATCCGGGTCCGGGAAATGCTGCAGCAACAGCTGCCGAAACTGTTCCTTGGAATTCTCGACGACCCGGCCTTCGCGATAGGCGGGGCCATCCCAGATACGCGAGGAATCCGGGGTGCCCACCTCGTCCATGTAGATCAGCCGGTCTTCGCCGTAGGCACCGGTCACGTAACCGAACTCGAACTTGGTGTCGACGAAGATCTGGTCGATGGCAGCCAGCGCGTCGCTGATCACTGCAAAACCTTCGCGCAGCAGACGCTCGTATTCGGCGATATCACCCGGCGCCTGGAAGGCGAAGGCCTGGAAGTGGCGCTCGAGGTCGGCGCGACTGACATTGACGTCGTCGAGCTCGGGCACGCCCGGCAAGCCGCGGATGATGCCCTTGGTCGATGGCGTGATGAGCAACTCCGGCAGGCGCTGGTCGCGCTGCAGCCCATCCGGTAACGGCTGCCCGCAAATCTCCCGCTCGCCTTTTTCATAGGCGCGCCACATGGAGCCGGTAATGTACTGCCTGGCAATCGCCTCGATAAGAATCGGCCGTGCTTTCTGCACCACCCAGACCAGGGGATGGGGAATCTCCAGGATGTGGGAATCCGCCAGGCCCTGTTCGCGAAAGCGGCGAAACCAGTGGTTGGAAATGGCATTGAGAGCCGCGCCTTTGCCCGGCACGCCGTGCACACCGCCCTCGCCGTGCCAGATGACCTCGTAGGCCGAAATACGGTCGGAAATGACCATGATGGCGAGCGGTGCATCAGCTGCCACGTCGTACCCGCGTTCACGCACCAGGCGTGCACTGTCGCTGGCGCTCAGCCAGTACACCGAGCGCACCTTGCCGCTGTGAACGGGCTGGTCGGTGCGAATCGGCAGGTCGTCGTTTACCGCGAGTACCTGGTCTGCGAGACTCATGCTGGCTGGGGAGTCCGTGGCGAGAAAGGCGCGATTCTAGCAGACACCTCGACGCCATTGACAAATCCTTACGGGAACAGGCCCCCTGTGTGCGGTAGAGTGACAGGCATGAGTAGACCAATTCTTGCAGCGCTGCTGGCAGTGCTGGTCAGCGCCTGTGCCAGCGAACCGGAAGCACCCGCCGCGCCCGAGCAGAAACTGGTGCTGCCAACGCCGCTTATGAAGGACTTTTCCGGCCACTGGGAAATGGACTACGGTCGCAGCGACAACGTCGACCGGAAACTTCGCAGCCTGTACCGGGAGATGCAGCGCAACGCCCAGCGAGTCGCCCGCGGCGACCAGCGTTCTCGCATCATGTCACCCGAGCTGGTGAACGCCAGTTTCGGCAAGGTGGTCGACATGGCCCGCATGGCCGACATGATTACCGATTCGCAGGTACTGGATATCGAGCAGAGTGCCGACGACATCGAAATCCGCCGCGAGAACAATTTCACCCTGACCTGCGTCTTCAACGACGGGCAGCCCGAGCTGGTAATAGACGAGCTCGGCAGTGAGATCTGCGGCTGGGATGCCCAGCAATTGCTGTTCCGCATCGCCCTGCCGGATGGGCTCGATATCCTGCATCGGGTATCCATGTCTGAAGATCGCCAGCGCCTGCATGTGGCGACCACCGTCAACCGGCGCGGCGCCTCGCCGTTCACCCTCAACCGCTTCTACTTCCGCTTTGATCCCCTGCCCGAAGACTACGAGTGCGAATACACGCTGAGCCGCGGCAACGTCTGCCAGACCGGGGGACTGTAGTGCGTCGCCTGTTGATCATGCTTGCCGGCGTTACCTTCGCAGCAGCGACCCTCGCCCAGCCGCCCGAGGAAGCAACAGAACCGACTCTGCAACGCTGGCAGACACTCGACCAGCCACAGTCACTCGCTCCCGTGGCGCCCGCGCGGGTCGAGTTGATGGTGCGCGCCACACCCCCTCCTCCCCAGCGCGCCCTGGAGATCGGCCTGGTGGTGCTCGACCCCGGCACCGGCGGTGACAGCCTGTCCAATCGACAGCAGGGTGTGTTTGAGGATGTGCGCTCGGCGGAGTCACGCTACCTGCCCTTTGCGCTGCGCCGCGCCCTGGTGGACAGCAACCAGTGGGGCGCGGTGCGCGTGCTCCCCGGCAGCGACCCGGGCTATGAACTGCTGGTGAGTGGCCGCATCCTGGTGTCCAACGGCGCCGAGCTCAGCCTGGCACTTACCGTGCGCGACAGCCTCGACACTGTGTGGCTCGAGAAGACCTACAGCATGGTAGCCGGCGAAAACGCCTACCTGGAAGCGGAGCGTCGCCTGCGCCGCCCCTTCCAGGACCTGTACCACGAGTTTGCCAACGACCTGTACCAGCTCAAGCGCGAACGTTCAGATGCCGAACTGCAGCGCATCCGTGAAGTCTCAGAGCTGCGCTATGCCGCTGACCTGCTGCCCGACGCCTTTCGCAGCTACCTGGGTCGCGACGAGAGCGGCCTCATCAGCGTGCAGCGCCTGCCGGCGCGTGACGACCCGATGATCGGGCGCATCCGCCGGGTACGGGCGCAGGAATACCTGTTTATCGACACGACCGATGAACAGTACGCCGAGCTCTATACCGAGATGACCCCGGTTTACGATCTCTGGCGACAGTACCTGCGGGAACAGCTCGCCTACCGCGAGTCCTGGGAGGCGCGGCTCGCCGAACGCGATACGCCGCGCCGCGGCAGCTACGAGGCCATGAAGCAGACCTACAACAACTACAAGTGGGAGAAAATCCAGCGCGAGGAAATGCGGACCCTGGCCGAGGGCTTTGACAACGAAGTCGCCCCGACCGCCATGGAGCTGGAAGGCACGGTCGTGCAACTCAGCGGCAGCCTCGATCAACGCTACCGGGAATGGCGTGACCTGCTACGCCAGATATATCAACTGGAAACAGGACCCTAAAGCTGTGAACGGGGTCAAGCTCTAGCCAATATTTCTTAGTAATTTCAATACGTTTCTGACACCATCGAGAAAAATTCGAAATGTCCGCATCCCCGTCAGAAGATGAAACGCCGCCTTACCATTGCCGGAAGAGTGAACCTGTTCGTAACCGGGTTGGCGATTATCGTCACCCTGGTGATCTGCGCACGCCTCATTCACTCGGCCTATCAGGAAAACCTCCAGGCCCTGGTCAGCGAACTCGAGTGGCGTGCCGGTGAAGGCATCCAGCCCCAGGTCGCCTTCTACTACCGCGATGCGGAGCTGCTCGAGGCCCTGCTGAAGGACCTTGCCCACCACCCCGCCGTCCACCGTGTGGCAGCTCACGACATGACCGGTGAACGGCTGATCTCGCAGCTGTTCAACGGCGCCACCGGCTACCCGCTGACGGATTTCGACGCCCTGCGTGACGGCATCGGCTCGCTGCAGACCGGCCTCTCGGAGCCTGCACTCGCCGCCGGGCCTGATGTGTTCATCGATGTAACGGTGCCGGTGTACGCGGGCATCAATCCCCTGGAAGCGGGCATTCCGAGAACGCTCTACGGGCAACGACTCGCCACGGCCGGGATCGAGGGCAGCCAGTTCCTGACCGGCTACTTCCACGTGGGTATCAGCCGCCGGGCCATGCTGGAGTCTATGTCGGGCCAGATTCAGCTCTTTCTCGTCGCCGGTCTCGGGTACCTGCTGCTGATTATCGGCCTGACCAGCATTTTCACACGCACGATCCGCGCCTCCATGGCGGGCCTTGCCGACATGGCGTATGAAATCTCCCAGGGCAACTTCGACCAGAAGTTCAGCACCCGGGGCATTGGCGAGATCCAGGACATCACCTCGCGCCTCAACGTGATCATCAAAGAGCTCAAGAAGCACAAGGACCAGGTGGAAACCGACAGCCACCTGCTGCGGATGAAAGTGGACGAGCGCACCGAGCAGCTGTCTGAGCAGAACAAGCGGCTCAACGAAGCGGTGCGCCAGGTGACCAAGACCAAGAACAAGCTGCGCCAGCTGGCCTACTACGACAGCCTGACTGAACTGCCCAACCGCCAGCTCTTCACCGAGCAGCTCGACATGCTGCTGCGGCTTGCCAAGCGCGAAAACCGCACCATCGCCCTCCTGTTCCTCGATCTCGACAATTTCAAGCGCATCAATGATTCCCTCGGCCACAGCGCCGGCGACCTGTTGCTGCGCGAGGTCGCCATGCGCCTCGGCACCTGTGTGCGTGACAGCGACTTGCTGGCCAAGTACGTCGACAGCGAGAGCAAGATCGGCGTATCGCGGCTGGGCGGCGACGAGTTTACCGTGGTGCTCAATAACATCGACAAGGCCGAAACCGCTGGCGCTATTGCCGAGCGCATCCTTGAGTCGCTGCAGAAGCCGATGGTTATCGAGGGCCACGAGGTCGTGGTGACGCCGAGCGTTGGTATTGCGCTCGCACCACAGGATGCGGACAACGTGGAAGACCTGCTAAAGCTTGCGGATACCGCCATGTATCACGCCAAGTCGGGAGGCAGGAACAAGTACAGCTTCTATACCAGTTCCATGAAAGGTTCAGGCGTAGGCCGACTGAAGCTGGAGACTGAGCTGCGCAAGGCCGTGGAGCGCGAGGAACTGATCCTGCACTACCAGCCACAGGTCTGCGCCAGGACCGGCAATATCATGGGTGCCGAGGCGCTAGTGCGCTGGGAGCACCCCAAGCATGGCCTGATACCACCGGCACGTTTTATCCCACTGGCGGAGGAAATGGGGCTGATTCTCGAGATCGGCGCCTGGACGCTGCGCGAGGCGGCGCGGCAGAGCAAGCGCCTGCAGGAGCTGAACGTCGCCTTACCCAAGATCGCCGTGAACATTTCGGCGCTGCAATTCAACCCGGCGTTTCCGACCCAGGTCCAGAGCGTGCTGGAAGAATCCGGCATCAACCCGAAATATCTTGAACTGGAGCTGACCGAGGGCGTCATCATGAGTAACGCCAACGCTTCCATCGCTGCCCTGCACGGGCTCAAGGAGCTGGGCGTCAGCCTCTCAGTGGACGACTTCGGCACGGGCTACTCCTCCTTGAGCTACCTGTCGAAGTTCCCCCTCGATGAGCTGAAGATCGACCGCAGCTTCGTCATTGATTTCGACAAGAGCACCAACAGCGAAAGCCTGGTGAGCGCCATTATCGCCATGGGCAAGAGCCTGAACCTGTCGCTGGTGGCCGAGGGCGTGGATTCCCCCGAACAGTTCATTTTCCTGCGACAGCGAGGGGTGGATACCATCCAGGGCTACCTGTTCAGCAAGGCAATGCCGGAAGCTGAATTTGTGCAGCTGGTGAAAGAGGCGCCCTTCCCCGCCCAGATCGAGCAGATGGTCAGCAAGGCCGAAGCGCGCGGCGAGCGCGACTCGCTATCCGCGGAGGCCGCGCTGGCTGAGCGCTAGCAAGCCCAGGAGCGCTGTTTCCTAGTGCTTGGCTGCCGGTGCTACCGCCTCTGCGCGGGCCCGAATCTCCGACCCTTCCCACACCTCGTCAAGGCGACGGTCACGGCCGCAGCCCCAGCGGTAGTAGCGATAGCGCACGGGATTCTTCAGATAGTAGTCCTGGTGGTATTCCTCGACCGGGAAAAACTGGGCGCGCTCCAGGATCGGCGCTTCGATCTTGCGCCCCGGGAACATGGCCTGCACCGTGTTCAGTGATACCTGCGCGAGCTCGCGCTCGGTTGCGGTTTCCACAAATATCGCCGGCCGGTAGCTCTCGCCGCGATCACAGAACTGGCCGTCACCGTCAAAAGGGTCGACGTTGACCCAGTAGATATCCAGCAGGTCGGCAAAGCTGATCTGCTGAGGGTCATAGGTGACTTCCACCACTTCGTAATGGCCATCGTGGGCGCCGCTGTAGGTAGGGTTGGGATGCGTGCCGCCGGAGAAGCCGGACACCACGTCGGTCACGCCCGGCACGCCCTGGTAGGCGGCCTCCATGCACCAGAAGCAGCCGCCGGCAAATACCGCGGAAGCACTCCAGGCCATGCCGGAGAGGCACAGCAGCGCCGTACAGAGGAGAGAGCGAAAAAGGGTCATGGCGTGTCCTTGCTGTCATTCATTCTATTGAGGCCGGCCCGGGCCGGACCGTACACTGCGCTTCTATAGACTCTACCGCAAGCGCCAGGTTCAATACCGTGATTACAGAACTGTCCATAGCAGCCCGCGGCCAGGGGCTGCACGCGTTTACCGACCAGGTGCGCGACGCCGTGGCAGCCAGCGGTCTTGCCGAAGGCCTGTGTACCCTGTTCATCCAGCATACGTCGGCCAGCCTGCTGATACAGGAAAACTACGACGACAGCGCCAGGGTGGATTTGCAGAACTGGCTGAACCGGCTGGTGCCCGAGAACGATGCCCTCTACACCCATACCCTGGAAGGCGCCGACGACATGCCCGCGCATATCAAGTCGGCGCTGACAGCGACCCAGCTCAGCATCCCCTTTCGCGACGGCGAGCTGTTGCTGGGCACCTGGCAGGGCATCTACCTGTGGGAGCACCGCCACCATGCAGGTACGCGCCGCGTGATAGCGCACCTTGCCTGAGGCCTGCTTGTACTGTTGCCGGGGCCTTGGTTATGGTGACGGCCGAAGGATAGACCACAGAGTACCTGCAGCCGCATGTCGACAATCCCGGCCCTGAGCCGAGCCCAGAAACTCGCGTATAGCTTCGGTCAGTTTGCCTGGGCCTCCAAGGACGTCAGCTTTCACTACTTCCTGTTCTTCTACTACGCCCAGTTTCAGGGGCTTTCGCCAAGCCTCGCGGGCCTGGCCGCCCTGCTGGCGCTGGTGGCCGACGGTATCTCCGACCCCATCATCGGCCAGGTGTCGGACAACTGGGGGCGAGGCCGAATGGGGCGACGCCATCCTTTCATGCTGGTATCCATACTCCCCTACCTGGCCTGCCTGCTGGCAATTTTCAATCCGCCAGACGACCTGGCCCAGGGCGCCCTGTTCGCCTGGTACCTGGTGTTTGCCATCCTCGTGCGCAGCTTCCTGACGCTGTTTACCGTCCCGCATATGGCACTGGGCGCGGAGCTCTCTGACGACTACACCGAGCGCACCCGCATCGCCACGGGGCGCACGATCATGGGCTACATCGGCGGGTTGTTGATACAGGTAGCCGCCTGGTTTGTCATCATCCCCGCCGCCACCAGCGCCGGGGACACGGGCGACGGCTACCGGCAGGTGGGCTTTGTGGCCGCAGCCCTAGCGCTGGTGGGTATGCTCATTGCCTGGTTCGGCACCCGGGAGCGAATTCCCTATCTGAAGCAAATCTCCGACAGCCAGCAGCAGCGCCCCTGGTGGCATGCCTTCCAGGACGTACTGCAGCTGTTCCGGATGCACTCGTCACGCATCATGCTGCTCGGCACTTTTTTCCTGGTGCTGAAGCTGGGCCTGGCTAACACCATGCTGTTGCACGTGAACAACTTCTTCTGGGGTTTCAGTAGCGAACAGATCGGCGTATTCATGCTGGTGGTGTTTCTGGCACTGTTCCCATCTGCCTGGCTGGCCACCTATGCCACCGCCCGCTTCGGCAAACGCAATGCGGTGGTAGCCTTCGTCACGGCCGTAGCCTTGACCCACCCGATCATGGTGGTGGCGCACCTGTTAGGGCTGACTCCGCCAGCGGGCAGCAGCAGCCTGCTATTGCTGGTGTGCCTGGTGGTGGTGATCAACCAGAGCTTTTCCATCGCCGCCATCAACGTCGCCGGCGCCCTGCTGCCCGACGTGGCTGATGAGCTTGAGTTGCGCACCGGTCGGCGCCAGGAAGGTATCCTGAACTCCGGCATCATGCTGTCCCAGAAAGTCATGTTCGGACTGGGCACTTTCTTCGCCGGACTGATCATCGAGTATGTGGGCATCGCCGGGGTTACCGAGATCAGTGAGGTTACCCCGCAGATGTTCCAGCGTTTGGGTTGGATTTACGGACCGGGCCTGTGCCTGTTTACCCTGGCCGGGGCCTGGGTATTTTCTTTCTACCGGCTGGACCGGCAGCGACTGGAGGCGGTGCAGTTGGAATTGCGCGCCACCCGCAGCGCTGCTGGCGCTATACTGTAAGTGTTTGATATTTAAGGACTGACGGGCTTGTGTCGGGTCGATGACGGGTTGCTGTCGTGGCCAGAGAACGGGCTGAGCGGGAGACTGCGCCCACCTCGACACCAGACCCAGCGATAGAGACATGATCATACGTAAACTCAGGCTTCAGAAAGGCTGGTCCCAGGAACAACTGGCGGAACTGACCGGCCTGAGCGTGCGCACGATCCAGCGACTCGAGCGGGGCCAGGCCCCCAGCCTGGAGTCGGCCCGCGCGCTGGCTGCCGTGTTCGAGGTGGACATATCCACGTTCCACTCTTCGACAACCCCTTCGGGAGACGACAGCATGACTGAACAAACCAACCCCTCCCCGGCAGTAACGCTGGAAGAAGAATCCGCACTGGCCTACGTCAAGCAGCTCAAGGAGTTCTACACCCACCTGCTGCTGTACGTGGTGTTCGCCGTTATCATCCTCTGGCGTCGCGGTATCGATGACCCGGTGGTCGTCTGGGGCCTTATCGGCTGGACCATCGGTGTAGCCGTGCACGCGCTGGTGGCCTACGAAAAGCTCGACCTGTTCGGCGTTGGCTGGGAACGGCGCATGGTCGAGAAGCGCCTGGGCCGTAAACTGTAGCGGGTCTAGGTCGACTGCGGGGCGCCCTCGGCGCCCCGGCTCGTTTCCAGTTGATCGACCGCGTAGGTGTACACCACGTCGGTACTCGAGTTCAGGGCAGTTTCTGCGGAATCCTGGATCACGCTGATAATGAAGCCCACCGCCACCACCTGCATCGAAACATCCAGCGGGATACCGAACAGCGAACAGGCCAGCGGAATCAGCAGCAGGCTGCCGGAGGGCACGCCGCTGGCGCCGCAGGCTGACAACGCAGAGATCACACAGAGCAGTAACGCCTGAGCCAGGCTGACCTCGATGCCCAGGGTATTGGCGGCGGCCAGGGTGAGCACCGAGATCGTGATCGCCGCCCCTGCCATGTTGACCGTGGCACCCACCGGAATCGTGACGGAATAAAGTTCTTCACTGATATCCAGGCGCTTGGCCAGCGTCAGGTTCACGGGGATATTGGCCGCCGAGCTGCGTGTAAAGAAGGCGGTGACCCCAGACGTTTCCAGGCACTCCAGCACTACCGGGTAAGGGTTGCGGCGAATCATCAGGAATACCAGCAGCGGGTTTACCAACAGCGCCATCACCAGCATGGCGCCCACCAGCAGCATCGCCAGGCTGGCATAGCCCGCGAGCGCCGACAGGCCGGTAGTCGCCACCGTCAGGGACACCAGACCGAAGATTCCTACTGGCGCGAGCCGGATCACATAGCGCACCACGTCCGAGACGCCATCTGCCAGGGTCTGCAGGTTCTCCCGGAAGGCCAGCGAGGCACGCCGGAAACTGAGCCCCAGCAAAACAGCCCAGGTCAGGCAGCCCAGGAAGTTGCCCTTCAGCAAGGCGTTGATGGGGTTATCGATCAGCTTGAACAGCACGTCGGTGAGCACACTGCCAACCGCTACCGGCGGGCTGCCTTCGGCCACGTCGGTGAGCACCAGGGTTTGCGGGAAGAGCGCACTGAGGCTAACGGCCACAAACGCCGCGCTCACGGTGCCCACCAGGTACAACAGCAGGGTAATCCCGGTCTTGCGCCCGTCCTGGCCGGATTCGTGGCGGTTGGCGATAGCCGACATGACCAGCACCATGACCAGCAGCGGCGCCACGGCCTTGAGCATGCCCACGAACAGCTTGCCGAGAATGCCCAGGGGCTCCGCGACTGCGGGCAACAGGGCACCCAGGGCCGCGCCCAGCACTACCCCGATCAGAATCTGCGGCACCAGGCCCAGTTTGAAAACGTTCATATCACCCCCTGTGGTCTGGGCCGGATTGTAACGCGGCTGTCGGTGGCCGGCATACCGGCGGCCGGCGAACCGGTGGCCGGCATTCCGGCGGCCGGCGAACCGGTGGACGGCATTCCGGTGGACGGCATTCCGGTGGCCCGCTGGGTTAGAATCCGCTCAGGAGGACAACCATGAGTACATACCTGACACCGCTGATCGGCGGCCTGGTGATTGGACTGGCGGCCACCGGGCTTCTGTACCTGCTGGGACGCATCGCAGGCATCAGCGGCATTCTCTGGAGTGCCGTTTCCGAAGGCCTGGGAAGCGACAACGGCTGGCGCTGGTGCTTCCTGGTCGGACTGCTGCTGGGACCTCTTGTCTACCATGGCCTGAGCGGCACGCCGTACCCCTCATCGCCAGCCCTCGGCCTGCCGTTTGCCGTCGTCGGCGGCCTGTTGGTCGGCCTGGGAACGCGCCTCGGCAGCGGCTGCACCAGTGGCCACGGAGTGTGCGGACTGGGCCGCCTCTCGGTGCGGTCGCTGATGGCCACGCTGACCTTCATGGCCACCGGCATCACTACCGTCTACCTGCTGCACCACGCCTGGGGAATCGCATGAAGAACCTTGCTGCACTCGCCTGTGGCCTGCTATTCGGCACCGGCCTCGCCCTGTCGGGAATGACTGACACCGCCAAGGTGCTGGGCTTCCTGGACCTGTTCGGCACCTGGGACCCGGACCTGGTGTTTGTGATGGGAGGTGCAGTGTGTGTCACCCTGTTGTCGTTTCGCTGGGTGTTGCGCCGCCGCCCCTTGCTGGCGCCCGATTTCAGCCTGCCGACGCGAAAAGACGTCGACCCGCGGCTGCTGGGGGGCGCGGCGCTGTTCGGGATGGGTTGGGGTGTATTCGGCTACTGCCCGGGCCCGGCACTGTCTGCCCTGGTCTACCTGGATGTGAAAACCGCCGTGTTCGTCGGGGCCATGCTGGCCGGGATGGCCCTGGCTGGGCTGATTGGCCGGAAAGCGGCCTAGCAGGCAGAGGCGGAAACCTCGAGGGATTAGAACTCGCGGAATTAAAAGTAGAAGCTGTATTCAGCAAGCGAGGCGCGGAAAGGGCCGCTCGGGCTCCTTGCCGAGTCGCGCGCAGTTCAGCAGGTAGTCGTCAACGGCGCTCTCGAAGGCTTCCTGAAGCGCGGTGCGGGTATCGCCCTCGTAGCACACCAGGGTGCTGATCTCGTCGATCTTGCCGTAGAAACACTGCAACTCCTCACTGAAGTTGACCGTGCCGCGATAACCGCGATAGGCGAGGTAAGTCTGCATGAGAGAATATATACCAACTCACTCCAGTGAAAAAAAGTTGCGCGGCGGTGAAACGTGACCCATGGCCGCTCGCTGGGCTAGAATCGCGAACTTTTTCACAGAACCCACCCCATGAAATCCTTCCTGCCGCTGATCCGCAGCGAGTGGCGATTGCTGAGTTTTGGCTTTGCCATGACCTTTGCCTCGAGCTTCGGGCAAACCTATTTTATCGCCCTGTTTGGCGGCGCGATCAGGAGCGACCTGGGGCTAAGCCATGGAGACTTCGGGGCAGTGTACTCGGCCGCCACGTTGGTGAGCGCCCTGCTGCTGCTTAAGACCGGCGTGTTGATCGATCGCATGGATTTGCGGCGCTATGCCTACCTGGCCGTGCTTACGCTCGCCGCTGGAGGCCTGCTGCTGTCGGTGGCCGATTCACTGGCGCTGCTGTTTGTTGCCATGTTGATCATGCGCCAGGCCGGCCAGGGTCATGTGGGCATGGCCGGCGCCACAGCCATGGTGCGCTACCTGCCACACGAAAAGGGCAAGGCCAATGCGCTCAGCGGCATCGGCTATTCCGCCTCGGAAGCCATCCTGCCTTCACTGGTGGTAGCGCTGCTGGCGCTGGTGGGGTGGCGCCAGTCCTGGGTGATCTGGAGCCTCGCCCTGGCCGTGCTGCTGCCGCTGGCAGTGACCTACCTGCTGAAGGGGCACGGGCAGCGTCACCGGGACTACCTGAAGTCAATGGAAGCGCCGGCGGATACTGATGGGAACGGCGCGGCACCCGTGCAGCGGCAGTGGACCCGCGACGAGATGCTGCGCGACCCCCTCTTCTACCTGTTCATGCCCGCCCTGCTGGCGCAGCCCATGCTGTTTACCGGCTTCATGTTTCACCAGGTGCACCTGGTGGAGGCCAAGGGCTGGTCACTGGCCATCTGGGGCAGCCTCTACACCCTCTACGCACTCACCTCGGTGCTGATGAAGCTGTTTACCGGCGTGCTGGTGGATCGTTTTGGGGCCATCCGGCTGGTGCCCTTCGTGTGCCTGCCCATGGGGCTGGGCCTTGCCATCCTCGGCAGCGCTGACGGGCTGTGGGTGGCCGTGGCATTCCTGGTGCTGCTGGCGGTGACGATCGGCAGCTATGCGACCCTCTCTTCGCCGTTCTTCGCCGAAAAGTACGGCACCCTGCACATGGGCTCCATCAAGTCGGTGACCACCGCCGCCATGGTGTTCTCCAGCGCCATCGCGCCGGTGCTGATGGGCTGGCTGATCGACGCCGGCGTCAGTATCGAACGCCAGGCCTGGGGGGCTGTAGTGTATGTAGTCTTTGCCACCCTGCTCGCCGGGGTCGCGAGCCGCAGGACCCTGAGCTAGGGCACCTCTGATTAATGCGGTGCCCTAGATCGTGCCCGCCTCGCGGGCCATATCCAGCGCCAGGTCCTCGATCATGTCTTCCTGCCCGCCCACAGTTTTGCGGCGGCCCAGTTCCACCAGGATATCCCTGGAGGACAACTGGTACTTCTCGGCGCTGCGCTTGGCAAACAGCAGGAAGGAAGAGTAGACGCCGGCGTAGCCCAGGGTCAGCGCGTCGCGATCGATGCGGATAGGCTGCTCCATCATCGGCACGATCAGGTCTTCGGCGATGTCCATGGCCTTGAACAGGTCCACCCCGGTCTCCACCCCCATGCGCTCGCACACGGCAATAAAGACCTCCAGCGGAGTGTTCCCCGCCCCGGCCCCCAGGCCCGCCATGGAGCCGTCGATGCGCGAGGCACCGGCAGCCACCGCCGCCAGCGAGTTGGCGATGCCCATGGCCAGGTTGTGGTGGCCGTGGAAGCCGATCTCGGTCTCGGGCTTCAACTCCTTGCGTGCCAGTGCTACCCGGTCGGTGACGTCGTCCGGCAGCATGTAGCCGGCGGAGTCGGTGATGTAGACGCAGTTGGCGCCGTAGGACTCCATCAGCTTGAGCTGCACCACCAGTTCCTCAGCGGGAATCATGTGCGCCATCATCAGGAAGCCCACGGTGTCCAGCCCATCGATCTGGCTGGCCATGCCGATATGCTGCTCGGAGACATCTGCCTCGGTACAGTGGGTGGCCACGCGAATGGTGGAGATGCCGCAATCCACCGCCATGTGCAGGTGGTCGACGGTGCCGATGCCAGGCAACAGCAGCGCGGATACTTTGGTGTGTTCGACCGCCCCGCACACCGCCCGCAGGTACTCCTCATCGGAGGCCGCCGGAAAGCCATAGTTGACGCTCTTGCCGCCCAGGCCGTCGCCGTGGGTCACCTCGATCAGCGGCACCCGCGCCTCGTCCATGGCTTTCGCCACGGACACCATCTGCTCCACCGTTATCTGGTGGCGCATGGGGTGCATGCCATCGCGCAGGCACATGTCGTGCACGGTGATTTGCTTGCCTTTCAGGTCCATGATGGCCTCCTATGCGGCGGATACTTCAGGTGAGAAGTTCCCGCTAAGTATCTGTTCTGCGTACATTTCTGCCGTCCGCAGCCCCGCCGCAGTCATGATATCGAGGTTGCCCGCATACTTCGGCAGGAAATCTCCCTTGCCCTCCACTTCCATGTAGATCGACACCCGCGTGCCGTCGAATACGGGGCCGTTCTTGAGGGTGTACCCGGGCACGTATTTCTGCACCTCGGCAATCATCTCCTGCACCGAGTCGGTGATTGCCTGCTGGTCGGGCGTATGCCGGGTCAGGCAGTGGATAGTGTCGCGCATGATCAGCGGCGGCTCCGCCGGGTTGATGATAATGATGGCCTTGCCCTCTTCCGCCTCACCCACCTTGCGAATACCTTCCGCGGTGGTACGGGTGAACTCATCGATATTCTTGCGGGTGCCGGGCCCGGCTGACTTCGAGCTCACCGTTGCCACGATCTCCGCGTAGCTGACTTCCTGCACGCGGCTCACCGCATACACCAGCGGGATGGTCGCCTGGCCACCGCAGGTCACCATGTTCACATTCATCGCCCGCGCCGCCACGGCGGAGTCGAGATTTACGGTGGGCACACAGAAGGGTCCGATGGCCGCCGGCGTAAGGTCGATCATCACCGCTCCGTGCTCATTCACTTTGCGGCTGTTCTCGGCGTGCACCGCGGCGGAGGTCGCATCGAAGCAGATCTGCACTCCATCGGCCCGCATCTCGTCGAGCATGCCATCGACACCCTCCGCGGTGGTTTTCAGGCCCAGCTCTGCCGCCCTGGCGAGACCGGGCGAATCCGGCACCACACCCACCATCCACACGGGCTCGATCACCTCGCTGCGCATGGCTTTCATCAGCAAATCCGTCCCGATGTTTCCCGGACCGATGATGGCTGCTTTTACCTTTGTTCCCATTTCCCTTCCTCTTTCGGATTCCTGCGTTGGCGGCGCCACTTCCCTAGACCCATTGCGGCCACACCGCACTACGTAGTCCTAAACAAATTGGCATGAACACTCACCAATGCCATCGAGCTCAAGGCGCATCCGGTCCCCGGCTACCACCGGGATCAGCGGGGCGAGGGAGCCGGAGAGTATGACCTCACCCGCCCGGAAGGGAATGCCAAACTCCCCGAGTGTATTGGCCAACCAAGATACTGCCGTGAGCGGGTTGCCCTGAACAGCGGCGCCGCACCCTTCGCTGAGAAATTCACCGTTCTTGTAAATGGTCATATGCAGAGCGGGCAGGTCGAAATCCCGCGGGTCGACCTCGTTCCTGCCAAGCACGTAGACACCGCAGGAGGCATTGTCGGCTACCGTGTCCTGGATCTTGATCTTCCAGTCCTGGATGCGCGAATCCACGATCTCGAAACAGGGCATGATGGTCTCGGTGGCGGCCAGCACGTCGGCCTCGGTGACGCCGGGGCCCTGCAGGTCGGCTTTCAGGCGAAAGGCTATCTCACCCTCGGCACGGGGTTGTATGAGGTGCCCGGCAATGGGTATATCCGCGCCATCTTCAAACACCATGGCATCGGTGAGAAAGCCGAAGTCGGGCTGGAACACGCCGAGCATGTCCTGTACCGGTTTGCTGGTGACACCGATCTTCTTGCCGACCACGGTTTCGCCATCCGCCAGGCGCCGCTCCAGCATGCGCTGGGAGATGTGATAGGCGTCTTCAATGCCGATGTCATCGAAACGGTCTGTAAGCGGGCTGAGCATGCGCTGTTCCCGCAGCGCGGTGAACAGCTCATCGCCGAGGACGGCGACCTGTTGTGCATCCATGTCGGGCTCCTGAGACTGGCATCCCAAGCTTCGACAGGTGGTGGCGGCGTGTCAAACCCGCCCCGGCAGAAAGCCGGGGCGGTCTTGGAGACTGAACTCCGGAGCGGTCAGGCGACCTGGCGAGCAGGTGCCGCCTGGGGAGCAATGGCAGTGAGACGCGCCTGGGCGGCCGCGTATTCTTCCTGCATGCGGCCCACGACAGTCGCCGTGGAGCCTACTGACTTTACGGCGCCGATGCCCTGGCCACAGCCCCAGATGTCCTTCCAGGCCTTCTTGTCCTGGTTGCCGCCGGAGCCGAAGTTCATGGCGGAGGGATCACTCTGCGGCAGGTCGTCGGGGTCGAGGCCGGCGGACTCGATGGAGGGACGCAGGTAGTTGCCATGCACACCGGTAAACAGGTTGGTGTAGACGATGTCGCTGGCGGCGTTGTCGACAATGGCCTGCTTGTAGGCCTGCTCGGCGTTGGCTTCCTCGGTGGCGATAAAGGCCGAGCCGATGTAGGCGAGGTCGGCACCCATGGCCTGGGCACCCAGCACGGCGCTGCCGTTGGCAATGGAGCCCGACAGGAGCAGTGGGCCATCGAACCACTCGCGAATTTCCTGCACCAGCGCGAACGGTGACTGCACGCCGGCATGACCACCGGCGCCGGCGGCAACGGCGATCAGGCCGTCTGCGCCCTTCTCGATGGCTTTTTTCGCAAAGCGGTTGTTGATGATGTCGTGCAGCACGATGCCACCGTAGGAGTGAATCGCCTCATTGACATGCTCCTTGGCGCCCAGGGAGGTGATAACGATGGGCACCTTGTACTTCACGCACATCTCCAGGTCGTGCTCCAGGCGGTCATTGGAGCCGTGCACAATCTGGTTCACTGCAAACGGCGCCGAGGGGGCCTCCGGGTGGGCGGCGTCGTACTCGGCCAGTTCGGTGGTGATGCGATCCAGCCACTCGTCGAGGACGTGGGCCGGGCGCGCATTCAGCGACGGGAAGGAACCCACAATGCCGGCCTTGCACTGGGCAATCACCAGGTCGGGGTTGGAAATGATAAACAGCGGCGCACCGACGACCGGCAGGCGCAGGGTGTCAAATACGGGTGGCAAGGCCATGGGTTTCCCTCTTCGATGTGTTTGGATCGACATGCTTATATGCAAACTGTATATGCAAACTATTGCATAACTGCCAATAGCATAGCGTGTGATATCAATTATGCAACTCTTTGCTTATGGTTTATCACGCATTACCCTGTATACGCATTTACCCCGGATCAGGCCCATGGCCCTCAATCACGCCATCATGACTGCCCTGCTCGACGACCGTCTTAGCGGCTATGAGTTGACCAAGTCTTTTGACACTTCGCTGGGCTTCTTCTGGAAAGCCAGTCACCAGCAAATCTACAAGGCCCTGCGCGACCTGGAAAAGCAGGGCCTGCTGGAAAGCGAGGACGTGCCCCAGGCCGGCAAACCCGACAAGGTGATCTACGGGCTGACCGATGCCGGCCGCGAAGCGCTGGAGCAATGGGTGCTGGGAGACAGCCGGGTCACGGAATCCAAGGACGACATGTTCGTGAAGTTCTACAACCTGTCAGCGGACAATGCCGCCCACCTGCACCGGGAACTGGTCGAGCGCCGCGAACAAGACAGCGCGCGCCTCGCGCTGTACCAGCGCATCCGCGAGCGACACTACGCAGAGCCGGGCACTTTGCCGGTGCGACGGCGTGGGATTTACCTGGCGCTGCTGGCCGGTATTCGGCACTGCGAGACCCGCCTGGCCTGGGCTGAGGAAGCGGAAACGCTGCTGGAAGGTATTCTCGAGGAAGCCGGCGGCGTTCAGTCTGCAGCGGCCCGGTAGTCCGCCAGTGCCTGATGCAGCCAGGTGCCACTGGGCTCCGTGTGCTCACCGCAGGTCACCGTATAGGGTTTGCCACTCCAGGAGCTTTCGCTGGCCAGGCGGTCGATGAAGGATCCAGCAGTCGGGGCGTAGCGTTTCGCGCGGCGGTACTTCATGCGCAGGTGCTCGGCCGCCTCCTGCGAGGCATGGTCTCTACCGTTGCGGTGGAAACTGCAGCCGCTGTCGGCCACAAAGCCCAGCAGGTAGTCGATTTCACGCTCCGCCTGCTCCGGCTGCGCCAGCGCGGGACCGCTGACCAGCAGGGCCAGCAAGCACAGCCAACGCCAGGTCATTCGACCGCCAGTTGCACGCGCAGCGGGTTGTGGTCGGAGCTGCCCACCGGTACTACTTCGGCCGCGGTGGCCCTGAGGCCACGCAGGTAGATGTGGTCGAGGGCCCGGCCCAGTGGACGACTGCGATGATCGGGCTCAAAGCGCACCGGATTGAGGCCATGCTCACGCATAAACTGGTCTACCAGCCGCTGCCGCGAGGCGCTCCAGGTATTGAGATCCCCGGCGACCACGGCAGGTCCCTCATGTTCGGCCAGCAGGCCGGCGAGCTCCGCCAGCTGCGCTTCCAGCGCACTGACGCCGAAGCTGAAATTCACCCCGTGCAGGTTGATGGCCAGCAGGCTGTCAGCTCGGCCATCCAGCGCATACTCGGTGACAAGCGCGGCCTTGGGAGTGCGCAACCAGGGTTCCATGGCGGCAAACTGGCAGTCGCGACTGGGCGCCGCCGCTCCCAGGGTCATCACCCCGGTGGTATCGCTGCCGGCGATATAGCCCGGCGCGAAAGCGCGGTCCATGGTGCCGGGTAACAGCGCGGCGATGCCGCCGTCCAGCACCGCTTCCTGCAGCATCACCAGTTCGCTATCTGCGGCCAGCGCCCTCAGGTCACGGTCCCAGCCCGCATTGGACAGCTTCTGGATATTCCAGCTCAGCAGTGACAGCTCGCTGCCGAGTGCACCGCCCTCGGCCGGCGCCTGCTGGCGCTGTGCGCAGGCAGCACCGGCAGCGGTAGACGCTGCGCTGCCCAGCAGTAGCAGTGCCGCAAAAAAGGCGCGGCGAGTTGTTGGATTCCTGCTCATAATGCGCCCCAGTCTACTGGCTGCCGCTGTTTGATGCATGGCCGCAGGCGACAAAAATGCGACCTGGCTGGCGTGTTCGGCCGGGTCGGCAAACAATCTGATCAGGCACTCACGCCGTAGGCTACCCTGAATTTGACACCCCACACCCCCGCTATCCCAGCCCCCAGCTACAGCCTCATTCAGCGCCGCCCGATCTCCAGCCTGCTAGCCAGCATCCTGGCCACGGTGGCGCTGGCCGCCCAGGCAGAAGAAGACCGCAAGCTCAACCTGCTGGTCACCGGCGACTACCTGAACAATACCGACGGCGGCATTCGCGAGGCAGACCGCTTTCTCTCCAATGTGGACCTGTGGACGCGCTGGCAGCCTGACAGCTGGCGAGGTAAGGACCTCAGCGTGTATGTGCACGGCAGCTATAACGAAGGTGAAAGCTTTTCTGCCGACGTGGTGGGCGACACCCAGATTGTCAGCAGCATCGAGGCCAACCAGGCCACACGCCTCTACCAGGCCTATATCGAGCATGGATCAGAAACCGAGGACCGCGGCCTGCTGTTCGGCCTGTGGGACCTGAATTCACGTATCGATGTGATCGAGCCGGCGCTGCTTTTCGTCAACAGCTCCCACGGCATCGGCGCCGAGTTTGCGCTCAGCGGCGAACGCGGCCCATCCATCTTTCCGGTGACAGCGCTCGCGCTGTATGGCCACACCCGCGTCGGCGATCGCACCACCTTGCGCGGCGCCATCCTGGACGGTGTGGCCGGAGGCCCGGAACGACCGGCCCGCACGGACATCGACCTGTCGGAGAGTGACGGTGCCCTGTTGGTGGCAGAGGGGAGCTACCGGGTCGACGAGCGCTGGATAGTAAAGGCGGGGGCCTGGCACTACACCAGCGACTTTGAAGTGATCGACGGCGATGGTGGCAGTGAGTATAGCAACGGTATCTACGGCTCGCTGGCCGGTGAAATACTGCCCGGCACCTTGTCCACCTGGGTGCGTTATGGCGTGGCCTCCGAAGAGGTGCAGGCCGTCGGCAGCTACTTCGGCACCGGCCTGGTGTGGGACGGCATCCCCGGTGATCTGAATGACCGCGCCGGCATTGCGGTGGCGGCTGCCTTCGCCGGAGAGCCGCTGCGCGACAGGGGCGCAAGCCGCGCAGAAACCAATATCGAATTGACCTACAGCGTGCAGGTGACTCCCTGGCTGCGCTTGCAGCCCGACATCCAGTACATTTTCAATCCCGGGCTCGACGAGGGCCTGGATAACGCGCTGGTGATCGGCCTGCGTATAGAGCTGTTTAAACAGGTGATCTGGTAATGCCACAGAATCCAAACCCCCAAGGCAAGGGGCTGACGCCGGTACTGGAAGAATGGCGCGGCGCCCAGCCGGCACAGGTAACGGCCAAGGCGCCGCGGCAGGTATTGGCCGACTACTTCACGACCCTGCTGGTACTGTCCGCCGAGTTCAACTTCAAACCCACCACCGGTGTGGACTACTTCCTGTATCTGCGCGAGGGCGGCTGGCTGCTCTCACTGATAGCGCCAGCGGAATGGCGCGGCCGGGCACCGGGGCCCTGCGCAGGGCGCTGTGAGCTACAGCGGGATATGACCTGGACCCTCGCGCCGGCAGATGACCTCGCCGAGCAGCCCGACCTGGTGGCAGCGCTGGCGGAATTCCAGCAGGGCTTTGTGGCCCTGCTCGACAGTGAGTCAGCACTGGAAGAGTCCCTGCCCTACTACGTGGCGCAACTCCCCTACTACCGGCGCCTGCTGGCAGCGGGCATGGCCAAATCGCTGGAGTCCTCGATGGCACTGGCGGGGCTGTCAGGCCACAGCGGCAGGCACTGGCTGGACTCGTCGCCGCTGCCGCGGCTGGCCTAGCGCCTTACCTCGATTCTCCCTACTTCGGCCGCCCCTCGGCGAATGCCGGGCTGCGGCGCCAGCTTGAACAGGTCACCGTTGCGACCATTCAGTTGCATGGGCACGCCAACATCCTTTGCCAGCGCTGCATGGGCATCGAGGTGACGGGGTTCGCCGTGCACGGGCACGGCGATCTTCGGGCGAATCCAGCGGTACATATCGCGCAGTTCGTCGCGGGCGGGATGCCCGGAAGCGTGGATGGGTGCGGCGGTACTGTCCTCGGTCACCACGCGAACGCCACGCGAGCGCAAGCGCTGGTAGAGCCGCTCCAGGGAGTCTTCATTGCCGGGGATCACGCGTGAGCTGAAAATCACTGTGTCGTCAGGCTCCAGCTCAAAGGCCGGGTGGCTGTCCTGCGCCAGGCGGTAGAGCGCGGCGCCCGCCTCACCCTGGCTGCCGGTGGCTACCGCAAACACTTCATCGCGAGGCAGGTACCCGAGGTGGGCCGCCTGCGCCATGTCGGTATCCAAGGGCCAGAGCCCGCTGGCTCGCGCCGCCCGGTAATAGTTCTCCAGCGAGCGGCCCAGCAGGCCCGGGTAGCGCCCAGCTTCCGCCGCGGTCCTGGCCAAGGTGACCAGGCGCGCGATATTGCTGCCGAAGCAGGCCACGATTACCCGCCGCGGGGCTGCCAGCACCTGTTCCAACAGCGCCCGTCCCAGTTCGCCCTCACTGGTGCTGCGACCTTCCACCGTGGCATTGGTGGAATCGCAGACCATCGCCAGCATGCCCTCGTCTCCCAGCCGGCGCAGGGCTCGCTCATCGAAACCATCGCCCACCACCGGGTCGGCATCCAACTTCCAGTCGCCGGTGTGGAAGACATTGCCAACGGGGGTGCGGATCACCAGCGCCTGGGATTCGGGGGTCGAGTGGGTAAGCCCCATCCACTGCACGGAAAACGGCCCCAGGGTGATCTCATCACCCGTTTCCACCACGTGCACCGGAACGCGGCCGGCCAGGCCCGCCTCCACCAATTTGCGTTGCAGGATTTCCGCGGTGAACCGCGTGCAGTACACCGGGCAGCGCAGCTGCGGCCAGTGCCAGGCCACCGCTCCCACATGATCCTCGTGGGCGTGGGTTACCAGCAGGGCTTCCAGGCCGTCGCGGCGGCTGGCAATAAAATCGCTGTCGGCGGTAAACACGCGAGTGGCAACGGCTTCACGATCGAAGCCGATCCCGCAGTCGACCATCAGCCAGCGGCCGGCGTGGCCATAGAGGTTCATATTGATACCGATCTCGCCGCAGCCGCCCAGCGGCAGCAGCCACAGATCGCGCTCGCCCGGCGTCATGTGCGGGCGAGCAGGATCAGTACAACCGTTACGCCCACCAGTTGCACCATATTGATGATCACACTGAAGCGATGCAGCTGGTCGAAGCGCTTGCCCGCCGAGGCGTCTCCTTCTGCGGCCTGGTCGCGCTGCCGGTTTATCTGCGGCATCAACACCTGGCGCGAGAAGGCCGCCATGGAGGCGATGGCCAGCATCACGCCGGCTTCCAGCGGTGCCACGCTGAACAGGGTCACGGCGGCAATGCCGCTGAGTGCCAGCAGCACGAGGTAGTACCAGGGGAACACCGCGCGGATGAACCGCCCGGCGGTAGCTTCGTCCAGCTGCGTAAATATCAGCGGAGCCATGACAAAAGAGAAAAACAGCATGGAACCGAACAGGCCGGCGGCCAGCAACTGTGACGCAATATACATGTCTAAACCTCTGTGGCGATGCGCGTTATACGCGGCATGGTACGGTAGTGCCCCACCCTGCGGATTCGCAGAAACGGGGGCATCTAAACACAAGCTGAACTAAACTGAGCCACTTTGGTTATTATGCGTAACAAAGGCACATCTCACGTTTGTAGATGTTTTGTCCACAATACGAATGAGAATTACTTGCATCTAAGATGTGATGTAACGACTTAAACTGAACGAGGCCATTTACATGAGTAAGTCAAAGCAATTTACCCGTCGTGACGTACTGGCTGCCGGTGGTGCGATTATCGCCACTTCACTGGTCGCTCGCCCGATCATGGCGGCAGACAAAGTGACCGAAGACGACCCCACCGCGGTGGCACTGGGTTATCTGCATGACGCCACCCAGGTAGATACCGCCAAGTGGCCGAAGCGCGCCGGAGACGCAGGCGCCCAGCAGTTCTGCAACAACTGCGCACTGTACCAGGACCAGGGTGACGGCTGGGGTGCCTGCTCCATCTTCCAGGGTCGCCTGGTGAACGGCAACGGCTGGTGCAACGCCTGGATTGGCAAGTAACACACCAGGTTGCATCGAGAACGGCCGCCTACGGGCGGCCTTTTTTTGTGCACGCGACTTCGTCCGAGATTACACCGCGGTGTGGAAATTGAGATTCGCTCCGCACGTCCGCCTTCTGTCCTACCTCATCACCAGTCTGCATGGCGTGAGCAACAAGTAGCCACGTATACACCCTCGACGATCCCCCGTCGTCCGCCTGTACCTTGCCAACCAGAGCCTATGCTCACTGGAGATGTTGTATGAACCTCAAAAAGCTCGTCGCGGCCGTTGCCGTCACCGCCATGCTGCCCGTTGCCATCAATGCCGTTGCCGGCCACCACGGTGGTCATGGCGACATGGCAAAACAGGAAATGATGAAGCCGACCATCGTTGAAATTGCCGCCGGCAATGACGATTTCAGCACCCTGGTAGCCGCCGTCAAGGCCGCCGACCTGGCTGAAGTCCTGCAGGGCGAGGGCCCCTACACGGTGTTTGCCCCCACCAACGAAGCGTTTGCCGCACTGCCCGACGGCACGGTAGACATGTTGTTGAAGCCGGAGAACAAGGACAAGCTGGTCGAAGTACTCACCTATCACGTGGTGGCCGGTGAAGTGTACGCCAAGGACGTGGTAACGCTGGATTCAGTCACCACCGTGCAAGGCGGTGACGTGAAAATCACCACCCACGACGGCAAAGTCATGGTCGACAATGCGCACGTGGTCAGCACCGATATCGCAGCGTCCAATGGCGTCATTCACGTCATCGACGCGGTGATTCTGCCGCAGTCCTGAAGCAGCAGGGCTAGTGCCCCGGAATATCCGGGGCAAAAAAAAGGCGCGCCATTGGCGCGCCTTTTCTCGTTCTGGAGGCGGCGTCAGGCGGCCGCGTCGTCAGCGCTGATCTTGCCGCGGCGAATCTGGTCTCGCTCCATCGACTCGAAAAGGGCCTGGAAATTGCCCTCACCGAAACCCTCGTCACCCTTGCGCTGGATGAATTCGAAGAAGATCGGCCCGATGCGAGTTTCCGAGAAAATCTGCAGCAGCAGGCGCTGGTGGCCGTCTTCTGTCGTACCGTCCAGCAGGATACCGCGCTGCTTCAGTTCGTTGACCGGCTCGCCGTGGCCCGGCAGCCGCTCTTCCAGCATCTCGTAGTAGGTTTCCGGCGGGGCTGTCATCAGCGGCACGCCGCGCTCGATCAGCTTGTCGAGGCAGGTCAGCAGATCGTCACAGGCAAAGGCGATGTGCTGGATGCCTTCGCCGTTGTACTCCATGAGGTATTCTTCGATCTGGCCTTCGCCGCCGCCTGATTCCTCGTTCAGCGGAATGCGAATCTTGCCGTCCGGCGCGGTCATGGCGCGAGACTGCAGGCCGGTGTATTCACCCTTGATATCGAAGTAGCGAATCTCACGGAAGTTGAACAGCTTCTCGTAATACTTGGCCCAGTAGTCCATGCGGCCGCGATAGACGTTGTGAGTCAGGTGGTCGATCACCTTGAAGCCACAGCCATCCGGGCGCTGGTCAACGCCGTCCAGCCATTCGAAATCGATGTCGTAAATCGACACTCCGTCTTCGTAGCGGTCGATCAAATAGAGTATGGCGCCGCCGATGCCGCGAATCGCGGGCAGCTTCAACTCCATCGGGCCGCAGGGAATATCGATCGGCTGCGCACCCAGTTCCAGGGCACGCTGGTAGGCTTCGCCCGCGTCCTTGACCCGGAACGCCATGCCACAGGCGGAGGGCCCGTGCTCTTCGGCATAGTAGAAGGCGGGAGAGTTCCTGGTGTAGTTGACGATGAAGTTGATGTCGCCCTGGCGCCACAGGTCCACGTCCTTGGAACGGTGCTTCGCCACCAGGGTGAAACCCATCTGCTCAAAGACGGGTTCCAGCACGCCGCGCTCCGGCGCCGCGTACTCAACGAATTCAAAGCCATCAAGGCCCATGGGGTTTTCGAACAGGTCTGCCATGTGTCAGGTCCTCCCGCTGTGTAAATTCCGACGGCGCCGGGGCGCCAAACAAAGATCCAGCTCTAAGCACTATACGCCGCCAAAGCCGGCGATTTTCTTCTATTTCACCGGTATACTGCCATCTAACCGGTGATTTCTGCCGGTATGACCATCTGAATCGGAGATTTCTTCCATGCCCTTCGACCGCGCCGAGCGCGATATCCTGCGCATCCTCCAGGCCAATGGCCGGATCTCCAACGTCGAGCTGGCGGAACGCGTCGGCCTGTCGGAGTCGCCCTGTTTTCGGCGCGTGCGCCAGTTGGAAAGCAGCGGCGTCGTAGTGAGCTACAACGCCCGCCTCGACCAACGCGCCCTGGGCCTGCAGGTCACGGCGTTCGTGCAGGTCTCACTGGGGCAGCACAACGAGGAGCGCCAGGCCGGCTTTCTCGCCGCGGTCGAGGCCGAGGAGCATATCGTCGAATGCCACGCCATGAGTGGCAGCCACGACTTTCTGTTGAAGGTGGTCGCTTACAGCATGGACCACTTCTCGGAATTGTCCATGCAGAGAATCCTGAAATTCCCCGGGGTGGAAAGCATCGAGTCGAACTTCAGCCTGAAGGAGATCAAGCACTCCCAGGTGCTGCCGGTGCGCGAGGCCTGAGCTACCCGGCGAGCCTCAGACCAGTACTGCCTCGCCGCGCTGGTTGGTGACGCGCTGGGCGGGATAGCCCCAGAACACCTGCACCCGCTCCGGAGTCAGCAACGCGTCTGGGCTGTCCTCCCCGACCAGGCGCCCCGCGTCCAGCAGGCTGGCACGGTGTGCATAGCGCAGCGCCTGGTTGAGGTCGTGCAGTACGGCAACAACCCCGTAACCCTGGATTTCGCAAAGCTCGCGCACCCGGCCCAGCAGCGTGTGCTGCTGGCCGAGATCCTGGGCCGATGTGGGTTCGTCCAGTAACAGCAGCGGTGCTCGCTCTGCCTGTGATAACTGCAACAGGCAACGGGCCAGGTGTACCCGCTGTTTTTCACCGCCCGACAGGCGCGGATATGCCTGCCCCCGCAGCCTGGCGCATTGAGCCAACTCCATGACCCGGCGTACCGCGTCGTTCTGCTCTCGCCAGGCGAGCCGCAATGGCGTGGCGCCCAGGGCCACGACCTCCTCCGCGGTAAAGCCAAAGTTGAGCTGGGAACTCTGGGGCAATACCGCCAGGTGACGCGCCCGCTCTTCCGAGTTCCAGGCGCCCAGGTCCTGCCCGTGCAAGGTCACCTTGCCCCGATAGGGCATCTCCCCCGCCACCAGCCTCAGCAAGGTCGACTTGCCGGCGCCGTTGCATCCGAGCAGCGCGTGAAACTCTCTCGCATGAGTTGCCCAGGAATCGATGCGCAGGGAGAACCCGCTGCGCAGCAGCTCGACCTGTTCCAGTTGCAGCATCTAGCCACGCTCCTTTTGCTGCAGCAGCAAAACGATAAAGAACGGGGCGCCCAGCAGTGCAGTGACCATGCCCACCGGCAGTTCCGCCGGCTGGATGACCAGGCGCGAAACAATATCGGCCAGCAGTAGCAGCAGCGCGCCGCCGAGCCCGGCCAGCGGCAGCAGGCTGCGATGATCGGGGCCGCTGAGCGTGCGCACCATATGCGGCACCACCAGCCCGACAAAGCCGATAACGCCGGCGCAGGCAACGGACAGCCCGACTCCCAGCGCCACCAGCAGGATCAGCTCTCGCTTCAGGCTTTCGACGTGAATCCCCAGGTGGCGCGCTTCCGCTTCACCCAGCAGCAACGCGTTGAGGGCGGCGGCGCGATACTGGAAGCGCCAGGCAATGGCCACCGCGACTACCAGCGCGAGCCACACCCGGGTGCTGTCGGCCGCGGCCAGCGAACCCATTTGCCAGAGCGTGAGGTCGCGCAGCCGGCTGTCATCGGCGACATAGCTGATCAGGCCGATCAGGCTGCCGGCGAGAGCCGAGATGGCAATGCCCGCCAGCAACAGCACCAGCACCGATGTGCCAAGGCTGGCGCGGGCCAGGCGATAGATCAGCAGGCTGCAGGCAAAGCCGGCGGCAAATGCGCTGAGCGGCACCGTCCACCAGCTGGCAGCGACGGGAGAAAAGTAGATCGCCAGCACGGCGCCGACTGCAGCGCCGGATGACACGCCGATAATGCCGGGATCGGCCAGCGGATTGCGAAACAGCCCCTGCATGGCAGCACCGCACTGGGCCAGCATCGCGCCTACCAGCACCGCCAACAGGGTGCGCGGCAGGCGCAGCTCCCAGACGACTGCCTGCTCGTGGGCGGCCAGACTGCTGCGGCTGCTGCCAAGGATATTGTCGAGCACAGCCAACAGGCTGTCCCACAGGGGAAGTGACAGCGCGCCCGACGACATGGAGGCCAGGCATCCAAAGACCAGCAGTGCCGCCAGCGCCAGCGCTGTGGTGGTCAGTGGCAGGCGCACCAGGGTCTTCACTCAGTTGGCCTGCTCTGCAAACTGCTGGCGGGCAGCCTGCTGGATGCGGCCGGCTTCCGCTACTGCCGCCACACTGATGCCCGCTACCAGCGTGCCGGCATCCACCGCAAACAGGCGGCCATCACGCACCGCGGGACTGAAACGCAAGACGGGGAACTGTTCGATGAAGGCCTGGCTGCCCAGGTTCTCCGCATCGGCCAGCACCAGCAGGTCGGGTGCCAGGGCCAGTAGTGCCTCCGGCGTTACCGAGCGGTAATTGGCATGCTCGGCCACATTGTCTGCGCCCAGCAGGTCGAGGAAGCCGGCCCCGGCGGTGCCAGAACCTGCGAGCCTCAACTTGCCGCCCTCCGCCCGTAGCAGGAAAGCCGCCTTCTGGCCCAGCAAGGCCTGGTCTGCCAGTTGCACAGACTGGCCGCGCAGCCGCTCCGCGAGCACCGCCCCGCCCCGGCTTCCCGTGGCGTTGGCAATGGCTTCGATGTTGGCGATCAATGTCGGCAGGCTCTCCGGACTGTCGAGCTTTAATACCGGCACCTCGGCTCGCGCCAGCGCCTCAAGCACATGTGGCGGGCCCATGTGTTCGGAGCCGATGACCAGATCCGGCGCCAGGCTGATCAGGCCCTCCGCCGACAGGGCCCGGTGATAACCCAGCCGAGGCAAGGACTGGCCCGCCGGCAGCTCACTGGAAGCATCCACCGCTACCAGGCGCTCGGACACTCCCAACAGCTGCAGGATTTCTGTTGCGGCGGCGTCGGTACTCACCAGGCGTTGGGGTACGGTAGCGGTCGGCGCTGACGGTTGCTCGGCAGCCTGGGCGACCAGCGCCATCAGCAGTGCGGCGGGCAGTAATCGAATCACCATGGGGGTCTCTCCTGCGGATTTTGACGCAGTGTAGTTTTTCTTTTCACGAATCGCAATGCGAATCATTCTTATTTACATTCGTAAAAAACATTGCTAGCTTGAATGGCATTCAGGGCTCCAGCCCGTCACTTGCTGAAACCAAGGATGCCGAGAATGAGCAGTACTCTCTCCATAGGAAGACCCTTCACACGGACACCCGTCGCCCGCACCCTCACCGCCCTATGCCTGGGGCTTTCTCTCAACTCAACGGTAATCGCCCAGCAAAGCACGCCGGTGCTGGAGAACATCGTTGTGACCGCCACTCGCGTCGAGCGAGACCTGTCAGCCATCGGCCGCGCCATCTCGGTCGTGGACCGCGATGAGATCGAATCCATCGCCGGCCAGTCAGTGGCCGACGTATTGCGTTTCCAGCCCAATATCAGTGTTGAAGGTGGTCCCCGCGCCGGCAGCCAGACGGTTAACATTCGCGGTCTCGGCGGCAACAAGGTGCTGCAGACGGTCGACGGCGCCCGCCTCTCTTTCGAGTCTGGCCACCGTCCCAGCTACTACCTGGACCCTGAACTGCTGCGCAACGTGGAAGCCCTGCGCGGCCCGGCCAGCAGCCTGTGGGGATCCGGCGCACTGGGTGGCGTGATCGCCCAGAACACCCTGGAACCCACCGACCTGCTGGGCGAGCGCGCACTGGGCGGCTTTGTGCGCAGTGGTTTCAACGGCAACAACGACCAGCTCACCACCACCGTGGCGTTGGCGGGACAGGCGGACCGCGCCAACTGGCTGGTCAGCGGCTACTTCCGGGACAGCGATGATGTGGAGCTGGGCAACGGCGACACCTTGCAGGATTCCGCCACCGAAGATCACGGGGTGCTGGCCAAGGTGAACTGGGCCGTCGCAGAGCACCACGACCTGCAGTTCAACGTAAGGGCCAATCGCGTTGACGGCAGCGTACCTGCCAACGGCACGGCCGAACCGAACGACACCAGCAACTTTCTGCTCGACCGGGATTCAGAGACCGTCAACGCCAGCGTACGCTGGGATTACGATCCGGGCTCCGAGCTGATCAACAGCCGGGTGCTGGCCTACTGGAACAGTATTGATATCGATGAATCGCGGCTGGCTGACGGCCGTGCTGACAATACCCAGCTCGACGAATACGGCATCAACCTGATGAACGTCAGCGAGTTCGGCTGGGCCACCCTGGCGTTGGGCGCTGACATCTACCGCGAGGATTTCGAGGCCGAGCGCTCCGGCACGTTCCGCCCTGCCCCTCCACAGGCGATCACCGACGTGTGGAGCGCCTACGCCAAGGCAGAGATTCCGCTGGCCGCGCAATGGCGCATGGACCTGGGCCTGCGCTACGACGACTTCACCACGGAAGCCGACAACCTCGATGAAGAACGCTCGGCGGATGACACCTCGATGTCGGCTGCGCTGGTGTGGACCGCCACCGAGTGGGCCACCCTGGCCCTGCGCTACGATGAGGCCTTCCGCGCCCCCACCGCCGAGGAGCTCTACACCACCGGCACCCACTTCTGCATCTTCCCGGGCTTCTGCAACGGCTTTGTGCCCAACGCCGAGCTCGAGCCCGAGCAGGCCGCCAATGTTGAACTGGTCGGCCAGTTCAACTTCACCGACACGCTCGGGGCCGACCGCATCAACCTGCAGGCGTCGGTATTCCAGAACGAGGTGGACAACTTTATCGAGCAGGTGGTCTCCGACCCGACCTTCGGCCCCTTCGGCGATGCCGGAACGACCACCTACATCAACGTCGACCAGGCCACCCTGGAGGGCTTCGAATTGCAGGGCACCTACCAGCGCAATGCACTGGTATTCAGGCTGGCCTACGGCCAGACCCGCGGTGAGGACGACAACAGCGGTGGCGATCTCACCAACATTCCCGCCGATACCCTGGTGGCGGATCTCAGCTACGGCTTCCTGCGCAACACCCTGTTTACCGGTGTGCGCGTGACTGACGCCGCCGCCCAGCGCCGCACCGACTTCCCGGAAAACCAGGATGGCAGTGTGTTCGACAGCTACACGGTCACCGATCTCTACGCCAGCTGGCAGCCGGCCTCAGTGCCGGGCCTGAAGCTGGACCTGAACATCAACAACCTCGAGGACGAGTTCTACACCCGCGCCTGGGACCAGGTCCCGGAGGCCGGCCGCGAAGTCATCCTGTTTGCCCGTTACAGCTTTTAGGAGGCATCCGTGAACCAGCCCGTAGAACCCACGCTGCAGCAAGACCAGGTACTACCGCTGCTGCAGGCGCTGCCCCAGTGGGGCAACACCGTAACCATCGTCTTCAGCGGCGGCTGCGTGTTCGAATTCAAGGGCCCGTTCCCGGAGGGCACACTCGCCGAGGGCTTTTACAACCTGGACGGACCGGTACCCGGCTTCCACGGCCACCTGCGGGTGGAGGCGCTGCAGCGAGTTCGCTTCCAGGACAAGCCACACCGCGGCCGCGACAGCTATGCATTCGCGTTCGAAGACGCCGGCGGCAGCACTGTATTCAAGGTATTCCTAGGGCGCGACAGCGAGGGCGAAATCATCGCCGAGCAGCTCGAGGAGTTCCAGCGCATTCGCAGCACGCTTAGCGTCTAGGACTGGGCGTCCCCGACCAGGCGTCCCCGACTGGGCGTCCCCAACTACGCGCCTGACAATCCGTGCCTAACAACTTGTGCCAAAAATTTCAGACCACTGTGATTCAGGAGAGACCCAATGAAGAACAAAGCCATGGAAAGCCGCCTCAGTGACGAGGTCATGGCGTTTATCAATTCACGCCGTAGCCTGCAGCTCGCGAGCATCGACCCGGAAGGTGTGCCGTTTGCCTCCTATGCACCCTTTGCCATCGGTGACGAGTGCCTCTATGTGCTGCTGAGCGAAATCGCCCTGCACGCCATCAACCTGCAGAGCAACCCTACTGCCTCGGTACTGATCATCGAAGACGAGGACTCGGCGGGTGAGCTGTTCGCACGCGTTCGCGTGAACTATACGGTGCGCGCGGAGCGCATCGAGTACGACAGCCAGGACTGGCACACCGCCATGCAGGCGCTGACCGAACGTCACGGCGAGCGCCCCCGCAATCTTGGCGAACACACCGACTTCAAGATGTTCCGGCTGGTACCGGAGCGCGGTCGCTACGTGAAAGGTTTTGGCAAGGCGTACACGCTGGCCGGTGAGTCGCTGGCCGGCGAAGCGGTGGACCACCTGCGCGACGGCCACAAGCGGCGCAGCGCGGCCTAGTAGAGCATCAGTTCAACAGCGAGGCGGGTACCCGGCCGACGGTCACGTGCTTCGGCGCTGCGCCGACGCGCACTCGCACCAGCTCGCGCTGCTCGGCGATGGAGATGATCGACAGGTCGTTACTCCGGGTATTGGGCAGCAGGCAGCGGCCGCCGTCGAGGTCGAGGGTTGCCCAACTGGGCGCATCGCCAACATCGATAACGGCTTCGGTGGCCAGCTGGTCGCCGGCGATCCGCACCAGCGCCGCATAATCTGAGGCGCGCCCCGCCACGCACAGAGTCGATTCGTCAGGTGTTAGCGCCAGGCCATGATGCGGTGCCTCGAAATCCCAGTCGGCCTCGGTCACCCCCTGGTCGATGGGTAGCTCCAGCCGGCCCAGGTGGCGCCCTGCCTTGAGGTCGTAGGACACCAGCGCATGGGCGTTGGAGAGCTGAGCATAGAGCCGCGTTTCGTCGCGATTGAAAACGAAGGGGCGCACGCCCGATTCGAAGCGGTGGCTCTTCAATCGTCCCAGTGAAACTGCATCCACTACCGTAACGCTGTAGGCATTGGGTTCGGCATCACGCTCGGCGCCATCCTTGAGCATATTGCCCAGGCTGGCGGCGTAAACCCGGGCACCGTCATGACTGGTGTGAACATCGTGTGGCCACAGTCCGGTGGGGAATGCGCCGAGGTGGTCACCGCTGGCGGCGTCCAGCACCTCGACAATATTGCCGCCGTAGATCAGTGCCGACACGTAGAGCCGACGACCGTCCGGAGAGATATCCATATGGTCGGCACGCATGCCGGACACCGGAGTGCGCCACAGCACGCCGCCGCTGGCGATGTCGAATGCCGCCACGTCACCGAGATACCCGCGTGACACGTACAGCACCCGCCCGTCTCGCGACAGATCGGTATCCTGGGCAAAGTTGAGGCCGCCGCGGCTTTCGAGGTAGCCCTGCGCGAGCCACTGCAGCGGGTCGCGAAACAGGCCGACCCGTTTGCCGTCCGGCACCACGTCCAGCGTATCGATGACCTGGTAGGTGGCCAGGTCTACCATCGAGACGGAGCCTTCAACGACGTTGGAGACAAATGCGATTTCGCGGCCGGGCCCGGTCAGATCGCCGGAGTGATCCTGTGGTCCGCGGCCGTAGCGGGTCTCGCGCCAGGACAGGTGCGCGCCGAACAGCAGCGCTGCCAGCAGCACCCAGATGAAGAGCTGCCTAACCCTGGCCATGGGGCGTGGTTGACTGAGTCATGTCCTCAGTGTGCCACAACCATCCGGGCCCTGCGGATGACTGGGCGTTTTTGTGACCCAGGGATAATCCCCGGCGCGAATCTAGGCTGCGGGCCGACTCCCGATCGCGTGATCGTCCAGTAGCTCGGCCTGGGCGTACACCGCCAGCAGGGCCGCAATGCTATAGAGACTGTCGCGATGGGTACGTTCGTAACCGTGGGTAGCATCGGTGCCAAAGGTCACCAGCCCGTGGCGAACATCGTGACCGGCAACAATGGCCGAGTTCGCATCGGAGTAGTAATAGCGGAACACGTCAGTCTGGCAATTGATGTCATGGGCGCGGCACAGCTTGCGTAGTTCGCCGGTGAGCAGGCGATCGAAAGGGCCGCTGGTGTCCTGGGCGCAAAGGGTCACACCGGTTTCCCTGGCGTTCTGGCCGGGAGCCACCGGGCCGATATCGATACCGACAAATTCCGCCACCCTGTCTTCCAGGGAAGTCCCCGCGCCGGTACCGACTTCCTCGGTGATGGTGAACATCACGTGCAGGTCAACCGCAGGCGTGACCTGGTTGTCGACCAGCGCCTTCAGGGCAGCCAGGGCAGCCGCCGCACCGGCCTTGTTATCGAGGTGGCGCGCGGTGATATAACCTGACTCGTCCCACTCCGGGTCGGAATCGAACGCCACGAAGTCGCCCTCGCCGATGCCCAGGGCGCGGGTGTCCTCGGCGCTGTGTACCGGTTGGTTGATGCGCAGTTCCACCTGGTCCCAGCCCACCGGCAGCTGGTCGATGCGTTCATTGAAGGCGTGGCCCGAGGCCAGCAGTGGCAGGACCTGTCCACGATAGGCCTTGTCGCCGGCAAACACGGTTACGCGGCCGCCCTCGGCAAAGCGACTCGACCAGGTGCCGATGGGTTTGAGACTGAGACGACCGTTGTCGTGAATCCCGGTGACAGCCGCACCGATCGTATCGAGATGGTTGGCCACCGCCCGCGAGCGTTCCCCCTGCCGCCCGGTCAGTGTGGCAGTGATAGTGCCACGGCGGCTCAGGGAGTACGGCACTCCCACTTCATCTAGTCTCGCACAGACATAGCGCACCAGTTCATCCGTGAATCCGGTAGGGCTGGGAATGGCCAGCATCTCCAGCAGTGCCTTGTGGAGAAAGGCCTCGTCGATGGGCAGCTTTTCGATGTTCATCCGCCCCTCCGCAGAACGTCAGCCGGCCGCGGTATGTCCCGGTGGGTATCCGGCAGGCCGTCGGCCTCGATCTGATGGCTGAAGTCAGACACCGTGGTCGTGGAGGTGTCGTGAGCAAAGGTCGGCGCACTCAGCATGTACGCTTCCAGCAGCGCACTGACATTTTCGAGGCTGCGGAAGTGGGTGCGCTCCATACTGTGGGAGGCGTCCGCCGCGTAGGCGACTACCGCGGTGCGCACATCGTGGCCGGCGGCCAGCGCCGCAGCCGCATCGTTGTGGCTGGCGGGCAGAACCCGGCGCTCGAAGGGAATATCGTTGTCACGCGCCAGCTCGTTGAGGTGCTGGGTGAGGTGCCAGTCATAGGGGCCGGAGGCATCGCCAGAGGCAATGGTCAGGTGCTTGAAGGGACTGTGGTCGGCCCAAGGCTCGGAGGCGAAGTCCACAGTCACCAGCTCGCTAACCTCGGGAAGAATCGCCGCGCCGGCGCCGGAGCCTACAGTCTCGGTCACGGTAAACAGAAAATAGGTATCACGGGCCGGCTGTTGTTGCCGGCCCACCATGTCGGCGATGGTTTCCAGTACCGCGGCCACGCCGGCCTTGTTGTCCAGGTTGCGGCCTACCACAAAGCCGTTGGGAAGCACTTCGGCCTGGGTATCCAGGGCGATAAAGTCACCGATCTCAATACCGAGTGATTGCAGCTGGTCGGCGCTGGTGACTTCCTCGTCGAGGCGTAGTTCGATGTGGTCCCAACCGATGGGCGTCTCGTCTACGCCGGCATCGCGGGAGACACCCCACTTTACCCGCGGCAGCAAGGTACCGCGGTAGGCCTTGCCGGCAGTGAACAGCGTTACCCTGGCGCCTTCGGCGAAGCGGCTGCTCCAGTAACCGACCGGCGCGACCAGCATGCGCCCGCTGGGCAGCAGGTTGCGCACCATGGCGCCGATAGTGTCGACGTGACAGACCACCGCCTGGGCCGGCTCATCCGGGGTGCTGCCCGGTAGCCGCGCGCGCACGGTGCCGCGACGGGTAATATCGAAATCGATTCCCAGGCCCTGCAGGCGCGAACCGATGTACTGCGTGACTTCGTCGGTGAAGCCACTGGGCGAGGGAATCGCCAGCAGCTCCAGCAGGGTTTTCTCCAGTTGAGCGCGATCAATCATGGCGGCGTTTCTCCTGCTTGCCGGTAACGCTCACGGACAGCGGAAACAGCAGGTCGACAAAACGCTGCGCCGTGGGCTGGGGTTCATGGTTGGCCAGGCCGACTCGTTCGTTGGCCTCGATGATGACGTAGTCGCGACTATCCAGCCCTGACACGATGAAGTCGAGGCCCACCACTGGTATGTCGAGGTGGCGGGCAGCCTTCTGTGCGGCTTCCACCAGTTCGGGTTGCAGCTTGCCGGTGACATCGTGAATAGTGCCGCCGGTGTGGAAGTTGGCGGTCTTGCGTACCCGCACCGCCTGCCCCGTCTCGGGCACGCTGTCCAGGGTGAGTCCCTGCTCCTGCAGGCAGGCCCGGGTGTCATTGTCGATAGGAATACAGCTCTCGCCCTGTGAGGAAGCGTGCCGGCGCCGGCTCAGCTTCTCGATCAGTTCGGTAATGGTCTTCTCACCGTCGCCGATGACTTCCGGCGGACGGCGCACTGCAGCCGCCACGACCTCGTAGCCGATCACCACAACGCGCAGGTCCTCGCCTTCGTGGAAGGATTCGAGAATGACGCGATCGTGATACTTGCGCGCCTGCGCAAGCGCCCGGTCGAGCTCTTCGGCGCTGGACACGCCCACGGTAATCCCATTGCCCTGTTCGCCCACGGCAGGTTTCACCACAATGCTGCCGTGCTCCTCCAGGAAAGCCACGTTGGCGTCGTTGGCGCCGGCCACCCGGTAGCGAGGCGTCTTGATGCCGGCCCGGTTGAGCCAGCGGTGCGTCACCAGCTTGTCCTGGCAGCGACTCATGGCGACCGCGGACGTCAGCTCCGACAGGGATTCCCGGCAGTCGACACTCTTGCCGCCGCGACTGAGCCGGAAGTAGCCCTCTTCGGCGTCGAGCACCTCCACGCTGATGCCGCGGGAGCGCGCCTCGTCAACAATAATGCGGGCGTAGGGGTTGAGGTTCTCTTCAAGCTCGGGCCCAAGGAACAGGGTTTCATTGAAGGCGTTCTTGTTCTTTACGGCAAAGGTGTGCAGCTGCCGAAAGCCCAGCTTCTTGTACAGGTGCTTGGCACCCTTGTTGTCGTGCAGCACTGACAGATCCATGTACTCACAGTCGCGAGTGCGAAAATACTCGGCCAGGCTGCGTACCAGCAGTTCGCCCATGCCCGGGCGACCAGCCTGGGGGTCTACTGCCAGGCACCACAGGCTGCTGCCGCGGGACGGGTCGCCAAACAATGGCACGTGGTTGATTCCCATCACCGTGCCCAGCACCGCATCGCTGTCGTTGTCGACGGCGACCAGGTAGATCAGCTCCGCCGCTTCACGGGTATTCCAGACATGCTCCGGATCAGTGGGCACCATATCGTTCTTGAGATACAGCTCGTTGACGGCTTCCGCCTGTTCGCGGGTCTGCACCCGGGTGACTGTCACACCGTCAAAGCCGGCTTCCAGCAGCGGTCGGTCCAGGTCCAGGCGGTAGGTGTCGGAGGGGTCGAGAAACAGCGTCTGGGGTGCAGCCGCCAGCACCAGGTGCGGGTCGGACACATACATGGCGATATCTCGCTTGCCCGATTTCTCCTGCAACAGCTGGGCGGCAATGTCCTGCGGGTTCTCGTAGGTGTGCCCCATGATCACCCGGCCCCATCCGCACAGGACGGAGGCCTTGTCCCTGAGGCCGTCTTCACCGTCAACCTGCTGCTGTACCGCATGCAGGTGTTCGTAGGAAGGTGGCTGGTCGGTAAATCGCATTTGTCTACTCCATGCGTTCACGTTTAGATTCCCTGAGACTGCAGCCAGAGTTCGAGCAGGCCGAGCTGCCAGAGCTTGGAGCCCCGCAGCGGGGTGATGTGCTCTTCCGGCGCGGCCAGCAGGGTGTCGATGTAGTCGGTGTTGTACAGCTGGCGCTGGCGCGCGGTGTCGCTGTGCAGGGCATCTTTTACATAGTCGAGTACCGAGCCCTTCAGATATTTCAGAGCCGGCACCGGGAAATAGCCCTTGGGCCGGTCGATCACGGCGGCCGGAATCACCTCGCGCGCAGCCTCCTTCAGCACCGCCTTGCCGCCATCGGCCAGCTTGTGCTGCTGGGGAATGCGTGCGGCGTACTCCACCAGTTGGTGGTCGAGAAACGGCACGCGCGCCTCGAGACCCCAGGCCATGGTCATGTTGTCGACCCGCTTCACCGGGTCGTCTACCAGCATCACCGTGGTATCCAGGCGCAGGGCCTTGTCGACAGGATCGTCGGCGCCGGGGCTGTCGAAATGCCCGCGCACAAAGTCGCCGGCGTGATCGCCGGTATCAAACCCGCTCGTCACCGTGCGGGTGTACTCAGCGTAGTCGCGGTCGAAAAAGGCGTCGCGGTAGGCGTCGAACGGTGCGCTGCTACCCACCAGCGGCGGGTACCAGTGGTAGCCGCCGAATACCTCGTCGGCGCCCTGCCCGCTCTGCACGGCCTTGCAGTGCTTCGACACTTCCCGTGACAACAGGTAGAAGCCGATGCAGTCGTGGCTGACCATGGGTTCCGACATCGCCTCGATGGCGGCGGGCAGTTCACTCAACAACTCATCGGAAGATACGCGAATCTGGTGGTGACGGGTGCCGAAAGCCTCGGCAACGATATCGGAGTACTGGAACTCATCGCCCTGTTCGCCGTTGACCGACTCGAAGCCCACCGAGAAGGTGTGCAGATTGTCGACGCCGTTCTCGGCCATCAAACCGACCAGCAGGCTTGAATCGACGCCGCCGGACAGCAGCACGCCCACATCCACCGCCGCCAACTGGCGCTTGCGCACGGCACTGCGCAGCTCTTCCAGCAAACCCTCGCGCCACTCGTCAAAACTGCGCGCGCTGTCAGCTTCGCTGCGGTCATAGCGCAGCTCCCAGTAGCGCTGCTCGTCTATGCGACCGTCCGCCTCGATGGTCATCACGGTGGCAGGCGCCAGCTTCTTGATGCCAGACACTACCGTATGGCCCGGCGGCACGACGGCGTGGAAGTTCATGTAGAAATTGATGGCGGCGGGATCAAGCGCGGTATCGATATCGTCGCCCGTCAGCAGCGCCGGCAGGCTCGATGCAAAACGGAAGCGCGCATCATTGTGGCTGTAGTAGAGAGGCTTGATGCCCAGGCGATCTCGGGCAATAACGGTACGCCCGCTGTCGCGCTCCCAGACGGCAAAGGCAAACATGCCCTCGAAACGCTCCACACAGCCGGTGCCCCAGGCGTGATAGGCCTTGAGCACTACCTCAGTGTCTCCGTTGGAGAAGAACTGGTAACCCATGCCCTGCAGCTCTTCGCGCAGGCTCGGATAGTTGTAGATCGCCCCGTTGAACACCAGGCCGAGGCCCAGCGCGGGGTCAATCATGGGCTGTTGCGAGGCCTCGGCGAGGTCCATGATTTTCAGGCGGCGGTGGCCGAAGCCGCGCACCCCGTGCACATGCAGGCCCTCATCGTCGGGGCCGCGGGGCGTCATTTTATCGGTGATGGCTTTCAGCCGCTGGGGGTCTACAGGGTGTTGATCAAAGCGGATTTCACCGCAAATACCGCACATGGCGTGGCAGCTCTCCTGAAACGTTGGATTCTTGAATACGGATGGGGAGGAATTTAGTTACAGCTGTAAATAATACAGATGTGAAGAAAATATCGCAAGTTATTGATTAAATTACGTTTGTATTATGAAAATATGTGCAATATATTTCCGACTCTATAAAGCATCGGCGCTGACCCTCCAGGCAAGACTACTGTGGCCATTCTCGAAGACCAGGTTCTGGCGTCCCTGCGCCGAATCATCCGCGCAACCGATATCCACTCGAGGCGGCTCAACAAGGACACCGGGCTGACCACTCCCCAGCTGGTGGTGGTGCGTGCCATCGCTGCCGGCGACTCTTTGACAGCCTCGGAAATCGCCCGGGCAGTGAGTCTCAGCCAGGCCACCGTAACGACCCTGCTCAACCGCCTTGAGGATCGCGGCCTTATCGCCCGGCAGCGCAGTGAAGAAGACCGGCGCCGGGTAAACGTGCAGCTCACCAAGGCCGGGCGTGCGCTGGTGGCAACAGCGCCCGAACCGCTGCAGGAGCAGTTCGCCGCACGCTTCGCCCAGCTGGAAGCCTGGGAGCAACACCAACTGGTGGCCTCCCTGGAACGCGTTGCCAACATGATGGATGCGGAGGACCTCGACGCCGCACCGCTGCTCGCGCCGGGGGAGGATGTAGGCTAACAGGGCTATGCTGCACGGATGAGTTCTATCGACCCCCTGCACAGCGACAAGCCGCTGATCATCTACCTGGACATCAAGAGCCCCTACGCCTTCGTTGCCATCAGGCCTACCCTGGAGCTGATCGGCCGGCTCGGGATCGGCGTCGACTGGCGGCCTCTCACGCTGGATATACCGAGCTACCTGGGCTCGGCGAAGAAATCTGCCGGCAAGGTCGTCCAGAGCTCTCGCTCTGCCTCCCAGTGGTCAGCGGTCAAGTACGCCTACCGCGACGCCCGCCGCTACGCGGAGCGCCAGGGTTACCAGTTGCATGGCACCGAGAAGATCTGGGATTCCAGCCTGCCAAACATGGGTATCAGCTGGGTCAATTCCCGGCAGCCGCAGTGTATGGGCGACTACCTGCACGCGGTGTATCCCGCTTTCTGGCGCAGGGAGCTGGATATCGAGGACCTCGATACGGTCATCCGCTGCCTGGCCAGCGCCGGGGTGGACAGCGAAGGTTTCGCGGCCTATGCCAGCGGCGAGGGGCGCAGGCAGCACGACGCGCTGCAAAACCACGTGCTGGACGCCGGCATCTATGGCGTGCCCACCTACGTGTTTGCAGACCACATCCTGTTCGGCCGTGAAAACTTGCCCTACGTCGAATGGTGCCTGGGCGGCCGGAAGGGTCGCGCTCCGCGACGTCGCGGTGTACCCGGCATGACCCCGACTATCTACATCGATTTCAGGAACCCCGCCTCCTACCTGGCCATGCAGCCAACCTGCGCCCTGCTCGAGCGCCTTCAGCTTGAGGCGCGCTGGCTGCCCTTTCGCACCAGCGAAGAAACCATACCGGCAGCCGGGGACGAAGAAACCCGCGGGAAGCAGCACCGCCGGGTGCGCGCCCTGGCGCGGCGCCGGACACACCTGTTGTATGCGAATGTGCAGAACGTCGAAATGAGGTTTCGGGACCTGCCGGGTTCCAGCGACTGCAGCCTGGCGGCACTCGCGCTGCTGGAGGATGAGCCGCTGCCCTTCATGCGCGCCGCCTTTCGCGCCTACTGGACCAGTGACGCCAACCTCGACGATGAAGCCACTGTCCGCGTGCTTTGGCAGCAGACCATGCCTGCGAGGGAACTGGACCTGGCGGCGGGGCGCGAGCGGCTTGAGGTGATTCGCCAAGGCGCACTCGAGCAGAAGGTCTTTCACGCCCCAACCTACCTGGTCGGCGACCAGCTGTTCCTGGGGCGGGAGCACCTGCCCTGGGTAGAGGCGCTGCTCAGCGCCACCATTTAGTCCACCATGACGACAAACATCGGCTCACCGGTGCGCAGTCGATCACCCGCCTGCGACAGTTCGGCGGCGTAGCGATCCGCGACCGCGTCGCGCTTGATCTTCAGGGTGTGGGTCAGCACGCCGTTTTCCTGGGCCCAGGCTGTGCGGCTGACAATCAGCGCGCCGACCTGGGCATGCTTTTCCAGTTTGCCGTTGATCGACTTCATCCAGTCGCAGAGCTGGGCAGTGATCTCCTCGTCACTCAGCCCAGCACCGGCAGCGGATAGCACCGTGATCATTACCGTCTGGGCCAGGCCGTTGCCGTCGAGACAGGCCTGCTCCACCAGCGGGCTGTCGAGGAACTGACCTTCAATGGGAGCCGGCGCCACGTATTTTCCCTTCGCGGTCTTGAAGATTTCCTTCACGCGACCGGTGATGTAGACATGACCGTCGTCATCGATACGGCCGCGGTCACCGGTGTGCACCCAGCCGTCCTGTTCGAAGGTCTCGGCAGTCTTGTCGGGGGCGTTGTAGTAGCCCAGCGCGGTGCCACCACCGCGGGCGAGAATTTCCCCGTCCTCGGCGATCCTGATCTCTACCCCCGGCGAGGCAATCCCGATGGAGTCCACCTTGCGATTGCCGCGCACGTTGCCACATACCGGCAGGATTTCCGACTGGCCGTAGCCGTCGTAGAGCTGAATGCCGAGCTCGTCGTACCAGGCCTTCAGCGGTGTGGGGGTTGGCGCGGTGGATGTCAGGATATATTCCGCCGCGTCCATACCAAGAAACTCGCGCACTTTCTGTGCCAGGGGTTCCAGCTCCCCGGCCGCTTTGGCCGCCTCCAGGCGCTCGAGGCTGACCAGGTGTGCCAGTACCACCTGCTGCAGTTTTTCCCAGATTCGCGGCACCCCCAATATCCAGGTGGGCCGCGCATTGCGCAGGTCGGCAAGGAAGCTCTCCTGGCTTTCATTGAAAAACACCGTGCCCCCGCAGAACAGCGCGTGGTTTTCCACCACGATGCGCTCCCCCATATGGGCCAGCGGCAGGTAGGACACGAAGCGCGCGTCAGCTTGCGTGCCCGCCATCAGTGATACGCCACCGGCAGCCTCGCGCAGGGACCTCATGGAGTGCATGACGCCCTTGGGCTTACCGGTGGTACCCGAGGTGAACACGATGGTGGCCAGGTCGTTCTCGTCACGCTCCGCCGGGGTCGGCAGGCTGCTGCCGGCACTCACCACCTCTTCCCAGGGGATGGCGCCCTCTACCGCCGGTGCGCCGGGCAGCAATACGACGGGTATGCCCGGTTTGAAGCTGCCCCGCACCGCCTCCCAGTTGGAAGCTGCGCCCAGCAGCAATATTTCCACACCGGAGAAATCCGCGGTGTAGGCAATACTGTCGGCATCCATGGTGGTGAAGAACGGCACGGTAACGCCGCCAGAGCCCATGATTGCGTAGTCCGCCAGCATCCAGTGGGCGCTGTTAGGCGCCAGCAGGCCAATGCGGCTGCCCTCGCCTTCCGACTGGCTGGCAAGCCAGGCCGCCACGGCGCCCACTTCCTGAGCACCCTGCTGCCAGCTGATTTTGCGATCGTGAGCCGACCACTTCTCCACCAGCCAGGGGCGCTCACCCTGCTCCGTGGCCCAGTGTTCGATGTCGCCAAGCAGGGTGCGCGGCGGAAGTTCAACAACGTTCATGTGGGCGGTACCTCTTTTGGTTTTTATCCGCTGGGGAACTGCCGCCAGCCCTCGCTGCTTGCTCTGCAACTATAGCAGCGCCGAGGCCGCATGAACGTGAGGGCGGATCAGAGGCCGACGACGTCAACCCCCTGCCTGAATACCACGTCGACAGGAATGCCCGCCGTCGCCAGCCGATCCAGGTCCGCCTGCAGCGTCGGGCCGATATTGCCAAGCTCCTTCATCATGGTATCCACGCCATCGTAGTCGCCGTCGCCCTGCAGCACCAGGATGCGGCGACTCAGGTCCCGTACCGCGCCTTCAAACTCCGGCACATTGACGCGGTACTGGCCGGTCGCTTCATCCCGGCTGAACGCACCGGCCGCTTCAAAGAAATTGAAACGCACCATATTGGCCTTGCCGTGGGCGCTGGAGGCGCCGAAGCGCACCGAGCGGAACAGGCCGGCCAGGAAGGTCACGTAGTTGTCCATCAACTCACCGTCGGCGATCTCACCCTTCTCGCGCAGCTGCTGCACCATGTACAGGCCGAGGATGTCGGCCTTGCCCTCTTCCAGCGCCGAGGAGTGCTCCTTGAGCGCCTTACGCACGGTGCCCTGCCCGTCGAGGGTGTTCTTGATGCCCAGGCCGTGGGCCACCTCGTGGAACATGGTGTTGGAGAAGAAGGCGTCGAAGGTGACGTGCTGACGCTGGTCTTCTGCGATCAATTCGCCGGCGATCGGCAAAAGGATCTTGTCGAACTTGGCCTGCATGGCGTTCTTGAGCTGCAGGCGTCGGGTGCCCTTGGCCAACTGCACCTCTTCGTCATTGGGCAGGTTGATGGCGATGGTCTTGGCGCCGGCATTGCTGTGCCCGGCATAGTAGATGGCGTCGTAGGCGCCGAGGTCGGCATTGGAACCCGGCATCTGTGCCTTGTAGGCCTCCGGCACCGGCAGGCCCTGCTGCAGCTCAGGCAGGTACTTTGAGAAACGCGCCAGCCGCTCGCTCCATTCGAGATCCTTGATCAGCACGTAGGCCTCGTAGGCCGCCCGGTAGCTGTAAAGGCCGTCCTCGTAGTTTTCGATGGCGCCGATTACCAGCTCCACCTCGTTGTCCTTCATATCCATCCAGGCCATGTCAGAGGGCTGGTAGTTATCAGTTTCGATGGCATCGGCCCGCAGCGTCAGGTAAGCGGCGAACTCGGGATCTTCCGCGAGGGTCGCCGCCTTGCGCAGCAGCGCGCCCGCTGCCTGTAGCTGTGTGGCGTATGCCTCACTGTAGGGCACCAGCACCAGGGTGCCGGAATCATCTCTCTCCACCAGGGAGTAGAGCCCGTCCTTGCCGTCCTGCTCCCAGGCTTCGAACTCCGCCTTGCTCATATCCTCGGGGTAGAAACGCGCGCCGGCAGGTTTTTCGGCAACACCCGCAACGAAGGGCTTGTCACCGTCCAGTCGATCCCAGGGCCCGTAGTTGATCTCGGCAAACCGGCGCTGGGCCGGATCTTCAATGCTTTCCAGCAGCGGTTCCGGCTCTCCGTAGGCCTGCAGCCAGAACAGCTCGTCCATGATCTCGGAGGCCTCGATCAGCAGCTTCAGCATCTGCCGCTGGTTATCACTCAGGTGCGAGAGATCCGCGGTAAGGGTGAATTGCTCGTAGATGTCGAAGCGATCAACCGATGTGACCTCGGCATCCGCTGCCGCGCCGGCGGTTGAGCTTGCCTGGTCCGGCGCGGGCTTGTCACCACAGGCCATCAGTAGGCCGATGGAAATGGCAATCAGAAGGCGATGCGTGAGCTTCATGAAACTACCCCGTAATGAATTTGTTATTGTGTGAAGCCGAATGATAACCCAGCCACAGGCTCAGGTGATCAGCCTGTTAACTCGCGCTGGATTGCGATTGCCGGAGGCGGATGGCCGGCGCGCATCGAGTGGGCCGGGTCGATGCTGGTATGTATCAAGGCTAGCGATTCTGCACTAAACTTCCCGCAAAATATAAGAAACCAGAGGGAGCCGCAGCTTGTCTGCCAATCACTCAGACGCAGCATATCCGGAGCTGACATGGATCGCTGTTATCGTCGGCTGGATTCTCGGCTGCATCATCGCCATCTCCATCGGCTACGCAGCCCTGATTCTCGGCTTTTCAATCGAGGGCTCTGAGCTCGCCGCCATTCTCGGTTTTGGCGTGCTGCGCGGCATCCTGCGCCGTAAGAGCATCATCGAGAACAACATCGTGCAGACCATCGCCAGCGGCGTGAACGGCGCCTCTTCCGGCATGATGTTTTCAGTGCCGGCGATTTTCCTGCTCAACTTCCAGGATCGCTTCGACCCGGTCATCCTGACCTTCGGCTGCATCGCCGGCGCCTTCCTTGGAATTGCCTTTATCATTCCGCTACGCAAGCACATGATCGACTACGAGCGCCTCACCTACCCGGGCGGCGTGGCGGTAGCCACGATCCTCAAGTCGCCGGGCGCCGGCGTCCGCAAGGCATTGATCCTGCTGATCGCCGCGCTGATCAGCGCCACGGTACATGCGATCACCATCAAGACCGGCGTGTCGAACTGGAACCTGGGAGAAGCCATCGGCTTGCCCAGCTACATGAATGGCATCTGGTACCTGTCAATGATGACCATCGGCGTCGGCTTCATTGCCGGGCGCGGCGGAATCGCCTTCATTATCGGTGGCTTTGTGGCCTACTGGTTCCTCTCCCCGATGCTGGCGCTGACCAATGGGTTTCCCGTGGACCCGGCCACTGCCGAGGTTATCAGGGAGCCCGGCCCACTGCGGCTGCTGCTCTACCGCCCGGTGGGCATCGGTATGCTGATTGGCGGTGCCATCATGGGCGTGATCCTGGCAGCGCCGCTGATTCTCAGCGCCATCAGGTCGATGCAGAAGGCGGCCCAGGTGAAATCCGATGCCTCCAACGACGAAATGCCCA
>JAZBOY010000033.1:0-3037 GCA_036351375.1 Halieaceae bacterium
GATGAAGCAACTTTCTTTCTGTAAATTCGCTTATCCCTCGATCGCGTCCTCATCGTTGAAGACGACGTAGCGCCGCTCGGCGCACCGCCAGTCTTCCGAGATCTCCATCAGCACCGCCGACACCAGTCGCAGGCAGGATGCCGCGTTCGGGAACAGCCGCGCAACGCGCGTGCGTCGCCGTATTTCCTGGTTCAGCCGCTCCACCAGGTTCGTGGTCCGCAGCCGGCGCCGATGGCTGGCCGGCAGAGCGAACACGGTCAGGCCCTCCGGCAGCGCCTTCTCGGCCCAGTTGGCCAGCGCCGGGGCAGTTCCCTCGTAACGCTTGACGAACCGCTCCAGCTGCCGCTCCGCCTCGTCCCGGTCCGGAGCGTTGAAGATCGAGCGGATGTCCGCCGCCACGCTCGAGCGCATGGACACCTTCGGCACATACTGCCCGGCATTCTGCTGCAGGTGGAACTGGCAACGCTGCCAGGGAACCCCACCGAACACCGCCCTGCGGGCTGCCTGCAGACCCTCGTGGGCATCACTGACGATCAGCTCCACCCCGCACAGGCCACGGTCCTTCAGTTCGGACAGGAAGCTCCGCCAGTGCACTTCCGCTTCCGACAGCGACACCGAGCAGCCCAGCACGTCGCGATGGCCATCCTCGTCAACACCGCAGGCGATCAGCACCGCGGCATCGAGCACCTGGCCCACTTGGCGCACCTTCTCGTACTGGGCGTCCAGGACAACGTAACGATAGGCGCCCAGGTCCCGGCTCCGCCAGGCCTCCAGCATCTCATCGAGCTCTGTGGCGGCCCGCGAGACCTGGCTGGAGGAGATCTCCATGCCGCACAACTCCTCCACGACCTTTTTGACCCGCCGGGTCGATACGCCCTGCACGTACATCTCGGCAATCGCCAGCAGCAGGGCTCGCTCCGAGCGCAGGCCGCGTTCCAGGCTCCGGGGATAAAACTCACTGTCCCGGGTCTGCGGCACCTTCAGCGGCAAAACGCCCAGCCGGGTTTTCAGCTGCTTGTCCTTGTAGCCGTTGGCGTAGCCGATCCGGCCAGCACTGCGCTCATAGGGCGCTGCGCCCAAGTGTTCGCTTCGCTCGGCCACCATGGCCGTGTTGAGCAAAACCGTCACCGCCTCGGCCAGGGCGTCGAAGCCGTTGGACTTGAGCAGTTCCACCGCGCTATCAATCGGGCTATTCTCAAAGGGCTGAGCCATTCTGCGTTTCCTCTTGTCTGCAATTCGCCAAAAATCGCTTTCAAAAGGATAACCGGGTGGCTCAGCTTCTCTGACCCTCCGGTGAAATTACAGAAAAGACGCTACACCACCAGCTCAAGGCCGCCTACAGCGACCGCAACTGGCACGTTGTCATGTTCTGAAAACACTTCCTGTTTGATTCGCTACGCGGCTTGGCAGAGTTTGTGTGCCTGGTTGATTCGGTTGATAGCGCCTGCCAAGCAGACCAGCAGGCAGATTCACGAAAACGAGCTACACTGATGAATCAGTCGGAGTATTTCCGATGTTCCCTGACAACGATTTGGAGCCCTTATGAGTCTTTTCGGCGGATAGGAAAAATTAACCACCTTTTCAGCTCATCAGCACGGTAGTGACGAGCCGGAATCGGCGTCGATGATTCCGTTTCCCATGGCGAAACCCACGGGTATGTCGCTTCGCAAGCCCTTCGAGCGTGCCCAATTCCCCAAAACTGAGCCCTTCCAGAGCACCGGCGCGCAATCACCCCTGGACGGCAAAGTCCATCAATGCAGTTTGGGTGCATCCGTCTGATTCATCGGCGGCGCCCTCGCGTCCAGACTGGCCAGCTCATCTCGGGTCCGAATGTGCCCCAGAATTTTCGCGATTAGCGCGGGCTCTTCGACACAGGCAATGACCCGCAACTTGCCCCCGCAATCCGGGCAGGCCTCTATGCCGACAAGGTGGATTGAGAAGGTGAGACCGCAAAGCGGTCGAGAGGCTGGCCTGGGCCATGCGCAGCATCAAGAGAGGGTGCCCTGGGGCATGGCGAATACCCGCTTGATCTTTTTCCAGGACCATATGGGGGAGATAATGAAGGACGACGTGTTCGCCCGCCTGCTGACCTTCCCCAACGTGGTGGTGACCGGTCACCAGGGCTATTTCACGAAAGAGGCGCTGGCGGACATCGCCAGCGCCACGGTCAGAAACCTCGACGATTTCACCGCTGGCCAGCGCAACGCCAACTGGCTGACGCCGGTCATTCGGGACTGATGTTGATGACCCCAGGATCGCTGCAACGGGTGCAGCCGTCGTTGTCGTACAATCGGGGTGCTGACATTTTTGACCCGTCGCTTATGAAAATACCGACATTGACCACGCCGCGGCTGCTGCTGCGGGCGTTCCACGCCGACGACCTCGACACCTACGCCGGCTACTGCGCTGACGAGCGATTCATGCAATACCTAATGACGGGCCGGCCCATTTCCCGCGAAGAGGCCTGGGCGAACATGGCCTCCATCCTCGGCCACTGGGCACTGCGCGGCTACGGCGTCTTCGCCCTGGAGCGGCGCGACGACGGCATGCTGGTCGGTTTCAGCGGGCTCCTGAATCCGCTGGGCTGGCCGGGGCTGGAAGTCTGCTGGGGCCTGGGACCGGAGCATTGGGGCCAGGGCCTGGCGACCGAGGCGGTGGAGGCGGTCATCGACTGGGCCTTCGCCCGCGATGCTGTGGACGAGGTGATCAGCCTGATCCATCCGGACAACCTCCGCTCCGTGGCGCTGGCGGAGCGGGTCGGCGAGGTGTTTCGCGATGAGATCGCGTTCAAGGGGAAGCGGTTGCGGGTCTATCACATTCGGAAGGCCGATCGCCAGGGCCGTCGCTGAACGGCACCACCGATTCACTGAACCTGAGTCTGAACAGTCCTGATCATTTCGAGAAGGACGTCACGGGTGGATAGAAAGCATAAAGCACCTTTTTGGCGCCTCTGAAAAGTACCGCGGCTAGCAAGGACCAGCCATTCTTCGTCCGAAACCTCCCGGCTGACCCCGCCACCCGGGCTTGCCGGCGGCCC
>JAZBOY010000034.1:0-2123 GCA_036351375.1 Halieaceae bacterium
CTCAGCGGCCAGCCACTCGGCACAATCGGCTCGCACCAGGCGATGGGGCGGGTCGTCGAACCCGTTCAGGGCCAGGTTGCGCCGCGCCCAGTCGAGGTAGGTATTGGAGAGATCGACACTGGTGGTGGAGCGCGCCCCGCCCAAGGCTGCGTGCACCGATACCGCTGCGGTATAGCAGAACAGGTTGAGCACATCCTTGCCGCGCGACTCTGCGGCGACCCGCAGCCGCATGGGGCGATGGTCCAGGAACAGGCCGGTGTCCAGGTAATCACTGAGGTTGACCAGCAGCCGGGCCTGGCCCTCCGCGACTTCAAGGAGTTCTCCACCGGAGGCTTCACGCTGGTACTGGGCGCGGCCGCGTTGGCGCTCACGGACCTTGTAGAAGACCTGGCTCTCCGGCACCTCCATCACCGCCGGCAGCACAGCGCGGATATCGTCCATGCGTCGCGCGGCGGCTTCCGGGTCGACGCCTTTGGGAGCCCGGTACTCGGCGACGTGCACGCGGTCGCCGTAGCGGTCCACCGCCACCGCGTACTCGGGCATGTCGGCGTCGTAAACGCGGTAGCAGCTGTGACCCTCGCGCTGGGCCCAGCGCCGCAGCTGCTTGAGGTTCTTGCGCAACCGGTTGGCGAACATCTCGCCGCCCTCCGACGGCGCGGACGCGTTTGAGGTCGCTGAACCCTGCGCCGCTGCCGGGGGCTGCGATCGCGGCTTGAGCCGCTGCTGCTCGTTGAATTCAAACAGCAGCAGCGTGCAGGCCAGGGGCCCGTTGTACAGGCTGTAGCGCCGCGTGCTGCGCAGGCCGGTGGCCATGCCCAGCTCTTTCTCCGTGGTCAGCAGTGCGCCCTGCCAGCCGTCAAATTCACGCAGCATCAACTCACCCCAGTCACGATACAGGCCACGCAGGCTTTCCACGTCTCCAAGGCGCTCACCGTATGGGGGGTTGGAGATGACCAGGCCGTGGGTCAGCGGTTTGTGGGTGGGACGCTTAAGCGCCGCCAGCGGCTTGCAGATGACCCTCACGGCGCCCTCCAGGCCCGCCTCACGAATATTCTCCAGTGCCTTGTCCACCACCGGGCGGCTGGCGTCGTAGCCGCGAATTTCCGGCAGCTCCCTGGCCCGGCCGCGTTCGGCCCTGGCCCGGGCGTCGCTGAGAATAGCCCGCCACTGGTCGGCATTGTGCAGCGCCAGCTTCTCGAAGGCCCAGCGCCGCCGCGCCAGGCCCGGGGCGATATCCGCCACCATCATCGCTGCCTCGATCAGCAGCGTGCCGGAACCGCACAGCGGGTCGATCAGGGCACCTCCGCGGGCGGCGATGCCTGGCCAGTCGGCACGCAGCAGCAGGGCCGCCGCGAGGTTCTCCTTGAGCGGCGCGCGGCCGGTGCCGGTGCGATAGCCGCGCTGGTGCAGGCTGCTACCGACGAAATCCAGCGACAGCGTCACCCTGCCCCGGTGCAGCCTGGCCTGGAAGCGCACATCGGGGCTCTTGCGGGAAACCGAGGGGCGTGGAACCCCGCGCTTGCGGAAGCGGTCGACAATGGCGTCCTTGACCCGCTGGGCGCCGAACTGGGTATTGCGAATCACCCGGCTCTCACCGCTGAAGTCCACCACGAAGCTCGCGCCTTTGGGCAACCATTCCTCCCAGGGCAGCTCCACCAGCGGCGCGTAGACGTCACCATCCTCCGCCAGCGGGCATTCTCCCAGCGAAAGCAGCAGGCGATTGGCCAGCCGGCTCCAGAGTGCCACCCGGTAGGCCACCGCCAGCGGCGCAGTAAAGCTGCAGCCGGCAACCGTCTCGCGAGCGTCTTCAGCGCCGTGCTGGCGCAGCTCGTCGAGCAGCAGGGATTCAAGCCCGCGGGGGCAGGAAGCGAACCAGGGTTGGGTTTTCATCTTTCGGAAATATAAGTCTTCGTATGGTTATAACAAAACATTGTTGGCGGGCGCAGAGCGGCTTTGGGTATGTTAGGGGTTCATGACGCAGGGCAATCGACGAGTGATCGGGAGGGTGCGAGCGAGTATGAAGCGACGTAAGAGGGATATGAACGACCGCGCATATCACAAAGGGTACCAGGCGGGATTGGTCGGCCGCTCCATGGATACCTGCCCACACAACGCAGAAGCAA
>JAZBOY010000035.1:0-11636 GCA_036351375.1 Halieaceae bacterium
AAGGGGGAGAGGGCGGATTGATTCGAACCCTTGTTCGATTGAATGGAATCTTGTGCATGTGCACCTACCGGCGCATGTAAAGCGATGAAGGAGCATTCAAGACGCCCGCAGCGCGCAAAGCGCGCGAGGAGGGCCTGCCCCTCTTTTCGGGTACGCCCGAAGGGTGATTACGCCCCAAAGGGCGTAATCATCAATCCCTCCTTCTCCGCCAATTCCCCGCTCAACTCTTTGATATACATAACCTTTTGTTCCGTGTACCTGCTCGGTGTATACGGCGGTGAATACTCAGCCGAAAAAGTGGCCGGTTAGCGGTTAGTGGTTTTCAGGGCTGTCAGGGAAGGAAGATACTGCGGATTGCGGTATATCTTTCACAATAGAAGGGTCAACTTCTTGGCGGACAGTTACTTCCTTTTGGAATGCCGCATACTGTTCGGTGATTTCTTTAATAAGAAAGGCGCATTCCCGTCAAGATTGACGTAGATCATTAGCGGATGAAAGTGTCGCTATTAGCATTTCTCATCTCAAATAGTGCCAAGTGGGTGACAGGGAGAGTAGGCAATGAAAAATAAGATATGTCTTTCGCTGTTTATCATTTTGATCGTTAGCGCATGCGCTCAAGCTCCTTCACAAGAGCAACTTGCAACAGCCGACTATGGCTCTCCGCAGACAGCTGAGCAGTGCAATAGATTGGTAGAGGAAAAACTTGGCTACACCCTGAAGGACCCATCAAGCGCTCAATGGCGACACGCGGGCGGGTGTACTCGGGGTTACTGGTCATCCGTGCCAATCATGGGATTACCAATTGAATATGGCTACTTCCAGCAGGGTGAGGTAAACGGTAAGAACTCCTATGGCGGGTACGTGGGCTTTCGTCCATACCAAGCCTTAATCAGGGACGGTCGAGTTGTGAGGTACTGCATTTCCGATAGTGATGGGATGTGCATACCTTCGTCTTAAAATTTCCAGTTAACTAGCTTCAAAGCTTCATCCGCATCCACCCCGGCTTCCTCGGCTATAGCGAGAGCCTGAGTCACAGCAGTGACCGCTCGCGCTATGCCGAGAGCGTCATACGCTTGCAAGGGCTTCATGACATCGATGCTCACCGCTTCCAGTAGCTTGACGCTGGTTTCCTCCGCCATCAGATTTCCAATCGGTTGAAACTGCCACTGAGAAAGGTGCCGTTATGCTTCCCGGACCAGTGGCCCTGTGGTGGACGGATTGAACAGGCTGGGTAGAACGCCATACTCCACCGGAATCGATCCTGTGGCCGCGTCTAGGCTCTCTACAGTCGTGGACTTGGAGAGATCAGGGCTGAGGTCTTGTGGCTTCAAGTCGGTCTGAGGGACTGCCCCTCCCGCCAGCGCGATGCTCGTGGATTCTCGCGGCAATATGCGTCCATGCTCGCCCATTGACTACAGCCACTCCCAATTTTTTCTAGGTGCTTCACTGGTTGTGGGCAAACCGCGCCGTGCAGCGAAACCTCCTCCAATAGTCTATGTTTGGCGTAGGACTTGTCGTTGAAATCAAGCGGTAGGACTGTGTATGGAACCTGTTTTCCTAGATTTTCACATTCATACGTCAGAAAACCCAGAGAACCTCAACGAAAATTACGATGTAGCAGCCTTGAAAAGAGGAATAGACAGAATCTGCAACGGAGCGGACTGTCTAGTCTCAATTTCCGACCACAATGTTATTAACAAGTCGGCTTACATGGCTGCGAAAGCACACTTTGACAATCTTTTGCTAGGGGTAGAGTTGCATGTAAGAAATTTTCCGAACGCTCACCCATATCATTGCCACATTCTTTTTAACCTTGATGAAATTTCGGATGAGGTGATTGATGCCGTCAACGAACGCCTAGACCTCTTGTATCCTAATAAGAGGGTTAGACACGATGATCCCAGTATTCCAAGCATTGAAACAATAGCAAATACATTTGACGAGTTTGACTTTCTTTTGCTTCCACATGGTGGGCAGAATCACTCAACCTTCGATAGGTCAATTCCTGAGGGTGTCCAGTTTGATCGCACTCTAGAGAGAAGTATTTATTACAACCATTTTGAAGGCTTTACGGCGCGAAACAACGCGGGCCTCGAAAGAACTCATGAGTATTTTGAACGCTTAGGTATTAGAGATTTCGTTAATCTTGTTACCGCGACGGATAACTATGTGCCCGCTGAATATCCCGATTGTAGGGCGGGGCGAGAAGCCTTCGAGTTTGTTCCGACCTGGATGCTGGCCATGCCAACATTTGAAGGTCTCAGGCTCTCTCTTTCAGAATCATCACGCCTAGTATATGGCGACAAACCGGACACCTGGGCGGAGTACATACGATCTGTGCGCCTGAACAATGCGCATACGGATATCGATGTCACGCTTACACCGGGGCTCAACGTAGTAATTGGAGGCTCTTCCAGCGGCAAGTCGCTCTTTGTGGATTCATTAGTAAACAAGATCAATGGCTCATTTGAAGACAGCCCATATGTAGACACTGTTTATGAAGTGGAAAAGATCGAAGTAGACAATCCAACGGGCCAACACCCTCACTACCTCAACCAAAACTTCATTGTCAGAATCTGCGACCCAAAATACTTCGACAATCGTCTGGAAGACATTCCGATCCTAAAGAACATCTTTCCATCTGACGTTCAAGAGAGAGAACAAATAGCAAATGGGCTGACTCAGCTGCGCAAGCATGTAAAAAAAATGCTTGAGGCAGCTAAAACCATTGAGGACTTACAAGAGCAGTTGGTGAAGATTCCAAACTTAGCGCATCTGATAACTCAGGTAGTGCCGCTCGCCAATCCGGTTCAATCCATGGTTCCAGAAGAAAACGTTTACAAACCAATGACATATAGTCAGGCTGAACTCGAGCGTCACACCGAAACGCTAGACGAAATCGATGAGCTGCTAACTGCAAACCCTTTACTGATCCATGATCCTGAATTGGTCCCAAAGCTGAAAGCTGAGGTTGTTAGTGCCCGAGAAGGTGCAAAACTAGAAGCCAGAATTCGGTCTGCTATTTCTAGTGCGAAAACTCAGATCGACGCGGCGATGGAAGCGGAAAACAAAGAGCTCGCGACTAAACGACGGCACTTCGATCAGCTCATACGACTGGGCAAAGAATACGCGAGCGCGACCAAGTCCTTCTATGAAGCGCGGCAGACAATTTCTGAGTTTTCAGTAAAGGTAGAGACAAAAGAAATTGCATCTATGGGGCATCAGCTCTTCATCTCAAACAACTTTGAGCTCACGAAGGAAAAGGTCGTTGACGTAATAAATGGCGCCCTAACGCAGAAATATTGCATTGGCTCTTTCGACAACCTCCGACCAGAGGCGCTTTTTCAGGCTCGATTTAAGCGCAGGGACCCTAAGATCAAAGACTACGTAGAAATGGAGAATTATGTTTGTAGCAAATTCGCAGACATGAACAGCAAAACGTACAAGATCACCACGAATGAAGGTAGAGACTTCGACGCGCTAAGCGCTGGTTGGAAGACTTCCGTGATCCTTGATCTTGTACTGGGTTGGGACGGCGACAATGCGCCACTTGTTATCGACCAACCGGAAGACAATCTGGCTTCTAGCTATATGAATCGAGGTCTCGTCAAAGCGATAAAGGAATGCAAGTCGAAACGTCAGATTATCCTCGTCTCCCATAACGCTACCATACCAATGCTAGGCGATGCGCAGAATGTCATTTACTGCAGAAACGAAGATCAAATGATCGTAATACGCTCCAATCTTCTGGAGTGTGACATTGATGGGAAGAAGGTAATCGATCTCATCGCCGAACTCACAGACGGTGGTAAAACAGCAATAAAGAAGCGCGTAAAAAAGTACAACTTGAAGTCATTCAGGGGCGCAGATGAAGTTAACGTATAGGAAAGAACAATCGGGTGAAGTAAGTGTGATTCAATCAGACGACCAAGGCGAATCAGAGTTTTCCTACCTGAACCTTATTTTGAGTCTATTAGGCGGTGATGAACTAGAACCTCCTGCGCTGGAGGGAGATTTTTCCCAGGAAGAGGCATCTAGCATCCAAAGGATGCATGAGACAATAAACGAGGAATTATCGCCTGAAGAGGAAGGCTCACAAGTAGACGCCTCCTAGCTTGGGGGCGTAGAGATACTGAGATCTTTTTCGCCTCCTTGGTGGCGGTTCTTGCCTTGAACCATCACCGAACTCGGTTGTGTAGCTAGTCGGAATACGCCTCCGCCAACTCCACCGTATTCCGCGCCTGCTTCAAATGCGGAATGTCATACATCTTCCCATCAATCCCCACCGTCCCCACATCGGGCTCCGCCTCGAAAGCGGCGATAATCTTCCTCGCCGTCTCGACCTCCTCCTCAGAGGGCAGGTAGCTTTCGTTGATCACCGCCACCTGCGCCGGGTGGATCGCCAGTCGGCCGCTGAAGCCCTCGGCGCGCGATTGCCGCGAGTCCATGGCCAAACCTTCGCTGTCGCGGAAATCCGCGTACAGCGTATCAATGGCATGCACCCCGGACGCATGGGCTGCCAGCAGGGTCTGTGAGCGGGCCATCTGGTAAGTGAAGTGCCAGTTCCCGGCTTCGTCCTTGTTACCGGTAGCGCCCACCGCAGAGCTCAGGTCTTCTGCGCCCCAGGTCAAGCCGGTGAGGCGGGGCAGGGAAAAGTCGGTGTAGTCGGCCAGCCGCAGCGTGGCGCCCGGCGTTTCGGTGACCAGCGGCAGCAGCTGAATGGCACCGAGGTCGATGCCTGCAGCGGTTTCCAGCGCCTCCAGGTAGTTGTTGAGCTGCAGCAGGTCCTCCGGCCCTTCGGCCTTGGGCAGCATGATGCCGTCGGGCCGGGCCGGAACTACAGCGGCCAGGTCCTTGAGCGCCATCGGCGTGTCGAGAGGATTGATGCGCACCCAGAGCTGCGGTGAGCGCTCGCCGGTGCGTGCGCCGAGAAACTCCTTCAGCATGTCTCGCGCCACCGGCTTGCGGGCCGGTGCTACAGCGTCCTCGAGATCGAGGATGACCGCGTCGGCGCCGCAGTCGTCGGCCTTGCCGAGCTTTTTCTCGCTGTCGGCGGGGATGAACAGCCAGGAGCGCGGTGTCATTCCGCCGGCCTCTTGCGCTGCAGGCCGCTGCGTTTGCACTGTCCCACCAGGTCGCCGTGCTGGTTGAAGGCGCGGTGCTGGAAGGTGACGATGCCCTGGTCGGGGCGTGATTTGCTCTCGCGCAGCTCCAGCACCTCGGTTTCCACACGAATGGTGTCGCCGTGAAACAGCGGCTTCGGGAAGCGCACTTCGTCCCAGCCCAGGTTGGCCACGGCCGTGCCAAGGGTGGTGTCGCCCACGGAAATGCCCACCATCAGGCCGAGGGTCAGGCAGCTATTGACCAGCCGCTGGCCAAACTCGGTGTTCTCCTTGCAGTACTCCTCGTCCAGGTGCAGCAGCGCCGGGTTGTGGGTGAGGGCGGTGAAGAAGACGTTGTCCGCTTCGGTGATGGTGCGAGTGAGGGCGTGCTTGAATACCTGCCCCACCTCGAGTTCGTCAAAGTACAAACCGGCCATGGGTCGCTCCAGGGTTGCAAAGGCGTAAGGTTAAAGCATCCGCCGTCGGCCCGGTACCGTGCCAGGCACCCGGAATTAAGTGGGCGTGATATGGTCCAAGCGTCCGCACCTGACCATTGGAACCCACAAGATGAAGAAATTCCTGCTGATAGCCGGCGCCGCCCTGGTGCTGTTCGCCGTAACCGTACTCGTGTTTCGCGAGCCCTTGAAAGAGGCCGCCTACGACAAGGCGACCCAGGATATGTACACCGAAGCAGACGAGGACGCCTTCGACGTCGGCCCCGCGGTGGGCTCTCGCTTTCCCGGTGTGACCGCGCTGTACCAGGACGAGCAGATTGGCCTGATCGAGCCGTTTGCCGGGCCGCGCGGCACCGTGTTCATGGCCAGCCGCTCCTTTGACTGGTGCCCGTTCTGCATGAAGCAGATGATCCAGCTCAACCAGTACGCCGATGACTTTGCCGATGCCGGTTTCGGCCTGGTGGCCATTACTTACGACAGCCCCGATGTGCTGGCCGCGTTTGCGGCGGAGCACGGTATTACCATCCCCATGCTGTCGGATATCGACGCGTTGAGCTTCAAGACCCTGGGTATCCTCAACCCGGACTACGCACCGGGCGAGCATCACTACGGTATCCCTTACCCCGGCACTCTGATTATCGACCCCGAGGGCAGGGTAGTCGGCAAGCTGTTCCTGGAGTCTTACCGCAACCGCGTCAGCGCGCCGGCGGTGCTGGCACTGGCCGAGGACCTGTTGCCCGAGGAGAGCGCGTCAGCTGAATAAGGCGTCGATGACGTTCGCCACCGGCAGTTCGCTGCAATGCTCCGGCCGGGTGCCGCTCCACACCGGCGTGAAATCGTAGTGCCCGGCGGCTTCCGCCGCGGCTCGCAGGGGTGCCAGCGCCTGGCCCGCGGTGGGAAAGGGCGGCGCCATGGGGTTGAGCGGCGCCAGTTGCTCGGTGAGAGCAGTTCTGATGCTGCGCGCCGGACGCCCGGAGTACAGATTGGTAATCACCGTGCCACGAGCAGGCGCCTCGCGCAGGGCCTGGCGATGCAGGTCGCTGGTGTCGCATTCCGGGCAGAGCATGAAGGCTGTGCCGACCTGCACCGCGGCGGCACCGGCATCCAGAGCTAGACGCACGCTCTCCCGATCACCGATACCACCGGCGGCGATCAGCGGAACGGTGAGCGCGGCGGCGGCCTGGGCCAGCAATTCCAGGGTGGGTGGCTGGTCGTCGAGCGTATCCCGCAGGAACATGCCGCGGTGACCGCCGGCCTCGATCCCCTGCACAATGACGGCGTCGACGCCCTTGTCCTGCAGCCAGCGTGCCTCATCCACGGTCGTGGCGCTGGATATGACCAGCGCACCACTCGCCTTGACCGATTCAAGCCAGCGCGACTCCGGCAACCCAAAGTGAAAGCTGACCACGGCCGGCTTGAGTTCGGTCACCAGCGCGGCCTGCTCCTCGCCGAAACTGCGCCGGGCCGGCCCCGCCGGACTGGAAGGGTCGCCTATATCCCATTCCGCGTAGAGTGGCGCCAGCGCCTCGCGCCAGCGCTGTTGTGCCGGCTCGTCGGCAGCGGGGGGCGTGTGGCAGAAAAAGTTCAGGTTGAAGGGCGCTTCGGTCTGCGCACGAAGCTCGCGTACCTGGGCCCGGGTCTGCTCGCTGTCGAGGAAGGCGCAGGGTAGAGAGCCGAGGCCACCCTTCAGGCACACGGCGGCGGCGAGGCGAACACCGGACACGCCTGCCATGGGTGCCTGAATCAGCGGGTGGCGCAGCCCCAGGCGGCCTGCAATGCTCATGCTCCCGGCTTCTGCTTGCCCGCCGGTTTGTCGAGAATGGCATCCTTGCGCTTCACCAGCTTGGGCTTGTCGAGCAACTCGTCCAGCGGGCCCGGGGTGTCGATCTGTGCTGTTTCAGGAGCGGGGGCGCTCGCCGCCGGTTTTTCCCTGGCGGGCTCCGCCCAGCTTCCGGGCCGCAGCTGCCAGAAGGCATAGACCAGGGCACCGTAGACCACCAGCGTCTTGATGATCAGCGCGGGACCGAGCCACTCGGGCTTGTGACCATCGAGATAGAGGGCGATATCGTCGAACACCCAGGCAGTCACGAGCGCCACCGCCACGGCAATAAACAGCTTGAACAGCTTGGCTCGGTAACGGCCTGCGAGGGTCAAAAGGGCAGTGGTTCGCGCAAAGCGATACAGAGACATGCTGCCGTCTCTTACAGGCCGCCCAGGCCCAGCAGGGCCAGGGCGCCAAGCAGGCCCGCTTTCTGCAGGTCGCTTTTCACGTCGGTTTCAGCGTCCGCCACCAGGTACTCGAGCTCGTCCTTGGAGAGGTCGTGTTCCGACTTGCCGTGCAGGATTAAATCCTTGCGCACCCGCCGAATAGCGGCCTTGCGCACGCGGCGGTTGAAGACGTTGTGGGGTAGTAGTGCCTGTAATCGCTCGAGATCCATGGCGCTGTTGTAGCAGACGCCCTGATTGGTGTCCAAGCCCTTGACTCATGGGGGTGCGGCCCCTATAGTACGCGGACTTCTCGCCCCACGGGTGAGATGGTATGCTTCGATTCTCAGCGGCATACATCAGTTTTAGCGCCTGTAGCTCAGCTGGATAGAGTACCTGGCTACGAACCAGGCGGTCGCACGTTCGAATCGTGCCAGGCGCGCCAATTCCGTAAGGGTCTGCAGCTTAGCAGCCACTAACCTTCCCGCGCATTTCCGGCAGTTTTCCGACACTTTCCTCCTTCTGCCGCTTTATCACTGTCAGGGTGGGCGATTGCGCGCGCCCACGATCGGTCACCTTCTCCGCGGCATCCAGCAGTTCGCCGAGTTCGGCTGCCGAGTAGTGGGTGGTGATATCACCACTGGCATGCCCCAGCAGCGCCTTGCGTGTTTCCAGTGGAACCGCCGCGCCTCGCAGCCTTCGGCCGAACGTATGGCGCAAATTGTGAACGCCTTTGAGTATGGTGCTGTCCGTCGGTAACCCGGCCTTCGTCCAGGCCCTGATCCACGCGCTGGTCCGTAACTTCCCGACCGGGTTGCCCCGATAGGTAAACACGAAGTCCTCGTGGATCCCCCGCCGTGAATCGACTACTGCCTTCGCGACCGTGTTGAGCACCACCACCCGCTCGGTACTGGTCTTGGTGATCGACTCGGGCAGGACAAAGGCGAAAGTGGATAGATCATCCAGTTTTACCTCCCATGCCCAGCGCAGCTGGCAGACCTCTTGTTCCCGGCATCCCGTATTGACCGCAAACATCGCGGCATCCGCCAGGTGGCGGGGGAGCCTTGAAAAAAGCCTGTCCTGTTCTTCCCACGACAAGGGGTACGGTCTTTTCTGGCACCCCTTGAGCGATAGCCGACTGAGTTTGGGCGGTGCCTGTTTTAGCCACGGCAGCCCTTGCTCATTTCGCCATACCCGCGCCGCGCGATTGAGAACTGCACTGGCTGTACCAATCGCATTGTTAATGGATTTCGGGGCCTTCCCCAGACGGAGCCGCTCATCCACGAATGGCTTTAAAGTGCCGTCGTGGACCTGCTCCAGGGGCAGTGCGCCGATATACACGAACAACTGGTCCAGATGTATCGCTATCGTTTCTGCCGATGACGACTGTGCAATATCTTCGAGGTATCGCAGTGCCGCTGCCTCGAAGGTATAAACCGCTGCGGCTTGTTGCTTTGCCTCCTCTTGAATCTCCGCCAGTCGACGGATCAGTTTTTGCTCTGCCTCAGTGCGGCCAGATACTCCTGTGCTTTCGCGGAGCCAGCCGCCGGGGGCGTACTGCGAGCGTTTTTCGATATGCCAGATCCCGTTTTTGAGGCGGAGCCCCGGCATTTTGTTGCGCTTTGACATAAATCGTCCTCCAGAATTGAGCCTAAAGGACGACGCCCGTTGCGTTGGATATAGTCCTCCGCCCAGGCGTCGATTTCAAGTCTGTCGAAGAGAATGGTTTGTTGTCCCAGGGAAACCTCAGACAGGGCAGGGCGCACCACGCGATTAAAAGTATTCTTGTTGATCCCGAGGTAGGCCGGGGCATCGCGGAGTCGGATCAGGCGGGGTTGGATCTGCATGCCCTATCTGCCTATGTACACAGCAGTTATCTGGGCTCTGACATGGCCTATTTCAGCACTGATGGTCAGGCGGGCCTGCTGGTCGACCTGACGCTGTGACCCGGTTAATTGCTCTTTGGCGGGCCCGCCCGCATGGGGGCAGGGCCAACCTGTGAGTTCCCGGTACCGCTGCTGGGCATAGGCATGGCGCAGGCCGTGCATTTTGGATAAGCCGGCGTTGGCGGTGTGGCGTTCGTAGATCCTGAGCTGCTCGATGTATTGCCGGCCCCGGGGGATCAGCGAGCCGAAACCGGCCAGCCGCTTGGCCTGTTCCAGCAGGGCGCGTTGTTCCAGGGTGCGGATGGGGACGGTGCGTTCCCGTCCGCCCTTGGTCCAACTGGCCTTGAGGTGCAGGTGATCACCCCGGTCTGCCCAGCGGGGCTGGATCTTCAGGGCTTCCTCCCGTCGAAGCCCGAAGGCCTGTTGCAGGCGCAGGCTCATCCTCACATATTCATCTTTCACCAGGGCGAGTTGGTCCCTTTTCAGGTCCTTGGCCTTGCTGGTGCCGGATACGAACTGCCGGTCCGGTATGCCATAAAAGTCGTTGGAGCTGGCAACCACGGCCCGCTTGTTAACCTTCTCGGCCCACCAGCGTAAACAGCTCATCCGGTTCTTGATGGTGCCGGGTGAAAGGTTCTGTTTCAGCCACTCGTCCACCAGGGCCTGGACATGCTTTTGTTTGAGGGAGGAGGCCTTCAATTGCCGGAAGCCCAGCTCGTGCAACTGGTTGGCGATTGCGCTCAACTGGCGCTCACGGCCTACGCGGGTTTCGAAGCTGCCTTCATGGCTGTGTTTGCACAAGAGTTTCAGTTGGTAGTTCAGGTCTCGCATAGTGTTGTTTCCATCGGTGAGTGTTTCTGATCACCTGGCAACAATGCTGCGCAGGTCCGACGAGCGGTACGATCACGGGACACCAATCCCGGTTGACCTGAATGTGTCTGGCCATAGACAGCACGGTGTGTTTTCGCAAGAAAACTGGCCCGTGCAAACCAACGGTCATCCAGCCAAAGGCTGGTGGTGGATTTCTCCTTTTTAAGTTGAGCAGAGCGCACTGACCGCCAGTGCGTTTGCGTGGTTGAAGAAACTGTCTTTCAGGCCGGCATATATGCCCGGCCATCCACAGCGCTTATGGAACCGATCCCCGTACCAGGCGGGAGGGATTTGAAGGTGCGGTACCCAGACGAAGCGGCACTGCGATAGTTCGAAGAGGGACCCGGTCATCGCTGACCGTTGCGTCAAGAAGGGTCCTGAGTGACGCGTTCAGCAGATTCCAAAACTACCTGAATCCACCTACCCCGTTCGCTTTCGCAAGGTGGGGTCTTCCTTGCCACTTTAAGCGCAGTGGCAGCGACAAAATTCAGTGTTGGGGCCGATTATAGGAACACAGAATACGCGTGTCACAGAGAACTTCACCTGAATCGGGAGTGGTTTCTGCCCGGCAGCTGAAAACTTGCTGCCATCAAACGCCCTGAAAGCTCTCTGCAATGCAATTTTGGCCATATTTGACTGTGCCTACACGACCCAATCCACCTTTGAGGGGGTGGTTCCACTGTAACCACCCCTGAAAAGACGTTAAGCCTCGGTGTTGCCAAGATTGCCGCAATGTGCGCGCTGCCCACGTCACTACTCGCTTCGCGCCTTAGTGACGTGGGGTTTTGATGCGGAAAACGATATGCTCCGCTGTGAAAAGCCTATCAACGCCGGACGAAAACTGCACATTTGTACCCGCAAAAATCCACCATTGCCTTGGGGGAAGAGTGTTCTTCCAGACTCTTACCGAGAATTCTCTCGGGCGAGCGGCTAATGAGCTCGCGCCGGAACGCAGGCGGTACGGGGTGGTTTTTCGTGAATTTAGCGTTAAATCGAACAGAAGGATGGTGACTAACTACGTCTTGCAAAAGTCAGTGTTGCCGCAGCAGTGGGCTCTTGCAGCGAGATTTGCCAGGCGATGACATCGATATTCAGAATCTGCCTCCCACTTCGAACAA
>JAZBOY010000036.1:0-6999 GCA_036351375.1 Halieaceae bacterium
CCAAACCCGACAATCACTGGCAAGCGCACGGGATCACTCCTCGAAGTCTGTGCGCCATTGTAGAAACCGGCGCCAATCTCAACTATGGTATATGCGTCAGTTTGTTGGGCTAATACGCCAGTGCCAAAAACTACCAACCCGCCACCGGTTACCCCTCGGCAGCTGCGTGTGGTCGCCGCGCTCTACCCGCGCGCGCTGTCCACCAGCATCGCCCTGCCCCTCGACGTGCTGCAGGCGGCGGGCAATGCCGCCGTCGCAGGCCGCCGCGGCCAGCTCCCGGTCGACCTACAGCTGGCGTCGAGCAGTTCGGGCTCCGTCGAAGTGACCGGTGGTTTGAGCCTGACACCGGCAATCGGTCTCGACCAGGTGGAGCCTTGTGACATGCTGTTGCTGCCCGGCCTGTGGCGTAATCCCCAGCCGGTGCTGCGCAGTGAAGCCGCCTGGTTGCCGCTGCTCAGGAAGCTCAAGGAAGCCGGCACCATCATCTGCTCGGTGGGTACCGGCAGCTGCTTCCTTGCCGAAGCGGGCCTGCTCGACGGGCGCGCAGCCACCACCCACTGGCATTATTTCGACGCCTTCGCAGCGCGCTATCCCCAGGTGCAGCTCAAGCGCCGACACCTGATCACCCAGAGCGACCAGATCTACTGTGCCGGCAGCGTAAATTCAGTAGCGGACTTGATGATTCACCTGGTGGAGGGCTGGTTCGGCCAGCGCATCGCGCGGCAGATTGAGAGCCAGTTTTCGCCGGAGATACGCCGCCCGTTTCGCGCCCATGCCTTCCAGTCCGTGGACGACAGCGCCCATCACGACGAACTGGTGCTGGCGGCCCAGGAGCGGCTGCAGGACCAGCTGCACCGACCTCTTTCCCTGGCCACCCTCGCTGAAGAGCTGGAGTGCAGCCCCCGCACCCTGACCCGCCGCTTCAACGCCGCCACCGGCCAGACGCCCACCGCCTTCCTGCGCAACCAGCGGCTGGCGGCTGCCCGTGAACTGCTGCGCACCACCAACCTGTCGGTGGGTGAGGTCGCCTGGCAGGTGGGTTTACAGGATGTCAGCTATTTCACGGCCCTGTTCCAGAAACATGAGGGCCTGACCCCGGGGCGCTATCGCAAGAGCGTACGTGGGAAGTTATTCAGCCCTGTCCGGAGCTGAAGGATGGTTGGCCAAATCCGTACCACTATTCAGCCCTGTCCGCAGCTGATGGCGCCGCATCGGCCCATTGAAAACCGGTGTTTCGGCCTCACATCTACAAGTTGTACGCGCCCTGCCCCTGTGGCTAAATGGGCGCCCCTCATCCACCGACAATCAGCGGAATCGAAATGAGCCAGGAATCAGTCGTTATCGTGGCCGGCGCGCGCACACCCATGGGCGGTTTGCAGGGCGAGCTGGCAGAAGTCACAGCCCCGCAACTGGGCGCCACTGCCATTGCCGCTGCCGTAGAACGCAGCGGACTGGATCCCGCCGATATCGATGAAGTGTTCATGGGCTGCGTGCTGCCGGCCGGTCTCGGCCAGGCCCCGGCGCGCCAGGCTGCCATCGGCGCGGGCATTCCTGTTTCCACCGGCGCCGTCACCGTGAACAAGATGTGCGCATCAGCCATGCAGGCCACCATCAGCGGCCACGACAGCATTGTTGCCGGCACCAACAAGATCGTGGTCACCGGCGGCATGGAAAGCATGAGCAACGCCCCCCACCTGATTCCCAATGCGCGCGGCGGCGTACGCACCGGTCACAAGACCATCATGGACCACATGTTCCTGGACGGGCTGGAAGACGCCTACACCGGTCGCGCCATGGGCTCCTTCGCCCAGGAAACCGCCGACAAGTACGGCCTGACCCGCGAACAGATGGACGCCTTCGCCGTGGAATCCCTGACCCGCGCCCAGCAGGCGATCGAGGCGGGCAAGCTCAAGGCCGAAACCGCCCCGGTGACGGTGAAGACCCGGGCCGGCGAAACGGTGATTACCGACGACGAACAGCCCCACAAGGCCAACCTCGACAAGATCCCCCAGCTGCGCCCGGCCTTTGCCAAAGACGGCACCATCACCGCCGCCAACGCCAGCTCCATCTCTGATGGCGGCAGTGCCCTGGTGCTGATGGCAGAGAGCGAAGCAGACGCCCGCGGTGTAAAGCCGCTGGCACGCATCGTCGCCCACAGCCGCCACTCCCAGGAGCCCAGCGAGTTCACCATTGCGCCCATCGGCGCCATCAACAAGGTGCTGGAGAAAGCCGGCTGGACCAAGGACGAGGTCGACCTCTACGAAATCAATGAGGCCTTTGCCATGGTGACCATGCTCGCCATGCAGGAGATCGGCCTGGACCACGACAAGGTGAACGTACACGGCGGCGCCTGCGCCCAGGGCCACCCGATTGGCTCCACCGGCGCGCGCATCATCGTCAGCCTGGTGCATGCACTCAAGGAGTACGGCAAGTCCAAAGGTGTGGCGGCCCTGTGCATCGGTGGCGGCGAAGCCACCGCGGTTGCCGTCGAATTGCTGTAATTCGCCGTGGCACTTTCAAGCATTGCGGAGCTGGTCGATGACATCCGCAAGGGCAAGATGGTCATCCTTATGGATGACGAGGACCGGGAGAACGAAGGCGACCTGATTATCGCCGCCGAAGCCGTCACACCGGAAACCATCACTTTCTACTCCAGCGAAGCCTGCGGCCTGATCTGCCTGACGATTACCGACGAGCAGGCCCAGCGCCTGGACCTGCCGCTGATGGTGCGTCACAACCGCTCCCAGCACGAGACCAACTTCACCGTCTCGATTGATGCCGCCAACCGGGTCGGCCCCGGTATCAGTTCCGCCCAGCGCGCCGAGACCGTGCGAGCGGCGATTGCCGCCGATGCCACGCCGGAGGACATCTCCCAGCCCGGCCACATCTTCCCGCTGGTGGCCAAGCCCGGTGGCGTGCTGCGGCGCGCCGGACATACGGAGGCCGGCACCGACCTGGCCCGCATGGCTGGATTTACGCCGGCCTCGCTGATCGTCGAGATCATGAACGAGGACGGCACCATGGCCCGCCGCCCGGAGCTGGAAGTATTTGCCGAGAAGCACGGCCTGAAGATCGGCACCATCGCCGACCTTATCGCCTACCGCGCGCTGCATGAGCAGTCGGTGGAGCTCAAGGACCGCAAGCCCATAGACACCGAGTTCGGCCCCTTTACCCTGCACACCTTTCTCGACCTGATTGACGACCGCCTGCACTACGCACTGGTGCGCGGCGACATCAGCGAGGGTGAGCCGGTGATGGTGCGGGTGCAGACCCTGAACACCCTGCGCGACATACTGGGCACCCAGCTGCCCGACGGCGAAGCGGGCTGGAGCTACCGCCGCGCACTGCAGCGGGTGGCCGAGGAAGGCAAGGGCGTGGTGGTACTGGTGGCCCAGGAAGAATCCACCGAGCAGGTGCTCAGCGATATCCAGCGCTTCCCCGACCTGCCGGAAACCACTTCGACCGCCGGCGAAGACGGTCACCGGGTCTACCGGCTGATCGGCACCGGCAGCCAGATCCTCAAACAGCTCGGCGTGGGAAAGATGCGGCTCCTCTCAGCCCCGATTCACTTCAATGCCATTTCGGGCTTCAATCTGGAAGTCACTGAATTCCTCGAGAGCTGACCCGATGAAAACCTGTTTGCGAAGTGTTCTTCTGTTGCTGCTGTTCGTTCCGCTACTGGGCCAGGCCCAGGACGCGTCCACCTTCGACGCCGTGGCCGCCACCGAGGCCCTGCTCGCCCAGGTACCGGCTGAAGACATTGAAAACACCGTTGGCTACGTCAACAGTGGCTACCTGGCCATGGTGCTGCAACTGGCGGCCACCCTGCTGGCGGCCTGGCTGATGTTGGACTCGGGCTGGTCACGCCGCTGGCGCGAGCTCGCTGAGCGCAAACTCAAGAGCCGCTTTGCCCAGGCGTTTATCTACCTGCCCATTTACGCGCTGGTGACCACCGTGCTGCTGTTCCCGGTGGACTGGTTCAGCGGGCATTACATCGAGCAGGCCTACGGTCTGGGCAACCTGTCCTTTCTCGGCTGGGTGTCCGAGCACCTGCTGGAGACCGCCGTTTTCGCGCTGTTCGGAAGTCTTTTCGTCGCCCTGCTCTACATGCTGCTGCACCGCTCACCCGACAACTGGTGGATATGGGGTACCGGATTGACGGCGACCTTTTTGGCCCTGGTCATGTTCCTGGCGCCGCTGTTCATCCTGCCGTTGTTCAATGAATACAAACCCATGGAGGAAGGTCCGCTGAAGGAGCGGATTCTGTCCATCGCGCGGGCCAACGGGGTACCGGCGGATGATGTGAAGCAGGTGGACCAGTCGAAACAGACCAAGCGGGTCAGCGCCAATGTGGCCGGCATGTTTGGCACCGCCCGCATCGCCCTCAACGACAACCTGCTGGCGCGCGCAGACGCCGACGCGGTCGAAGCGGTCATGGCCCATGAGATCGGCCACTATGTGCTCAACCACGCCGGCAAGGGCATCATCTTCATGTCCCTGGTGATCGGCCTGTGTTTTGCAGGCAGCAGCTGGCTGTTCAAGTGGATGGTGGCCCGGCGCGGCGAGCAGTGGGGCATTCGCGGCATCGAAGACTATGCGGGCTTCCCGCTGCTGTTCGCGTCGCTATCGCTGTTCCTGTTTCTCGCCACACCGGCGTTCTACAAGCTGACCTACATCCAGGAGTACGAGGCCGACCTGTTCGCGATCAACGCCACCCGCAACCCGGGCGCCTGGGCGGAGGTGGCGCTACTGACGGCCGAGTATCGCAAGCTACATCCCGCCGACTGGGAAGAACGCTGGCTCAATCACCATCCCTCCCCATATGCGCGGATTTACATGGCCATGCGCTGGAAGGCGGAAAACCTCGCAGGCGAGGCGAAGCCCTAGTCCATCAGGCAGGCTGGCCTACTCTTCCGCGAACTCGTGTCGGTAACCCTCGGTGATGTATAGCGGCAACTCCAGGCCCAACGGCAGCCGCACCATCAAACGCGCCTGCAGGTTCTCACGCCAAGCCGGTTGCTGGCCGGTGAAGTAGCCGAGGACTTCATTCACGGCGATACCCGCCAGCTCAGAAAAAGCCAGCTTCATCTTCAGCTCCACCGGGACATCCACCACCGAGCCTGGGGCGACATAGGGAATGTCCAGCGCCGCCTCGCCCAGGTAGCGCCCGTCGATATTGAGCAGCAGATTGGCGTTGTCCACTTCCAGCCCCAGACGCTCGTGATGGTTCGACACCCGCAGCAGAAAACGCAGCCCGGGCGCGCCACCCTCGACGCCCTCCTGGTATTCAATGGTGCGCCACTGGATGGCGTACTCGGCGGATTTCAACGGCACCTTGCTGGCCAGTACCCCCACCAGAGAGCCATAAAAAAACAGCAACGCCAGCATCACAACAAGGTTCGCCAGGTAGAACGCCTTGTGCCGCAGCAGCCCCACACCTTGCCGTGGGACCTCGCTCCGCTGCGTAAGCGTCGACACGGCCAGCCAGGTCCCCAACGGTAGGGCGAACACGCAGACAATACAGTTGAGAACAATGATGGCTGCCAGTGCGGCAGCCAATACCCTGCTGTCCTGCTGGTAATAGACCAGGTCGCCCAGGTACAGCTCAAGGGCGTAGATAGGCGAACAAAATGCCAGAGCAAACAGCAGCACGGCGACGGGCCGTTGGCGGATCGCCGCAAATACCCAGAGGCTATTCAGGTTGCGGCGAAAGTGCGTGGGCGACAGCAGGTCTACCGCGAAGAACAGCATCAGCAGAACAAAGGCCAGTTCGTCGATGTAGGTAAAGAGGGGCTGCCCAATGAAATAGGCTGCCAGATAAGTCGCGCTGTAAACGTTGAAAGCGATCATGACCAGGCCGGCTTCCAACCAGAGTTCCCTGATCAGGGCATTTTCGGGCGCAGCCCGGCCGGTCATGGTCGCTTCTGAGAGTGTGGAGATGCGATCTCGGGGGATAAAGAAAAACAGGGACACGGTGGAAAAACACAGGATGGCCACGGTCTGGAACAGTAGTGCACTGCCCACCTGGTGGAACAGCGCGGCGTTGGCCATTTGCCAGGAGGCCAGCCAGTCTTCGGGGATGAACAGCCCCAGCAAACTGCCGAGAATGTCGTCCCGGTATGGCACCAGGGCAAGCCCCAGCGCACAGAGGACAACACTGCTGGCGATCGCCAGACGTATGCAGCCTGGCAGGGTCGCTGAGTAGACCTCTGACAGCGAGCGGTATTTCACGTGATGGATTCCGGTTGCAGCCCGTTCATGGTGCGCTCAATGCTACCGCAAGCCGCCGTCCAACTCCTGCAACAGTACCTCGACGGCGCGCTGTAGCTGAACGTCCTCTCCCGCCGCGATGCCGGTGGGGTCGGCGTAGACCAGCACGTCGGGCTCGGTGGTCTTGCGCTCCAGCCAGTCGCCCTCGGTGTCCAGGATTCCCAGCCGCGGTGTGCCGGCGACGACGTCGCCGGACGGCAGGCGCTCCCAGCCGGCGTAGGTACAAGTGCCGGTAACGGGTGTCCCCACCAGGGTGCTGATGCCAAGGTTCTTCCAGGCCGCCACGAAGCAGTGCCCGTCGGAGTAGGCGCCCTCGTTGGTGAGGGCGATGGACGGCTTGACCCACTCGGTGAGCGGCTCACCCTGGGCCGGCCGGCCGTTGGGCATATTGGTCATGTACTGGGTGCCCGAGAACAGCTGTACCAGCCAGTCCACCAGGTCGCCGCCGTTATTGTCGCGCGCGTCGATAACGACTCCCTCCTTGTCGAAATGACGGCCGAACAGGTCGCGGTAGACATCGCGATAGGTGTCATCGGACATTTCCGGCAGGTAGACATAGCCCAGCCGACCGCCGGAGAACTTTTCTACCAGTGCATGACGGCTCTCCACCCATTGCGACTGGAGCCACTCGATCTCCTCCGCAACGCTGACCGGGCGCACCACCACCTCGAACTCTCCCTTGCGGTCCGAGAGTGTCAGGCGCACGCGCTCATCGATGGTGTTGTCCAG
>JAZBOY010000037.1:0-23492 GCA_036351375.1 Halieaceae bacterium
CGCTGCATGCCAGTTCTGTAATCGGCAAAGACATCTAAGCAAAGAGCCGAAATCACCCGCCGAATATAGAAAATATGTGAGGCGCAGACTCGATGAGTCAAGATGGCATGGCTTGAGGCTTCAGAAGTAAAGGTTATCGAGGCCGTTGAGCTCGAGTCAGAGGCAAGCAGGGATATCCAATACCTGTATCCGACTCGCGCTCCCTACGATAGCGGAACAGCGATGGACAGTCTCCGAAAAAAGTAAACTGCCCCTGGAATTCGCTGCATGCGGGGCTGGCTTGTAGCTACCCCCCATGCAGGCGGTTACTTGTCTTTTGGTTGATCGCCCAGCGCTCGCATCGCATCAGCCGTTGTGTCGAAGAATCCAGTTGTTTCCTTCAAGACCACCCTGGAAACTGTATCAGCGAATACATCCGTTGCGAGCTTTGCTCTCTCGAGCCCATCGGACTCGGTAGTCGCGTCCACAATGGCTTTCTGCCAACTTCGATGCGCGCTTTCCAGCTCGAGCTTGGCGATCGTGTAGTTACGCCAGGACTCCTCGTATTGAAATGTTTGCGCAAACCCCTGACCAATGACGATGGCGGCGCCGATAAAGGCTACCCAGAATTTCTGGTTGGTGAACGTACGATCAAGAATGGCAACGACGGGAAGTGATGCCCCCAGCACAATGATTAGCACTGCGAGCATGCGTGAACTGAAACGCCTGGCGAACATTTTTTCCTCGTACCAGGCCGTCAGGCTGCAATAGCTACCTTCAGTCTCGGACGCGGCAAACAGCACCGTGCCTCGCAGGGCGACCAGGTAATCAGCGAGGGCCCGGTTTTCACCCGTTTCAATAGCAGCGGGAATGAGTCTTTCATGGCAAGCGGGGCGCTCAGCGGCACTTGCGACGGACGCCAGCAGCAGGACGATGGTCAGAGCAATAAATACAAGCCACGACACTCTCTGTTGTTGTAACACTGTGGGCACTTCTCCAATTCAGACTTCTGTTGATTTAGCCTCGGCGCTCTCAGGGTGCTCAGCGAATTGGGGCGCAGTTCCGCCGATATGCTCCCAGGGCGCCCTCGAGCCGACGAACAGGTGATACTCAATCTCTACACCGGGATCACCGTTCACACACCCGAGCGTAAGCCCGTGCACCTCGCCATTCCACAGCCCGCACAGCGTTGAGCCACAGTGGCTGCAGAAACCGATGGCCCACCCTTCGCCTGTCTCGTAGGTGGCGAGGGTCTCCTGAGTGAGCCAGCTGAAGGTGGCATCCGGGGACATCTCGGCATACGCAGAGGAAGCCCCGCTGAACGCCTTTCTGCACCGGGAGCAGTGGCAGGACCGGGCATTGCACAGCGTACCGTCGACTTCGTAGGTGACCCTGGCACAGAAACATTCTCCGGTGATCATGGAACACTTCCTTCTGTGTCATTGGAGACGCGCTTTGAGACCACTACTTTCTTCTTCTTTTTCTTCTTCGGTTTCGGCAGGCGGCGGATGGCGTCCCAGGAAGAGTACACCCCGCAGTCGACCTTGAGCTGCGTGCGCAGCGCCGATACCCGCGCTCTCACCAGCTTCGAATTGATGGCGTCCTGCGCCAAGGCTTGCCGTAGCTTCATATAGCGGTGCGCGGTCCCCCAGGACATGTACAAGGCGTTGGCCTGCTCGTGATACCAGTCAACCAGGACTTTTTCAATTTCAGCCGCCTTCTCCGGGGTAACCGGCTCCTTGTCCAGCGGCCGCACGCTGGCGAGCGATTTCCACAGCGCGATATAGGCCTTGGCGCGATCACCGGCGATTTCGTTTGCCGCCTCTCCACGCAATTTACTGCGCTGCAGGACAAGGTTCAGGAAGAAGGCGGCCAGAAGCAAAACCACTGCCAGCAGGCCGTTCTCGAGCAGAATCAGCAGCACGGGGCTGTTCTCTATTGCCTCAATCATCACCGTTAGCCCTCCCGGGAACGCGAGACCATTAGGCAGTGTAGCTTGCTGCAGCGGAGTGTGGGTGCAGAACAGTGGTGGCTTTATGGTGGGATGTCGGCAGGGAGAGCCCGGCCACTCCGGGGCTCAATATCCTTCACATTCCCGGCGACTGCTCGTATGATGTGCCGGTCATTCACTACAACGGACAGGATGTACTCATGATTGTATTCAACGCCTGCCGGGTAGGCGCCTAGCCAGCAACGGAACGGCTGTTCCGCTCGCGAACGCCTTGTACATCCCGGTACTTCACCGGGGCTAAAGCCCCTCACTTGCCTGGGCACTGCTCAGGTTTAAAAAGGAACCAGGCGCCGCTGCGCCGGGGGCGAATAATGAATGACTCCTTTTCCCTGACCCAACTGGGTTGGGTACCGTTTTTCCAGCAACAACTATCCCTTGATGAGCTGTCGGACTTCCTGCCGGCCAGGGTCTTCGAGCAGCATCGCAACCGACTCGAATGCTGTTCCACGGGCGGACACCTGACGCTGCCTGTCACCAGCAGCACGCCACCGCTAACTGTCGGCGACTGGCTGCTGCTTGACAGCGAGGGCCGCTTTCATTGCCTGCTGGAGAGGAAGTCCTGCTTCCGCCGCCGGGCCGCCGGCGTCGAGGCCCGGGAGCAACTGCTGGCCGCCAACGTGGATACTGCCTTCATCCTCAGTTCGCTGAACGCGGATTTCAATCTCAATCGCATTGAGCGCTACCTGAGCCTGGTGCATGATGCCGGCGCCGAACCGGTGGTGGTGCTGAGCAAGGCAGACCAGTGTGACGACCCGGAGAACTACCGGGCCCAGGTACAGGCGCTGGATTCCATGCTGTGCGTGGAGGCCGTCAACGCTCTCGATGCGGCCAGCGTCTCGGCGCTGCAGCCCTGGTGCAAGCCCGGCCAGACCATTGCCTTGCTGGGTTCCTCCGGCGTGGGCAAATCCACCCTGGCCAACACGCTGCTGGGGGAGTCGATGCAGGCCACGGGCGGCATTCGCGAGGATGACAGCAAGGGCCGCCACACCACGACCGGCCGCTCACTGTTAATGCTGCCAGGCGGGGCGTTGCTGCTGGATACGCCGGGCCTGCGGGAATTGCGGATTGCTGATTTCGACCAGGGCATTGCCGCCACCTTCGCCGACATCGAAGATCTGGCGGTGCGCTGCCGGTTTTCTGATTGCCGCCACGAGAGCGAACCGGGCTGCGCCGTGCTCAAGGCCATCGAATCCGAGGCGCTGGATTCGAGACGCCTGCGCAACTACCAGAAGCTGAAGCGGGAACAGCAGCTCTATGACTCCACCATTGCCGAACGTCGCGCGACCAGCAGGGCATTGGGAAAGTTTTACAAACGCACCCAGAAGGAGGTGAAGCAATTCAGGGAGAGCTAAGCCGGCTCGCGGAATATCGGGAACGGATTTGGGGTGAATTTCGGAGACGGTTTACTCGGCTACTTTGCGCAGGCAAGTATGCCGCCAGGTTCTGCTTGGCGGCTTCCAGGAAGCATCAAGGAAAGTGATACGCCCTGTGAATTCAGTAAACTGTCCCCGGAATACCAGCACACAGCTCCTCTTTGCGGCCAAATATCAGCTAGGGGGAACTCAAGATTTCGCTCAATCCCTAGCTTTTTCAGTGCTACCTTATCGCGATACTCCGTATAGTCTTCGGTTGCCAGTGGAGAGTGCCAGATAATCGTCTTGCCATCCCTCAATACCCCCGATTTCTTCAGTGACATAGCTAGCAGATCTGGCGCCTCGCTAACCGCGATTTGAAGCAGTCTTTGGCTACCTAATCTTGCCATTCTCAAACCTTACTTCGAGTCGAATAGCGGCGGGGGCTAGCCCTTAGAGTTCGAAAACTCACTCTCTAGCTGCTGGCCACTCCAATGCACTAGTACAGCGGGCATGCACCAAATGGCCAGCAAGACGCCTATATCAGGAAACAAGTCTTGAAATTCAGAATCGGAGCTTGCAGCAATTGAATATATCAATGAGGCTAGAACAAGCTCCAAGAAAAATATGAATGCCGAGTTGCCATGCTCTCTCAAGTGCCTATAGGTATCGATATAGTCTGTGCGCCAATCTTGCGCGTTTAAGCTATAGAAGCTCTTCCGAACCCGCGTTCTCGCTAGGCGCTCTCCAAAGTCATAGGCTTCCGAGCTGAAATTTTCATTGCCGTCCGCAGTCGAGGTCTTCAACCGCATCACCACTAGTAGGCGGAAAACCTGAAATAGCGCAAAGGTGCCGACTAGTAGAAAACAGGGAACCGTCGATCGGCCCGGATGGGCTCCCCATGCAAAAAGAAAGCTCGCCAAACCAATAGCAATACTCCAGCAATACGCATCTGTTAGAGGGGAAGCGCGAATGCTGTTCCTATCGAAGTCTAAGACTCTAGTCGCATGAAAACCGAGGATCGGATACGAAGAGACATAGCAAAATAGATTCCCGTATAAAAAGAGCAGAACCAGACTGGCCGTGCTGAGCCCTTCACCCGCCTCGGGTAACAAAATGACCTCACGTATGCCTGTGATATCTATGGATGAAATCCACAGAACTATTATTGAACCCGCGACGGAGGGCATAAAGTATCGGACCGCATAGTTCTCCCACCACCTGCCGCTGCCTTGATTCAAATCTTGGCCCCTCCCCTCAATAGCAAAATAGAAGCAATCAGAACAGCATCCGTACTGAAAAACTTCGATATAGATTCAGAACACCAAGTAAGGCTATCGCACACGGCACTATATTCAATTCCCAGGTCTGAAACTCCGGCACAAGCAAGAGTCCATCAAAATCAGGCCTAAAACCATACTCTACCCTAGATACATGAGTTCTTGCCGTGGATCATTCCTGATCAGCATGTATGGGTGTATGGCTCTCCAGGATACCTGCACTACGAAGGCCTTCCTCTGCTTCCATTCAACCATTGCCCTTTCAATCCCGACCGCTCTTTCCTGAGTCATCTTTTCATCTTCCATGGGTCTTGAGGTCGCAATGATTTCCGCAGCACGATGCAGACGCTGTCGCGATCATCTGCAATTACCTTTGCTGCCCCACACAACTTGCTGCGACAGAAAGATTTTCAGCTTTGCCTAGATAACTCACCCAAGAAGAAAACTCACGTTGGCCGGTGCAAGAAGAGGGGCTGTGACTCCATCACCTCATGCGGATCACGTATTCCGGTGCCGAATTCCAACGCTCTTGGACAATAATGGGTAAACTGATGTTACGTTTTTCTGCTAGTAGCTAAGGTTATGGCCCAAACAGAAATGCTCAACCTGAACTTCGACGCGCTCACTGCACGTATGGGCGTGCTCAGAAGTTTAGAAGAGAAGACTTGCTGGAGCCTGAAAGCCGTGCTCTCTAAAAGAAATACCGGCCGTTGGGGGATGCTAAGAGGAGTTTTCAGAGTATCAGAGCGAGAAGATGCATCTTTCCCAGAAGAAAGTCTTCTTAAATACGAGCGCTACCAATTCATTTCAAGGAAAGTTAGCGGACTGAGTCTAGCCAGCATCCTCTCTGAGATTGATCAAGGCATTACTCTTCCGACCATTGTAGAAACCAAAAACGGCCCAACTGGAGGAGACCAGAACTGGAAAGAATGCATCGTGCCGAGCGTTGATCACACTGGCGAAGGCGCTTCTAGGATGTTTACTTGCCAGCTAGAGAAGGATGTTGAGTGCCCCAACATGCGGCTCATGGGGTATCAGCTGCCTTTCCATAGATCCGCGCACCAGTTCATCGAAGAGTTTCTCGGGGAGGATTCTTTCTACGGATACCAAGACGCCCGCAACGGCGAATTGGCCATTCAAATACCTGACCTCAGAGGTCGTGTCACTCTGTCAGAAGGGACTATTGGTTTCCGGAGCAACGGTACCTCTTTAGTATTGGTTGGAGAAGTCAACGGCGAACCGCTGTCAATTGAATCAGAGGAACATCGGATACCCTTCGAACCTGGCACTACATCCGATCTAGAGCTTTGGCTATTGGATTCGGATCATCAAATTGTAGATTACCGATCAACCTCGGAATGGCAGCATAGGTTCTTTGTACCAGATACAGCCAATGAAGTAGAAGCACTCTTCGACCAAATCCAGCGCGGAGAAGGTGAAACTATCGAGTTCAAAACTTACGTAAGTGTTAAAGACAACAACCGTAAACGTGATGAGCTCGAGAAAGCTGTTTGTGCATTCTCAAACTTTGAAGGCGGAAAGCTGCTCATCGGCGTAGAAGACGACACTGAAATCACTGGTATTGAGAGGGGATGCCAGAGGGACTACAAAGGGACCATCGAACATAGTTTGCTTGAGTATGAGAAAGACATCCGTAAGCACCTTCGAGAACGACTCGCAAGACCCGGTTGCTTCACAACTAGCATAGCAGAATGTGTTGGTGTAAAGCTGTTGATTGTCGATATACGAAAGTCCGAGCAGACAAACTATTTGCTTTCCAACAAGCAAGCCTATGTTCGTCGAGGGGCTTCCTCTGCCAGGATGTCTCCTGAGGAAATCAGAATGCTCTCCAACGACACGAAGAGTCCGGAATACTAGAGCTTCCAAACTGGCGCCGGCCTCTCTTAGTGGCCAACTTCTCTCGGTACTGGACTATACGGCGCCTAAAGCTACCGCAAAAAGTTCTCCGTGAAGCTCAATGCATTAGGTGGCCAAGAACAAGAACTCTGATCCTTAGATCTATAGCTATTGTCCTCTAAGCGGCGTGAGAACAGAGGCTCTGCCACCTTCGTCGAGTAACAACCGTATCGCAGTAGGTGCTAGCCGAAACAAGTGAACTACCACCTGAATTCCCGTAGAGTGGACAACGCAATTAGAAGTTGGGCACTAACCCCTTCAATCGTAAAGAGACAGGGAAATGTCTGATCTAGATATCCCGCTCAAGAATATCTCTCAAGACCTATTAGAGAGAGACAGATTCGTTGAGCGATTGACTGCAGCACTCCTTACTAAAGACAAACAACGCGCCAGCGGGACTGTTATTGGCTTGAATGGAGCTTGGGGAAGCGGGAAATCCTCTATCCTAAATTTCGTAGATCAAAATTTGCCAAACAGCGCTATTGTCGTGAGGTTCAACCCTTGGTTGATAAGCGATAGGGATGACTTGATAGCTCACTTCTTCTCGGAGCTCATAAGTGCATTGAATAGAACCAGGGAGGGCCGAACTAGCTTCGATCTTCTAGATATGTTGCCGAAGTATGCAGCACTTTTAGCACCCGCAACAGATGCAATCACTGGTGGGTGGTCAGAACTGATACGCGGTCCCCTTGCAGTTCTCGCAGGCCATATTTCTAAAGGAGCAAGTTTAAGCTCACTCTACAATCGGATCTCACGCGAGCTCTCATTAATCAAGTTCCCAATTGTTGTTCTTATTGACGAGCTTGACAGGGTGGAAGATAGAGAAGTGCGAGCGGTAGCTCAGCTGGTAAAGGCGGTAGCAGCGTTTCCAAACGTTTCGTATCTTGTTGCTTATGACTGGCATAGGGTTACAGAGGCTTTAGGAAGTGACCACAAGGCGGACACCAATCGCGGCCAAGCGTATCTGGAAAAAATTGTGCAGTTCCAAGTTGACATGCCCCGCATTCACAAACAGAAGATCACTGAAATTTTTAGTCTTGAACTCTCGCAGATATTAGCTGACGGGAGCGAGTCAACCTTACAGGTACATGAGAAACGATATATCGAACTCGTCGATTATTGCATTCCTGACCTAATCTCAACACCAAGGGATATAAAGAAGACCTTGGGTTCATATCGCGCTTTGCTAGGCTTAATGGAAGGCGATATCGATCAAATCGACCTGCTGGCATATTGCATCCTTTCGGAGAAAGCTCCATTAGTGATTAGCAACCTCAAGAATAATCTGCCCTATTTCACAGATCTGGGCGGGACTGCCAGAAATTTCCAGATCGGATTTGAAACTGATACCTATGAGGAGAAGGACTACTTCGCACTATTAGTACCGGAGCTCGAGAGGTATGCAAAGTTTGCTGTAGAAAATGTGTTGCGCCTTCTTTTCCCGATCATTTCAGGAGGAGGTCAAGCGACTGGCACCTCCTTTCCATTGTCCACCCGAAGAGGCTTAGGTTTGGTTACCGGTATGGGCCTGCCCGCTGGCGAGATTAGCAGGCGGGAAATTAGTGCGTTTGTGGAATGCCCCTATGAGGAAAAGCTATCAAAACTATTGGAGATTGAGGCGCAGCACAAGGTCGAACCGTTTTTCGACACAGTGGATGACCTTTATCGAAGCCTAACTCCAGAACAAGCGAGAGACTTCTGGCTAGCATCGGCGGAGTTTCTATGTAACACCGATAGCAAACCTGGGGGTGGCTACAATTTTCGCTATAACCTCACCGTAGATCTTCACACCATGTTTCGGGCGAGAGCTTTGAACAGTAGGCAGCAGGGCTATCCGATAGCAAGTTTGATATTCGGGATGATAGACAAAGGGGATGCATCCCTTACAGGCGCAATACTTCGCGACGAGGTTCTGGGACACCCCTTGTTTAGTTCTTCGTTGGCTGATGATAGGAAGCCGCTGATGAAGCTAAGCGATGCGAAAGATGTAACGAGGCATGCCCTCGATACTTTCCGAGATAGCTTTGAATCCGGTGAGCTCTATTCAAGTCTATGGTCTCCTCAGATACTTTTTATCTATTTCGAGGAGATGAAATTGGGTGGCCAGCCAAGTGGCTTTAAGCAAATTACATCTCAACACCTTAGTTCAGAAAAAACTGTACTCTTGCTGTGCACACTGCTTTTTCGACCTGGCCATGTAGTTAGCAGAGATGTCATTACGGAAATGTATGACATTAAAAAGTTTGCTATTGAATGCTCCGATCTGCTGGATACGCTGGCACACACCTCAACGGAAAGTTATGAGTACAGAAGTGTGTCACATGCTCTCTCAGTCCTTGGTAGTTCATAGAGTACAACATGGCAGTGAGCGCCCCGCGATGTAGCATGAGCAAAGGGAGCAGTTGCTGAGTTCAAAATAGCCGATTTAGTAGAGGTAGCGCGCCACGCTCTTCGTACGCAGTGAAAGATTTGCGATGGCACTAACGCAAGAGATGTATTGAGTCATGAGTCGGTTCTTTCGGGAACACTGAGCCGGAGCATCCCAAGGCTTAATTCAGGAGATACTAGACAAAGCACATACCCATGAGCTTCAGATAGAGAATAGGAGTCTCGGAGGTATTCCAAGCTTTCTCTGGCTTGGAGTTGACAAATTTAAAGTTGAGCTAGAAGAAAGCGACGCTTAGGAACAACTTCTGGAACTCAGCCATATAGAGATTTGCTTTCCAACTTGTACTGCTTCAGATGACTAAAGTATTCCAAGAGATTGCTGTGCCAATTCGGAGCCTGAGACCTGAACCAGCCTCCAGACTCTCCGGTGGCGCTTATGGAGGTGGAAACGCGTAGACTTTTATTATCAACAGTGTTGCCGCGAGTATCACGCCGATCACCAAAGCCAATTGAGGCACACGCTCGGAGATTGTTTAGAGCCTGTGCCATTTATTCTCCAACTCCTTTGAACTATTGAAGCGAGTTTCATCAAGCAGCACGGCACGATAGTAACTCCATTGCGCGTCTGCATATGAGTTGAATACGCCTGCACCAACAGATAGCGCCAGAAAGCAACCGGCCAGAATGATGAGCATTTTCTCCAGGTCATCTGCTGCGAAACCGTCACTGGTGACGAGGACGAACAGGCCGGCGATACCTGCGGCAGAATGATTCATCGCTCTTCCACGAGCCTCAAACGAGGACTTTGCCGCACGGTCGTGATAGTAGTTGGGCGACTGGTCGACCATATCATCCTCTCCTATCCGGGCGCCTTCCTGAGAGCACAGGACGAGCGCTACCTTGCTGGCTGGTGAGCCGCCTCTAGAACATCCTATTCCAGGGCGACCGTTTCGAAGTCTTGCTCCACAGTATCCACGTGCAAAAACCCCGCCGAATAAATATTCCTGATCTTCTTGTCCCGATCGATCAAATACACCCGCAACACATGGCTCATACTCCCTGAGTAGCTGCCATCCTCGCTGTAGTACTTCGCCCGAAACTGCCCATAACCATCCAGGATCGGCTGCAGGTCTTCCTCTGATTTTGTGGTGAGGAAGCGCCAGTCAAAATCCTTGCGTTTGAAGTGGTGGGAGTACTGCATCATTGCGTCGGGGGTATCGAGTTCGGGGTCGAAGCTCAGACTGATCAGGGTGACCTGGTCTCTGAGTTGCTCGTCTTCCACGAGCTTTGCTTGAACCTGCTTCATGACGTAGCTGGCCAGCGGGCAGCCGTTCACGTCGGGGCAGTGGGTGTAGATGAAACCCATCAGCACCAGCTGGCCGTCCATGATTTCGTGGAGGGTGGTCTCATTGCCGTGGCGGTCGATCACCTTGCCGTCGATGGCATCGCCCAGTACGGGCAGTGTGTAGGTGCCGGGGGCGGGTGGATCGTATTCCAGTTCGCCGTAGCCGGGGGCGAGGATGACGGTCTCCGCCGTCACCCCGGTGGCGAGCAGGGTGAACAGGGTTGAGAAGGCGATGGTCCTTATCGCCGTGTGCATCGCATTACCTCGTTTAGCGCTGGGCGACCTTCGCCTGGTTCCCATAAAGCGCATAGGCGCCAAAGCGCATCTGGTGGGGCGCGCCGAGCTTCTCGGCGATGAAGTCGATGGCGATGGTTTGCTTCAGCTCCTTGCCGTCCCAGTCGTACACCTTCAGGTACTGCAGGTCGGGCCCCTTGGGCTCCTGCTTGTCCCAGTTGGCGAGCAGCGAGGAGGTGTAATACACCCGCTCGCCGTCCCAGCTCTGGCTTACCATGTTCACCTGGGTGCCAATCTTCTTCTCGTAGATCTGCTTGGCATTAAAAGGGTCGCTGATGTCGTAGAGCCGGGTCATGCCGTCGTTCCAGGTATTCACCCACAGCCGCGTGTCGTTGTTGGCGATGGAGATATCCACCGGCAGGGGAATCTTGCTGGCATCACCAATGTCACCCACCGCCTTTGCCTGCCACTCGCGGTTGTCATCCAGGTACACCAGCCACACTTTTGAAGTAAGCGCAGTGGAGGTGAAGCAGTAGTTGTGCTCCGGGTTCCAGGCGCAGCGAATCTCCAGCGGCGCGCCGGGCACGTCCAGCACCTTGCGGGGCTGGCGGGCGTGCAGGTCCCAGGCCACCATGGTGTTGCCGAAGGCGGCCATGGCCTTGGGGTCAGCCATCATTGCGCCCATGTTCATCATGTAGTTGTTCCAGCCGGTGAACGACGAGGTGAGCATCAGGTTCAGCCGCGGCAGCACCCGCACGTCGTAGCCGTAGCCGTCGGCAAACTGGCCGGCCTTCTCGGCGCCCTGCAGGTTGTCGGCGGTGGGCATCCAGTAGGTGGCGATGTAGTCACCGGCGTTGGTGTATTCCACCAGCGCGGTGCGGCCGCCGTGGTCGCGGTTGTTGCTCAAGCCGGTCAGCATCATGCGCCCGGGCAGGGCGTAGTTGGTGTGGGGGCCCACCACGCCGCCGCTCTTCTCGACGAAGTCGTCAATCACCTTGTGCAGGCTCGGCTTGCCGGGGTCGGTGTGCACATCGAAGATGAAGATCTTGCTGGTATCGAGGCCACTGGCCCACAGGTAGCGGCGGTCATCGGAGAGGCCGGTGTGGTGGGCCTCGTTGCGGCCACCTACCGACAGGCTTGCTACCACCTTGCCGTAGTTTTCCGATGCCGGGTTTACATCCACGGTGACCAGCTTGTCCTGCTCGTCACCTACCCCGGGTACGCCCAGGGTCCATACGTACACGTAGTCTTCCTGGCCGATAATCTTGGCCATGTAGGGCGACATGCAGGTTTCATCGGCGTGGGCGGTGGTGACGAACACCAGCCAGGCCAGGCACAACAGGCGCAAGGTTCGCATGGCAAACCTCCTATAATCGGTGTTATGAACACAGCTTAGTCAGTCTGCCCGTGCCCGCAAGCCGAATCCCACTCCCCGGCCTGGTCCTGGCCCTGTTATTTACCAGCACCGCCGGGGCCCAGAATCATGAAAACTCCCGCGCCATCGAGGCGGTGGGCGGGCAGCGCGCTGCCCTGCTGGCCCGCGCCAGCCGGCCCATGCTGGGCCTGCCGCCGCTGCCGGTGCCCGCGGCCAACCCGCTCACTGAAGAAAAAATCGCCCTGGGCCGCAAGCTGTTCTTTGACCGCAGGCTGTCTTTCAACCGCACCCTGAGCTGTGCGATGTGCCACGTGCCCGAACAGGGCTTTGCCCAGGTGGAGCTGAAAACCCCGGTGGGCATCGAGGGCCGCTTCGTGAAGCGCAATGCCCCCACCCTGCTGAACGTGGGCTATCGGCAGCACCTGTTTCATGACGGGCGCGAGCAGAGCCTGGAGCACCAGGTGTGGCAGCCACTGCTGAAATCCAATGAGATGGCCAACCCTTCCATTGGCTTTGTGCTGGAGACGATCCGCAACGCCGAAGGCTACAACGGGCTGTTTGAGGCCGCCTTCCCCACCGGCCTCACGCTGGAGGCTGTTGGCCAGGCCCTGGCCAGCTACCAGCGGGTGCTGGTGGCCGGGGACTCGGACTTTGACCGGTGGTATTTCGGGAAGCAGGCAGAGGCGCTCTCGGAAGACGCCCAGCGCGGCTGGGTACTGTTCCAGACCACCGGCTGTGTGGGCTGCCACCAGGTGGATACCCAAACAGCGCAATTTACTGACGGCCAGTTTCACGACACCGGCATCGGCTATGCCCGCAGCATGGGCATTGGGCAAACCCCTGCCAGCGTGCGCCTGGCGCCGGGGGTGGAGGTGGTGCCGACGGTGAGTTTCGAGATGCCTGCTGTGAACGACCTTGGCCGGTACGAGGCCACAGGCCTGAGTAAAGACCGCTGGAAATACCGCACCCCCAGCCTGCGCAATGCGGCCCTCACCCCGCCCTACATGCATGACGGTTCATTGCCGGACCTACGGGCGGTGGTGGAGTACTACGCTGCAGGTGGCGTGCCCCACGAGGGGCAGGACTCACGAATACAACCGCTGGAACTCACGGAGGATGACAAGCGCGCGCTGGTGGTATTCATGCAGTCCCTCACCGGGCGGGATATTGACATCCTTGTCAGGGATGCACGATCGGAGGGAATTGGGAACTAGCGGCTTGGTCCCGCTCTTCGCTGTCTGCCGCCGAATTATTCGACGCTGCTTCAGGGCACCGGTCGCCGCGGCTATCTGGTCTTGGCGGCCCGCTCCAGAATCACCGCCCCTGGCCCCTCTTCGGCCAGTTTGTCGCCCTCGTTGTAGATGGGGCAGTTCATCATAGAAAGGCAGCCGCAGCCGATGCAGCCGGTGAAGGTATCGCGCAGGCGGGTGAGGTAGGCGATTTTTTCGTCCAGCACGCCGCGCCACTGTTTTGACAGGCGCTCCCAGTCTTTCTGGGTTGGGGTGCGCTCGTCGGGCAGGGTGGCCAGCGCCTCGCGAATCTGCTCGAGGCTGATGCCGACTTTTTGCGCGGCCTTGATCACGGCGATGCGGCGCATCACGTCGGCCTTGTAGCGGCGCTGGTTGCCGGCGTTGCGCCAGCTGCGAATCAGCCCCTTGTCTTCATAGAAGTGCAGCGTGGCCACGCTCACTCCGCTGCGTTGCGCCACCTTGCCCGGTGTCCAGCTGGCTTCCGGCATTGCGATTTCTCCGCTCGGGTTTGCCGAAAATCTAGATCAAAAAGCGCTTTACCTCAAGTTAACTTGAGGTTTTAGACTGCCCCGCAACTTCACTCACAGAGGCAAACCCCATGGTGCAGCTCGAACATCTCAACCTTGTCGTAAACGACATCCCGAAAACCCTCGCCTTCTACCAGGCGGCCTTCCCCCACTGGCGGGTGCGTGAGGAAGGGGGCGGCGCCTGGAACGGCAAGCCCCGCCGCTGGCTGCACTTCGGTGACGATTACCACTACCTCACCTTCAACGACAACGGCGAGGGCGAAGCCCGCAACCTACGCGGCCACCAGCCCGGGCTGGCTCACATGGGCTTTGTGACGAATAGCCTGGGCGCAGTGATCGAGCGGCTGGCGGCCGCCGGCTTCGAAATCGACAAGGACGGCGCCGACGACCCCCACCGCCGCAACGTGTACTTCATTGACCCCAACGGCATCGAGGTGGAGTTTGTGGAGTACTCAAGCGACCTGCCAGCGCAGCGCAACCTGTCCAGTTGAGGAGGCCTCCATGCATACTTTCCTGTGGTTGACTATTGCCGGTGCCGCCCTCGCCATCGGCCTGGGCCTGGAGCCGCTGCTGGTGCTGCGCTACGCGGGCGCCGTAACGACATTTGAGCTGGCCCGGGAGATCGCTGCCTGCCCCGCCTGTGCCTTCAAGCTCAGCGCCTGACGTTAGTCACGCGACGACCAGCGTAAGGATTCCCGCCGGGCAGCGAATCCAGTAGCCTGTGGTTTCTACTTTGGGCACAGGACTCCCTATGAACCCGCTGGACCTTGATACGTGGACCCGTCACCAGCGCCTGCTTGGCGTGGTGGCCATCTTTGTCGGCCTTGGCGCCTGGGCCACCGAGTGGGCGGGCCTGGTATACATCTGCCCGTTTTGCCGGGCGCAGCGCACGGTGATCGTAATACTCGGCGTGCTGATGCTGCTGCCCAGCCCACGTCACTGGCTGGTGCGCTACCTGGCAATGGTGGTGGGCTTCTTCGGCGCGGTGGTTGCCTCTTACCAGCACTTCATGAGCTGGGCGAAAATTTCCAAGGGCGAGTTCGCCTGGGGCGAGCAGTGGTACATCCACCCCTTCCTGCTATCGGGGGCGGCGCTGTTCATCATCATTGCCCAGGTGTGGCTGATAACGCTCAGCAGCACCCGCCACAACACTACAGCAGCTGAGGACAATTGAAGCAGCCGCAGGTCGCAGCGGTTGTCGCCTGCTATGGCGGGGCATTGCTACTGATCGCTGCCATCCGCGCAGCCACCGGCACAACCTCACCGCTGGCAGTGCTCTCGCCCTTCGCCACCTGGCTGTACATCGGTACCATCGTAGTAGCCATTAATGCGCTACCACGCGCCGGTGTCAGCATCGACCGCCTCGGTTTCACGCAGTTCCGCCTGCAGCATCTGTTGCTGGGGCTGATCGGCATGGCGGTGATCTTCGGCCTGAGCTGGGGCCTGGCGCCGCTATGGGAACAGCTGCCGGGAGGCGAACGCGACCTGTCGCGTTTTGATGGTCTCCAAGACTCACCGGCTGAGCTCGCGAAGTTGCTGGCCATGAGCTGGACGTTCGCCGCTTTCGGTGAAGAGCTGGCCTTTCGCATCCTGCTGCTGCAGGGGCTGGTGGCGGTGTTGGGCCACAGTCGCCAGGGGCTGGTACTGGCCGTGGTGCTGCAGGCTCTGGTGTTCGGCCTGGGGCATGGCTACCAGGGCCCGGTGGGGGTGGCGCAGACTTTCATCAACGGCCTGGTGTACGGCGCCATCACCTTGCGCGGCGGCAACGCCATCTGGCCGGCGGCACTGGCCCATGGCCTGGGCAATACCCTCGGGCTGACGCGATTTTATCTGGGGTATTAAAAAAACCGGCGTAAAAAAAAGGCCGCCCCGGGGATGGGGCGGCTGTCTCAATATGTGCTCGTTGGGCGTAGAGACTAGAAGTTGTAGTTGGTCAGCGTCGGGTAGGCGTGAATGTAGATGTAGTCCGTCTCCTTTGCCGGGATGTGGCAGCCGATGCAGTCGGCCTTGTAGACCTGGGCGACGTTGCGGGTCGGGTCATCGGTCTTGTAAAGCCCCCAGCCCCAGCCGTCACCCCACAGGGCGTTGTCCGGGAAGCGGCCGCGGGTGTCCTTCACCATCACGAACCACTGCTTTACCTCTTGGGTGGCCGAGCCCACGCCGGTACCGGTGGTGTAATTGCCCGAGCGCGCGCCGCGCAGTTCTTTCACGAGGGTAGCGCCGTCTGGAAAACGGCCGGTCTTGCGGAAGTGCTCAACGCTCTCCCGCTCGGTGTACACATCGTGAAAGCCACTGGCCCCGCCGCTGGGTACATACCAGGTACCCAGGTGCACCATGTTCACGCGGAAGTCGGCGGGCAGGCTGATATTGCCGCGGTCATCCACGTGCGGCGGCAACTCGGCGGAGGCCGCCAGCGGGCCCAACAGCCCGGCCAGCAGCAGGCTGCGGGCGATCATTTCATGCCACCGGTCGGCATCAGCTTGTCGAGGGTGCCGCCCACGGCATTCTTGCCAGTGCCTTTGCCTGCTCGCAGCACCGGGTAGTACTGGGTAAACACAAAGTCATCCGCCGCCGCACCTTTGTGACAGGCGTTGCAGGCCTCGGCCGGGAACGGCGCTGCCGTTCGCTTCAGCGACTTGTGTTCAGGCGTCGAGAAACTGAAGTAGGCCCAGTTGCCCGGCTCGTCGGGGAAGTGCTTTTTGCTCTTGATGGTGGCTTCCAGGCCGATGTATTCCCCCTGGAAATAGCCGTTGCCACTGACCGCGGCCTTGGACCCGACACTCACCAGTTCTTTCACCAGGATGGTGCCGTCGCGGAACTTGCCGGTCTTCTTCCAGTGCTTCCAGCTACCCGGGTCCATATACACGTTGTGGTGCTCCGGGAAGGCGGCCTTGCCGTTGTTCATGTCGTTGGGCGTGACCGGTGTACCCACGTAAATCCATTCACGGTAACCCTCCACCCGCTCCAGTTCGCCGGCGCGGTTGATCGAGAAAGCCTGGCGTTCAGCCATCGCAGTGCTGGATAAAGCGAGCAAGACGACCATCAGTAGTTTTCCATGTCCCATATCATTCTCCGTTTCTTGCTGTGTCTTGAAGTTGTCCGACCACAGATGTGCCCGGCTCTATACCAGTCTTGTAGTCACGAGTAATATGGGCAAAAAAATAGCGCCCGCAGAGATACAAAAACCCCTATAAAAATAGGCTTCCGCGACATATCGCGGGTAGCCGGCGAGCAGTCGCGGAGTGTTGCGTAAACATGACAAGGACAAGTGAAAACCCGGTAGACATCTCAGCCGTTGATGAGCGCCTTCACGGTGCTTTTCGCAGCGATGAGATGGTGCGGCGTTTTGTCGAATCGGTAGATGGCGTATTGCAGTTCGACCGTTTCGGCATTGCCACGCGGGCCAGCCAGACGGAACTGGAAGTGTTGGCGCTGTACGAGCACGGCCGCATCCAGGCACACCAGCATGGGCGGCGCTTTGCCTATCGCGGTACGGTGGGCGAGTGGGTATGGCGTCGCAAGCGGCCGTTCGTCGGTCGCCACCGGGAAGAGGTGCGCGCCTTTCCCGCCACCTACAAGCAGTTTGTCAGTGAGGGCATGGAATCGAATTGCGTGGTGGCACTGCCACTGCCGCGCCGCGGCCCTACTTTTGCCTACTGGCTGTCGCGCAATGCCGACAGCTTTTCCAGCAAGACGATTCCGGTAGTGATGCGCGCCTGCGATTATCTAAAACCACTGTTGGTGGCTGCCAACGAAGTGGAGCAGGTGCGCAACCTGTCGGGCGACCCGGTGGACCGGGCGCTCAACCAGTTATTCGTTGCTGAGGAAAAGACTTCCGACTGCCAGTCAACGCTCCCCAGCCTGGACAAACTGCAGGCGCGCTACATTCGTCGCGTGCTGGATGCCACCGATGGTCGAGTGGAGGGCCCGGGTGGAGCGGCCGCAGTTTTGGGGCTTCCCGCCAGCACCTTGCGCAGTCGAATGAAACGCCTGGGCATGCATCGCAAGTAGCAGCAGCCCGGAGTACCGATGCGCGAAATTCTGGGCAAAAAAAAGGCCGGCGAATGCCGGCCTTGTCATTTTGAGTTCCGGCTCAGAAGCTGAAGCCAATGCCCACGGTGTAGATCAGGAAATCGGGCACGTCAGTGTCGGCCTGTACTTCACCGCGCACGTGGAAGTTGCTGCCGTTCCACTGGGCGCCAAGGCCCCAGACGAAGTCGTCGTCACTGTCGCTGGCGGAACCGAAGTCGGAGTCTGCTTCCGCATCCAGGTAACCCCAGCCGGCCTTGGCGTATAGTTCCCACTCATCGCCCAGCGGCAGGGTCGGGCGTACAGACAGTGCCCAGAAGTCGCCGTCGACATCCACACCGAAGGTGCTGTCTTCAAACAGGTGAACGTACTCGGCTTCTACTGACACGTACTCGTTGAAGCGATAGCCAAAGTAGCCACCGAGGGCGAGTTCGTTGATGTCGACAATGCCCTGGTCGACGTCGTAGCCGCCGAGCTTACCGCCCACGTAGAAGTTTTCGGCGCTTGCCGCTCCGGCCTGCAGCGCGCACGCCGCTGCGGCTGCCAATACGAGTTTCTTCATGAAGTACCACTCCTTTAACAAATGTAATTGCGGGCACAATGCCCAACGCCGGTTTACTGACCCGGCTTGCGGCGAACACTGCGGACGGCCGCCGCCAAAAGCAACTCAACGAAAGTCGTAGTCGGGTGTTTTTGTGACATGTATCAGGATGTGGCGGCCCCGATCCGCCCCAGTGGTCAAATATCAGCCGCTGCACACAAATGCGCAGGCTGTCGCGACTGTCTCCACCCGGCGTAAGCGGGTATTCTGGGCGCAACAAAGAGAAGAACGCAGATCCGTTCCGGAGGCCGCATGCCCATCAGTCGCCGTCGCTTCGTTGGCGCCAGCGCCACCGCCCTCGCCGCCCTGGGCCTGCCGGGCTGCAGCCGCGATGCCCCCTTTCAGATGGAACCGCGCACTGCCGGCAAGGTCACCCTGTTCAAGAACGGCGTGGTACTGCCAATGGACCCGGACTTTACCCAGCTGTCGGCCATCGCCATCCAGGGCAAGCGCATTCTCGCTGTGGGCGCGGCCGCGGAAAACGCGGTCGGCAGCGGTGACGAGGTGGTCGATCTCGACGGCCGTACCCTGCTGCCTGGCTTTATTGAGCCGCATATGCATTTTTCGCTGCTGGCGGCCTTCGGCAATACGCCGGATATCGGCCCCTTCCAGCAGCCCAGCTTTGAAGGCGCCCTCGAGGCCCTCAAGAAGTCAGCCGCCAATACGCCGGCGGAGAGCTGGATCATGGCGCGCCAGTTTGACCCCATCCTGCTGGACCCGCCCCGGGAGCTCACCGTGACCGAGCTCGATACGGTGTCTACCGAACGCCCCATCTACGTGCTGAACGCCTCCGGGCATATCGCCTATGTGAACAGCAAGGCACTGGAGCTGGCAGGCATCAACCAGGACACGCCAGACCCGGCCGGCGCACGCTACGGACGCTTTGAGGGCGGCCGGCCCAACGGGGTGCTGTACGGGGTGGCCGCGCATATGGCGGTATCGACCCGCAACCCGGAACTGACGGCGCGCATGCAGTCGGGCTTTGTATCGGCGGGCCGGGAAGTGGGCGACATGGCCGCCGCACTGGGCGTGACCACGCTGTGTGATATGGCCACTGGGGGCCTGAGTGGGCCGGCAGAGCTTGACCGCTACCGCGCCATGTTTGAAGGCGGCGCCATGAAGGCGCGCATTCGCGCGTACCTGTTCAATAGCGCCGCGCCGCTGTGGGACGAAGCCGGCACCCGGCCGGGCCAGGGCGATGCGCTGATGCGGGTGGCGGGCTGGAAGATCGTATCCGACGGCTCCAACCAGGGCTTTACCGGGCGCCAGCGGGAACCCTACTTTGGCACCGAGGATCACGGCATTTTCTATGTGCAGCCCGACCTCCTGAAAGCCATGGTGGTAGAGCGCACCGGCCAGGGTTGGCCTATGGCCATCCACGGCAACGGCGACGCCGCTATCGACAGCATCCTCGATGCGATGGAAGCCGCCAAGGCGGAAGGCATCGACGTGAATGCCCTGCGCTGCCGCATCGAGCACTGTTCGATCCTTCAGGACGAGCACATCACCCGCATGGCGGCGCTGGATATGGTGCCAAGCTTTCTGATCAATCACGTGCACTACTGGGGCCATGTGATGCGCGACCGGGTGTTTGGCCCGGAGAAGGTTCAGCTACTGGACCGCTGCGCCTCGGTGGAGGCCGCCGGGCTCCAGTGGGTGATGCATACCGATGCACCGGTATCGCCGCTGGGCAGCCTGCAGAAAGTGCGCACCGCGGTGGCCCGCGATTTGTGGAAGGAGCCCGATACGGTGCTGGCGCCCGATGAGCGCGTGAGTGTGGAGTCGGCGCTGCGGGCGGTGACCATCAACGCCGCGCGGGCCTGTCATTCCGAGCAGGAAATCGGCAGCCTGGAGCCAGGCAAGTTTGCTGACCTGGTGGTGCTGGAGGATGACCCGCGGAAGGTGGAGCCGGCGGCGATTGCGGATATTGGGATTAGTCAGACCTGGATGGATGGGCGGCGGGTGTATTAGTCCTCGTAGCGATCCAACACCGCACCATGGCTGGCGCTGGCGGCATTCCTGGCGAACTTTGCCAGCACCCCGCGGGTGTAGCGCGGTGGGGGGCATTGCCAGGCGGCGCGGCGGCGTTCGATTTCTGCATCGTCCACGTTGAGCTGCAGTAACTGCTGGTGGGCGTCGATGGTGATCGAGTCGCCGTTCTCCACCAGGGCAATGGTGCCGCCGGCGTAGGCTTCCGGGGCAACGTGGCCCACTACCATGCCCCAGGTACCGCCGGAGAAGCGCCCGTCGGTAATCAAACCCACTGACTCGCCCAGGCCCTGGCCGACCAGCGCACTGGTGGGCGCCAGCATCTCGGGCATACCGGGCGCGCCGCGCGGGCCCAGGTAGCGCAGTACCACCACGTCGCCGGGTTCGATCTGGTTCGCGAGAATGGCTTCCAGCGCCGACTGCTCGTCGTCAAACACCTTGGCGGTGCCGGTAATCGTCGGGTTCTTGAGACCGGTAATCTTGGCCACCGCGCCGTCTTCGGCGAGGTTGCCGCGCAGCACTGCCAGGTGGCCCTCGGCGTAGAGGGGGTTGGACACCGGGCGCACCACGTCCTGGCTGCCGATGTCCGGCAGGTCCAGAGATTCAATCACCTCGCCGATGGTCTGGCCGGTAATAGTCAGGCAATCGCGGTGCAGCAGGTCCGCCTTCAGCAGCGCCTTCATCACCAGCGGGATGCCGCCCACCCGGTGCAGGTCGATGGCCAGGTACTTGCCGCTGGGCTTGAGGTCGCACAGCACCGGCACCTTGCGGCGCACGCGCTCGAAATCGTCGATGGTCCACTCCACGCCGGCGGCGTGGGCGATGGCCAGGAAGTGCAGCACGGCGTTGGTGGAACCGCCGGTGGCCATGATCACCGCCACCGCATTTTCGATGGCCTCGCGAGTCACGATGTCCCGCGGGCAGATGTTCTTCTCCACCGCCTGCACCAGCACGCGGGCGCTTTCCTCGGTGCTGGCCAGCTTTTCGTTTTCCACGTTGGCCATGGTGCTGGAGAAAGGCAGGCTGAGGCCCAGGGCCTCGAAAGCCGAGCTCATGGTGTTGGCGGTGTACATGCCGCCGCAGGAACCGGTGCCGGGAATGGCATTGCGCTCGATGGCGATCAGCTGGTCTTCGTCGATGCTGCCCGCCGCGTGCTGGCCCACCGCCTCGAACACGCTGACGATGTTGAGGTCTTCGCCGCCCAGCTTGCCGGGCAGAATGGTGCCGCCGTACACATAGATAGAAGGCACATTGGCACGCAGCATGCCCATCATGCCGCCGGGCATGTTCTTGTCGCAGCCGCCGATCACCAGCACACCGTCCATCCACTGGCCGCCCACGCAGGTCTCAATGCAGTCGGCAATCACCTCGCGAGACACCAGGCTGTACTTCATGCCCTCGGTGCCCATGGCCATGCCGTCAGAGATGGTCGGGGTACCGAACATCTGCGCATTGGCGCCGGCTTCCTTGAGCGCCGCCGCCGCCGCATCGGCCAGCGGCTGCAGCCCGGCATTGCAGGGCGTGATGGTGGAATGGCCGTTGGCCACGCCGATCATCGGCTTGTCGAAATCGCCGGCGGTGTAGCCCATGCCGTAGAACATGGAGCGGTTGGGGGCGCGCTCAACGCCCTGGGTGATGTTGCGTGATCGTCTGTTACTGGCCACGGTAGTCTCTCAAGCCTCGTCTATGAACCCTGTCTGGTGCCCGGCACAGTGCCAGACATGCAGGTAAGCCTAGCAGCAGACGGGCAGCAGGACTGTCAACTTGCAGACATTTTCCGGCGAGCCCGCTTTTTACAATCCGCAGCCTGCTGGGGCAGAATCCACCGCAGCAGGAGGATGGGCACAAATGCTGGGACTCCCGGGATTACATAGCTGGGTTGCGGGCCTGCCGGAGCCGGTGAAGAAAGCCGTGTTCGCAGCCTGCTCCCGCCGTAAGCTGGCAGCGGGGGAGGCCGTCTATACCCTGGGCTCAAAGCCGGAGGCCTGCTACATCATAGAGCGGGGCCGGGTACGAATCTTCAACGTGTCTGACAGCGGCCGCGAGGTGACCCTGGGCGAGCTGCGCAGCGGTGACTGCATCGGCGAGGTGGGCATGATCGACGGCATGCCGCGCTTCAACACGGCGGTCGCCACGGAAGCGTCCGAGTTGCAGGTGCTGGCCCGGGCAGACTTCGATCGCCTCTACGCATCCCACCCCGAGATTGCGCGCGAGCTGAATCGCCTGCTCGCCTACCGGGTGCGGTTTTTCTATATGCACGCTGAAGAGTCCCGCGCCCTGAGCCTCGGCCAGCGCCTCGCGCGCCTGCTGGCGCGCACCGCCTACGGCGTTGGCATCCCGCAGGACAATGGCGAAATCCTTTTGGAAACCCTCTCCCAGGAAGCCCTGGCGAATATGCTGGGGGGCACCCGCCAGGCGGTCAGCCAGGAGATGAAGCGACTGGAACGCGCGGGCCTGCTGCGCACCAGCTACGGCAAGGTTTATGTTCGTGATCTCGCCGGCCTGCTACAACCGGTGGAGGACCTGATCGGCGCCGAGGCAGTTGTACCGACCTACCCGCCCGAGTAGCGACGGCGACCAGGCCGCCTGCCCACCATCGACAGCATGGGTGACACTATCGAGGCGATCTGCCGCAGCGCCGCCTAAGCGGCCATCTGCTTGAGGGTGAGGCGGGTACCGCGTGCGCGGTGCGCCGCCTGCGCCACCAGCAGCTCGGCTGTGGCCAGCGCATCCCACAGGGCGTTGTGGCCGTGGTAGTCGGGCAGGTGATAGCGGCGCCGACAGGCGCCCAGGGTCAGGTCGCCCTTCTGGAGGTGATGGTCGCGACGCTCCAGCAGGCGCTTTTCCATCTGCAGCGTACACAGGTGGGGCTGCAACAGCGGGGCGCCGTGCTGGATCGTGCAGAGGCGGTCGAGATAGGCGAGGTCCAGCGGTGCATAGTGGAAAACCAGCACCCGGCTGCGGGCGGCTTCCAGTAGCTGGTCCAGGGCCTCGGCGGCTTCAATGCCCTCTGCCACTTCGCAGTCTCGCAACTGGTGAATGGTGGCGCTCTGCCCTACGGAATTGGCGGCGCGAATCACCAGGTGCCGGGCCGAATCCAGGGCGATGGCGCCGTCGCGCACTACCACCCAGCCGAGGCTCAGCAGCTCGCCCTCTTCCGGGTCCAGGGAAGACATCTCGGCATCCAGGGCCAGGAACTCCAGCTCGCGCCAGTC
>JAZBOY010000038.1:0-8384 GCA_036351375.1 Halieaceae bacterium
AGGATCGCGACGGTCGCATCTGGGTCGGTACCTACCAGGGCGGCCTAAACCTGTTCGACGTGGCCTCCGGCAGCTTTCAGCGCTTCATGCACGACCCGGCTGACAATCGCAGCCTCAGCAATAACAAGGTGCGCGCCATCTACCAGGATTTCAACGGCGCACTGTGGGTGGGCACCGACGGCGGCCTCAATGAGTGGCGTCCGGCCTCCGGCGGCTTCGCACGTTACCAGCACCAGCTGGCCGATGATGCCAGCCTCAGCGACAGCCGCGTCACCACCATCATGCAGGACCGCGGCGGGGTACTTTGGGTCGGCACCTACGTGGGTGCCAACAGCTGGAACTACCTGAGCGACGCCTTTACCTACTTCCAGGCCGAAGGCACCGCGCTGCGCCTGAGCAGCAATATAGTCACCGCGGTCAACGAATCCCGCAGCGGCGAGATCTGGGCCGGCACCTACGGCGGCGGCCTCAACCTGATCGACGAAACCGCCGGCGAGACCCGCACCTTCAACCGCGGCAACAGCGACCTGCCGGACGACCGGGTCATGGCCGTGCACCCGGACCAGCTTGGCCAGATCTGGCTCGGTACCCGCGCCGGCGGCCTGGTGCAGCTGGACCCCAATACCGAGGCCTTCACCGTTTATGCACACGATCCGGAGAACCCGGCTTCCATCAGCAGCAATGCGGTGACCTCTATCCTGGCTGAGCGCAGCGGCATCGTCTGGGTGGGCACCTACGGTGGCGGCCTCAACCGCTTTGACGCCAACAGCGGTCGCTTCGAACGCTTCCAGCACAACCCGGAAGACGACAACAGCCTGTCCAGCGACCGCGTGCTGGCCATCTACCGCGACCGCCAGGGCACCCTGTGGATCGGCACCGAGAACGGCGGCCTCAACGCCATGGACAAGGACGGTGAAAGCTTCCGCCGTTTCAGCAAGGATGAAACCGATCCGAACAGCCTCAGCAGCGACACCGCCTGGTTGATCACCGAGACCGGCGACGGTTCCCTGTGGATCGGCACCAACGGCGGCGGCCTGAACCAGTGGAAGGCCGAAGACCGCCGCGAGGAGCGCGTGCGCTTCGCCAAGCTGCGCCGCAGTGACGGCCTGCTGAGCGACAGCATCCAGGGCATGGTCGAGGACAGTGACGGCCGCCTGTGGCTGAGCAGCAACCGGGGACTGGTGCAGTACAACCCTGTGACCGGGCAGATGCGCTACTTCAGCCGCAGCAACGGCCTGCGCAGCAACGATTTCATGTTCAGCGCTGTACACCGCACCCGCTCCAGCCGCTTGCTGTTCGGCGGCATCAAGGGACTGCTCGCTTTCTATCCCAACCACATTACGGTCAACCGCCACGAGCCTGATATCGCGCTCACGGCCTTTGATCGCAACGGCCCGCTGACCACCCGCTACAGCACCGACCGCGGAGACGAGACCCTGAACCTCGATTACAGCAGCGACCTGATCACCTTCTCTTTCAGCGGCCTCGACTACTCCGCGCCGACGCGCAATCGCTATCGCTACAAGCTGGAGGGCTTCGACAAGGAGTGGAGCGCACCGGTGGAGTATGACCGCGCCACCTACACCAACCTGCCCGCCGGCAGCTACACCTTCCGGGTGCAGGCTTCCAACAACGACGGCATCTGGAATGAAAAAGGTGCCTCAGTGGGGCTGGTGGTCGTGCCGCCGCCCTGGGCCACTGCCTGGGCCTACGGCAGCTACGCCCTGGCCGTCCTCGCCCTGATCCTCCTGTTCACACGCATCAATGCCATGAAGCTGGCCCACGCTGCACGCAAGCGCGAGGAGCTCGAGAAGGTCGTCGCCGACCGCACCCGCGAACTGGCCGAGCGCAATGAAGAGCTGGTATCGCTGAACGACCAGCTCAAGGAATCAAGCCTCACCGACACTCTCACCGGCCTGCGCAACCGTCGCTACCTGGAAGAGTTCATTGCCACCGAAGTGGCCCACGCCCGGCGCCAGGCCGGCGAGATGGCTGAGAACAACAACAGCGAATCCCTGGATATCGCCCCGGCCCTGTCCTTCATGATGGTGGACCTGGACGGCTTCAAGGCGATCAATGACGCCCACGGCCACGCCGCCGGCGACGCCGCCCTGATCCAGGTTCGGGATGTACTGCAGGAATGCTGCCGTAAGTCAGACACGGTCATCCGCTGGGGTGGCGACGAGTTCCTGATCGTCAGCCGTAACACCAGCAACCGCGCTGCGGAAAAGCTGGCCGAGCGTATTCGCACCGGCCTCTCCGAGTGCAACTACCACCTGGGTAATAACGAAGTGGGCCGCTTGACCGGCTCCATCGGCTTCGCCGTCTACCCCTTTTCGCCGCTCAAGCCGGACATGGTGAGCTGGGAGCAGGTCGCCAATATCGCCGACCAGTGCACCTACATTGCCAAGGAGAACGGCCGCGATGCGTGGGTGGGAATCTACGGCACCCGGGAAACCAACGCAGAAGACGTGGAACGTATCCCGACCGACCTCGAGGGCTTGCTCGGCGAGCGCAAGGTCGGCATCCGCACCTCCGTCTACGGCAAGTTACGCCTCACCGAGCTGCGCAAAATGGAGCAGAAGTGAGGCCCGCCATGAAGAATTCTGACATCGAACAAAACCGACAAGACAACAAAGAATTTTTGACGACGTCGCCGATGCCGCGACTGAGGAGAGCCCCCGTGAAACAGGCACTGATGAAGACACTGGCCGTATCGGTCGCAGGTAGCGCCGTACTGGCCGGCGCACTGCTGACCGGCCAGAACGACAGGCAGGTGGCGCAGGCTCCTGCGCAACCCGCGCCGCCCGCTCAACAGGCAGCGCAACAGGCCGAGCTTCACTCTGTGATCATACAGGGCGGCAGCAGTGACACGCTGCGCAGTGCGGTGGAGACCGTGGGCGGCAGCATCATCCGCGACCTGTCCCTGATCAATGCGGTCAGCGCGGAGCTGACCGGCGGCCAGCTGGCAGCTCTCAAGGCCCTGTCCGGGGACTTCAGGATTCACGACAACACGACAGTAAAGACGACCGAAGCCGACAGCGAGGACGACTACACCCTCGGTAACTCCAGTGTTCCCTACCTGGACTTCCCGCATCTGGTCGGTGCCGACCAGCTGCACGCGCAGGGTGTCGACGGCCGCGGCGTGACCGTGGTCGTCATCGACTCCGGCCTCAGCGTCAAACGTGAATTTGAAAAGACGCCCGATGGACAGAATCGCCTGACCGCGTCCTACGACATCATCACCGGCTCCGATGAGGCAGAAGACATTGTTGACGAATACGGCCACGGCATGCACCTGGCCAGCATCATCGCCAACTCCGAGTCCAGTACTGACGGCAAGTACAACAGCATCGCGCCCTGGGCCAACCTGGTGTCGGTGAAGGCCTTCGGTGCCAACGGCACTGGTACCTACGCCGATGTGATCTATGCCATGCAGCGCGTCTATGACAAGAAAGACCAGTTCAATGTGCGCGTTGTAAACCTGTCCTTCAGCGCCACCCCGCGCTCACGCTACTGGGATGACCCCATGAGCCAGGCGGTCATGCACCTGTGGCGCGCGGGCATCGTGGTGGTGGCGTCGGCCGGCAATACCGGCCCGGACCCGATGACCATAGGCGCTCCCGGCAATGTGCCCTACATCATTACTGTGGGCGCCATGACCGACAACTGGACGCCGGCCGACCCCAGCGATGATTATCTTGGCCCGTTCTCTTCCGCCGGCCCGACCACCGAAGGCTTTATCAAGCCTGAGCTGGTGGCACCGGGCGGTCACGTCACCGGGCTGATGAGCAACTCCGCCACGCTGGCGACCCGCTTCCCGCATTTCCACAGCTTCGGCGAGTATTTCACCATGTCCGGCACCTCCCAGGCGACGGCAGTGGTGAGCGGTGTGATCGCGCTGATGTTGCAGCAAAACCCCGGCCTGACCCCGGACGACGTCAAGTGCAAGCTCATGTCCAGCGCTCGCCAGGCGGCCTATGCCGACGGCTCACTGGCCTACAGCGTGTTCCAGCAGGGCGCAGGCCTGGTCAACGCGGTTGACGCAGTCCACAGCAATGCCAGCGGCTGCGCCAACCAGGGGCTGGACATTGACGCCGACCTGGCCGGGACCATGCACTTCGCCGGTCCGGCGGCCATGGACGAGGATGGCAACTTTTACGTACCGGGCATGGACGGCTATGCCTGGAACCCCAATGAGGTCAACGGCCCCGGCTACTTCTGGAACGACGGCTACCTGTGGAACGACAGCTTTCTCTGGAATGACAGCTTCCTGTGGAACGACAGTTTCCTGTGGAACGACAGCTTCCTCTGGAATGACAGCTTCCTGTGGAACGACAGTTTCCTCTGGAACGACAGTTTCCTCTGGAACGACAGTGCCACCGCCTTCACCGATTCCCTGGTGGAAGAGCAGGCCGGCGTAAACGTTTGGGCACCCCAGGAGTAACCAGCTCATGAGCAGCGAAAGGAAATTCAGCCAGGACGGCAAGGTTGTACACCTGGACCCGCGCGGCAGCACCAGCCCGCTGCAGAGTGCACCGGCCGCCAGCGGCGAGCTCGGCGCCACCCTGTGCCGGGAACTGCTCGCTGCCCGCTCATCCGGCCAGGACGCACAGCTGCTGGTGTTCCGGATCAGCAACTTCGACCTGCTGGTCGACACCTTTGGGCCTGATTTCGGCAGTGCCGCGGAAGCCGCCCTGCTGCATCAACTGCGGGGCCTGCTGCGCCGTCGTGAGCCGGTACAGCGCATCCTGCCGGGTGAATTCGGCATCGTCGGGCGCGGCATCCGCTGCGATGCGGCACTGAAAGCCATGACCGATCGCATGGTCGAGGGGGGCACCGGCCACTACGAGATCGACGGCGTGCCTTGCCGGCTGAAGCTGGAAATAGGCGCCGCCGCCTGCCCGGGCGATTCCGACCGGCCCGATGAGCTTTTGCACTTCGCGCGCTTCGCGCTGCGGGAACTGGGCGATGGCCTGGACAGCTGTCGCTCTTTCTCGCGCGACGACCTGGATCGTCGCAAGGCCATGTTCCGCATGGAAGCAGAGATGGAGAAAGCGCTCGAGGAGCAGCGCTTCATCCTGCAGTACCAACCACAATTTGCAGTTTCAACAGGAGCGGTATCGGGCATGGAAGCCCTCATACGACTGGTGCGCACCGATGGGTCGCGCATCTCACCCGCGGACTTTATCCCACTGGCCGAGGACAACGGTTTCATTGTCAGACTCGGCTACTGGATTATCCGCGAGGCCTGCCAGCAACTGTCGCGCTGGCGCCGGGCCGGGCTATCGGTACCGCGCATCTCCATCAACGTATCGCCCCACCAGCTGCTGGACCAGCGCCTGCTGGAGGTAACCGAAGCGGCGGTGGCCGCGAGCGGCCTGGAAATGAATGACCTGGAGTTCGAGATTACCGAGCGTTGCATGGTGGAACACAGCAACCAGGTGCTTGAGATGCTTCACGAGCTGCGCCGACGCGGCGTGCGTCTGGCCATCGATGACTTCGGTACCGGCTACTCCTCCTTTGCCTACCTGGCCTGGCAGCCGCTGGATATCGTCAAGCTGGACCGTTCCTTCCTGGCGCGGGTGGGTGACGACGACCGCATCGATGCGGTGGTCCGCGGCATGATCGCCATGGCCCGACAGCTGGGTCTTGGCCTGGTGGCCGAGGGTGTGGAAAACGAGCAGCAGGCAGACTTCCTGCGCAGCGTGGGCTGCGATGTGGCCCAGGGCTTCGCGCTGGCCCATCCCCAGGACCCGGAAGCCATCACCCAGCTGCTGATCGAGAGTGAATGCGCCTGAGCGGCGCGGCTGATTGACGAGCCCACTGCGGGGCCTCAGCCCTGGGCGACCTTATCCCCGCTACTGTCGGGGTTGATCTCCACCGTCACCGCCGTCGCGGCGGCCATGGCTTTTTCCCGGGCCATTTGCGTGGTGGACGCACGCGCCAGCGCCACACCCATGCGTCGCCGACCCGCCACTTCCGGTTTTCCAAACAGCCTGAGCTGGGTATCCGGCTCGACCAGTGCCGAGTCCAGGTTGGCATAGCTGATATCCATGGATTCACCCTCCGCCATGATCACGGCGGAGGCCGAAGGGCCGTGCTGGCGAATATTGGGTACCGGCAGGCCAAGGATGGCGCGGGCGTGGAGTGCGAATTCCGACAGGTCCTGTGAGATCAGCGTGACCATGCCGGTATCATGGGGCCGCGGGGAGACCTCGCTGAAATAGACCTCGTGGCCGCTGATAAACAGCTCAACCCCGAACAGGCCGCGGCCGCCGAGCGCCGCGGTGATCTTCTGGGCCACCTCCCGGGAGCTGGCCAGGGCCTCGCTGGACATGGCCTGGGGCTGCCAGGATTCCTGGTAATCACCGTCTTTCTGGCGGTGACCGATGGGTTCGCAGAAGCTGGTACCGTCGCGATGGACGATGGTGAGCAGGGTAATTTCGTAGTCGAAATCGATAAAGCCCTCGACGATGACCTTGCCGCCACCGGCGCGACCGCCCTCCTGGGCGTAGTCCCAGGCCTTGCCAGCATCATCCGGCACCGACACCGTACTCTGGCCCTTGCCCGAGGAGCTCATGATCGGTTTGACCACACAGGGCAGGCCAATCTCCTCGACGGCCTTGTCGAACTCTTCCCGGGTTTCGGCAAAGCGGTAGGGTGAAGTGGGTAGCCCCAGCTCCTCGGCCGCCAGCCGGCGAATGCCTTCGCGGTTCATGGTCAGTGATGCGGCGCGCGCGGTGGGCACCACGTGGAAGCCTTCTGCTTCCAGCTCCAGCAGGGTGTCGGTGGCGATCGCCTCGATCTCCGGGACAATAAAGTGCGGCTGTTCCAGTTCGATGACTCGCCGCAGTTCGGCGCCGTCCAGCATCGAGAAACAGTGGGAGCGGTCTGCCACCTGCATGGCGGGCGCATTGTCGTAGCGATCGCAGGCGATCACCTCGACACCCAGGCGCTGGAGCTCGATAACGACTTCCTTGCCCAGCTCACCTGACCCGAGCAACAGCACGCGTGTGGCCGAAGCGCTGAACGGGGTACCAATTCTGGTCATTGCGTTCTCCAACACATCGACGGGGCCCTTTCACAACCGGGCTTCATGATAAACGGTGATGCCTGCCTTGTCGTCACCTGCGCGCCGGAAGTATTAATGACGCGGATTGCCGCAGTTGCCGTATCAACGGGGAGCCGATAGCATCCCCGCTTCCTGTGTGCGGTGGGGCTGCGGGCCTTGAAATTTCGCACCTGCGCCCCGAACTTTCCCCTTGGGAAGCAGTCTCAGAGCGTCCACCAACACAGGCAGGTAAGCGATAATGAATGTAGCGGAGGAAACACCTTTGGCCCACCGTGATCACATCAGCCAGCTGGAAGGCTGGCTCGGACAGCAGATCATCGGCCAGGCGGGCCTGGTGCGCCGGCTGCTGATTGCCCTGCTGGCGGACGGTCACCTGCTGGTTGAGGGTGCACCGGGGCTGGCCAAGACCCGCGCCATCAAGAGCCTGGCCGACGGCATCGAAGGCAGTTTCCACCGCATCCAGTTCACCCCCGACCTTCTACCCGGTGACGTGACCGGCACAGACATCTACCGCCCCCAGGAAGGCGGCTTCCATTTCCAGCGCGGGCCGGTGTTCAACAACCTGATTCTCGCCGACGAAATCAACCGCGCACCCGCCAAGGTGCAGTCCGCCCTGCTGGAGGCCATGGCCGAGCGCCAGGTCAGCGTGGGCAGTGAAACCTACCGCCTGCCTGACCTGTTCCTGGTGATGGCCACCCAGAACCCCATCGAGCAGGAGGGCACCTACCCGCTGCCCGAAGCCCAGCTGGACCGCTTCCTGCTGCACGTTTTTGTCGACTACCCGGATCGCGAGGCAGAGCGGGACATTCTCCGGCTGACGCGCAATGAGGCCGCCGCCACCCAGCTGCCACAGCCCCCCGAACTGCCCCAGGACAGCATTTTCTCGGCGCGACGCAGCGTGCTGGAACTGCATATGGCGGAGCCCGTGGAACGCTATATAGTCGAACTGGTGATTGCGACCCGCGACCCCGCCCAGTACTCGGCCGAGCTCGCCGGCTGGCTCGAATACGGCGGCAGCCCACGGGCCACCATCGCCCTGGATCGCTGCGCCCGCGCCCACGCCTGGCTACGTGGCGGCGACTTCGTCACGCCCGACGACGTCCAGGCGGTGGCGCACGATGTAATGCGCCATCGACTCATTCTCAGCTTCGAGGCGGAGGCCAATGGCATCAGCGCCGACACTGCCATCGACGAACTGGTGGCTCGGGTCCCCGTCGCCTGAGGCTGCCGCGAATGGCGTCAGCGCCCAACAAAGCACCTGCCCTGGGTGCCTACTGCGAACTCAGCGAGCTGATCGAGCAGCGTCACC
>JAZBOY010000039.1:0-11084 GCA_036351375.1 Halieaceae bacterium
CAGGGGTCGCCCTGGTCATGGGCGCGGGAGACGCGATCGGCAGCGCTATCGTGCGCCGCTTCGCTGAACGGGGCCTGACGGTGTGCGCGGCCCGTCGCAATGGCGACAAACTGAATGACCTGGTGGACGATATGACGGCCGCCGGTCACCGTGTGCATGCCTTCAGCTGCGATGCGCGCAAGGAAGAGGAGGTGGAAGCCCTGTTTGCCCGTATCGAGGCCGACATCGGTCCACTGGAGGTCGTCGTTTTCAATGTCGGCGCCAACGTGCCGCTGGGAATTCTCGACACCGATGTGCGCAAGTTCTACAAGATCTGGGAGATGGCTTGCTTTGCCGGCTTTCTGACCGGCCGCGAGGCCGCGCGTTACATGACACGACGCGGCGAGGGCACCATCCTTTTCACCGGCGCCACTGCCAGTGTACGTGGCGCGGCGGGCTTCGCGGCCTTTGCCAGCGCCAAGCACGGCCTGCGGGCCCTGGCGCAGAGTATGGCCCGCGAGCTGGGGCCGCAGAACATCCACGTGGCGCATGTGATTATCGACGCCGGTGTAGATACCGAATGGGTCAGCAACATGTTCCCCAATTTCGACGAGCTCAAAGCGACTGATGGCATCGTCGACCCCTACGACCTCGCCGCCAACTACGTCACCCTCTATGACCAGCCGCGCAACTGCTGGACCTTCGAGATGGATGTGCGGCCCTGGAAAGAAAACTGGTAACAGCGCCTCGCCTGTCACCACTACAGGAACCCCTGAAGGAACCTTTATGAGTACAACCCTGGACTTCTACTTCGACGTGGGCAGCCCCACCGCCTACCTGGCCTGGCAGCGGCTGAAGCAGCTGCGGGAGCGCTACGACCTGACCATCAATTTCAAGCCCATGCTGCTGGGCGGCGTGTTCAAGGCCACCGGGAATGCTTCACCAGTGGCCAACCCCGCCAAGGGCGCCTACATGGCCAGCACGGATATGCCGCGTTTTGCAGAGCGCTACGGGGTGCCACTCAATTTCAATCCCCACTTCCCGGTCAATACCCTGGGCCTGCAACGTGGCGCCATCGCGGCGCAGGCGGCGGGCTGCCTGGAGGACTACCTGTCCGCCGTTTTCCCGGCCATGTGGGTGGATGCGAAAGACATGGGTGACACGGAAGTGGTCAGGGCAGTGCTGGATGCGGCCGGACTGGACGCGGAGAGCCTGCTCACCGCCACCCAGGACCCGGAGGTGAAGGCTGCGCTGATCAGCAACACAGAGGAAGCGGTCAACCGCGGCGCCTTTGGTGCGCCCACCATGTACATTGGTGATGAGATGTTCTTTGGTCAGGACCGGCTGGATTTTGTGGAGGAACGGCTAAAGGCTGGCTGACAGGTTCTACGCGATCAGCCTACAGGTTTAGCGACAACCCCGTCATTCCCGCGAAAGCGGGAATCCAGTGCTTTACCTAACTCTGCTTTCTGGATTCCCGCTTTCGCGGGAATGACGAAGGCGAGAACGCAGCGTCGCCTAAATCGCCTGATCCCCCTCCCGGATGATGGTAACCGGGTAGGGCTGACCGTAGCCCTGGCGCTTGATGGCGCGCATTTCCGGCACCATTTCCTGGAGCCTCGCACGGCGGTTGCCCGGTGCCGGGTGGGTACTCAGGAACTCAGCGGGGCCTGCGCCGCCGACCTGCTCCATTTTCTCCCACAGGGTCACTGCCGCGGCGGGCTCGTAGCCAGCCTTGCTGGCCAGCTCGATGCCGATCTGGTCCGCCTCTGACTCCGACGCCCGGCTGTTCGGCAACTGGATTGCCAGCTGCGCCGCCAGTGCGGCCCCGGCCAGGGCGGCACCGTGATTGTCTGCAGCCACGCCGGCCGCAATCACGCCCACACTGGTGGCCATTGCCACCGACATGCGCTCGGCCGTGTGATTGGCCAGCGCGTGGGAGATTTCGTGGCCCATGATCTGGGCAAACTCGTCATCGGTGAGCTTGAGTTTTTCGAACAGGCCCGAGTACACCGCCATCCTGCCGCCAGCCATACACCAGGCGTTGACCGTATCCGGGCCGTCGATCAGCGCCACGCTCCAATCCCAGTCCCGGGTGTGGGGGTATTCCTCAACCGCCACAGCCACCAGGCGGCCGGTGATCACCTGCACCCGGTCTGCCAGCAGCGGGTCGTCGAGCAGCTTGTCCTCTGCGTCGAGCTGGCGCACGGTGCTGACATACGCCTTGCGCGACTCCACCACCGCGGATTCCGGCGACACCAGCAGTAGCTGGGAGCGCCCGGTAGGGCTGGTGGCACAGCCGGCCAGCAGGGTGACGGCCAGCAGCAGGGTGGTGATGTAGGTAATCGAGCGCATGGGTTTCTCCCGGTGACAGCAGACCGTTTTATAGCGTTGTGGACCCGCAATTCGCAAGCACGGGGGCCTCATTTAAGACCGCGTTGCGCCAAATCAAGTTTCATGGCGCTAGCAGGATTTATGCTAGGCGAACCCGGATGGCGGATACACGAGCATCCGGACCACCGGCGAAGGGTAGGCGCTATGCGAGATTTCCTGGGTACCGCGCAGGAACAGGACGACACCAATGTCGACATCACCCCGATGTTGGATGTGGTGTTCATCATGCTGATCTTCTTTATCGTCACTGCCACCTTCGTAAAGGAATCCGGTATCGAGGTGAACAAGCCGGAGGCGGCGACGGCGGTAGTTGAGGAGAAGGCCAATATCCTCATCACCATCGACGGTAAGGACAAAATCTGGATCGACCGGCGGCAAGTCGATATCCGCTCTGTCCGGTCCATTATTGAGCGCCTGCACGCGGAAAATCCCGAGGGCTCCGTCGTGATACAGGCCGACACCGAATCCCGTAACGATACGCTGGTGCAGGTGATGGATGCCTCCCGACGCGCAGGTGTGTATGACATTGCCCTGGGTGCTTCAGTGAACTAGTTTTCCTCGCCTACGGGTAACCTGGCCCCACGATTTTTCGATTTGCGCCAAATCAAGTTTCATTAAACATTCATTGCGAAGTCCTGCCGACGGCCCCGGCGGAAACAGCTCTGTCATATTTCTTTGTTTTCCTGAGACCTGCTACCGATAAGTTCGCAGCACTGCATGTGCTGCTCCGGGGGGAAATTGAAGAGGATGATTAGGCCGGCGCTGACGGCACTGGCGCTGTTGCTGCCTGCGGGCCTGCATAGTCAGGAGGCGCTGCAGCAGGTAGAGGATGAGGGCGTAGCGCGCATCGAAGAGGGTGTGGCTGCGCAGGGGCGCATCAACGACATCAGCTCCCGCAGCCGGGAACTGCTGGACGAGTACCGTGCCCAGCTCAAGCTGGTGGAAAGCCTCGAAACCTACATCGAACTGCTGGACGACCAGCTGACCGGCCAGGCCCGGGAGATCAGCACACTGGAAACCTCGGTGACCGAGGTCGCCTCGGTGGAACGCCAGATACTGCCGCTGATGACCCGCATGATCGACAGCCTCGACAATTTCGTGGCGCTGGACGTTCCCTTCCTGATCGACGAGCGCCGTGAACGCGTCAACAACCTGCGGGCGCTGATGAGCCGCTCTGATGTCACCGTGGCAGAGAAGTCCCGCCGCGTGTTCGAGGCCTACCAGATCGAAACCGATTACGGCCGCACCATCGAGGCCTACACCGCCAAGCTGGAGCTCGACCAGGGCAGCTTTGACGCCGAGTTCCTGCGCATTGGCCGCGTTAACCTCATGTACCGTACCGTAGGCAGCGGCGATGTCGGCTACTGGGATTCTGTGGAGCGGCGCTGGCAGCCTCTGGGCAATACGCCCTGGCGGCGGCTCATCGATCGCGGGCTACAGGTGGCGCGGCAGGAAGTGGCGCCGGAGCTGATTTCCGCAGCCCTCAATCCGTCGGGGGTGGAGCAGCTATGAGAACACTAGCCACCACATGTCTGGCAGCGTTGCTGAGTGTGTCCGCCGGCGCTGCCATGGCCCAGTCTGCTTCACAATCCTCTACTGCCATCGACCTGCAGAAACTCCTGCAGGATGTTGAACAGGGGCGCGCGGCGGATCGCGCCGAGAACCAGCGCCGCATCAGCAAATTCCAGGCAGAGCAGAACCGGCAGGCCGAGCTGCTGGCCGAGATCACCGCGCGCCGCGAGGCACTGGAAGCGCGCAGCGCAGAGAAGGAGTCGCAGTTCGAGAAGAACGAGCTGATGATTGCTGACCTGGAGGGCCGCCTGCAGGAGCGCATGGGCGGCCTCAAGGAACTGTTCGGTGTGCTGCAGCAAACGGCCAGTGACGCCCAGGCACAGTTCTACGTTTCCCTGTCCCAGCTGGAGCATCCGGACCGCAACAGCTTCCTGATCGACTTCGCCGGGCGCATGGGACAGGCCAACCGCCTGCCGGCGATATCAGAGATCGAGCGCCTGTGGTTTGAACTGCAGCGCGAGATGACCGAATCCGGTCGCGTGGTGACTCGCAGCATGAACGTGGTGGACGCCTCCGGCGCAGAATCCCCGCAGCCGGTGACCCGGGTCGGCCTGTTCAACGTGGTGTCCGAGGGCAGGTTCCTGCAGTACATCCCCGAAACCGGCCGCCTGCTGGAGTTCGCGCGCCAGCCGGGCACCCGCTACATGTCCGGTCCCCGCGACCTGGCCCGTGGGGAGACAGCCACTTTCCCGTTTGCCATAGATCCCACCCGCGGCCAGCTGCTGCAGATACTCACCCAGGCGCCAAACCTGACCGAGCGCGTGGCGCAGGGTGGCGCCATCGGTTACACGATCATCGCCCTTGGCTTGGCCGGCCTGCTGCTGGCCCTGGCGCGCATGGCCATACTGCTGGCCCGGGGCTTTGCCATCAAGAAACAGCTCGCCGACATGCATAACCCCAGCGAGAAGAATGCCCTTGGCCGGATCCTGCTGGCGGCGCAGGCCGACGATGTACCTGATGCAGAAACCCTGGAACTGCGCATGGGAGAGGCGGTGATGCGCGAGGTACCGCGCATCAATGCCTACATTCCGATTCTCAAAATCATTGCCGCAGTGGCACCCCTGATGGGGCTGTTGGGCACGGTGACTGGCATGATCCTGACCTTCCAGGCGATCACCCTGTTTGGCGCTGGCGACCCACGCCTCATGGCAGGCGGGATTTCCCAGGCCCTGATGACCACCGTGTTGGGGCTGTGTGTGGCGATTCCGATGCTGCTGTTGCACAACGTCGTGCAGATGCGGGCCAAATCCATCTGCGAAATTCTCCAGAACGAGGCGGTGGGGCTAGTGGCTGAGCGCACCGAGCAGAACCTGGCGGACAGTGAGCCGCCGGCACGCGCGGCCTGAAAGGCGTTTAGATGGTAGGACTGCTGGACAACTACCTGCCCTGGCTGGTCGATCTGATGGAGCTGGGCGGCCCGATCCTGTCGGCGATTCTGCTGATCGCGTTCTTTATCTGGGCCCTGTTGTTCGAGCGCCTCTATCATTTCTACTTCGCCTACCCGATGAAGCTGCTGCGGGCAGAGCGCAAGTGGCTGGGCCGGGCAGAACGTACCAGCCTGTTTGCCCAGCAGGCGCGCCAGTACAGCATCGATTCGCTGGGCAGCGGCCTGCTGGCGCGCTTCGACCTTTTGGGTACGTTGATCAAGATCTGCCCGCTGCTGGGGCTGCTGGGCACGGTGCTCGGCATGCTGGAGGTGTTCGATGCGCTGGCCACTACCGGTTCCAACAATCCGCGCTCAATGGCGGCGGGTGTCTCCAAGGCCACCGTGTCGACTCTGGCGGGAATGGTCGTGGCGATTGCGGGGCTGCTGGGAAACAGTTTTGCAGAACGCCGGGCCCGGGCGGAGCGCGAGCGCCTGCCGGGCTATTTCGAATCAGAAGTGAGGGGTTAGAACCATGCGACGTTTCCTCGGCATGGAGCAGGAGCAGGACGATACCAACGTAGACATCACCCCGATGCTCGACGTGGTGTTCATCATGCTCATCTTCTTTATCGTGACCGCGACCTTCGTCAAGGAGTCCGGTATCGAGGTGAACAAACCGGAGGCGGCCACTGCGGTAGTGGAAGAGAAGGCGAACATCCTGATTGCTATCGACGCCAAGGACAAGATCTGGATCGACCGCCGCCAGGTGGATATCCGTTCGGTGCGCTCAATCATCGAGCGACTGCACGCGGAAAACCCCAAGGGCACGGTTGTTATCCAGGCGGACAGGGACTCTCGTAATGACACGCTGGTGCAGGTGATGGATGCCTCGCGGCGTGCCGGCGTCTACGACATCGCCCTGGGCGCCTCGGTGAACTGACGCGGGCGCCGCTGTTGTGATCAAGCCTGTCGCTGCCAAGCCATTACCCCAGGCCGTCGATATCCCGGTGCTGGGCAATGCCATGCTGGTCGGCACCGGCGCTGTGGTGGGCGGTGCCGTGGCCCTGGGCCTGGCCTGGTTCATGTCATTCCTTATCGGCAGCAGCGACCTGGTGCTTGAGGAGAAGGACCGTATACAGATGCTGGATTTCGTGCGGGTAAAGCGACAGGAAACTGTTGAGCGCAAGGACCGCAAGCCCGAGCGCCCCCAGCCACAGGAAACGCCGGATGTGCCGCCGGCACCGCAGCAATCGCAGAGCAACGACGCCGATACCACGCTGGCGGTGAGCGCCCCGGTAACAGGTGGCGACGACCTGGGCCTCGACCAGGGGGGCATCGGGATTGGCGCCGGCGAGGGAGACTACCTGCCGATCGTGAAAGTGGCGCCCATCTACCCCCGTCGCGCTCTGGCCCGCGGCCTGACCGGCACCTGCACGGTGAAGTACACGGTGACCACCGCAGGCACCGTCAGGGATGTAGAGGTAGTGCCGGAGATGTGCAGCGACGAGATCTTCGTGCGCTCCTCGGTGGAGGCGGCCAAGCGTTTCCGCTACAAGCCCCGGGTGATCGATGGTGTCGCGGTGGAAGTGAGCGGTGTTTATAACAAATTCTATTTTGAAGGAAAGCAGCAGGAGTGAGCGATGAGGCTTGCTGTGTGCAAACGCTCGGGAGTTGGCTCGATCAGGATGCCTAGGTTTCTCCTTGTTTTCATTCTGGCCTGCTCCGCAGTCATTGCCCACGCCCGCGAAGCCGTGGTCGGCATGGACGAGCGCGTGCTCAAGCAGATAAACGCCGTGCAGGAGCTGATCGACGCGGACGATTTTGATGCCGCGCTTGAGGAACTGCAGGGCATGAACCGCAAGCGGCTGTCGTCATACGAAACAGCCCATGTGCTCAATATCGAAGGGTTCATCTACTACCAGCAGGGCGATATTGCCCGCGCCAGGGCGGCCTACCAGGAGGCGCTGACCCAGGACCGGCTGCCCAACTCGATGCTGGCCAATCTGCGCCTGACCCTGGGACGCCTGGGCCTGTTGCAGGAGGATTTCGATGCCGCCATCGGCCACCTGCGCACGCTGCTCACTATTCCCGACCAGGACAAGCCTGCCAATCGGGTACTGCTGGCCAACGCCTACTACGGCAAGCACGAATACAACAACGCGCTGGTCGAGCTGGATATTGCCATCGACCGCACCCAGGCCATCGGCGACCCGCCCAGGGAGAACTGGCTGGGCCTGCTGGCGGCCGTGTATTTCGAGCTCGGTGACTTCGAGGCCATGAAAGATGTCACCTACGAGCTGGCGCAGACCTACCCCAGGGAACAACACTTCATGAACCTGGCGGCGCTCTACGGTCAGCTTGGTGACCAGAAGCGCCAGCTGGCGCTGGTGGAATCCCTGCTGGAGCAGGGCCGCCTGTCCAGCGAGCAGCACCTGGAACTCATCGCCAACCTGTTCATGGCCCAGGACCTTCCCTACAAGGCTGCAAAGCTTCTGGAGAAAGAGCTGGAGGCGGGGCGCATTGAGTCCGATGCCCAATCCCTGGAGCTGTTGTCCCAGGCCTGGTACGGCGCGGCGCGGGTCGACAAGGCGATCCCTCCGCTGGAAGATGCCGCCAAACTGGCCGACGACGGCGAAGTCTATGTGCGGGTAGCCCGGTTGTACCTCGACGCCTACGACTGGGAGAACGCTGCCCGCGCAACCCGCGAGGCCCTGCGCATGGGCGAACTGCGGGACGAGGGCAACGTGTGGCTGCTGCAGGGCATGGCGCTTGCGAGGATGAATCGCTGGGGCGATGCCGCAGAGACCTTTGCCCGCGCCGCCGAGTTCGAGGAATCCGCGCGCTACGCGGAGCAGTGGATTGCCTACGTGGACAGCGAACGCGAGCGCGAGGCCGCGTTGTAAGCCCCTACCGTTTCGCCTTCTGCGGTAAATCGGCTAATCTTCCCGACACAATAAGTAGCCATAGCACATGGAGAAAACCCGCATGTCCACGTTCCTTCCCCGTAATAGCGCCCTGGGGCGTCTTCCTGATAAAGCACTAACAGCAATATTGGCACTGGTATTCACTGCCGCATCTATTGCCGACTCCCACGAAGGAGGCGCCAATGTGCGCGCCGCCGCTATCCAGGTCAGCGCATTGATCGTCGATATCGACCGCGAGACCCGGGAACTGACCCTCCAGACACCTCACGGCGATTATGTGACGGTGACTGCCAGTGAAGACATCCAGCGCCTGGATGACTTTGAGGTGGGTGACGCTATCGTCGCAACTTACATGACTTCGCTGGCGGGTGAGGTACGCGAGCCCACCGCGGAAGAGCGCGAGAACCCGTGGCAGGAACTGGACGCTGCAGCGATTGCCGACCTGGATATGCCTCCGGGCGTGGCAGGCCTGCGCGTGGTGAAAGCCGTGTGCACCATCGAGGGCATGAACCGGGTGGCCGGAACCGCCATGATCGAGGACCCCCGCGGCAAGTATCACCTGATCGGCGATATCCCCCGGGAGCGCTTCGCGGGTCGCCAGCTCGGTGACACGGTAGTCATGATCTACTCAGAGGCCATGGCGCTTACGCTGGAAAAGGCGGTAATGGAATAAAGCGGTGAGCCGCGCTGCTACAGCGCGGCGAATTGTTCGGCGTTGGCGTAGGAGGTCTGCGTGCCTTTCCCGGTGACGCTGTGGGAGGCGTAGCGAATGGCCTGCTCGATGGCCTGGTGAATGTCCCCATGCTTCGCCAGGTGGTGGGCAAAGCAGCCGATAAAGGCATCGCCGGCGCCGGTGGTGTCGACCGCGTTGACGCTGGGCGCAGAGAAATGCCCGGTCTCCTCGCCGTGCATCCACAGGGCGCCTTTTTCTCCCAGGGTCACCACCAGGTTCTTTAGCCCCTTTTTGAGCAGGATGTCCGCGGCGGCGTGAATCTGCTCCTCGGTCTCCACCGGCATGCCGGTGAGAATCTCGAGCTCCGTTTCATTGGGCACGAAGAAATCACACTGGCAGGCGTAGTCCAGGTCCAGCGCCGTGGTGGCGGGCGCCGGATTGAGAATCACCGGGATGCCGTTGGCGTTGCCGAAGTCGATGGCGTGGTAAACCGTCTCCAGCGGAATCTCCAGCTGCAGGATGATCATGCTAGCCTTGCCCAGGCGTTCGGCAGCGGCGTCGATGTCTGCCGGCAGCAGGTGCTTGTTGGCGCCGGGAATAATCAGGATGCGGTTCTGCGAGTTCTTGTCCACCCAGATCGGCGCGACGCCGCTCGATACACCGGCTACCTTCTCGACGTGGTCGGTATTGACCCCGAATGAGCGAAAGTTGGCGATGGTGTTGTCGGCAAATGCATCGTCGCCCACCCTGGCCATCATCATCACGTCCGAGCCCAGCAGGGCAGCGGCCACCGCCTGGTTGGCGCCCTTGCCACCGCAGCCCATCTGGAATTCCCGGGCTTCAAGGGTTTCACCTGCCTTGGGCACCTCGTCGGTATAGGCGATGAGGTCTACCATGCTCGATCCGATTACAGCGATTTCCATAGTGTCTGTCCTGTCTAGTAAGAGTCCGCGGGAACGGCTTCGCTGCCCGGCGTGACATCCCGGTACTGGTCCCAGTTGTTGATCAGCTCGTCGACAATCACGCTGCCGACCAGGTAGGCATTTTCCAGCGCCGCATCCAGGCCGGCGTAGCTGTCGTGCTGCTCCTCCCGGAGGTAGTCTGCCGCGCTCTTGCCCGGTGGTGGCATGGTGTAGTTGCTGGCGGTGCGCAATACCAGCAGTCGGTCCTTGTTAACCTTGCCGGCCCGGTCCAGGTATTCCAGCGACTGGTAGGTACCGGTGTCTTCCATGGCCGAGCTCACGAACTCGCCGGTGCCGTTGGTCCAGTAGTCCACCCAGTCATTGGCCCAGTCATTCATCATGCTGCCGTGCCAGAAGGTCATGGCGGCCAGCTGGTCACCGCGCAACACGAAGGGTCTACGCTGGGCGACCTCGTGGTCCACGTACAGATCACGGGTGGCGGCCAGGGTGGGGTGATCCGGCAGCGCCATGTCTTCGGTCAGCTCAAAGGCCCAGTCCACCAGCGCCGGGTTGAGCTGGAAAACCTCGCCCAGGCTGTAGTCCTTGCGGCCCTTGTCATCCATGCCCTGGCTGAACAGGGGGAAGTAGCCGTGATCCCAGTCTGTGGGAATTTCCCGCGCATCGATTTCATGGGCCAGGTCGCCATCCACCAGGTAGTCGGCCCAGGCCACTGATCCCAGGGAGGCGTCTTCCGGGTCGAAGCCGGAGATGCCGGCCACCAGCCAGTAGGCGTCGGTGAGGTCAAACCGCGGGTCCAGCCCCAGCGCCATGATGCTGGCGGCCGAGTGGGCGGTGCCCATGCCGGTCACGATGCCCATCACCCCGGTCTTCAGGTTGACGTGGATGTCGTGGTGCATGTGCGGTGCTTCAAAGACCGTGTCGAGCTGGCGCCGCTCGTTCCAGCGCTGGAACTCGCCGGCGTCGTCGCCACTGTCCTCGCCGGTTTCAAACATGGTCACTACCACTACCTTGATGGGGGTGGGCTTGCGGCCGGTCTTGGGTTTGGACGCCGGGTATTGAGGCCCTGCATCACCCGCGTTGGTCTTGGGTGTGGATGGCCCCTCCCGTTCGCTGCAGCCTGCCAGCAGGCCGAGGGTCACAAGGGAGATGGCGATAAGGCGAAACATGGCTTACCTCAGCGGGAGTAAATGATCAGGCCCAGGCCGATAAAGAACAGCACGAACATGGCGGCGATCAGGCCGTTGGTGCCGGGC
>JAZBOY010000040.1:0-3533 GCA_036351375.1 Halieaceae bacterium
ACCACCCGGGCAGCGGGCCGGATCATATCACGCGGGGTGCTGGAGTGTACGGTCGGATCTTTCAGGGCCGGGGTGTCGCCGGGATCTCAGCCAGCGAGCGCAACGACGAATCAGCGGTAAGAGCACGATGGCTAGGGTCAATGCCAGGGCGAGGTTAAGGAAAGGATCACCCACGGCAATGGCTTCCCGGTGAGCCAGCAGGTGGCCCCGCACTTCCGTCACATGGTTGCAGTCAATCGTGACCGCAGCGCTGTCGACCCGTGCCTCGACACACTCACCGAAAGCCCGAACGTAGGCGTTGTAGTGAGTTGCCCCGCGGTCAGCCTGAATAAAGGCGACGACGTAGCCGAACACGGCAATCGCCGCCATGGCTACCAGGCCGCGCCGAAAAATGCTGCTCCGCCCTGGCCGCCCGGCCGGGGTGTTGGCTGCATCGCTCTTTGTCGTCACCGTATTCACAAGGCTTATATTATCGCCACAGCTATGGTTTTGACGCGTTTTCCGCAAGGCCTGTGACAGGCCTCACCAAAATACTGTTACACTCCGAGAAAAAGCCTTAAGGAACAATAACATGGCATCAGCACGGGGTGAGTTCAGCTCCCGCTTCGGCTTTATCATGGCGGCGGCGGGCAGCGCGGTAGGCCTTGGCAACATCTGGGGCTTTCCCACCCAGGCGGCCAGCAACGGCGGCGCCGCTTTCCTGCTGGTCTACCTGTTGCTCGCTTTCCTGCTGGCCTACCCGGCGCTGATGGCGGAACTGGTTATTGGCCGTCACGCCCACGCCAACGCCGTCACGGCACTGCGATTTATCTCGCGCGGTCCCGCCACTGCGGGTCTCGGCACTGTGGTGGGCCTGGCCGGAATCACCACGGTGTCGATGATCCTCAGTTTCTACGGCATTGTGGCCGGCTGGATGATCGCTCACTTCTTTGCCTCCTTCGCCGAAATCGCCGGTCTCGCCGGGGCGGCGAACTGGCTGGTCGACTTCAGCCTGGTACGCAACGTGCTCTTTATGGCGCTGTTCATGGTGCTCACGGCCGGCATCATCGGCGAGGGTGTTCACGATGGTATCGAACGCTGGTCCAGCCGGCTCATGCCGATCCTGATTGCCACCCTGTTCCTGCTGGTGGGCTATGTGCTGACACTGGAGGGCGCCATGGATGGCCTCAAGGTCTACCTGCTGCCGGATTTCAGCGCTGCCATCAAGCCGCAGCTGATCGTCAGTGCACTGGGGGCGGCGTTCTTCTCGCTGTCGCTGGGTGCCGGCACGATGTTGATCTACGGCTCCTACATTCCCGATGAGGGCAAGCTGCCTGCCCTGGGGGGCTGGGTCACCGGCGTCGACATCATGATCGCCGTGACCGCCGGCTTCGTGGTGCTGCCGGCCATGTACGTCGCGCTTAACAACGGCGTGGAGATTTTCGCTGCCGACGGCTCCCTCATCTCTGGTGACAGCCTCATATTCACGGTGCTACCGGCGCTGTTTGACACCATGGGCACTGCGGGGCTGGTGGTCAGTCTGCTGTTCTTTGCGCTGATGACCATCGCCGCCCTTACCTCTTCCATTTCCATGCTGGAAGTGCCGGTGTCCTACACCATTGAAAACCACGGCCTGACGAGACGCCGGGCAGTCTACATCATCGGCTTCACCATCGGTGCGGTCAGTACCCTGATACTGTTGAACTTCGAGGCACTGTTCGGACTCGTAATAGCAGCGACAACGCGCTACGCCCAACCCCTGCTGGGGCTGATGTTCTGCCTGTTCTGCGGCTGGGTGTGGCACCGGGACGGCATACTCCAGGAGTTACGCAAGGGCCAGCCCGATATCGAAAGCGGCCTGTTCTGGGCGATCTGGCCCTGGTACATCCGCTTTATCGTGCCCGGCATTATCCTGCTGATCTTTGCCAATTCGCTGTGGGGCTGAGCGGGAATCAGCTGGAGAATATGTTTCCATGTCATGGATACTAAATAGGTTTGTGGTGGTTAAATGGCCTCACTAAGCCGCCGCCGGTTCCTGCGTCACTCTGTGCTGCTGGCACTGGCTGGCGCCCTGCCCCTGCCGGCGCTGGCGCGACTGGTGAGCAAGCCGGCACCGGTCAGCGCCTTTGATGAAACCGCCACCGCCGAGGCGGTCACCGAGGGTCTGGACCTGACCGGCTTTACCTATGCCGTTACCGGCTGCAACTCGGGGCTGGGTTTTGAAACCATGCGCGTACTGGCGCTGCGCGGCGCCCATGTTATCGGCATCGCTCGCAGCCTTGAGAAGGCGGAACTGGCCTGCGCCGCCATTGACGGGCACACCACCCCGGAATACCTCGACCTGGCAGATTTTCCTTCGATCGTCGCCTGCGCGCAGCGTATCCGCGCCATGAACCTGCCGTTGGACGGGCTGGTGTGCAACGCCGGCATTGTTGCCGTGCCACAGCGTGAGCTGGTCAACGGCGTCGAGAAGCACTTTTGCGTGAATCACCTGGGCCACTTTATCCTGGTCAACCAGCTGCTGGACCACGTGATTGCCGCGGAACAGGGCCGCGTAGTGTTCGTGAGCAGCCGCGCCCACCGGCGCGCGCCGGAAGGCGGTATCCTGCTGGATGACCTGGCCTGGGAGCATCATGACTACGACCCGCAGGTGGCCTACGGGCACTCCAAGCTCGCCAACGCACTGTGTTCACGGGCGCTGGCGCACAAGCTGTCCGGCACCATGGCGACCAGCAACAGCCTGCATCCCGGCGTAATCGTTACCAATGCCATTCGCAACATGCCGGCGTGGCAGCAGACAGCGGCACGCTGGCTGGGCTGGATGTTTACCAAAACCGTCGAGGAAGGCGCCGCCACCCAGACCTACCTCGCCACCCACCCCTCACTCGCCGGCGTCCGCGGTTACTACTTTGACAACTGCAATGTCGGCGAAGGCACCGACTACCTGACCGACGACGCCCTGGCGCTTGAACTCTGGGACCGGTCGGCGGCACTGACGGCCGATTACCTGCCCGCCGCCAACGCCTGACAGGCGCTGGCGTCGATGGTTTAATGAGCACGCCCTCCTGCATTGAGACTCGCCCTCAAGGCGAGCACTGCCGGCGGCGACGTTGTCCGAGGAAGCCATGCAATCGATGAAACTCTGTAATCAGTTCTCCCACCAGAGCCCTGAGCTCATGTGTGAACAATATGCTATCACCCGGCACGACCTGGCCCGCATCCAGGCCTTTGCCGCTGTGGTGGAGCCGAACATGGATGAGATGGTGGACACCTGGTACGGGTGGCTGAAAACCCAACCGGAGTACGACGAGTATTTTTCGGAGGAGGATACCCTCACCCGGGTGCAGGGCATGCAGCACGGCTACTGGCAGCTCTTCATGAGCGGTGCTGTCGATGAAAACTATGTGGCCAGGCGGCGCCGGGTAGGCGCAGCCCACGCCCGTATCGGTCTGCCCCTGGACACCTACTTTGCCGGCATGAACCGGTTCCTGCAGTGTTTCTGCGACCTGGCCGAGGCCTCGGGGATGAGTGCAGAAGATGTCGCCGCCACCCAG
>JAZBOY010000041.1:0-3275 GCA_036351375.1 Halieaceae bacterium
CGGACTGCCCGGACCCCTCCATGGAAGACGCCTTCATTCGCCTGGTGCTGGCCCAGCAGGAGCAGGCCGCATGAGCTGGCGCCGGCTGCGGGCCCTGGTCATCAAGGAGAGCTGGCAGGTGGTGCGAGACCCGTCTTCCCTGCTGATTGCTTTCGTCATGCCGCCGCTCCTGTTCTTCCTGTTCGCCAATGCCGTGTCACTGGACCTGGAAGACGTGCGCCTGGGGGTGGCCCTGGAGGGTAGCGGTCCCGCCGCCCAGGAGCTGGCGGCCGCCTTCGACGCGACCCCCTACTTCAAGGTCACCACCGCCCGCGACCGGCGTGAGCTGGACCCGCTGTTGGTGCGCGGAAGCCTGCGCGGCTACGTGGTGATCCCGGCGGATTTCGACCGCCAGCTGCGCCAGGCGTTTGCCGCACCCAGGGTGCAGGTGATTACCGATGGCTCCCAGCCCAACACGGCGAATTTTGTTCGCGCCTACGCCCAGGGTGTGCTGTCGGCCTGGTACGCCGGCCGCGTCGAAAACCCGCTGCCGCCGATCACCCTGGAACAGCGCTTCTGGTTCAACCCGGAGCTGGATAGCCGGCGGGTGCTGCTGCCCGGCGCCATGGCCATTGTCATGACCATGATCGGCACCCTGTTGACAGCCCTGGTGGTGGCCAGGGAGTGGGAGCGCGGCACCATGGAGGCCATGATGTCGACCCCGGCGGGCACCCTGGAGCTGCTGGTCAGCAAGCTGGCCCCGTACTTCGTGCTGGGCATGCTCGCTACCCTCGGTTGCACGGTACTGGGAATACTCGCCTTTGGACTGCCGTTCCGCGGTTCCCTGAGCGCGCTGTTGCTGACCAGTGCTGCGTTCCTGGTGCCGGCGCTGGGGCAGGGCCTGCTGATATCCACCCTTGCAAAAAACCAGTTTGTGGCGGCCCAGTTCGCCGTATTCTCGGGCTTCATGCCGGCCTTCCTGCTGTCCGGCTTCCTGTTCGAGATTGAAAGCATGCCGGCCTGGCTGCAGGGCCTGACCTACGTGGTGCCTGCGCGGCACTACGTGCAGTCCCTGCAATCGATTTTCCTGGCTGGTGATTACTGGCCGGAACTGCTGTTCAACAGCGCGGCACTGCTGGCGGTCGGCGTGCTGTTCTTCGCCATTACCCTGCGCAACTCCCACAAGGTACTGGACTGATGTGGGCGCGGCTCAGTGTGGCCATCTGGAAGGAAATGGTCAGCTACCTGCAGGACCCGACCACCCGGCGTTTCCTGATCGGCGCGCCGATCGTGCAGACCGTGTTGTTTGCCTTCTCGGCTACCCTCGATGTGCAGAACATCGACGTTGCCGTGCTGGACCAGGATACCGGCCGCTGGTCCCATGAGCTGGTGGAGCGGGTGGACGCCGCCTGGTTTACCGATGAGATCATCAGCGCCCGTGACAGCCGGGAGCTGGAAGAGCTGATCACGGCGCGCGAGGCCCTGGTGGCCCTGCACCTGGCGCCTGATTTTTCGCGGCGTATCGATGCCGGCCTGCCCGCCAGCGTACAGGTAGTGGTGGACGGACGCCGCGCCAATGCCGGACAGGTCGCCACCTCGTACCTGGCAACGGTAGTCGGCGAACTCGGCGCAGCCCTGGTACCGGCCTCGGCCCTGCAGCAGCCCTTGCTGGAAGAGCGCCACTGGTTCAATCCCAATCGCAACTACCGCTGGTTCATGGTGGCCAACCTTAGCGGCGTGCTCGGCATGATGATGTGCCTGGTGGTGACCTCCCTGTCGATTGCCCGGGAACGGGAGATGGGCACCTTCGACCAGCTGCTGGTCTCGCCCATCAGCGCCACCGAGATCATCATCGCCAAGACCATGCCCGGCATGATGGCGGGTTTTGTGGTCAGCCTGATCATCACCCTGCTGGCGGTGTTTGCCTTCGGCGCGCCCTACACCGGGCAGCTGTTGCTGTTCCCCTTTGCGCTGTCCCTGTTCGTGCTGTCGGTGGTGGGCATGGGTCTGCTGATCTCCTCGCTGTGCAATACCCAGCAGCAGGCCATCATGGGCTCCTTTTTCAGTTCCATTCCCTTCGTGCTGACCTCCGGTTTTGCCACCCCGGTGGAGAATATGCCCGAGTGGCTGCAGTGGGCGGCTGAGCTCAATCCGCTCAAGCATTACCTGGTGGTCGTGCAGGGCAGCTTCTTCAAGTCCCACGGCCTGGCTGATGTGGTCGCCAGTATCTGGCCCCTGCTGCCGCTGGCGCTGGCGTCCCTGGCCATCGCCTCGATCGAGGTGCGCAGCAAACTCGGTTGAGGTGTGGCCCATTTTGACCCTTTGCCGCGTTCAGGGTGCGGGCTATAGTTTGCTGCCACAGTCAAAAGTACGGTTATGAAACTATGTCTGTTGCAGAAAAGGCACTGAAGGACGACATCTGGTCCGTCCCGCTGGAGTCCATAGACCCGGCCCAACCCGACCGCTTCCAGGACAACAGCATCCTGGCCTGGTTCGAGCGCCTGCGCCGGGAAGACCCGGTACATTTCACCGAACACCCGGAATTTGGCCGCTACTGGTCGGTGACCCGTTACGAAGACATCATGTACGTGGACACCCACCACGACATCTTTTCCTCCGAGCCCAGTATCACCCTGCGCGACCAGCCGGAAGACTTCACCCTGCCCATGTTCATTGCCATGGACGAGCCGCGCCACAGCAAGCAGCGCGGCGAGGGAAACCCGGTGGTGGGCTCGCGCAACCTGCCCAACTTTGCCGAGCTGATTCGCACCCGCACCCAGGAAGTGCTGGACAATCTGCCCGTGGGCCAGGCCTTCAACTGGGTGGACGAGGTGTCCATCGAGTTGACTACGCGTATGCTGGCCACACTGTTCGATTTCCCCTACGAGGAGCGCCGTCGCCTCACTCGCTGGTCTGATGTGGCCACCGCCATGCCCGGGGGCGACTTCATCGAAACCGAGGAACAGCGCCGCGAGGAATTGCTGGAGTGCCTGCAGACCTTTACCGAACTGTGGAATGAGAAAGCGCAGCTGCCGCCCCGGCACGACATGATCTCGATGCTGGCCCACGGCGAGAACACCAAGAACATGCAGCCGCTGGAGTACCTCGGCAATCTGCTGCTGCTGATCGTCGGCGGAAACGACACCACCCGCAACTCCATGAGCGGCAGCGTGCTGGCCCTGCATGAAAACCCCGCTGAATTCGCCAAGCTGACGGCGAATCCGAAGCTGATCCCTTCCATGGTGTCCGAGACCATCCGCTGGCAGACCCCGCTGGCCTTTATGCGGCGCACCGCC
>JAZBOY010000042.1:0-3262 GCA_036351375.1 Halieaceae bacterium
AATTCGACGATCATGGTTTGTGTCCTCCATGTTTATTTTTTGTTACGAACCCGGCGGGGATTATACACCCGGGCCGCCGCGGTTAAACGCAAATGACATACATGATCGCTACAGTGGCGGATTGCGTATCAGCCCCTGAACTCTTTAAACGCACACCATTGACTGCAAGGAGCACATCATGGCTTTTGAACTGCCAGCACTTCCCTACGCGCGTAACGCCCTGGCGCCGCACATTTCCGAGGAGACCCTGGACTTTCACTACGGCAAGCACCACCAGGCCTACGTCGACAAGCTGAACGCAGCGATCGATGGCACCGAGCTCGCTGACCAGTCCCTGGAAGATATCATCAAGGGCGCAGAGGGTGGCCTGTTCAACAATGCCGCCCAGGTCTGGAACCACACTTTCTACTGGCACAGCCTGAGCCCCGAGGGCGGCGGCGAGCCGGACGGCGCACTGGCCGAGGCCATCAATGCCGCATTCGGTTCCGTCGAAGCCTTCAAGGAACAGTTCAGTGAAAAAGCGGCCGGCAACTTCGGTTCGGGCTGGACCTGGCTGGTGCAGAATGCCGACGGCGGCCTGGCCATCGTCAACACCGACGACGCCGAAACGCCGATCACCGAAGCAGGCGTCACTCCCCTGCTGACCTGCGATGTCTGGGAACACGCCTACTACATCGACTACCGCAACGCCCGACCCAAGTACCTGGAAGCCTTCTGGAACCTGGTCAACTGGGACTTCGCTGCCTCAAACATGGCGTAATTCCCGAAGCTTGGCACCAAGGGCGAAGGGTCGTACGGCCTGCCTGTGAACCTTCAGGGCGCCGCTTGAACTGTGCCGGGCTGGATGGCGTTTTTGAGCGAGCACTGTCCGAGTCCCGAAAAATCGCGTAGCGATTTTTGGTCGAGTTGCGCAGCTGCCAGCCAGACCGGCACAGTTCGCGCCCGTTCACAGGCAGGCCGTGCGACCCTTTGCCCGCCCCCGCCAACCAAACGGAACGAATCCAGGTCAAAAAAAAAGCCCCGCAGATGCGGGGCTTTTTCGTAGTGCTGGAAGCGGGTGGCTTACATCATGCCGCCCATGCCGCCCATGCCGCCCATGTCAGGCATGGCCGGGGCGCCTGCCTTGTCTTCCGGGGCGTCGGCGACCATCACTTCGGTGGTGATCATCAGGCCGGCCACGGAGCCAGCGGCTTGCAGGGCCGTACGAGTGACCTTGGCGGGATCCAGGATACCCATTTCGATCATGTCGCCGTACTCCGCGGTAGCCGCGTTGTAGCCATAGCTACCCTCGCCCTGGCGTACCTTGTCGAGGACTACAGAGGCCTCGTCACCGGCGTTGGCGACGATCTGGCGCAGCGGACCTTCCATGGCGCGCAGCGCGGCTGCGATGCCGTGGTTCTGGTCTTCGTTGTCGCCCTTCAGGTCGGCAATCGCGGCAACGGCGCGTACCAGCGCGACACCGCCGCCAGCGACCACGCCTTCTTCCACCGCCGCACGGGTCGCGTGCAGGGCGTCTTCGACGCGGGCCTTCTTCTCCTTCATCTCGATCTCGGTGGCAGCGCCTACCTTGATCACTGCAACACCGCCGGCCAGCTTGGCAACGCGCTCCTGCAGCTTCTCACGATCGTAGTCGGAAGAGGTGTTCTCGATCTGGACACGGATTTCGCTGACGCGCGCCTTGATGGCTTCTGCGTCGCCGGCACCATCGATGATGGTGGTGTTGTCCTTGTCCATGGTGACACGCTTGGCCTGGCCCAGGTGCTCCAGGGTCGCGGACTCGAGGTCAAGGCCCACTTCTTCGCTGATCACGGTACCGCCGGTCAGAATGGCGATGTCCTGCAGCATGGCCTTGCGACGGTCGCCGAAGCCCGGTGCCTTACAGGCAGAGACTTTGACGATGCCGCGCATGTTGTTGACCACCAGGGTAGCCAGCGCCTCACCTTCAACGTCTTCCGCGATGATGACCAGCGGCTTGGAGGCCTTGGCCACCTGCTCCAGCAGGGGCAGCAGTTCGCGAATGTTGGACACCTTCTTGTCTACCAGCAGGATGAAGGGGTCTTCCTGCTCGGCGCTCATGCTGTCCTGGTTGTTGATGAAGTAAGGAGAGAGGTAACCGCGGTCGAACTGCATACCTTCGACCACGTCCAGCTCGTTCTCGAGGCCGGAACCTTCCTCAACGGTGATAACGCCTTCCTTGCCGACTTTCTCCATCGCCTCGGCGATGATCTCACCGACGGCGGTGTCAGCGTTGGCGGAGATGGAGCCCACCTGGGCAATCGCCTTGCTGTCTTCGCAGGGAACGGCCATCTTCTCGACCTCGGCCACGGCTGCTTGCACCGCCTTGTCGATGCCGCGCTTGAGATCCATCGGATTCATGCCGGCGGCCACAGACTTGAGGCCTTCGTTGAGGATGGACTGCGCCAGTACGGTGGCGGTAGTGGTGCCGTCACCGGCCTGGTCAGAGGCCTGGGAGGCGACTTCCTTCACCATCTGTGCACCCATGTTCTCGAACTTGTCTTCCAGTTCGATTTCCTTGGCCACGGACACACCGTCCTTGGTCACGGTCGGCGCACCGAAGGACTTGTCGAGAATTACATTGCGGCCCTTGGGCCCCAGGGTTGCCTTGACGGCATCGGCGAGAACGTTCACGCCTTTCAGCATACGGCTGCGGGCGTCGTCACCGAAAAATACGTCTTTTGCTGCCATGGTTGTTTTCCTTTACCAAAAAGTTTGTGGAATCAGTTAACGGGGGCGCTTCTACAGCGTCGGGTCGTTTACTCGACGACCGCGTAGATTTCGCTTTCGCCCATGATGATCAGCTCTTCGCCATCCACCTCAATGGTGTTGCTACCGGCATACTGACCAAATACCACCTTGTCACCGACCTTGACGGCCAGCGGGCGGGTTTCACCGTTATCGAGAACCTTGCCTTCACCCACGGCGACAACTTCACCCTGGTTCGGCTTCTCCTTGGCGGAGCCGGGCAGGACGATGCCTCCGGCCGTGGTTTCTTCCTCTTCCTTACGACGGATGACTACACGGTCGTACAGCGGACGGATATTCATCTGATTTACTCTCCAAATGACGATTTGTTATGCCGAACTCCGGCGTTTTCGCACCGGATTTGCCGGTTGCACGCAGTTCTGGGGACAGAATCGGCGAATTCAACCCTGAATTGGCACTTTTCTCAGGAGAGTGACAGGTTTTTTAGCACTCTCCCGCAGGGAGTGCTAATCATAGTCAGCAAAATGGTCAGGTCAAG
>JAZBOY010000043.1:0-7205 GCA_036351375.1 Halieaceae bacterium
GGATTCAGACGTTGAACCGGAAGTGAATGACGTCGCCGTCAGACACCACGTAATCCTTGCCCTCGAGGCGCCAGCGCCCGGCGTCCTTGGCGCCTTGTTCACCGCGATGTGAGACAAAGTCGTCGTAGCCCACCACCTCGGCGCGAATAAAGCCTTTCTGGAAATCGGTGTGGATAACGCCGGCGGCTTCCGGCGCCGTGGCGCCTACCTTTACCGTCCAGGCGCGCACTTCCTTGGGGCCGGCCGTGAAGTAGGTGTGCAGGCCCAGCAGCTGGTAGCCGGCGCGAATCACCCGGTCCAGGCCGGCTTCTTCCAGCCCCAACTCGGCGAGAAATTCCTCGCGCTCTTCCGGCTCCAGCTCGGCGATTTCCGCTTCCAGCTTGTTGCAGATGATCACGACAACGGCATTCTCGCGCTCGGCAATCTCTTCCAGCTGGGCGGTCCACTGGTTGCCCTGCAGGCCGTCTTCGTCGACGTTGGCGATGTACATGGTAGGTTTCACGGTCAGCAGGTGCAGCCCGCGCACCAGCTCGCGCTCCTGGTCCGACAGGTCAAGGGCGCGCACCGGCTGGGCTTCGTTGAGATGCGGCACCAGCTTGTTCTCCAGCAGCGCTTTCAGCGCCACCGCGTCCTTGTCGCCGCTCTTGGCCGTGCGGGTGACGCGCTGCAGCTGCTTCTCGCAGCTCTCCAGGTCAGCCAGGGCCAGCTCGGTATTGATGACCTCCACATCGCCCGCCGGGTCGACCCGGTTGGCCACGTGGATCACGTTGCTGTCTTCGAAGCATCGCACCACGTGGGCGATGGCGTCGGTCTCGCGGATGTTGGCCAGGAACTGGTTGCCCAGGCCTTCGCCCTTGGAGGCACCGGCAACCAGGCCGGCAATGTCGACAAACTCCATGGTGGTGGCGATCTCGCGCTCGGGCTTTACGATGGCGGCAATCTCGTCCTGGCGCGGGTCCGGTACCGGCACGACGCCGGCGTTGGGCTCGATGGTGCAGAAAGGAAAGTTTTCTGCCTCGATGCCGGCCTTGGTGAGCGCGTTGAATAGTGTGGACTTGCCCACATTGGGCAGGCCGACGATGCCGCATTTAATTCCCATCTTGGTTCTCTTCGCTTGTCCTGGTAGCGGTGTGTAGCTGTTGCACGGCCTGGGCCCAGTCGCCCGCCGCCAGCCTCGGCATTACCCGGGAGGCCGCTTCGATACTGTCGTCGATCAACGTACGCTCTTCTGCCGAGGGCTTGCCGAGCACGTAGCTACTGACATTGCGGCCGACGCCCGGGTGGCCGATTCCCAGCCGCAGTCGACGGTAGTCGTCGCCAATGGCCCGGGAGATGTCCCGCAGGCCGTTGTGACCGCCGTGGCCACCGCCGTCCTTGAGGCGCGCCACGCCGGCTTCGAAATCCAGCTCGTCGTGAGCGACCAGAATCTCCGGCGGGTCGATCTTGAAAAAATTGGTCATGGCCACCACGGCAGCGCCGCTGCGGTTCATGAAAGTGGTGGGTACCAGCAGTCGCAGGTCCATGCCCTCGGCCTGGATGCGGCCGCAGAGGCCAAAAAAGCGACTCTCCGCCAGCAGGGAAACCCCGTAGCGATGAGCGAGGGCGCCGACGAAGTCAGCACCCGCGTTGTGCCGCGTCTCCCGGTACTGGTCACCGGGATTGCCGAGGCCCACGACAAGCTTGAGTCGCATGGCAGATTGCCTGTTGAAGGGCCGCGCCGCCCGGGGGGCGGCGGGCATGCGAGCAGGACCTTAGTCCTCTTTGTCCTCGTCAGAATCGGAATCGCCTTCCCCGTCACCGGCAGGCGCTTCGTCGCCGGCGGGTACTTCATCCGCCGCCACTTCGCCTTCAACCGGCTCCTCGGGCTCTTCCTTCACCGGCGGCATGATGCTCGCCACCATCAGATCCTGTTCTTCACCGTGGGTCAGGGCGGTGGCCTCGACGCCTTTCGGCAGCTTCAGGTCGGTGAGGTGGATATTGTCGCCGATGTTCATGCCGGCCAGGTCCACTTCGATGTACTCGGGCATGTCACCCGGCAGGCACATGATCTCGATTTCCGTAATGGCATGCTGTACCACGCCATTCTCCTGGGTGACACCAGGCGCTTCTTCTTCGTTGATGAAGTGCACGGGCACATTGATCTTGATTGCCACGTCATCGCTGACGCGCAGGAAGTCGGCGTGCATGACGCGATCCTTGGCAGGATGGCGTTGCAGGTCCTTGAGAATCGCCTTTTCCTTGGCGGAGCCCACGTGCAGCGTCAGGATGTGTGAGTAGAAGGCCTCGTTCTCCAGTGCGTGCTCCAGATCCTTGCGGATCAGGGACAGCGGCTGCGGCGGCTTGTCGCCCCCGTAGAGAATGGCGGGTATGGAGTCGGAGAGACGACGCAGGCGGCGGCTCGCACCTTTCCCCATGTCGTCCCGGACCTCTGCGGTCAGTTCAAAGTCAGACATTGTCTGTACCTCATTATCTTCTATGTGAAGAGAATCGCTGGCTGGCCTGCGACCGGCGTCCCCAGCGGGTTGCTAAATACGCTGCTCAGGTGAACAGCGCGCTGATACTTTCCTCGTTGCTGACCCGGCGCATGGCTTCCGCCAGCAGGTCGGCAATGGTCAACTGGCGTATCCGCGGACAGTCGTCGGCGGCGCCGTTCAACGGAATCGTGTCCGTTACCACCAGCTCGTCAAGCTGCGAGCTGTTCACGTTGTCTATGGCGTTGCCAGACAGCACCGGGTGGGTGCAGTAGGCCACGACCTTGTCGGCGCCTTTTTCCTTCAGGGCGTCCGCTGCCCGGCACAGGGTGCCGGCGGTGTCGACCATGTCATCCACCAGCAGGCAGGTGCGGCCCTCGACGTCGCCGATGATATTCATCACCTGTGCCTCATTGGCCTGGGGCCGGCGCTTGTCGATGATGGCCAGGTCCACCTCGTGAAGCTGCTTGGCCACCGCCCGCGCCCGAACCACACCACCGATGTCGGGCGATACCACGACCAGGTTCTCATAGTCGCAGCGGTCAATGTCGTCATTGAGCACCGGCGACCCGTAGATGTTGTCTACCGGGCAGGTAAAGAAGCCCTGGATCTGCTCGGCGTGCAGGTCCACCGTCAACACCCGGTCAACGCCGACGCTGGTCATCATGTCGGCGACCACCTTGGCGCTAATCGGCACCCGCGATGAACGCACCCGGCGATCCTGGCGAGAGTAGCCGAAGTAGGGCACCACCGCCGTGATGCGCGTCGCCGAGGCGCGTTTCAGTGCGTCGATCATGACAATCAGTTCCATCAGGTTGTCATTGGTCGGCGCACAGGTCGATTGCAGGACGAATACGTCCTTGCCGCGCACGTTCTCGTTGATTTCTACGGCGACTTCACCGTCGCTGAACTTGCCGACGTCGGCATTGCCAAGCGGGATGTGCAGCTTTCTGGTGACCCTGGCGGCAAGCTCCGGATTGGCATTGCCGGTGAACACCATCATTTTTGCGGTCACGGTTTGTTTCCTTTGCCCGGGCTGTTTGCTGTCCCGGGCGTCACTGCCCGGGCCGAAAAAATGGCTGGGGTGGTAGGATTCGAACCTACGAATGCCGGGATCAAAACCCGGTGCCTTGCCACTTGGCGACACCCCAGTAATTTGTCAGTCAGCCTCGCCGGTATGCCTGCTTGCCTTTGCCCAGCCAGGTCCAGCTCAGGGCAGGTGGCTCGACCTATTGGCCCCTGTCCGCTCCCTCGAGGGTTTCAAGCGTCGGTGACCGATCGAGCCCGGCGGCGATGAAGCTGTTCCAGCCGGCTGGCAAACGCTCCTGAACGGCCCTTGCCTGCGCACTGGAATCAAAGCTTGAGAACACACAGGCGCCGGTGCCTGTGAGCCTGGCTGGAGCAAATTTTTCCAGCCAATTCAATGCTTTATCTACCTCAGGGTGAAGGCGCCGGACGACGTTTTCGCAGTCGTTTTGCCCACCCCCCGCAAAAAAGGTCGCTATTGTGATGGGAGCGGTGTTGCGTGTCAATTCCCGGTGGGAAAAAACTTCCGCGGTGGTAACGGTGCAGTCGGGGGCGACCACGAGGTAGTGCCGGGGCGGCAATTCCAGCGGCGAGAGCTGCTCGCCAACGCCCTCTGCCCAGGCGCTGTGGCCGCGCACAAAAAGCGGCACGTCGGCACCGAGCTCCAGCCCTATGGCAGCCAGTTCGTCCGCCCCCAGATCGAGCTGCCAGAGCCGGTTCAGCCCCAGCAGGACGGTGGCGGCGTTGGAACTGCCGCCGCCCAGCCCGCCACCGGCGGGGATGCGCTTGTGGATACGAATGGCGGCGCCACGGGGTGAGTCGGCCAGTGCCTGCAGGCGCCGGGCGGCGCGCATGGCGAGGTTCTGTTCAGCGGGCAGGTCAAGGCCGGGGCAGTCGAGGATGAGTTCGGCAGCCTCGGCTATCTCCACGCTGTCACCATAGTCCAGCAGCTGAAACACAGTCTGCAGTTCATGGTAGCCGTCCGCTCGCCGCCCGGTGATATGCAGGAACAGGTTGAGTTTCGCCGGCGCCAGCAGTTCGAGCCGGGTCATGGCGCCAGCGTCCACTGTTTGAGCAGGATCTTGCCGCTCACGTCCTCACGCCGGAATCGGATTGACCTCGGTAGGGCAGCGTCGCCGACGCTGCGGTATTCCGCGAATTCTATGCGCCAGCCGGCCTGCTCAAGCCAGGCAAGCCGGCCTTCCGTCAGCTCCTGCCGGGCGGGTCCGGGGCCAGGCAGCCCGCGCAGCCACCAGGGCAGGTAGTCGGTCGGCAGGGTCCAGCCGAATTCGGAGCGCAGCAAGCCATCATCTGCCTGCAGCGGTTGGCGTATTCCGTCTCGCAGCAGGCTCAGGCTGCCGGCCTCGCGCAGCAGGGTGGTTTCCTTCAGACCCATGGGGCCAGACAGGGTCATGGAGAAATCATCCCCGGCCTGCTGCCAGCGCAGGGAGGCGGTGTCGCCACCAGTCTCGGTGCGCACCGCGATACGACCGGTGAAGGCCCAGTGTTCAAGCGCTGAGAGCTGGTCGCGGTGCTGCCGCCAGTCGACGGCGTCAGGTGTCGGCGCGGTGGCGCAGCCGGCCACAATACTGTGCAGCACTATCGCTATCAGGCAGGTGGTGACGCGCGGCATTCAGCGGTCGGCGAGATCGGCACCCAGGCGCTGGATGGTCTCCAGCAGGATTGCATGCTCGGGGCTGTTGCTGAGCGCCCGGTCCCAGATGGCCACGGCGGCCTCATCGCGGCCCATGACCCACAGTACCTCGCCGAGGTGGGCTGCCACTTCCGGGTCGGGGAAGGCGCGGTAGGCGCGCTGCAGGTAGTCGAGCGCCACATCGTACTCACCCATGCGGTACTTGACCCAGCCCCAGCTGTCGAGGATGGCGGGCTCATCGGGGCTCAGGGCGAGGGCCCTGGCAATCAGCTCTTCGGCCTCGGGATAGCGGTCGGTGCGGTTGGCCAGCATATAGCCCAGCGCATTCAGCGCGGTAGAGTTGTCCGGGTCGTCGGCAAGAATCATACGCAGGTCGGATTCCGCTTCCACCAGGTTGCCGAGTCGCTCGGCGACGATGGAGCGGGAGTAGCGCAGTGAAACACTGGCCGGATACTCGACCAGCGCCCGGTCCACCACCGCGCCGGCCTCGGCCAGGTGTTGTCCGCCCATCAGCTTTTCCACCTCCAGGGCGTAGAGCTGTTCTGCCAACTGGGGGTAGCGCGCCCGCAGGGCGTCGAAGTAGACACCCAGCTCTGCGCTACGGCCGGCGGCCAGCATCAGCTGGGCCAGGCGGTTGTTGGCGGTGCCGAAGTCTCGGCCGGGCTGCACCTCCATGTAATGCAGTATCGCGTCGTCCAGCCGTTGCTGTTCCTCGGCGGTTTTGCCGAGGTAGTAGTGGGCCTCGTCGGTGCGTGCATTCAGGCTCAGCAGGCGTTCCAGGTTCTCGCGGGCGCTTTCCAGGTCGTTCATTTCGCGCTGGATCAGGGCCATGGAAAACAGCAGGTCAGGGTCTTCCGGTGCGGCGTCCAGCAGGATCTGGAACTGGCGCTCGGCCTCGTTCATATCGGTTTGCGTCAGCAGCCGCGCGTACTGCAGCCGCAGGCGGGTGTTGCCGGGCTGGTCGTCCAGGGCGGCGGTGACCCGGTCGAATGCACCCTCGCGCCGCCCCAGGTCGAGCTTGAGCTTGGCGTCCATGATCACGGCCTGGGACTGGTGGGGTTCGTCCGCGAACACAGGCTGCAGCTCGGCGAGGGCGCGCTCCTGCTGGCCCACCGCTTCCAGCATCAGCACCTCTGCGAGCCGCAGCTGGGTGTTGTCGGGGAATTCATCCAGCAGGGCCTCGACGCGCTGCAGGAGGATACGCTGCGCGCCCGGGTCCATGGTGCTGAAGCCCCGTACCAGCGAGGTGAAGTTGGCCAGCCCGCCGGCACGGATAATGGCTTCCATATGGGTCAGGGCCTGGGCGGCGCGGCCGGTGCGCGCCAGCAGGTTGGCCAGGGTGAGGCGTGCCTCCAGGTTGTCGGGCTCCAGCTCTACCCATAGTTCGGTGGCGCGAATGGCCTCGGCGTCACGGCGCATGAACTGGGCGAGCCGGGCGGTGTGCGCTGAAATGCCCGCGTCCTGCAGCAGGAAGGCCTGCTCCATATAGGTTTCCAGCGCCAGGTCGTATTCGCGGCGCCGCAGGGCAAATTCTGCCACCAGCAACGGGTAGAGGCTTTCGTCGGGGAAGGCGCGCTCTGGCGGCGGCGGAGCTTCTTCAACAACGGCAATTTCCGGCGCCGGCTGTTCGCCGGTGCCGTCGATTTCCGCCGCTTGCTGGCTGCGATCACCGGTTGTGGCGCAGGCGCTGAGCAGGGCGAAGAGAGAAACAAGGAATAAGGACCGCATCGTCCAATAATGACACAAGCGCCCAGCCCTGCCCACCACGGGGCCCGAAGCGGTGTCACAACTTCTGCAGCGGGCCCCCAAGCCTGCTAGAATCGCGCCCGCGTCCGGCTGGCAGGAGACCGCCGGATTCTGTAAGTTGACGAAACTATGAAGCTGACCGCCCTAGGCATCAATCACAACTCGGCGACGCTGGACCTGCGGGAGCGGGTGGCGTTCTCGCCGGAGCAGCTCGTGGAGGCCCTGCAGGAAGGCTGTGACCGCCTGCAGACCAACGAGCTGGTGATCCTGTCCACCTGTAACCGCACCGAGCTGTTCTTCACTGAAGA
>JAZBOY010000044.1:0-5799 GCA_036351375.1 Halieaceae bacterium
ATCGCCGATCGCTTCCGCCCCATGCACGCGGACTATACCTACCAGCAGAAATACGGCGATCGCGACTACCGCGGCGGTGGCCGCTCTTCGGCGCGGGAAACCGCCATGCGCGTCGCAGCCGGCGCCATTGCCAAGAAATACCTGGCAGGCCAGGGCATTACCATACGCGGCTACCTGGCCCAGCTCGGCCCTATCAAGGCCGAGGCCCTGGACTGGGAGCAGGTTGAGCAGAACCCCTTCTTCTGTCCGGACGCCTCGAAAGTGCCGGAGATGGAAAACTACATGGCGGCGCTCAACAAGTCCGGCGATTCCATCGGTGCCCGTATCAACGTCGTGGCCGAGGGGGTGATGCCGGGACTGGGTGAGCCGGTGTTCGATCGTCTGGATGCCGATATTGCCCACGCCATGATGAGCATCAATGCCGTCAAGGGCGTGGAAATCGGCGCCGGCTTCGACGCGGTGGAAGCGCTGGGCAGCGAGCACCGCGATGAGCTGACGCCCGCAGGCTTCCGTTCCAATAACGCCGGTGGCGTGTTGGGAGGAATTTCTTCCGGTCAGGCCATTACCGTCAGCATGGCGCTCAAGCCCACCTCCAGCATTCGCCTGCCGGGTGACAGTATCGACGTTGACGGCAATGCGGTGGAGGTGATCACCACGGGTCGGCACGACCCCTGCGTGGGGATTCGCGCCACGCCCATCGCCGAGGCTATGCTGGCCATCGTCCTGATGGATCATCTGCTGCGCCACCGCGGCCAGAACGCCGGCGTGGTGTCACCTACGCCGACCATTCCCGGCCAGGTCGCCCCCGAATGATGTTCGGCACTCGCGGCCGCGGCCGTCGCACGGTGTTTCTCGGCGTGCTGGCCACGGCGGTGTTCGTGTGGGCTGCTATCGATCGCTTTGACGTGCCGGCCGAGGAGATGGGCTGGCTGTTGCTCTACTGCCTGCTGGGAGTGTTCAGCACCATGGTGCTGGCGGCGCTGTGTGTGGGGCTGGTGGTCGGAGTAAAAGCGTTGCTCAGGAAGCAGGCGCCTCCAGAGTAATGTCCATATGCATCTCGTCGGCGAGCTGGTCGAGGTTCTCTTCCAGCTCTTCCAGCGCGCAGTCCTCCGGCAGAACGGCCTCCACCTGGGCGTGAAACAGTAGTTCCGAGCTCATCGGCGCCGGGCTTACGAAGCTCTCCATATCCACCACGTTGATATTGCGCCTGCTGAGTGCGGCGGAAATTTCCCGTACCACGCCCTGGCGATCCGGCCCAATCACGGTCAGGGTCACGATGCGCTGGTGGTCGTCCTGGGCGACTGCGGCATCGCAGGGCGTCACACGCACGCTGATGCCCTCGGCATGCAGGTCTTCCAGTGCCGCCTGCAGGGCTTCGCCCGATTCGCTCGGGAGTGACACGCTGATCAGGCCGGCAAACTTGCCCGCCAGCTGCGAGGAGCGGCTTTCCAGCCAGTTGCCGCCGTGGTCAGCCACCACGCGCGACAGCGCTTCCACGAGGCCGGGGCGGTCGTCGCCGATGAAGGTGATAATGAAGGTGCTCTGCACTGCCTGTACTCCACAATTGGCGGGTCAGCACGTATATTAGCGGGCTCGCAGGCTTTGGACACCTTTACATCACCTCATGGCGCAGTTCGTTCCCATTCCTATCGCCCGGCTCGAGCCGGACACGCTTACCGCGTTGCTCGAGGAATTCGCCAGCCGCGACGGCACTGACTATGGGCTGCGCGAGCGCAACCTCGAGGAAAAGACCGCCTCGCTAAAGCGCCAGCTCGACAGTGGCGAGCTGACCCTGCTCTTCGACCTCGACAGCGAGCAGTACGACCTCTGCGATCGCGAACGACTGGCGGCGCTGGAGTTGTGAGCCAGGCGCAAGAGTACAAGGCTGACCACCAGCTGGATGCCCGCGGCCTGTATTGCCCCGAGCCGGTCATGCTGCTGCACAAGGCAGTGCGGGAGATGCAGAGCGGCGAGCTGCTGGCAGTACAGGCCACCGACCCGTCGACCCAGCGAGATATTCCCCGGTTCTGTAACTTCCTCGGCCACGAGCTGGTGGAAGAGCGGGCAGAGGGCGGCGAATTTCACTACCTGATCCGCAAGCAGTGAATCACGCCCAGCGCATAGAACAGGTCTTCGCCGACTGTTTCCACGACGTCTACGGCACCCGCCTGCAGGGCGGTGCTGCCGAGCCGCTCTACGCGCCCGCTCAGCAGGGCGATGCAATCATCTACTACCGCGAAGACTTTGCCGCCAGCGCCCTGCATGAGGTGGCCCACTGGTGCATCGCGGGTCCGGGTCGGCGCCAGCTTGAGGACTACGGTTACTGGTACGCCCCCGATGGACGCAACCCCGAGCAGCAGCAGGCCTTTGAAGCAGTTGAGGTGAAACCACAGGCGGTGGAGTGGCACCTGGCGCTGGCCGCCGGCGTCTCTTTCCGGGTCAGCGTGGATAACCTGGATGCGCCCGCGGGCGCGGGTGACGCCTTCGCCTTCGCCGTGCGCGACCGGGCCAGGCGCTTCTGTCGCGAGCCGCTGCCGCCGCGCGCCGCTATCTTCCGGGCAGCGCTGGCGCGTGCCTTCGGTGGCCGGGCAACGCCCGAGCCAGAGCACTTTGAACTCGCCGGCGCCGTGGTGACACTGCAGTGAGTGCTCCGCTGCTGCTGGTTGATGCCAGCATTTATATCTTCCGTGCCTACTTCTCGCTGCCCGAGCGCTGGCACAGCCCCGACGGCTATCCTCTGAACGCGGTGTATGGCTATACCAGCTTCCTGGTGGAGCTGCTGGAGCAGTTGCCCGAGAGCGTCGTGCTGGTGGCCGCCTTTGATGAAAGCCTCGGCACCTGCTTCCGCAACGAGCTCTATCCCGACTACAAGGCCAGCCGCGAGCTGCCTGATGAAGCGCTGGCGTTCCAGCTGGAGGCCTGCCGGGAAGTCACCGAGCGCCTCGGTATTCCCTGCCTGGGCGGCGAGCGCTTCGAGGCTGATGACTACATCGCCACGCTGTCGGTTTTGGGTCGCGAAGCGGGCGGAGAGGTAACGGTGGTGACCCGGGACAAGGACCTGGGGCAGCTGTTGCTGGCACCCGGAGACCGCCTCTGGGACTTTGCCGCCGGCAGCTACCTCGACGCCACGGGTTTCCGCGAGCGCTTCGGTGTAGTCCCTGCCCAGTTTGCCGACTACCAGGGTCTGGTCGGTGATGCCATCGACGATATACCCGGCGTGCCATCCATCGGTGCCAAGTCCGGCGCCAGGCTGATCGATGCCTTTGGCGACCTGGAAACCCTGGAATCCAACCGGCACGACCTTGACGGGCTGGGTATTCGCGGCGCGGCGCGTATCAGCCAGGCCCTGGAAGAGCACTGGGATCAGGCCCTGCTGTCCCGGGCGCTGGCGCGGCTCGATTGCGCCATACCCGATGTGGAGCTGCCCGCGCCTTTTGAGCCATCCAGGGAAGCTTTTGACGCCACCCGGGACTACCTGGGCGACATAGCGCTCACCGGTGCGGTGGTGCGCCGTCTGTCCGCCTTGCAGGCGCAGCTGTGAAGCTCCTGGTTGATCGCAATATGGCCGGTGTGGAGGCCCTGCAAGCGCTGGGCGAGGTAGAGCTGTTCGACGGGCGCGCGCTGGCGGCGGCCGACCTCGCCGGGGCCGACGCCCTGCTGGTGCGCTCGGTCACCCGTGTGGACGCAGACCTGCTGGAGGGCTGCTCCCTGGGTTTCGTGGGCTCCGCCACCAGCGGCATCGATCATGTCGATCGCGCGGCCCTCGAGGCGCGCGGTATAGCCTTTGCCTACGCCCCGGGGTCCAACGCCGACTCGGTAGTGGACTACGTGCTCAGCGCCCTGTGCCGGCATCCCGATGCGCTGGCCCGGTTGCTCGACGGAGATGAACTGGGGATAGTGGGTTACGGGCATATCGGTCGGCGTTTACAGCAGCGCCTCGCGCGTCTCGGTATCCAGTGTCGCGCCTACGACCCCTGGCTTGAAGGGCTTGAAGCGTTGGCCGAGCTCGATACCGTGCTGGCCTGCCCGGTAGTGTGCCTGCATGCGGCCCTGACCCGGGAGCACCCCTGGCCCAGCGAACATATGCTGGTCTTCGAGCAGCTGGCGCAAATGCCGCAGCAGGCCCTCCTGATCAATGCCGGGCGCGGCGAACTGATCGCGACCGGTGAATTGTTGGCGCTGGCGGAGCAGCGGCCGGACATCAGCCTGGTGCTGGACGTCTGGGAAGGTGAGCCGGCGGTGAACCCGGTGCTGCTGGCGAAATGCCGTTTCGGCAGCGCGCATATCGCCGGCTACAGCACTGACGGCAAACTGCGTGCCACGGCCATGCTGGCCCGCGCCCTGTGCAGGGCCATGAATATCGACATTGAAACCACCGGCGCTGGCCTGCCGCCCGTGGCGGTCACTGTGCCCCAGGAGCTCGGCGGGCAGCCGCTGCTGAGCTGGCTAGTGGCCCAGGTGTACGACCTGCAGGAGGACGATACCCTGCTGCGTGCCGCCATGCCCGATGGTTTTGACCGGCTGCGTAAGCAGTACCGGCTACGCCGGGAAGTCGGAGCGCTAGCCGTCAGCAATCTCGAGACCCTGGACAGTGAGGCTCGCGCCCTGTGCCAGGCGCTTATCGACTATGAACCGCTGTTGTAAGGGAGGTAGCCCGAAATGCTGACCATTGGCTTGCTGGTAAATCCCTACGCCGGCATCGGCGGCCCGGTGGGCTTGAAAGGCAGCGATGGCGCCGAGGTGCGTGATGAAGCTCTGCGCCGCGGCGCCAGGCCTCGTGCCGTGGAGCGCGCCCATCGGGCGCTGGCGCTGCTGGAGGGGGCTGAGGTAGAAATCTTTTGCTGGGAAGGTGCCATGGGCAGTGACGCCCTGGCCGGCCTGGAGCTGTCATGGCAGAGCTGCGGCCGGCCCGACACTGAACTGACCACCGCGGCAGATACTGCCCGGGCCGCCCAGGCGATTGCTGCCCGCCAGCCGGACGTGCTGGTGTTTGCCGGCGGCGACGGTACCGCGCGGGATATTCTCGATGCGGTGGGTGACAGGGTCGCCGCCCTCGGTATTCCCAGCGGCGTAAAAATGCACTCCGCCGTCTACGCCGTGTCACCGGAGGCGGCGGGGGAACTGCTCAAGCGCCTGGCCGCGGCCGGGCTGGTCAACGTGGAGCTGCGTGAAGTGCGGGATATCGACGAGGACGCCTTCCGCAAGGGCGTGGTCAAGACCCGCTTCTATGGCGAATTGCTGACCCCGGAAGAAGGTCATTTCCTGCAGCGCACCAAAGTGGCGGGGGTAGAATCCGAAGCGCTGGTAGCCGAGGACATCGCCGCTGATATTGTGGAATCCATCCAGCCCGGTCGCATTTACCTGATCGGCCCCGGCAGCACCACCGCCGCAATCATGGCGGAGCTGGGCCTGCCGAATACCCTGCTGGGCGTGGATGCGATCTGCGATGGCGAAGTGCTGCTGAGCGACGCCGGAGAGCCCGAGCTGCTGGCGCTGCTGGAGGGCACCGACAGGCGCGCCGAGATCATCGTGACGGCGATCGGCGGGCAGGGTCACGTATTTGGGCGCGGCAACCAGCAGTTCAGCCCGGCGGTGCTGCGCAAGGTGGGTCTCGACAACATCACCATCGTCGCCGGCAAAGGCAAGATCAAGGCGCTCAACGGCGAGCCGCTGCTGGTCGATACCAACGACCCGGCGCTGGATCTGGAACTCTGTGGTTACCGCAAGGTGGTAACCGGCTACCATGATGCCATTCTCTACCCGGTGGCGACGCTGCCGGGCCTCGAAGACTGATTGCTG
>JAZBOY010000045.1:0-9176 GCA_036351375.1 Halieaceae bacterium
CAGGGCATGGGCAACCCGTACTTTCTCCCGCGCCGCGCCCAGGGCAATACCGCACTTCCAGTTGAGCCAGTGGGCACAGGACTTGAGCCCGGCGCCGCCCCAGCCGCCGCGCGCGTCAAACTCGGCGATCAGTGCCAGCAATCGATAGGTGGCGGCGTTAAGATGCGCGGCCAGTTCGGTGATCTCATCCTCCAGTTGGGCCAGCTGGCGGGCGTGGGAGACAGGGGCAGAAGAGTGCGTGGAGACAGCAGCGAGAGAGTCCATGGCGGGTACTCCGGGGGGGCTTGATAGATACTGTCTAAATATACAGTATAAGAGGAAATTATCAAGCTAAATCATGGGCTTATATGCTCTTTCGCACGACACTGCCGAGGCGGTGAATGATCAGGGATCGTGGGAGTTGTGTTGGAAAATTTGCAGCACGTGCTGCGTCTAAAGAAACACTGGAACCGTGAGGATTGACGCGTTCTGCCGGTGACTGCTGGCCTCCAAATGGCCAGCTTGACCAGTTTTGAATTCAGTAAACTGTCCCCGGAATTCAGTGCTCCTTGGGGGGCACCGGCTGGATGTAGTAATCCTCGAGCCAGCGATCGATGTCGATCTCATCGATCTGCTCGGGCTCGAGGAATTCCTCAGCGAATTTCAGGTAGTCGCCCGAGCGCAGGAAGATGCGCATCAACTCTCCGTCAAGCTTGCTCTGCTTGACCATATTGCCGAGGATGCCCAGCGCCACTGACAGCTTCATGGGCCCTTTGTAGGGCCGGTCGGGCGCCACCAGTGCCTCGTAGATATCGGCAATGGCCAGAATCCGCGACTGTATGGGCATGTCCTTGCCCTCGATGCCGTTCGGGTAGCCGGTGCCGTTGAGATGCTCGTGGTGAGCGCCGGCATAGAGCGGCAGGCGCTTCTGTTTGCGCGGGAAAGGCAGCGCCATCAGCCAGCGCCAGGAGCGATCAGCGTGCAGGTTGATGGCATCGCGCTCGGACTGGTTCAGGGTGCCGCGGTTGATCAGCAGGTTTTCCTTCTCCCAGTCGTCCACCAGCGTGCCGGGCTCACTGGTTTCCTCCACCGATTTCACCATCGGGTAGCCGTGGTCCATGACCACGTCAGTCTTGAAGTGCCGCTGTACCGGGACGGCGGCCAGCTCTTCCACCAGGGCTATCGTATCGTCACTCACGAACTCGCCGCCGCGGTTGGCGGCAAACAGCGCGCTCAGCTTTTTCGACAGGGTGGCTTTCTCCGCCTGGAACTGCTGCTCGATGACCTCCAGCGCATTGTCATCGGCACCGCCTTTCAAGGCCTTGATCTGTTGCTCCAGCGCCTCGATGCGTGCGTCCTTGATGCGCGAGCTGAAGCGATCGGCAATCAGCTCAAAACGGTCCATCACAAACTGCAGCTTCACCTGTTTTGAGACGATGTGCTCCGGCGTGGTGATCTTGCCGATATCGTGCAGCCAGCCCGCCAGCCGCATCTCCGCCATGTCATCCTCATCGAAGCGCACGCCGGCGTACATGCCCTCGTTCCAGTTGTTGAGTGATTCCGAAATGGCCTCTCCCAACGCCGCCACCCGGCGGATATGGTTGTAGGTATGGGGTGATTTCTCACCCAGGCCTTCCGCCAGCACGGTCACGAAGGAGTTGAACAGCTCCGCCTGTTCATTGATCAGCCGCTGCGTGGTGATAGAGGCCGCGGCCGGGAAGGAAATCGACTGCACCAGCTCGATGTCTTCGCGGCTGAAGGGGATGATCTCGCTCTCTTCGCCACGACGGTTGATGAGCTGCAGCACGCCGATCATGTTGCTCTCGTGATCCTCCAACGGAATCACCAGCATCGACTGGGAACGGTAGTTGTTGGCCTCGTCGTAGGCGCGGGTGCCGTCGAAGGCGAAGCCCTCGACGTCGTAAACGTCGTCGAAATTGAGCAGCTCGCGATTGTTGGCACAGTGCGCTGAGACGTTCGAGTCGTTGGGCTTGCCGTCTATCTCCAGCGGCACCGGCGGCATCATGTCGATGTCGTTGCCCTTGAGAAAGGTGTTCATGGTTTCGTTCTGCACCGCTACGAACCGCAGCTCGCGGTGCGCGACCCGGGCGGGGTCGATGGGGTCGTTGGCAAACTCCTCGTGCAACATGTAGATGGTGCCGCCGTCGGCGTTGGTCAGCTTGCGCGCCGTGTTGAGGGTAATCTCCAGGATGTTGGCGATATCGTGCTCGCGGGTGAACGACACGCCGGCCCGTGTGACCAGGTCGAGCTTGCGGCGATTCTCCAGGGTGGCGAGCTGTTCCACCGACAGCAGCTCGCGAAAGTGGTCCATGCCACCTTCCTGGTGGAGGATGTCATCGACGAAGTCCTGCAGGTCCGATGACAGGATTTCTATCAGGTCGGGCCTGGGTTCGTTGCCGGTCTCGCTCATGGAATCTGCCTGCCCTGGCGCACTGCTGAAACGTTCTGGAAGTGTAGCATCTGTGATCGCAATCCCAGCCTGCGAAGAATTTTGCACCTCCGTGTCCACCAATGCCGCCGTACCGCGTTATGGCTCGGTACACTGAACGGGATCGGGAGCGGAGACTTCCATGGTTCGACAGCTCTTGCTAGCAAGTTTCGCCTGCCTGCTGGTGGCCTGTGAACAGGTATCGGTACACGGGCCCGTGGGCGGCGCCACCATCACCGTGACCGACCTGCGCAGCGGCGAGGTGCTCGTGAGTGGCGAGCTCAGCAAGGATCTGGACGCGGTGATGGCCGACCCCAACTTCATCGCGATCGACGACCTCGCCTACCTTCGCACCCTCGGGCAGTTCCAGCTTTACGACCTGCCTGTGGACCCCAGCCGCTGGTACCTCGTCAGCCTCGACGGTGGCTTCGATTACGACGCCGACAGCGATGAGCAGGTAGACGCCACACCATCGGCGGTCCTGGGCCCGGTTCGGGGTCTGCTGACCGGGGCGCAGATCAAGACCTCGGCACACCTGTTCGGGCCGCTCAGCGAGGCGGCCTGGCAGTGGGTGCGGGAACACTACCCGGTGCTGGATGACCAGGAACTGGGCGCGGCGCTGGATGAGTTCGCCGCCAGCCTGGTGCTTGATGTGTGGCAACCCGAACTCGGGGTCGTGGACTACGCCGACCTGCTGGCCTTCAATCCGCTGTACTACGACCTGAGCCTCTACAAGGGTTCGCTTCCGGCCCTGGAAGCCATGGAAGATGCCATTGCCCAGGGTGCCGGCGATGCCGAACGGCTGGCCATCGCCAACGACATGACCAGCCTGGCCGTCCCGGTGGGCGCCGCCGACGCCTGGTTCCGTGAGTCCGTTTCTCCGGACGTTTCGCAGGCCCAGTGTTTCCTGGCCTGTCACAACGAGAACGGGCTCGCTGCCAGCACTGACCACGTGCTGGTGCCGACCTCGGAGCCCGATCACCTGGCAACCAATACCGCCATGTACGCTGCCCTCGTGGCGGCGGAGGGAGTGGACTATATCCTCGCCAAGGCGACCGGAGTGGGCCACCAGGGCGGGCCGGTGTTGACAGTGGACAGCCCGGAGTACGCGGCGCTGGAAATTTTCCTGAACCTGCTGGACGGGGAAAACACCGGGGGCGTGGAGGCCACCGACCTGTTCGAGGGCTTTGAGCTTGCCGGCCCTGAGGACACCCTGCGACGCGCCTCACTGTTGCTGGCGGGCACCCTGCCCAGTGAAGCGGATCTCGCCACCGTGGCCGCCGGCAACGATGACACCCTGCGTTACATGATTCGCCTGCTGATGCAGGGGGAAGGCTTCCATCGTTTCCTGGTGGAAGGCGCCAACGATCGCCTGCTGACCGACAGGTGGATCGAGGACCTGCCGGTGGACATTTTTTTCGAGCCCCACTACCCGGACCTGGTCAATCGCGCCGCGCAGCTCGGTGACAGCGGTGACCTGGGTGAGCTCTTCAAGCTGGTGGCCGGTACTTCATTTGGTATCGCCCGCCAGCCGCTGGAGCTGATTGCCTACGTGGTGGAGCAGGAATTGCCGTATACCGAAATTCTGACGGCGGACTACACGCTGGTAAACCCGCAGCTGGCCCTGGCCTACCGTAGCGATGTGAGCTTCGCCGACGACAGCGATATCGACCAGTGGCAGGTGGCCACCGTGCAGGGCTATACCCGCATCGATGCCTCCACCAGTTACCAGGAAGCGGACATGATTGGCGCCTATGTATCCGGCGGGCTCGCTACCGACTACCCCCAGGCAGGGGTATTGAATACGCCGGGCTGGCTGGCGCGCTATCCCTCCACCGCCACCAACCGCAACCGCGCCCGGGCGCGCTGGACCTGGTACCACTTCCTCGGCTTTGACATCGAACGCTCGGCGCCGCGCACTACGGACGCCGATGCCCTGGCGGATACCGACAACCCGACGCTGAAGAACCCCGCCTGTACCGTGTGCCATGAGGCGATGGACCCGATGGCAGGCGCCTACCAGAACTACGGGGATTTCGGCTTTTACAAGGACCAGTTCCTGGGCATGGATTCGCTGCCGTTTCAGTACAAGCGTGACCTGGATCTCGAGGAGCCGTACCAGTTCGGCGAGACCTGGTACAACGACATGCGCGAGCCGGGCTTCGACGGCCTGGTGTTCGGCAATACCCAGAGCACCTTGCAGGACCTGGCCCAGACCCTGGCGTCGGACTATCGCTTCGCCCAGGGCACGGTGAAGTTCTGGTGGCCGGCACTCATGGGTGAAGAGGTGGCGCTGGCCCCGGGTGAGGACACGGATGCCAACTACGCCCAGCAGCTGGCCCTGTTCCAGTCGCAGGCCGCCGCCGTCGATGATTTTGCCGACGGCTTCGTGCAGGGCTTTGGTGGCGGCGCTCCCTACAATCTCAAGGACCTTTTGGTGGAGATGGTGATGAGCCCCTGGTTCCGGGCCGACCGCGCCACCGACGCCGCCGGCGATGACGCGACCCTGAGAAGCTTCGGCACCGGCAAGCTGCTGACCCCGGAACAGCTCGACCGCAAGACCGAGGCGGTCACCGGTTTCCGCTGGTACGAGAGCGAGCAGTATGGCGTGGAGAATTCGCAGCTCACCGATCAGTACCGCCTGTTCTACGGCGGGATCGATTCCGACGGCGTGACCCGCCGCGCTACCGAGATGACGTCATTGATGACCACGGTGGTCGAGGCCCAGCCCCTGCAGATGGGTTGCGTACTGGTGGCACTGGAATTCCAGTGGCCGCGCAGCGCGCGCCAGATTTTCACCGAGGTCGAAAAGTTCCAGCAGGAGGCCAATGCAGAGGCCGCGATTCGCGCCCAGCTGGTGCGCCTGCACGAGCGCTTCCTGGGCGAAACCGTGGCCAGTGACGACCCAGAGATCGACCACGCACTGGCCCTGTTCACCGAGACCCGCGCGGCGCGAATCGAGAACGGTTACCCCGCGGCGCTGGATGCCAGCGACAAGGAGTCCTGCCCGCTGCAGTTCCTGAATGCCGCCAACTGGAATCTGCAGGACCCCCAGCACAGCCTTTCGAGCTGGGTCAGCCTGCTCATCTACTATATGACCGACTATCGCTATGTCTATGAATAAGGGATTAAAGCGCAGGGACCTCCTCAAACTGGCGGGCTGGTCCGCCATCAGCGCCAGCCTGCCACTGGGCTTTCGCAGCTACGCTGCCGGGGAAGGCTACGCCGGACCGCTGTTCATCTGCCTGCAGGTCAACGGCGGCTGGGATGTCACCAGCTTCTGCGACCCGAAGATGAACGTGCCCGGGGAAGATGAAATCAACCACTGGGCCAGCAGCGGCGAGATCCAGCAGACCGGCAACATCCAGTATGCGCCCTTCGCGGGGAATGCGGCCTTCTTCGAGAAGTACCGCGACGATATGCTGGTGATCAATGGCATCGATGCGCAAACCAATTCCCACAGCGCCGGTGTCACGCACACCTGGAGCGGGCGGCTGTCGGAGGGCTATCCCACGGTCACCGCATTGGCTGCCAGCGCCTACGGTGAAGGGCTGCCGATGGGCTACGTGAGTGGTGGCGGCTACCAGGAAACCGCGGGCCTGACCCGATACACCACGCTCAATAACCCGGATGGGCTGCGCGACCTGATCCTCGGCAACGTGACAGCCTGGAATCCTGAGCAGGCCTATCGCCACCAGGAAGACCTCGATCGCATCAAGGCCTACCAGCTGGCACGCCTGGAAGCCCTGATGGAAAAGGAGGGGTTGACCCCGCGCCAGCGCCACGGCCTGGAGACTTATTACCAGGCGCGCCTCAGCCGCGACCAGCTCACTGCCTTTGCGGAGAACCTGCCGGGCCAGGACCAGCTGCAGGACGAACTGGAGATTTTCCAGGGCCAGCGCTCGACGCTGCTGCGGCAGGTGCAGGTGTCGCTACTGGCTTTCCAGTCGGGTGTCAGCATGGCCGCGGACCTCTTCGTGTCGGGCTTCGACACCCACAGTGATCACGACGCCGAGCACGAACCGCTGCTTCAGCACCTGACCGAGGCCATAGACTACCTGTGGACCTACGCCGAGCAGCTCGGCCTGGCGGAGCGACTGACGCTCTTCGTGGGCTCGGATTTCGGGCGCACCCCGCGCTACAACTCCGGGGACGGCAAGGATCACTGGCCCATCGGCTCCGCACTGTTCATGCAGAAAGGCGCAGCCTGGGGCAATCGGGTGGTGGGCAAGACAGACGAATTGCATTTTGCGATGAATCTCAACCCCGATACACTCGATGTGGATGCGGCCAACGGCCGACCGATCCATCCGGGCGACGTACAGCGTGCCATGCGGGTCCTGGCTGGCGTTGACCAGCATCCCGATACCCTGGCATTTCCGATCAACACCGGAACCTATATGGACTTTTTCGCCTAAAGAAGGGAGAGCTAGATGAAGGCAGTGAGATTGATAGCGGCGGCGTCGTGCCTCGGGCTGGCAGCCTGCGAACAGGTGGTTCTGCAGGGTCCGGTGGGCGATGCGACTATCGAGATCAGCGAACTGCGCAGCGGCAACGTGGTCGGCGAGGGCAGCAGCGACGGCGAAGCGGCAGTCATTGCCAGGGTAGGGCAGGCCACTTACGACGGCTATAGCGACGCCCAGAAGCTCACCAACTACGGGCTCGGTGCTTTCCCAGGGCCGGTGGTGCTGACGCCTGCGACCCTGTACCTGTTAACCGTCTCCGGCGGCAACGAGTACGACATCGACGGTGACAAGGTCGTGGATGGGCCGACGCCGGTGCAGGCCGACATTCATGCCATCCTCACCGGCGCCGCATTCACGGGCAAGCAGTACGCCATCAGCGCGCTGACGGAAACCGCCTACCAGGTGGTGACGGACCATGTCGATTTCATGACCGATGCCGAGGTGCAGGCGACCCTGGACGAGGTGGCGCGCGCCCTGGTCAACGACACTGACAGTTCGGGCAGCGTGACTTATGCCGACCTGGTGCGAGTGAACTACATCTACGCCGACCCGGTGACCCAGGTGACCGCCTCCAAGCAGGCCGACCTCGTCGACGTGGCGGTAGCGGTCTCCAGCGACGGGGACGTGCAGGACACGGCGCTCAAGATGTTTGCCGACGATGACGATACGGCGCTGGCGGAAACTATCTATGAGGCCTCGGTAGGTCCGATCCTGGAAACCCGGGGCTGCGCCAGCAGTGCCTGCCACGCGCCCGGCGGTGCCGGTGACCTGCTGTCCAACAACCGGATATTGCCGAGCACCAACCCAAGTTATGTCAGCGCCAATACCGGGAATTTCAAAGACCTTGTTGAATGCACCGGCATTTTCGATGGTGACTGTGGGCTCCAGTACATCCTCAACAAGGTCTCGGGTGCGATCCAGCACACGGGAGCGGCGCAAGTCAGGATTGCCGAGGACAGCGACGAGGGCGAGGCCTTCGAAACCTGGTTGCGACTGCTGTAGGGGCTGCCCGAATCCTGTACACATTCTGTCCGGTCTAACTGGCGGGGCGGGCTTCCCCAGTAGCAGAGTTATCGGGACTGTCACACAGCATCGTTAAAATCCGCGTGTGTTCTTCCCTCGCCCAAGCCGCATGTCCCTCCGAATACTGGCAATTACACTGCTCAGCCTGGCACTGACCGCCTGCACTCAGGTGGTCAACCGCGGCCCGGTGGCAGGGGCAGACCTGTTGGTGGCGCCCCTGCGCGGAGGTGCGCCGCTCTATACCGTCACCACCAGTACGCCAGCCAGCGTCATCGCCGCTGAGGGTGATGCAGCCTGGAACGCCGGCAGCGACACCCGGCGCCTCCAGCAGCTTGGTAGAGCGGATCTTCCCGGGGATCTCCCACTGGACGCTGCAGACTGGTACCTGGTGACTGCCAGCGGCGGCAGCGACTTTGATATCGACGCGGACGGGCGCCTGGAGAGTGACGTGGGGACGCCGGTGCAGGGGTCCTTGCACGCGATAGTCCGTGGCGAGCAGCTACTGGCCGATGGCGTGGCCGTGAGCCCCTTGACCGAGGCCGCGTACCGGTTTGTCGTCGACTACCTCCCGGAGCTGACTGATGCCGAACTGGAGGAAACCCTGGACACGTTTGCCGCGGATCTGGTGTCGGATACCGACATCAGCGGAGTAGTCGAGTACCGGGACTTGTTGCTGGCCAACCGCCTGTATGCCCTTGAGAACACCCTGCCGGGCCAGGCTGCCGCAGTGGACGCACTGGCCGAAGCGATAGCCGACGGTGCGGCTGATGAGCGTCTCCGTGAGCTGGCCCTCGCCATCTCCAGTCGCGGGGCACCGGGGCCGATAGCTGAAGCCGTCTACGCGGCGACCATCCACCAGTCGCTGGTGGAGACCTACTGTGCCATCTGCCATGTGGAAGGCGGCTGGGGCGAACGGGCGTCGGCCAACCGGGTCGTGCGGGATGACGACCCCGAGTACGCCAGCAAGAACACCGAGAATTTTCGCAACCTGCTGGGACGCTACGACGTAGCGGCCCTGGCTGCTACACCCCGTGGCGTCGGCCATGGCGGCGGCCGGGTCGTGCCGGAGGGCGACCCGGTGCTGGATGCCTTTGAGGCCTGGCTGAAACTGCTCTAGCATTGGGGTTTTCGGCCGCGGAGGCCCATTTGCTCCCTTTCCTCCTGCTGGTCATTGCCCTCGCCGGCGGTGACTGGACCTGCACCGAGCGCGACGGCCTGTGGGATTGCCAGCCGGCGCGACCCCAGCCGAAAGCGGCGCC
>JAZBOY010000046.1:0-14289 GCA_036351375.1 Halieaceae bacterium
AGGGCTACTACGAGGTCTGGGCCCGGGCCACCGACTCCTCCGGTGTTGCGCAACCCATGGTCGTGCCGGGCTGGAACCCGCGCGGCTACCTCAATAACGCCACCCACCGCATTGCCGTAAAAGTGGTGTAAGAATGTCCCGCCCTGCCGTTGTTCCCGCGCCAGCCCCCGTTATTCCCGCACCAGTTCCCGTCATTCCCGCGAAAGCGGTGGCCCGCATCAGGGGAATCCAGCTACTCCGTAGTGTGAAGACAGCGTTGTCACACCTATTGGCGAAGTCCTCGATGCATGTACCGATCGCACTCATGCTCTGCGCGCTGATCCAGGCACCACAACTCCACGCCGCAACCGACCCCACCACCGGCCTCGTCATCGCCCCGGGCTTTGAACAGGTCAAAGCCCAGTGCACTGCGTGTCACTCCGGTCGGCTGGTGGCCCAGAACCGCGCCGACCGCGACGGCTGGCTACAAATGATTCGCTGGATGCAGGACACCCAGAACCTGTGGCCGCTGGGTGAGGCAGAGCCGGTGATTCTCGACTATCTTGCGGAGAACTACGGACCCTTGCCGCGGGGTCGCCGGGCGCCGCTCGAGGTCAGCTTCGAGTAGCTGATACCAGTCAATTACTTGAGGACCGCTCATGGACAAGCACCTTCCCCAAATCATCGGCAACACGCCGCTGCTGCACCTGCGAAAGGTCTCGGAGCTGACCGGCTGCAACATCTATGGCAAGGCAGAGTTCATGAATCCTGGCGGTTCCGTCAAGGACCGCACTGCGCTGGGCATTATCCAGGCGGCAGTAGCGGCAGGGGATTTGCGTCCGGGCGGCGTGGTGGTTGAGGGTACGGTCGGCAACACCGGTATCGGCCTCACCATCGTCGCCAACGCGATGGGTTTTGAAACTGTGGTAGTCATGCCCCAGGGCGCCAGCAAGGAAAAGATCGACCAGGTCGAAATGCTGGGAGCCGAGCTGATCCTGGTGCCTACCGTGAGCTACGACAACCCCCATCACTACATTCACACCGCGGAGAAGGTCGCCGAGGGCCGTGCCCACAAGGAACCCAACGGCGCCATCTGGGCGCGCCAGTTCGACAATCCCGCCAATGCGCAAATCCATTGCGACACTACCGGCCAGGAAATCTGGCAGCAGACTGACGGCAAGGTCGATGGTTTTATCTGCTCAGTGGGTACTGGCGGCACCCTCAGCGGTGTGGCGGCGGCACTGCGAGAAAAAAATCCGGGTGTGAAAATTGGCGTGGCCGACCCCATGGGCTCGGGTGTGTACAACTACTTCAAGGAAGGTGTGCCCCGCAAGGAAGGATCGTCCATTGTCGAAGGCGTGGGGGTGAGCTTTGTGCCTGGCAACCTCGCGGGACTGGAGGTGGACTTTGCCTGCCAGGTCAGTGACGAAGAAGCACTGCCCTACCTGTATGACCTGCTCAAGGAAGAAGGCATCAGCGTGGGCGGCTCGGCGGCGGTCAATATAGCCGGCGCCGTCCGCCTGGCCGAGGAACTGGGCCCCGGCCACACCATCGTCACCATCCTCTGCGACTCCGGCGCCCGCTACGCCAGCAAGCTCTTCAACGCCGAGTTCCTCTGGCAGCACAAGCTCCCTTACCCTGGGTGGATCGCGGCCTAGTGGGCCACCGCCTTCGCGGGGATGACGAAAGTGAAGAGCTTCCCAGGCGGGAGACTGCCGAACTACTTCAACTTCTTGTATTTGACCCGCTGGGGCTGCTCGGCCGCAGCGCCCAGGCGGGCTTTGCGATCTTCTTCGTAGTCGGTGAAGTTGCCTTCGTGGAATACCACGTTGCCGTCGTCCTCGTAGGCGAGGATGTGGGTGGCGATGCGGTCGAGGAACCAGCGATCGTGAGAGATCACCAGCGCTGAGCCCGGGAACGCCAGCAGCGCTTCTTCCAACGCGCGCAGGGTCTCGACGTCGAGATCGTTGGTGGGTTCGTCCAACAGCAGCACGTTGGCGCCCTGCTTGAGCAGCTTGGCCAGGTGCAGGCGGTTGCGTTCACCGCCGGACAAGTCTTTGACGAACTTTTGCTGGTCGGTCCCCTTGAAGTTGAACTTGCCCACGTAGGAGCGCGAGTTGATCTCGTAGCTGCCGATCTGCAGGTTGTCGTGGCCGTCGGAAATTTCTTCCCACACGGTTTTGCTGCCGTCCAGGTCATCGCGGCTCTGGTCGACATAGGCGATCTGCACGGTGTCGCCGATGCGGACGGTCCCGCTGTCGGGCGTTTCAGCACCCGTCAGTATGCGGAACAGCGTGGACTTGCCCATGCCGTTGGCACCGATGATGCCCACGATGGCGCCCTTGGGTACCTTGAAGCTCACCTCGTCCAGCAGCAACCGGTCGCCGAAGGACTTGGTCAGCTTGTCGACTTCGATAACCAGGTCCCCCAGGCGCTGGCCCGGCGGGATATAGATTTCATTGGTTTCGTTGCGCGACTGGAATTCTTGGGACTGCAGGTCTTCGAAACGCTGCAGGCGTGCCTTGCTCTTGGCCTGGCGGCCCTTGGGGTTGGAGCGCACCCATTCCAGCTCGGCCTTGATGGTCTTCTGTATGGAGGCCTCCTGGCGCTGCTCCATTTCCAGGCGCTTTTCCTTCTGCTCCAGCCACGATGAATAGTTGCCCTCATAGGGAATCCCGCGGCCGCGATCCAGCTCGAGAATCCATCCGGCAGCGTTGTCGAGGAAGTATCGGTCGTGGGTAATGGCCACCACGGTGCCCGGGAAGTCCAACAGGAAGCGTTCCAGCCAGGCCACGCTCTCGGCATCCAGGTGGTTGGTGGGCTCATCCAGCAGCAGCATGTCGGGGTTGGAGAGCATCAGCCGGCACAGCGCCACCCGGCGCCGCTCACCACCGGAAATTTTGGTGACGTCGGCATCCCAGGGCGGCAGGCGCAGGGCATCGGCGGCAATCTCCAGCCGGGTCTCGATATTGTGTGCATCGGTAGCCTGGATGATGTCCTCCAGCTCGGCCTGGCGCTTGGCCAGGGCATCGAAATCGGCGCCGTCCTCGGCATAGGCGGCGTAGACCTTGTCGAGCTCGGCCAGCGCATCGATGGCTTCGCTGAGACCTTCCTCGACGTTGCCGCGTACGTCCTTGTCGGGATCGAGCTGCGGCTCCTGGGGCAGGTAACCCACCTTGATGCCGGGCTGGGGCCTGGCTTCACCGAGGATCTCCGTATCGATACCCGCCATGATCTTGAGCAGGGTGGATTTGCCTGCGCCGTTCAGGCCCAGCACGCCGATCTTGGCGCCGGGAAAGAACGACAGGGAAATGTCTTCCAGGATCTTGCGTTTCGGGGGCACGATCTTGCCGACCCGATTCATGGTGTAGACGTATTGAGCCATGGGACCTCCGCTGTGAGGCTGGCGATTTTCCTGTTTATCGCCCTGCTGTCAACGCGCTCTAGCCACCATTGCCGTCAGTCTGGGGAGTATCCAGCTCTTCCTGCTCCAGCAGATCGTCCAGGGTGACGATTTTTTCATCAGCGTGCAGCACCGTTCCCACCGGAGACACCGGCGACTGCAGAGTTGTCTGGGTCTTGTAGCGGCCCGGCAGGGGCGGTACGTGGCGGGCGCGCCAGATGTTGATGGCGGCCATCAGCGAAAGCATGCCGGCCAGGCACACGAAGAAGCTGTCTATGCCAAACCAGTCCACCGCCAGCGCCATGCTGGGCGGGCCGCTGACCGCCACCAGGCCGGATACCAGGACAATGGTGCCGCTGGCGGGAACGATTTCGGTAGGGCGCAGGTGGTCGTGAATCAGCGCCACCACAATGGAGTACTGGGACAGGCAGAAGCCGCCAAACAGGAAGGCCGCCAGCAACAGAGTGCCGCCGTGGCCGGGCTGCATGCCGGCCCAGGCGGCTGTCAGCGCACCGACGATACTGCCGATTCCCAGCACCCAGCGTCGGTCGATCACATCCGAGAGCCGCCCCAGCGGCCACTGCAGGACCATCGCACCGCCCATGATGGCGGTCATGAAGGTGGCGATCTCCGCCACACTCATACCGCGGCGTGCGGCGTATACGGCACCGAAGCTGAACACCACGCTCGAACACCATTGGTTCAGCACAATGCCGATCACGCCAAGTGGGGCACGCTTCCAGAGGTGCCGTATGCTGACGCGATCCTGGGATTCCAGGGTCGGAGCCGGCAGCACGGTCATCAGTATCGGGATGGCGGCCAGGCTGACCATCACCGAAATCAGCACGAACAAGCCGACTTCCGCGGGGTCCGCAAGGTTCAGCATCATCTGCCCGGCGGTAATGCCCGCCAGCAGCGTCACCATGTAGTAGGCCAGCATCTGGCCGCGGGTTTCATTGCTGGCGGCGGAGTTGAGCCAGCTTTCCGAAACCACGTACACGGTCGAAAAAGCGAAGCCGGTGACCAGTCGGGCCAGTACCCAGATTGACGGTTCAACCAGGGTTGCATGTATCAGGATGGTAATTGATGCCAGCGCTGTCGCAGCGCCGAAAGTGCGGATATGACCCACTGCAGCGATCAGGTTGGGGGTTAGCAATGAACCCGCCAGAAACCCCACGAAGTAGGCCGACATAATCAGGCCAATACTCCAGGTTTCGAAGCCCTCGAGGTCGGCGCGGATGCCCAGCAGGCTGCCCTGCACGCCCAGTGCCAGGCCCAGCAGCAGCAATCCGAAAAACAGGGGCCAGAGGCTGGCTACCGCGCGCACAGGCATGATTCGACTCCCGGTGAGACCAGGCCCGCCGGAACTGCCGGCCTGCAGAAAATGTGACACACGTTATAATTGCCCCTGAGCGATCAATCAACACAAAGGAATTATGAAACAGCTAACTGCGCTGATGCTGGCACTACTGGTCGCCGGCTGTGGGCGCGACCCGGGTTACCAGGCCTACAAGGCCTATGTGGCCGAACACCTCTCCAAATTGCAGTACGTGGACGCCGCCGGCGCCGTCATCAATCGCCCTGATTTCACCGCCGACTACAGCCATCTGCCGGATTTTGCTGCTATCGAAGACACGCGCGAGCGCAAGCAGGCCTTCTTCGACTACCTGCGCCCGGCGGTGGAATTTCGCAATGCGCTGAATGAAGAGCGCCGTCTGTTGCTGGGTGCCGTCAAGCTCAGGCTTGAGCACGGCCTGCCGCTGTCGGGCGCCGATCAGCAGTTTGTCGCCGACATGGCCCTGCGCTACCGGGTGCCGGAGGGGCTCACCCTCGATGAAATGGTGCTGGTGCTGGAGCGGCGCCTGGATATTATTCCCGCTTCCATGGTGCTGGCCCAGGCGGCGCTGGAGTCCGGTTGGGGTTCCTCGCGATTTGCCAGGGAAGCCAATAACCTGTTTGGCCAGTGGTGCTTCGATGAAGGCTGTGGTCTGGTGCCCTCCAATCGCCGGCAGGGTGCGAAGCACGAGGTAGCGGCTTTCGAGACGGTAGATGCCGCCATTGCCTCTTACTTCCGCAATATCAATACCCACCCGGTCTATGAGCCGGCCCGGGATATCCGCGAGGCAGCGCGCTCTGAGGCAGGCTCCCTGTCCGGCACGCAAATGGCCGAGGGGCTGCTGCGCTATTCAGAGCGCGGTGAAGACTACATTGATGAGGTACGTGCGGTAATTCGCATCAACGGTCTCGAGGGACCCGGCGCCACCGAGGCTCCGCCGTCCGGCCGCGGCTGACTCAGGGCTCCGGTGGCCAGCTACCGTCTGCAAAGGGGCGCAGGAATGCCACCGAGAACCAGTGGTAGCGCCCTGACTCAGCATTACGCATCGTGCAGTTGTAGCGCGAGCGCCCGGCGGGCAGCGCCTTGTCGGCCTGGAAGACCAGCACCTTGCCCTCCTCGCGCCTGCTGATGGGTTCCACCTGGCCACTGGCATAGCACTGCAAGCCGGCGTTCAGGGACGCGTCATTCAGTCTGATCTCCAGGATCGGGCGGGTCACTGACTTCGGCAGCAATCCGTCATCCAGCTTGCGACCATCCTCGTCGCGTAGCTGGACTTCGTCCACCGGCAGCGGCAGCGCCTTGAGTTTGAGGCGGAAATCCCCGGGCTCGCCATAGCGTCCGCCCATCGGGAAGCGAGGCATGGCCAGGCCGTCGCCGGGGCGCACCGCGCCGGACACCTGGCTCATGCCGAGGAAATCCAGAGCCTCCAGCAGGTCCAGCAGCGCTGCGTCGTACTCGCCGTAGGGGAAGGCCAGTACCTTGTAGTCCTGGCCGATATTGGTCTTGATGCGGGCCTGGGCGGACTGGATCTCGCGCTGGGCCTGGGCACGCCAGCTCTGCATATCGGTATCAGCGGGCCGCCTGACGAAATGCGGGTGGTTGACGCTGTGATTGGCAATTGCGGCGCCATTGTCGGCCATTTCCTTAAGCTGGTTCCAGGTCATGAAACCCGGTCGCGCGCGATCGACCGGCTCGGTGTTGGCAAATACCACGAAGGGCCAGCCACGTTCCTTCAGCAGCGGGTAAGCGGTGGTATAGATGGAGCTGTAACTGTCGTCGAAGGTGATCAGCACAGCGTTCTCCGGCGGCGCGCCACGGCGGCGTTCCATGACCTTCACCACAGTCTCCAGGTCCACAACCTCGAAACCGGATTCCTCGATGATTTTCAGGTGCTCCCTGAACAGCGCCGGGCTGGTGCTGGTCACTGTCGGTGTGTCGGCGCTGATGTGGTGATACTGCAGAATGACCAGCGCCGGTGCCGGCGCTGACATCACGCTCAGGAAGAACAGGCAGAGCCCCGAAATCGATAGCCGTACCCCACGCGAAAAGGCGGAGAGGGGAGAAAAAGGCGAGGCGTCCGGATCTTTCCTAGGTGATCGGTGCATTGCTGAGGTCTTCCGAATCCACCGGCATATCCGGTGGCTCATGTTCCTCGGTAAAGGCCTCGACCTGCTGTTCGACGAGACGATTGTCGCGGCCGTAGCGGGCAATGTGAAATAGCGCATCCCCGGAATATACCAGCGGCAGGTTGGTGCGCCCGATCACCACGCCTGCATGGGTGGCCCTGATCTCGGTTTCCGTGGTGCCCAGGGGATCAGCCACCAGGCCGATGACCTGGTCGCGGCTGACCTTGGCACCAAGCGGCACGAGGGTGCGGAGCACACCGCTCTCTGGGGCACGTTCCCAGTAGGTCTGGTTGCTGAATACCGGCTCCTGGCGCGGGCGGGTGCGGCGGCTCTTGCGCAGCATGCCGATTTCCCGCATTACGTTGATCACACCTTTTACGCCAGCGCGGATGTATACCTCGTCGAAGCGCAGGGCCTCGCCGGCCTCGTAAAGGATGACCGGAATCCCCAGGTCACCGGCACACTGGCGCAGGGACCCGTCGCGAATTTTAGAGTCCAGTGCCAGCGGCACGTTGAAGGCCTCGGTCATGGCCTGGGTGCCGGGCTGGTCCAGGTCGGCACGAATCTGCGGGAAATTGCTGCGGTGGCGCGCGCCGGTGTGCAGGTCGATGCCGTGGGTGCATTTGCTGACGATTTTTTCCACGAAGGTGTGCGCCACCCGGCCCGCCAGGGAGCCGCGCGCCGAACCCGGAAAGCAGCGGTTCAGGTCGCGGCCGTCGGGCAGGTAGCGGGACTGGTTCATGAAGCCGTGCACATTGACGATAGGAATGGCCAGCAGGGTGCCGCGGATATTTTTCAGCGACTTGCTCTGCAGCACCCGGCGAATGATCTCAACGCCGTTGATCTCGTCGCCGTGTATGGCGCCCGAAATAAACAGGGTGGGCCCGGGCTTCCGGCCGCGCACCACTTTCACGGTCATCGACAGGTCGTCGTGGGTATAAGTGGGCGCCACACTCAGGTTCACTTCCTGGCGTTCGCCGGCGGCAATGACCTGGCCGTCAATCACCAGGTCAGCTGGTTTGGTCGTTGCCAATCGAGCCGTATCCTTCAGCCTTTGGTGCGGCGGCTCCTGGGTTTGTGTTCCGCCACTGCTTCTTCCACGAATTGAATAATCTTGCCCGCCACGTCCTTGCCGGTAGCCTCCTCGATGCCGCCCAGGCCGGGTGAGGAATTGACTTCCATGATCAGCGGGCCTCGGCTGGAGCGTAGCATATCCACGCCTGCCACTTTCAGGCCCATGGTCTGGGCGGCCTTTACGGCGGTGGCTCGCTCAGTGGGGGTGAGCTTGATGAGCTCGGCGCTGCCGCCCCGGTGCAGGTTGGAGCGGAACTCGCCCTCGGCAGCAGTGCGCTGCATGGCGGCGTACACCCGGCGGCCAATCACGAAGGCGCGAATGTCGCTGCCGCCGGCTTCCTTGATGAACTCCTGCACCAGAAAGTTGGCGCCCAGTTCCTGAAACGCATCGATCACCGATTCCGCGGCCTTGATGGTTTCTGCCAGCACTACCCCGCGTCCCTGGGTGCCCTCCAGAAGCTTCAGCACCAGCGGCGCGCCGCCCACCAGCTTGATGAGCTGGCGGGCGTTGCCCACGTCGTGAGCAAAGCCGGTCACCGGTAGCCCCAGGCCTTTGCGGGAGAGCAGCTGTAGTGCTCGCAGCTTGTCGCGGCTGCGGCCCAGCGGTATGGACTCGGTGAGGCAGTAAACGCCCATCATCTCGAACTGGCGGATCACCGCCGTGCCGTAGGGTGTGACCGAGGCGCCGATGCGGGGAATCACTGCGTCGAAGCCCTCGAGCTTTCCATCCTTGTAGATAATGCCGGGCTTGGACGAGGTGATGTCCATGTAGCATTTGAGGATGTCGATCACCTGGACCGTGTGGCCGCGCTGCTCCGCGGCCTCCACCAGCCGGCTGGTGGAATAGAGCCGCGGGTTACGCGACAGGATGCCGATCTTCATGGCAGCTGGCGGGTCGGCGGGGTGCCGGCAGAACGCCGGGCAGAGAGCCTAGTCATCGTCGTCATCCGGGGGCGGCTTGCGGCTCAGGTAGGAGCGGCCCGGGTCCACCAGGTAGTTGCCGCGCATGGCCGTGCGACCCAGCAGCATGCGGAACTTCATGGACTCGCGGTCGGTGAGGGTGATCTCCGCATCCACCTGCTCGTCGCCAATCTGGATGGTGGAATGAATGACATAGCGCATTTCCGAATGGCCGCCGGAGTCACGCACCTCGCGCTGGTCCAGCAGCCTGGCTTCGCATTCCACCACTTCGTCGGGGTCGTACTGCAGCGGGTGCATGCCAAAGCGCACCCAGGCTTCGCCATCCTTATCAAACAGCTCCACCCGGAAGGCGTGCAGCGCGCTGGTGCGTGCGCCGGTGTCAATCTTGGCCTTGATGTAGTCGATGCCGAGGTCAGGCAGGGCCAGCCACTCGCGCCAGCCCAGGGTTTGCTTAGGCATGTACTTTCTTCACCGATAGTCCTCGGCCGATAGCGTAGTACTCAAAGCCAGCATCGGCCACATAGGCGGGGTCATACAAGTTGCGCCCGTCGATAATGAGCGGGCGTTTCATGAGCTTTTTGACCTGCTCGAAGTTGGGAGAGAAGAACGCCTTCCACTCGGTACATATCACCAGGCACTCGGCGCGTTTGAGAGCGTCTTCCTTGCTGTCGCACAGAATCAGGTCCTCCCGGTCGCCGTAGAGCCGGCGCGCGTTGTCCATGGCTTCAGGGTCGTAGGCCTGCACGGTGGCGCCCTGCGACCACAGCACGTCCAGCAGGTAGCCGCTCGGGGCCTCGCGCAGGTCATCAGTATTCGGTTTGAAGGAAAGCCCCCACACTGCTACGCGGTACTTTGAGAGGTCGGCTCCCAGGCAGTTCAGTACCCGCTCGCCCAGCTTGTTCTTCTGGCGCTGGTTAGTGTCGTGCACTGCGGTAATGATCGGGGCGGCCTGGTCATGGGTCTTGGCCAGGTGCTTGAGCGCGCGAATGTCCTTGGGAAAACAGGAGCCGCCGTAGCCGGCGCCCGGATAGATGAACTGGTAGCCGATCCTGGGGTCGGCGCCGATGCCGCGGCGTACTTCCTCGATGTCGGCGCCCACGGCCTCGGCGATATTGGACATCTCGTTGATGAAGCTGATTTTGGTAGCCAGCATGGCGTTGGCGGCGTACTTGGTCATCTCGGCGCTGCGCGCGTCCATCACCATCAGCTTGTCGCGGTTGCGATTGTAGGCCTGGTACATGATGCGCAGTTCCTCGATCGCCTGGGGCGAATCCGAGCCGATCACAATGCGGTCCGGGCGGGTGGCATCGGCCACCGCGGAGCCTTCCTTGAGGAATTCCGGATTGGAGACCACGTCGAAGGGGATGTCTTCGCCGCGTTCAGCCAGGGCGGCGGCAATGGTTTCCTTTACCTTATCGGCAGTGCCCACCGGCACGGTGGACTTGGTGATGATCACCTTGCGCTCGGTCATGTGCTTGCCGATTGTGTTTGCTACCTCCAGCACGTACTTGAGATCTGCGCCGCCGTCGGTGTCGGAAGGTGTGCCCACGGCGATGAAAAGGAAGTCCCCGGCGCGAATAGCGGCACCCGCGTTATCGGTAAACGTAAGCAGCTTGTTGTTGATGGCTTCCTGCATCATCGGCGCCAGGCCCGGTTCGAAGAAAGGCACCGTGCCGGTTTTCAGAGCCTTGATTCGCTCCTTGTCCACATCCATGCAGGTCACCTTGTGCCCTACATCTGCCATCACCGCGGCCTGCACCAGGCCCACGTAGCCGCTACCAAATACGCTGATATCCATGCTCAGTCCGGTCTCATGTAAAAACCGGGGAGTTTATGTCAGCTATGTTACAGCATTGCTAAACGCCTGGGTCGACTCGCCTCACTGCGATAGCAGGCTTCGGAAGAAGTCGATGGTGCGTTCAAGGCCGGTTTCAAGGGTTACCGAAGGCTCCCAGCCGAGGGTCTCCCGGGCACGGGTGATATCCGGCTGGCGCTGCATGGGATCGTCCTGCGGCAGCGGTTCGAACACCAGCTCCGACGAAGAACCGGTCATGCGCAGCACGGTTTCCGCCAGCTCGCGAATGGTGAACTCGCCGGGATTGCCGAGGTTGATCGGCCCTGTGACCTCATGAGGCGTGTCCATCAGCCTCACGAAGCCGTCGATCAGGTCGTCCACGTAGCAGAACGAGCGGGTCTGGCTGCCGTCTCCGTTAATTGTTATCGGCTCCCCCTGCAGGGCCTGCACGATGAAATTCGACACAACGCGCCCGTCTTTCAAGTGCATGTAGGGGCCGTAGGTATTGAATATGCGCGCCACCTTGATGGGCATGTCGTGCTGGCGACGGTAGTCGAAGAACAGGGTCTCGGCGCAGCGTTTGCCCTCGTCGTAACAGCTGCGGAAGCCGACGGGGTTCACGTTGCCCCAGTAGTCTTCGGTCTGCGGGTGGACGGTCGGGTCGCCGTACACTTCCGAGGTGGAGGCCTGCAGAATCTTTGCGCCGGTGCGCTTGGCAAGTCCCAGCATGTTGATGGCGCCGTGTACGCTGGTCTTGGTGGTCTGCACCGGGTCGTGCTGGTAGTGGATGGGAGAGGCCGGGCAGGCCAGGTTGTAAATCTCGTCCACTTCGACGTAAAGCGGGAAGGTGACGTCATGGCGCATGAACTCAAACAGGGGATTGTCCAGCAGCTCGACGATGTTGCGCTTGGTACCGGTGTAGAAGTTGTCGATGCAGAGCACCTCGTGGCCCGCATCCAGCAGTTTCTTGCAAAGATGAGTGCCCAGGAAACCAGCGCCCCCGGTTACCAGGATGCGTTTGTACTCGGTTTTCACTCCGGAATCCCCTTATTGTTGTGGCGGCAGTATATCACTGGCCCGGACTCCTGAACTTGCTCAGACTGCCCCCCGCGCTGCCAGTGTGCGGGCGCGATTTATGGTACTCGTGGCCCGCAGGCGGTAGACTTCGCTTTTTACCAAAACCTTAGAATTGGGCGTTCGCCCCGGGGGAAACGCATGTTCAATGCAAGCCAGGTCATTGCTGGATACGACGACGAACTTTGGGAGGCCATCCAGGCGGAAAACCGCCGCCAGGAAGAGCACATCGAGCTGATTGCCTCGGAAAACTACGCCAGCCCGCGGGTCATGGAAGCCCAGGGCGGCAGCATGACCAACAAATACGCCGAGGGCTATCCCCACAAGCGCTACTACGGCGGCTGCGAATACGTTGACGTGGCTGAGGAGCTGGCAGCAGAGCGCGTCAAGCAGCTTTTCGGAGCGGCCTACGCGAATGTGCAGCCTCACTCGGGGTCGCAGGCCAATGGTGCGGTGTTCCAGGCATTGATCACCCCGGGTGACACTATTCTCGGCATGAGTCTGGCCGACGGCGGCCACCTCACTCACGGCGCCAAGCCCAATTTTTCCGGCAAACACTACAACGCCATCCAGTACGGCATCAACCACGACACCGGCCTGGTGGACTACGACGAGATCCAGAAGCTCGCCACCGAGCACCAGCCGAAAATGATTATCGCGGGTTTCTCCGCCTACTCCCGGGTAATGGACTGGGCGAAATTCCGGGAGATTGCCGACTCCGTGGGCGCCTACCTGCTGGTGGATATGGCGCATGTCGCAGGCCTGGTGGCCGCCGGTGAATACCCCAATCCGGTGCCCCACGCCCACGCCGTGACCTCTACCACCCACAAGACGCTGCGCGGTCCCAGGGGTGGCATCATCCTTTCCAATGAGGCTGAGGACATCCAGAAGAAGCTCAACTCCGCCGTGTTCCCCGGCGGCCAGGGCGGCCCGCTGATGCATGTGATTGCCGCCAAGGCGGTGGCCTTCAAGGAGGCCCTGGAGCCCGGCTTCAAGGACTACCAGAAACTCGTGGTCGCCAACGCGCGAGCCATGGCGGCAACCTTCATGGAGCGCGGTATCGATATCGTCAGCGGCGGTACCGACAACCACCTGATGCTGGTAAACCTGATCGGCAAGGAGTACACCGGGAAGGATGCTGACGAGGCCCTGGGCCGCGCCAATATCACGGTGAACAAGAACGCGGTGCCGAACGACCCGCGCTCTCCCTTTATCACCTCGGGCCTGCGGGTCGGCACCCCGGCGGTGACCACCCGCGGCTTCGGCGAGCAGGAAATTGTCGACCTGACCCACTGGATGTGCGACGTGCTGGAGAGCCTGGAAAACGGCACCAGCGAGCAGGTGATAGCCGAGGTGAAGCAGAAAGTGCTGGAAGTATGCGCCCGCTTCCCGGTGTACGGCGACGCCGTGGCACAGCCAGCGGCCATGGCGGCCCAGGCTTGAAGCTGCCCCCATGACTTTCCTGGCGGCGGGGTGATCCTGCCCAGTCCCGTTGCATGTTGATGGAAGGGACTGTAGCCATCGCTTCTGAAAGGCGCGGAAACGCGCCTTTTTTGTTACACTTCAAGGCTTTACGGCACATTTGCCCCCATATAAGAGCCCGCCATGCACTGCCCGTTCTGTTCTGCCGATGACACCAAGGTCATCGATTCCCGCCTGGTTGCCGAGGGCGATCAGGTGCGCCGCCGCCGCGAGTGCCTGAGCTGTTCTGAACGCTTTACCACCTACGAGGTGGCGGAACTGATGATGCCGAAAATCATCAAGCACAATGGCAACCGCGAGCCCTTCAACGAGGAAAAGATGCGCGCCGGTATCCTGCGGGCACTGGAAAAGCGGCCGGTGAGCGTCGAAGAGATCGAAGCTGCCATTACCGGCATCAAGCACTCCCTGCAGGCGACCGGTGAGCGGGAAGTAAAGTCCCGGGTGGTGGGTGAACTGGTCATGGACGCCCTGCGCGAGCTGGACCAGGTGGCCTACGTACGCTTTGCCAGCGTTTACCGCAGCTTCCAGGACCTGGCCGAGTTCCAGGCTGAAATTACTCGCCTGCAGGAAGCCAATCCCGCTGTGGAGCCCGCGGAGTAACGGCCCCAACCCTTGCCTGCTGCTGATCATCATGGCTGATAGCTTCGATACCGAGATGATGGCCCGCGCCCTGCGCCTGGCCCGGCAGGGCCGCTATCGCACCCGGCCTAATCCGGCCGTGGGCTGCGTACTGGTCAGGCAGGGAAACATTATCGGAGAAGGCTCGACTCGTCCGGCGGGCGGCAATCATGCGGAAATCGAGGCGATGGAGGCGGCCCGCAAGGCCGGCCACGAACTGCGTGGCGCCACCGCCTACGTGACCCTCGAACCCTGCAGTCACACGGGCAGGACCGGGCCCTGCGCCGTGGCGCTGGCGCAGGCGGGCATCAGCCGCTGTGTGATTGCCTTGCAGGACCCGAACCCGGTCGTCGGCGGCGACGGTATCAAGGCGCTGGTGGAAGCGGGTATCCAGGTGGATATCGGCGTGCTGGAAGCCGAGGCCGAGTTGGTCAATCCGGGATTCTTAAAACGCATGCGCCGCGGCCTGCCGCTGGTGCGG
>JAZBOY010000047.1:0-23071 GCA_036351375.1 Halieaceae bacterium
AGGCCCTTGCCCTGGTTTCCCCTGCGAGCGCCAATAGCGTGCAGATAGTAGTGGGGCTCGCGCGGGTGACGCCTCCACATAACCTCCTGCGCCTGTTCGAGGCGCGGTAGCACGCCCATACCGCTATGTAACACCAGTCGCAGCACCAGCCAGAGTTGCCTGGGGCCCATCGGTACGCTGTGCGACACGCCTGGCGGCAGCCACATGGCGGCGGCGCGGCCCTCGCTATCCATGAATACCATGTCCTGTGCCATGTACAAGCGCTTCGCCAACAGTGTGTAAAAGTTCGGATACAGGCCCACATGGGGGATCACCCAGTTCATGCAGGGATCATCTGCGAAAGCGTCGGCGAGTATTGCCGCCACCCTCGACGTATCGGCGGGCATGGCCTTGATAATGTCGGGTGGCTGCATGTCGCTCCACTCTCCTGGTTTGGCCCTAATTTGGGGTCGGCATCGGCTGTGCCGGCGAACTGGGATATAGTATGGCCATTCCGGGACAGACGAAACGCAGATGGACGAGCCAGCACCGCCCAACCAGGGTGTGATCGACGAACTGAGACGCCGCAAGGTGTTGCGTAGCACGACCATTTACGCCGTCTCGGGCTGGTGCCTGCTGCAGTGGAGTGATTTCATTTTCGGCCGCCTGGGCTGGCCCGAGTGGACGGTTACCCTGGTGTTGACCGCGGTGGTGCTCGGGTTCCCGATTACCGTGGCCCTGGCCTGGGTCTTCGATATCACGCCGCGTGGTGTCAGGCTGTCGGACCCCAATCAGCTGTCCGCCGGGGTGCGCACCACCATCAGCTGGATCGTGGATGCGGTGGTCGCCGTGCTGTTCCTGGCCACCCTCGGAATGCTGTACTTCGAGTTGGGCTGATCAGGCTGGCCATGGAACTGGACGACTTTCGTCGGGAATACCTGCAGGGCGGTCTCGAGCGCGAGGACCTCGTTGACGACCCTATCCAGCAGTTTGAGCTGTGGTTGTCCCAGGCCGTCGCCGGCGGCATCACCGACCCCACTGCCATGGTGCTGGCCACCGTGGAGGCTGGTCAGCGCCCCTGGCAACGGATGGTGCTGCTCAAGGATGTGAGCCGGGAAGGGTTTGTGTTCTACACCAACCTGGAGAGTCGCAAGGCGCGGGCCATGGCCGAAAATCCGCAGGTATGCCTGCAATTTCCCTGGAACATCCTGGAGCGGCAGGTCATAGTCGGCGGCCGCGTTGAGCGCCTGTCGAATCTTGAAGTGGCCCGGTACTTCCTCAGCCGCCCGCGCGAGAGCCAGCTGGCGGCCTGGGCCTCGGCCCAGAGCCGGCCCATCTCGGCCCGCGCGGTACTGGAAGAAAAGTTCCTGGAGCTCAAGAACAAGTTCTCCCGCGGCGAGATTCCCTTGCCCAGTTTCTGGGGTGGTTACCGGGTCGTGCCCGAGGAAGTTGAGTTCTGGCAGGGTGGCGCGCACCGGCTTCACGATCGCTTTCTCTACGCCAGGCAGGATGACCTGTCGTGGTCCATCGAACGTCTATCGCCCTAGTGAGGTAACGATGTCCAGAGTAATTACCGGTGTGTTGTTGCTACTGCTTGCGGGATTTTCGCACGCCTCCCACTTGAGTGAGGCCGAAGTCGTCGCCATGGAGGAGGCCTGCCAGGCGCTGCGCCAGGAGAAGCTCGCGCCGGAAAAAGCCGCGGTGTTGGAAAACTGCCTGCAGAGCGGTGAGTATGAGGAGGCCGAATGCCAGGCGCAGTCAGCCGCCTACGGCGAAATCCAGACCGGGGCCATCCGGCGGCTCGGGAAGTACTACGACCTGCCCGAGTGCGAGGAGGCCTATAGGGCGCGCAAGCACTTCGACATCAACCCGGGTCGCTAGCCTTGGCCGGCCTGCTGCTACACCAGTACGAGGTATCGCCATTTGCCGCCAAGGTTCGCCGCGCACTGCGGTACAAGGGCCTGGAGTTCGAGGTGAAGAACTACCGGGTGGTGGATGCCGGCAAGATTCGCAAAACCGTCAGCCCCACCGGCAAGACCCCGGTGCTGGAGGACGAGACCGGCCTGGTGGTAGACAGTACGGCTATCCTCAGGCACCTGGACGCGCGCTTTCCGGAACGGCCCATCCTGCCTTCGTCTGCCGCAGATCGAGCCCGCGCTCACATCATCGAGGACTGGGCCGACGAAAGCCTGTTCTTCTACGACCTTGCGATGCGTGGCTGGCCCAACAACATCGACTGGCTGAAGCGGGATGTGCTGAGCCATGACTCGGGCTTCATGCGCTGGTTGTTGTATCGGCTGCTCGACGGGTTTGTGCGCAAGACCGGCCAGGCCCAGGGTATCGGCCGCAAGGATCGCGACACCATCTGTGCCGAAGTGGCGGCCCATTTCGATGCCATCGTCGACCTGTTGGGTGAGGGCCCATGGCTGGTGGGCGACCACCTGAGTGTGGCCGACATTGCCGTGGCCAGCATGTGCACGGTGATCGAAAGGGCAGAGGAAGCGGCGGCGCTGATGCAGGAAAGGCCGGTGCTGCTTGCGTGGCGGGAACGTGTGGATGCGGCCACCTTTGCCCCTGGCACCGCCGCGGAGGCGCGGGCGACAACCTAGTAGCCTGGCGCGCGTCCTGGCGGCATGGACGCGTTCCCCGGCAGTTCTATCGCTGCCGGCGCTGGGAAAAATAGCGCGGTTCCGAATCCAGGCCCAGCAACATGCGCCGGACCATGTCCAGTGCAGCGGCGGCAATCATGGTCTGGAACAGGGTGCGTTCCACCGGCCAGCACAGGCCGCGGGTGCGAACATCACCTTCCCGACCCCAGGCCAGCCAAACCGTGCCCACCGGCTTCTCCGGGCTGCCGCCGTCGGGGCCGGCAATCCCCGATACCGCAACGGCATACTTCGAGCCCGACGCCCGCAGGGCGCCTTGCACCATCTCCACGACCACCGCCTCGCTCACGGCGCCTTCTGTCTCCAGCGTCTGTTTGCTAACGCCCAGCACCGAGGATTTGATGGCGTTGGAATAGGTCACAAAGCCAGCTTGGAAACCCGCAGATGAGCCCGGTACGCGGGTCAGCATGCTGGCGATCAGGCCGCCGGTGCAGGATTCTGCCGTGGCCAGGCTGCTGCCCTCGTCGGCGAGCAGGTGCAACACACGCTGGGCCAGGGTGGTATCGCCCTCGCCGATGATATGGTCACCGAACAGGCCGTAGAGTGCCTCCCGACAATACTGTTGGTCGGCACTGTGGGCGCGATCGCTGACACTGAGCTTGATTTCCATCTGCGGGGCGCCGGCGCGGAAACCCAGGTCCACGCTGGCGGGCCAGTCGATGCCGGCATCGGCGATCAGCTGCTGGGCGGTGGACTCGCCAAGCCCGAAGGTCTGCAGGCGCAGCACGTCACCGGGAATAAAATCGCCCAGGTGTTTGGCTATGCTGTCCAGCACGTGGGGCAGCATGGCGCGCAATTCGCCGGGTACCCCTGGTGTGCAGACCACCAGGCAGTCGCCCAGCTGTAGCTGAAAGCCAACGGCGCTGCCGATGCTGTTGGGCACCAGCCGGCACCCTTCCGGCAGCAGCGCCTGCTTGAGGTTGGCGGCATTGGCGGTGGCCCCGCGCCTCGCGCACCAGGTTTCCACATGTTCTCGCGCCTGGGGATGCTCCGCCAGCGGCACGCCGGCTACTTCCGCAAGAATTTCCGCTGTCAGGTCATCCACGGTGGGCCCCAGACCGCCATTGATGATAATGACGTCGGCGCGGCTCGCCAGATCAGACAGTTCCGCCGTGAGCGCGGTGCTGTCATCGCCGAGAGTGACCTTGCGCTGAATGTGCAGGCCCTGCTCGCCCAGTACCTGGGCGATCATGGCGGAGTTGGAGTCGACGGTATCGCCGCTCATGATTTCGTTGCCGGTCAGCAACAGCTGGATTCTGGGCATTCTCTCGTAGAAGTCTGTAGGGATTGACGGCGCCATAGCATAGTCATGGCGCGCCACTTGGGCTAGCTTGGCTTGCCATTCCGCAGGCCTCGCTTAAGATCAGACAATGGAAAACACCATTGCATGCCATGCCTGTGACCTGCTGGTCGATCTGCAGGAAATGCGGCCCGGCCAGAAAGCCAGCTGCCCGCGCTGCGGCCACGGACTTACCCGTTTGCGTGCGGATGCCGTGGAGCGCTTGATGCCATACAGCATCGCTGCCCTGGTGGCGCTGGTATTCGCCTGCCTTTTCCCGTTCCTGTCATTTTCCTCCAGCGGTGTGGAAAGCGTCATGACGCTGCCGCAAACGCCCGGTTCTCTCTGGCGCAACGGCCTGCCCATAGTGGCGACCCTGGTGGCCGCGTTCATCATTGCGATTCCCGCCCTGGTGTTGGTGTTGCTGCTGATGTTGAGCGTGCCGCTGGCCCGACGTCGGTATCGGCCCTGGCTCAAGCCGGTCGGCCGCTGGATCTTCCACCTGCAGAGCTGGTCCATGGTCGAGGTATTCATCATCGGCGTCATCGTGTCGCTGGTGAAGATCGCCAAGATGGCTACCGTGACCCTGGGCCTGTCTTTCTGGTCTTACGTGGCTTTCGCCATCCTGTTTACCTTTGCGATGGGGGTGCTTGATCGCTACCAGCTCTGGAATGCCATCGAGGCAGTGGAGAAGGAGAGTGCGGCGTGAGCGGCTCGTCCGAGGCCAGGACCGCCCGGGACCTCAACCTGGCCTCCTGCCATACCTGCTGCAAGCTGGTGCCGGTTGAGCAGCACCACTGCCCGCGCTGCGGGTCGATGGTGCACCAGCGTGAAACCGATAGTCTGCAGCGCACCCTCGCGCTGCTGATAACCGCCAGCATCCTCTACATCCCTGCCAACCTGTACCCCATCATGTACACCGACCAGCTGGGCCGTACCGAGGCCAGCACCATCATCGGTGGCGTGGTACTGCTCATCAAGCTGGGTTCGGTACCTATCGCGGCGGTGATCTTTATCGCCAGCGTGATGGTGCCACTGGGCAAGCTGTTCGCCATGTTCTACCTGGTGTGGACTGTGGAACGGCACTCGCCGCTGGAGCCGCGGCAGCGCACGGTGATGTACCAGGTGACAGAATTCATCGGCAAGTGGTCGATGGTGGACGTGTTCGTGGTTGCTATTCTGGTGGCGCTGGTTAATCTGGGGGGGCTGTTGGTGATTCGCCCGGGGATCGCGGCACTGTCTTTTGCCGGCGTAGTGATAGTCACAATGATAGCGGCCGAGAGCTTTGACTCGCGGCTTATCTGGGACGAAATGGATAATAAGAATGGCAACCGCCCAGCCTGACCTGAAGGAAGGTCGCTCCTTCAACCCGATCTGGATCGTACCCGTGCTGGCCCTCGGTCTCGGCATCTACATGGTCGTGCACAGCTTTCTGACCGAGGGGCCGGAAATCACCATCGCCTTCGAGAATGCTTCTGGCCTGAGTGCGGGCAAGACCAAGGTAAAGTACCGCAACGTCGAGGTCGGCATGGTCACCGACGTAAAGCTGACCGACGACTTCGAAGGCGTGGTCGCCACCGTGAAAATGGACTATCACGTTAAGGACCTGTTGACGCCGGATACCCGGTTCTGGGTGGTCACGGCGCAGGTTGGGCTGGGGAATATCTCCGGTCTCGATACCCTGTTGTCGGGCGCTTATATCAGGATGTCGCCCAGCACCAGCACCAGCACTAGCCCCGGCAAACTGACTAAATCCTTCACCGCGCTGCCGAAGCCACCGCTTACCCCGGCAGATGCCCCCGGGCTGCGGCTGCAGCTGCTGGGCAGCAGTACTCGCTCTGTGAGCACCGGTGACCCGATTCTCTACAAGGGTTACCGGGTAGGGCGGATCGAGAGTGAGACCTTCGATATCGATCAGGAGCTCATGCGCTACGAGGTCTTCATCGACGCTCCGTTCGATGAGCTGATCGATAGCTCGGTGCGGTTCTGGAATACCAGCGGAATTTCCGTTTCTGCCAGCGCAGAGGGTGTGCAAATACGCACCGGTTCCATGGATACCGTACTGCTGGGTGGGGTGGCTTTTGGACACCCCGACGGTATGTACGCAGGCAATCCCGTCGAAGCCGAGACACAGTACAAGCTCTACGAGAGCTTTGAGGCCGCCCAGCAGAATCCCTTCCTCGCCGGCACCAATGTGGTGGTGCGCTTCAACCAGTCGGTCAAGGGCCTGCTGCCCGGGGCGCCGGTGGAGTACCGCGGCATTCGCATGGGCCGGGTTGAGCGTTTGATGATCAAGGAGATGATCACGGAACGTACCGAAGTGCTGGATGAAACCGGCGCGATAACAGCGCAGGGCCGGCCTATACCGGTACTGCTGTACATAGAACCAGGGCGCTTTTCACTGCCGGACAATGACGCCTCGGTGCAATTGATGAATCGGATATTTGCGACCGGGGTGCCCGCCGGCCTGCGCGCTACCATTGAGACCGGCAATCTGCTCACCGGCGCCAAGTTCATAAGCTTTGATTATTACCCGGAACGCGCCGGCGAGGCCGAGCTGGAAGAGTGGCTGGGTTATCCGGTGATACCGGTCACCGGCGGCAACTTCGACCAGATCATGGTCAAGATCAACGCCATTCTTGACCAGGTCAACAGTGCGCCGATCGAGGAGACCATCGCCAATACCAATGCGGCCATTGCAGAACTGGACGAGGTGCTGAAGGGGCTGGGCGAGATACTCAACGACGAGGGCATGCAAAACCTGCCCGCCAACCTCGACGCCACGCTCAAGGAGCTGGACAAAACGCTGGAGGGCCTGTCCCCGGGCTCCGAGCTCTACCAGAACCTCAATGCCAGCATGCGCCAGCTCAACCGGACGCTGGACAATATGGAGTCCCTGACCCGGACCCTCTCCAACCAGCCCAACGCCGCTATCATGCCGGCCAGGCTGCCCCCCGATCCCGAGCCGGAGGCCCGCTGATGACCTTCCGATACCCAAACACCCGCACTGCCGCGGTCGTGAGCTTGCCTGTCCTGGTGCTGGGCCTGCTGCTCGCCGGCTGCTCCAGCACGCCGGCAGAGCAACACTACTACCTGCTGCGCGGTGAAACGCCCTCAAAAACCCGTGATCTGCAGCCGTCTTCGCGCTTCGCCATGGGGCAGCTTGTGGTGGCGCCCTATGTCGACCAGTCCGGGCTGATACTCGAGGTGGGCCCCGGCAAGATTCGCCCGGCCCGCAATCACCAGTGGGCGGAGCCCATGGCCGGCGCCCTCAGGAACCTGATGTTGCTGGAGGTCTCGCGGGCGGTGGGTGCCGATGTGTTCCCCGAGGCCATGTCGGATGCCCCGCTGACCTTCAACGTGCGCATCGACCAGCTGCACGGCACTATGGATGGTGACGCCCTGCTGGTGGCCTACTGGTGGATTGACAGCGCCGGAGAGGAGCTCACGACCTACCAGTTTTCGGAAACCCGCGCCCTGGCGCGAGATGGCTATCCCGCACTCGCCGATGCCCAGAAAGCCCTTCTCAAGGAGCTGGCGGAGCGCATTGGGGAGTCACTGCTGGCGGCAGACACCGGGGGCTGACAGCCGCCGCTTACTCCAGTTTTCGGTAGTAACCCTCAAACCAGGGCTGCCAGGCCCCGTTTTCATCCCGCTGCTCAAAGAACTGCCGCACACGGCCGTCCTTCAGCGGCGACCAGGAGCCCCGGAAGGCGGCAGACTGGCCGTTGGCGAGGTAATAGATGCTGCCCTCCATGACCATGGCGCTGTCTACCATGCCGCCGGCGGTGTGAATGATGGTATTGCCACTGTCTACCCAGTTCTGATGCCAGAGGCCGTCTTCCGGGTTGAAGTAGTTGATGCTGCTGCCGGTGCCGCCGCGGCTGCTGGTCCACTCCTCCAGTAGCAGGCATCCCTTGTCGCGGCTGGAGATGCTGTTCTCGCCGTAGCGCTGCTCGCCGCTGGCATCGGTTACCTCCCAGCGGCCAATCCAGAAGTCGAACTGTCGATGGCCGGCCGTGTCCTCGCAGCTGTAGCTGGGAGTCTGGGACAGCGCAGGCAGCGCCAGGCAGCTGGTGCACAACAGGGTGAGGAATATTTTCATTAGAATCCTCCATGCTTTTCGAGGTGGGCAAGCTCATCCTGGCTGGATTCCCGGCCGAGGATGGCATTGCGGTGGGGAAAGCGGCCGAAACGCGCGATGACGTCCCGGTGCGCCAGCATGTAGCGATGGAAGTTTGCGACCGCGTCGCGGGCTTTCGCGGGGCATTCCTCCAGCAGGCGCTCGAACAGGGCCACGCCTTCTTCCTGGGCGGGCAGGTTTTCGGCGTGTTCGAAGGGCGTGTACAGAAACACCCGGTGTATCGTGGGCAGGTGGCGATCCCGGCCCTCGGCGACGGCAGCTCGCGCCAGTGCCAGCGCGCGATCATCGCCGCTGAACGCGCGGGGCGTGCCGCGGTAGATGTTGCGGGTAAACTGGTCCAGCAGCAGTGCCAGCGCCACCAGGCCATCATCTGTGTCCGGCCAGTGGTCACGCCGGCCGGCAAGCGCGGCCTCCAGCTCTGCGCCAAATTCCTCCCGGCAGGCGGCATCCGTCTCCGCGCCGCCCCCGTACCAGAAGCTGTTGCGGTCTGAGCCCGGCATGCCGTTGCTGTCCAGCGGCCCGAACCAGAACCGGTGCAGCGCTGAGATGCGATCAGAATCGTCCATCATTAACAGCTTAGACGCTTCCGTGGCTGTGACACCTCAGCGCTTTTTGCAGCGAAAATCGCCCCGGTGCTTCATTGGGGCACACCTTTGTTTTAGAATCGATGGCCTTTTCGGCGGAGGGCCAATGCCATGAGACGAGTTGTTTTCAACCAGAAAGGCGGTGTCGGCAAGACCAGCATAACCTGCAACCTCGCGGCCATCGGCGCTGCCATGGGCCTCAGGACCCTGGTGGTCGACCTCGACGTGCAGGGCAATACCACCCACTACCTGGTCGGCGAAATCGATGCCGAGGCCTTCCCGGACGAGGCCCAGGGCGTGGCGGCGATGTTCAAGCAGACCGTCCGCTCCCGCAAGAAGGCCAGCAACCCCGATTCCTTTGTCTGGGAAACGCCCTACGAGAATCTCTACCTGATGCCCTCCAGCCCGGCCCTGACCGCCATGGAGAAGGAGCTGGAATCCCGTTACAAGATCTACAAGCTGCGCGATGCCCTGGACAAGCTCGATGAAGAGTACGACCGCATCTACATCGATACGCCGCCCAACTTCAATTTTTACAGCAAGTCGGCGCTTATCGCCGCGGACACGGTGGTCATTCCCTTCGACTGCGACAGCTTTGCCCGCCAGTCCCTCTACAGCCTGATGGACAATATCGTCGAGCTGCAGGAAGACCACAATCCGGACCTGGAGGTGGAAGGCATTATCATCAACCAGTTCAACAGCCAGGCGCGCCTGCCGGGGGAACTGGTAGCCGAGCTCGAGGAAGAGGGCATGCCGGTGTTCAAGACTTACCTGAACACCTCGGTAAAAATGAAGGAATCGCACCGCGAGCACCGGCCTCTGATCGACATGGCGCCCAGCCACAAGCTGACCGGGCAGTACCTCGAGCTGCACGAGGAGCTGGAGGCGACCGTCGCCCGCATGGCCGCCTAGCCGGGGGCGCCTAGCCGGCCGCGCCTGGGCGGCCCCACCTCGCCGGCCGCGCCTGGGCGGCCCCACCTGGGCGGCCCCACCTACCCCTCCGGTAGCATTGACGCCGCTTTCTCAACGGCGTCCACGTATTCCTCGAGCAGCCGCTGCATCACGCTGCGGCAGCTTTCCACCTGGTTGATCTGGCCTATCACCTGGCCGCAGGGGTTGAATGCCACACTCTGGCAATTGCCCTTGTCTGCGTAGGTCGAGGTGCGGCGCATACCGTCAGACGTGACCATGCCCTGCAGGGGCATGCCCAGCGGGTCCGGCGTGTCGGGCCTTTCCCAGGCCTCGGTCCAGTCATTGCGCAACATGCGGCAGGTCTTGCCGGTCCAGGAGCGGGAGCGCACGGTGTCGCCGCTGCCTGCCTTGAGCAGCGATTCCTTCTGGGCGGGCTGGGTATGAGCTTCCTCCACCGTCAGCCACAGCGACCCCGTCCACACCCCGGCAGCGCCCATGGCAAGGGCGGCGGCCACCTGGCGCCCGTTGCCGATACCACCCGCAGCCAGGAACGGGGTGTCGCCGATGGCGTCGATCATCTGCGGCCAGAGCACGATGGAACCGATCTCTCCGGTATGGCCTCCACCTTCCCCGCCCTGGCCCACCACGAAGTCGAGGCCGGCCTCCCTGTGGGCGACCGCCTGCTTGACCTTGCCGCAGAGAGCGCCGATCAGGCGGCCGCTGTCCTGTACTTGCTTGATCTTGTCTGCCGGTGGCGTGCCCAGGGCGTTGGCAATCATGCGGCACTTGGGTCGGGTGAGGGCTTCCTCCAGCAGCGGGGTGGCAGTGGCCTCGGTCCAGCCCATCAGGCCCATGCTAGTACTGCCGTCGGGCCACTCGGGCACGCCGGCGTCGGCGAGCAGCTGCTGGGCAAAATCGATGTGCTCCTGGGGCACCATGTCCCAGAGCTGCTTTTCCAGTTCTTCGGGGCTCATGTCCCCCATGCCCTCGTATTTCTGCGGGATGACGATATCCACGCCGTAGGGGTAATCGCCGATATGCTCGTCAATCCAGTCGAGCTCCTCCTTCAACTGGTCAGGGGAAAAGCCCACCGCGCCCAGCACGCCGATCCCGCCGGCCTTGCTGACGGCCACCACCACGTCGCGGCAGTGGGTAAAGGCGAAAATGGGATAGTCGATGCCAAGTCGTTCACAAAGCGGGTTTTTCATGGGCGATCCTCCTCAAGCCCTGGAAGTATCCTCTGCGCCGGGCGCGGGCCGCAATGTCCTTCGCTGCCAAGCCGCGCTGACCTTATGGATCAGGCGCAGTGACATAACCATATGAGCATTGAGTATTTGTCAGCCCTGGGGGGATTGCTTAGTCTCAGCCACTCTATGACCAGAGATGACCCCTGTGGAACTGGATTTCGACAGCATCAACGCCCAACTGCGCGACGCCGACCCCGGCGAGATCGTACGTTGGGCGCTGTCCCAGGGCCGTCCGACCATCGCCACTACCAGCTTTGGCAGGAATGCTGCCGTCATGCTGCACCTGGTCAGCCAGGTCGACAAACAGGTGCCCACGGTCTGGGTCGACACCGGCTACAACCTGCGCGACACGTACTTGGTGGCGGAACGGCTGATGCGCGACCTCGAACTGAACATGCATGTCTACTCGCCCAGCATGACCTCGGAACGGCGCAACGCAATCATGGGTGGCGTACCCACGATCGAAGATGAGGCTCTGCATGCGGAGTTCACCCGGCAGGTCAAGCTGGAGCCCTTTGAGCGCGCGCTCAATGAACTCAAGCCGGATATCTGGCTGACGGGTATCCGCAAGGAGGAAACCGAGCACCGCCAGGGGCTGGATATCGTTACCCTGGACGGTCGCGGCATCATCAAGGTGGCGCCGATCTTTTACTGGTCAGAAGCCGACGTCGAGGCGTACATGGCCGAGCACTCACTCCCCACCTGCCGGCATTATTTCGATCCCACCAAGGTCCACGATGGCCGCGAGTGCGGTCTGCACACGGCCGCCTGAAAACGACACCTGACCCCGGTGCCTGGCCATTGCTGTCGGGCGCGGCAGAACAGCGGAATCTGCGTTAACGGACTATGGACAGGCGGGGGTTAAAGCAGGCATAAAAAAGCCGACTCTAGTGAGTCGGCCAACAGGCTCAGGCCCATGAATTCGATAGGGGGGAGGGAAACCCTCCAGCAGTCAGGGCGCGAAGAGTGCGACGCTTATTGCCAGGCACAGGGAGAACCCGGCAAACATGGCCACAAAGATGCCAAGGTGTTTCAGCGTACGGATATCTTCCTGCGTATCTTCCGCCATCAGGTGCTGAGTCATCTTTTTATCCTCTTGTCCCGACTGCCAGTAAAGCTTAGGGAACGCCAGCCAGAATCGCATTGATACATGTCAAACCAGGCGAGGTTGGTGACCGCCGTCACGGTGTTTCAGGTCGCAGCGGGCAGGCTGCGCTGGCTGCGGTATACTGAAGTTAAGGTACCGCCTATGTGTAACTTCACGTGACCGTGCGCTGTTTTGGCGTTGTTTCTTCCCGGCTCCTGATGGGCCTGGTAGCCCTTGTATTGTCTGCCTGCGCCGGCCAGTCCCGTTTCGGTTTCAATCCCGATGAGCTACCCCCGCTCCAGCTGGATGCCGCCCCGCTTGAGGCCGGCGCCGCGCTGGACACGACGCAAACGCCGCCGCTGCTGGCCATGGATGACGACATGCGCGCATTCATCGATCGCTACATTACCGGCTCCCAACGCCAGCGCCTGCAGAGCCTGCATCGCGGCCTGCGCAGCCAGGCGCTGCTGGGTATCGATTACGACCCCAACGCCGATGGTAGTGCCACAGACGTATTTCATTCGGGCGTGGCCAATTGCCTGAGCTACGCTCACCTGTTTGTTGCGATGGCGCGCCATGCCGGTCTCGATGCCCGCTACCTGTCAGTTTCCCTGCGCCCCGAATGGGCTCGCCACGGTGAACAGGTGGCCCTGCGCAAGCATGTGAACGTGGTGGTCAGGCTGCGCAATGGTGAGGAGTATGTGGTGGACATTGACCCGGTACCCCGCGAGCGGGTGGCCTCGGCCAGGGTGTTGAAAGACCGGGAAGCGGCGGCGCTCTATCACGGCAACCGCGCCATGGAGGCGCTGTTCCATCAGGACAGTGCCGAGGCCTACGCCGAAGCCGTGCGCGCCCTGAGCCTGGGCGGCAACATCGACTACCTGTGGGTAAACCTCGGCGCCATCTACCGGGTGGCCGGCCAGGATGCTGCGGCGGAAGCCATGTACCGGCAGGCCCTGGAACTGAACCCTGACTCCCCCAGTGCCATGAACAACCTCGCCGTGCTCTACTTTGATCGCGGCGAGCTGGAAGAGTCGCGGCGCTGGGAAGAGCGAGTGCGCAAGCGTCGTCAAACCAATCCGTTCTACCACTACTACCTGGGAGAACTGGCGGAAGCCGCGGGAGACCATGAGCAGGCCCTGGAGCACTACCTCGATGCCATCGACCTGCAGGAGGACGAGGCCGAGTTCTACTTCCGGGTAGCGCGCCTGTTCCTGACCATGGAGCGCGTGGAGCAGAGTCGCAGCTTCGCAGAAAAGGCTGTGATGCACTCGCGCCTGGTAGGCGAGCGCAAGACCTACCAGCTTTTCCTGGAACAGCTGCAGCGCAGCAACGTGGTGACCGCCCAGATCGATACCCCCTGAGGGGTGCTCGCCAAGCTCCTGGCTGCATGGCATGATGCCGCGGGTTCGCCGTGGGAAACATCATGATCATCAAGTCCCGTTTGCTCTCACATTTGCTCGCGCCCCTGCTGCTTTGCACACTGGTTGCATCGGCCGCTACGGCAGACGACGCGGGCCGCGAAGCCCTGGATGCCAAGATCGAGGCAGCGCTGGTAGCGTTGCGTGAGAAATCACCAGAGAGTGCCGAGTTGCTCGACAAGGCTGAGGCGGTGCTGGTCTTCCCCGATGTGGTCAAGGTGGGCTTTGGCATCGGCGGTGAATACGGTGAAGGCGCGCTGCTGACCGATGGTGAAACCGCCACCTATTACTCGATTTCCGGAGCCTCCTTCGGTCTGCAACTGGGCGCCCAGTCCAAGACCCAGATCATCCTTTTCATGAGCAGCCAGGCGCTGCGGAAGTTCCGGCGCAGCAAGGGCTGGGAGGCCGGCGTAGACGGACGCGTCGCCCTGGTGCAGGCAGGGGCCGGGGGCGGGCTCGACACCACGACAACCCAGGCACCCATCATCGGCTTCGTGTTTACCAACGCCGGCCTGATGTACAACCTCACCCTGGAGGGGAGCAAGATTACCCCCCTCGACTAGCCGGTACCGCGCCACCGCTTGGTGGCGTTTGAGCAATCCAGTATGCTTGCGCTTTTTTCCGCGGAGCTACCATGAACAAGCCCTCAGTTGCCGCCGCCCTGGGCGGAGAAATCGCTACCGGCGAGCAGGTGACCGTGCGCGGCTGGATTCGCAGCAAGCGCGATTCCAAGGCCGGCATTTCCTTCCTTGCGATCCATGACGGCAGCTGTTTCGATCCGATCCAGGCCGTGGTTCCCTCTGACCTCGCCAACTACGAAGACGAGGTTCTGCACATCACTACCGGCTGCGCGGTGGAAGTAACGGGCGAGCTGGTAGAGTCGCAGGGCAAGGGCCAGTCACTGGAGATCCAGGCCACGGCGGTAGCTGTTATTGGCTGGGTCGAGGACGCCGAGTCCTACCCGATCGCCAAGAAGCGCCATACCTTTGAATACCTGCGCACCGTGGCTCACCTGCGCCCGCGCACCAATACCTTCGGCGCCATCACCCGGGTGCGTACGGTGTTGGCCCACGCCATTCACGACTACTTTTTCCAGAACGGTTTTCACTGGATTAACACGCCCATCATTACCGCCAGCGACTGCGAAGGTGCCGGCGAACTGTTCCGCGTCAGCACCCTGGACCTGGCCAACCTGCCCCGTGGGGGGGGTGGCGTGGATTTCAGCCAGGACTTTTTCGGTGAGGAGTCATTCCTCACGGTGTCCGGCCAGCTGAATGTTGAGGCTTATTGCCTGGCCATGAGCAAGGTGTACACCTTCGGGCCCACGTTCCGGGCGGAGAACTCCAACACCAGCCGCCATCTGGCCGAGTTCTGGATGGTGGAGCCAGAGATCGCCTTTGCAGACCTCGCCCAACTCGCAGACCTGGCCGAGGACATGCTCAAGCATGTATTTGCCGTGGTGCTGGAGCGCTGTGGTGACGACATGGCCTTCTTCGAGCAGCGTATCGACGAGACGGCTATCACCCGGCTGCGCAGCGTGGTGGATGCGAACTTCGAGCGCCTGGACTACAGCGAAGCCATCAGCATTCTCGAAAACTGCGGCGAAAAGTTCGAATTCCCGGTGGCTTGGGGCAAGGACCTGCAGTCAGAGCACGAACGCTACCTGGCCGAGACGCACGTCGGCCGTCCGGTGGTGGTGATGAACTACCCGAAGGAGATCAAGGCCTTCTATATGCGCCTGAACGACGACGGCAAGACGGTGGCGGCAATGGATGTGCTGGCGCCGGGTATCGGAGAGATCATCGGCGGCAGCCAGCGCGAGGAGCGTCTCGACGTACTGGATGCCCGCATGGCAGAGCACGGGCTCAGTGGCGAGCTGGACTGGTACCGCGACCTGCGGCGTTTTGGCACCGTGCCCCACGCCGGTTTCGGCCTCGGCTTCGAGCGTCTGCTCAACTACATAACCGGCATGGAAAACATCCGCGACGCCATCCCGTTCCCCCGTACCCCGGGCAACGCGCACTTCTAGCCCCCGGCGACTTTGAGCCCTGGGCTCGCGCCGCGGGGCCGACCAGCACCCGTGGTGGTGATTGGTGCTTGTCAAGGGCGCTTGTGGGCTAAAACGGGGCTTTTCAGGTCCGTAAAGGCCAAAATTGGGGTGTTTTGTGAAGAATTACCCAGATTTGGCCATTTTTTGACCAGATGCTGGTTCATACTCGAAGTATGAGTGATCGAGTGAGTCAATCAGACATCGCAATCCCCAGTGAAATGGAGATCGTGGACTGCTTTACCCGCTTGATCTTCGGTACTGAAGAGGCCCTGTTGCCTGCCGATCGGGCCATCATGGACACCCTTACCCTCGTCGACTGCAACCTGGCGCTGTGCAGCGACCCGGCAGAAGTGGGTGCCTACCTGCGAGAGCTGGGTGTCAGGGAGATGATTTGTCTGGTGAGTCAGGTGCAGGCGAACTATCCGGCACCGGGGCAAACTGGATTTCCCGCCTGGTCGCATCAGCCCGCTCCAGCCTGACTTTCACCGGCTGCTCCAGCTGGAACGTACGACTGGGGCTGCTGAGGGTTGCCGCCCAACGGTCGAAGCTGAATTTTTCCGGATCCTTGCGCAGGTCCACCTGGCCTTCGATACCGTTGTCCAGGAGCCTGGCGGTAAAGCCGCTGCTGCTGATTTGCGCTACCACCGCGTCAAACTCCTCACCGACATTGCCAGCCAGGAATTCACACTGCAGCCAGACTTCGGCTTCCCGGGTGGCCTGGCGCACCGTGGCCAGGCGGGCTGCAAGGCCGCTGAGCTCGGTGTTGGAGATGGCGCTGCTGGCGTCGCCGTGCAGCACTGCTTTGATTTGCCGGTGTACCAGGAAATCGACGTACTTGCGCAGCGGTGAAGTGCAGTTGCTATAGCACTCAAGCCCCATCCCCATGTGCGGTGCGGCCTTGGTCAGCAGCTCGGCGCGCGCCAGCAGGCGATTGGCCATGCTGCGCAGGGGCAAGTCGTCGGACTGGTTCATGCGCTGGATGGCGCTGCGGTAAACCGCAAGCTCTCCGAGGTCCTGCTCCACGAAGTCGGGCATGAAACGGGTCATGAAGCGCTTGATCTCATCCTTGCGATCCGGCCGGAAGCCGCGATGGCCGATGAACGGACCGGCACAGTCACGCTCCTTGAGGAATTGCGCGCAGCAGCGGTTGGCGGCCACCATGCACTCTTCCACCAGCTTCTGTGACAGCAGCTTTTCGCATTTCTCGATGCGCTCGATCTTCTTCTGGTCGTTGAGCATCCAGCGGTATTCCGGGCGCTCCTCCATGACCAGCTCCTGCTCCTCGCGGTGGCCGCGGAGCGCCCGGTATACCTGGTAAAGCGCTTCTAGCGGCGTGGCGTGGCTCATCAGCTCGTCGTAGTTTCCCGCCAGGTAGCGATCCACGGCGATATAGCTGAGCTTGGCCCGTGAGCGCACCACGGCTTCGATGAATTCGAACTCGCCCACCTCGCCGCTGTCCTTCACCTCGATCTTGCAGACCAGGGCGGGGCGATCCTCGCCCTCGGCCAGCGCGCAGTTTTCCTGCGACAGCCTTTCCGGCAACATGGCGATGGCGTCGCCGTGGAAGTAGATGGAGGTGCCGCGAGCGGCGATCTCCTGGTCCAGGGTGCTGCCCGGGGTAATAAAAGGCGTCGGGTCGGCGATGGCGACATACAGGCACCAGCCGTTGCTGTTGGGTGCGGCATAGAGCGCGTCGTCGATGTCCTGGGTGCGGGCGGAGTCGATGCTCACGAATTCCAGGTCAGTCAGGTCGCGGCGTCGCTGGTCGTCCAGTGGCTCCGCCGACGCCAGGCCGGCGTCCAGCTCGGCCAGGGCTTCATCGCTCCAGTCCCTGGACAGCTGGTACTTGGTGGCCGTGTACAGGTTCTCGATACCGATGGTCTCGGCATTGCCGATGATGGACAGCACCTTGGCCTGCGGTTTGCCGTCGCGAATCGGGTGGCGCAGCAGGGCCGCGCGTACAAAGTCGCCCTCCTTGACCCCGTTGCGTGCGTGCGGCGGGATGAACAGCCAGCGGCTCAGGCGCGGCAGGTCGGGCTCAACGAACAGGGCCTTGCCCTTGCGCACGCAGCGGCCATTAAACTCACCGATGGGGCATTCCAGCAGCTTCTCGACTTCGGCGATGGGTTTGTCGCCGCGGTCGGGCCGGATGCACACGCGCACCCGGTCGTCCGGGAAGGCCTTGAGCATCTCGTCGGGAGGTATGAAGATCTCGCGACCGTCATCCAGTACCGCGAAGCCATAGCGGGCCTGCGTACCCTTGATAACGGCCTCAGCACGCTCTTTCTCCGCCTCCATCTGGGCCTTGAGGCCCTTAAGCTGAGCTAGAGAATCCTGATTGAGCATTTCGGGAAAGTGTCGTCATAAGGGGCGCTATGCTAGCCGAATTCCGTCGCAGTGTCAGTGTTCCGTGAACTGCGCCGGCATCTTCATGATTCTTGCGTTGACAATGCCGGAAATCGACCCCGATAATGAAACTGCATCGGGGCTTTCCCGGTGCGTGGTTAGCGGGTGAACCTGGGAAACATATTTGAAGATTTTCCAGACGCCGGCGAGGGGCCCTGCTCCATGGGGCTTTCCCGATACGGCGTATGACAGAGCGCGATTAGCGCGCGTCCCGACCGAGCAACGGCCCTGCTGGCCAGCATCGCTCAGCACTCCTCAACCCCCTGATTTTTGTCACCTGGATGCCTCGCGCCCGGCTTTTATTGCCGCTGCGATGGCCGCTGCGTGGGCGTCGGGCTGTGCTGGGCCACAACTACAAAGACTGTCATTGCAACAGTCACACTCCAAAAGACCCGAGAGGAAACATATATGGATTCAGGCGCCGCGCTGCGTGTAGATCAACCACATCCCGCACTGGCAAGAAAGAAAATCTATGTGCTGGATACCAATGTCTTACTGCACGATCCCACCGCCGTGTGCGCATTCAACGAGCATCACATCGTCATACCGATGACGGTGCTCGAAGAGCTGGATCACATCAAGGACCGTCGCGACAAGACGGTCAGCCGCGAGGCCAGGATCGCCATCAACATGATCGACAAGATTGTTGATGAGGCCTCTCCGGCAGAGCTGCAGGAAGGCATCGAGATTCCCGGCTCCAACATCGACGGCATCCTGGGCAGGCTGTCCATCTATCCCGACCAGCTGCTGTCGGAGGAAAGCGATATCCCCTTCCTCAACGACACCCAGGACCAGGCCAACGACAATCGCATCATCAATGTCGCACTCAAGCTGCAGTCCGAGCAGCCGGATGCCTTTGTTTGCCTGGTGACCAAAGACATCAATATGCGCCTCAAGGCCAAGGGTTCCGGCCTCGAGCATGTCGAAGACTACCGCCGCGACGTGGTGCTCGATGACATCGACCTGCTGGCCAGGGGCTACGAGCAGATTGAAGGCGACTTCTGGGCGGGTATCGACGAGGTCGACACCCTGCGCGAGGGCGACCGGACGCTTCATCGAGTGCCCCGTGCGGCTTTGCCCCAGGCCTACCCGAACATGTTTGTATTTGACGACAACGACTTCTTCGCCTACGTGAAGCGCGTCGACGATGACTACGTCTACCTGCGCTGCGACAGCCGCGACAACCTGATGAATCGCCGCTTCTGGGGTCTGTCACCACGCAACCTCGAGCAGGCCATGGCCATGGAGCTGATCGATGACGACAGCGTGGACATGACCGTGCTCACCGGTCCCGCCGGTTCCGGCAAGACGCTGATCGCCTTGGCCTACGGACTGCACGCCATTCTTGAGCAGAAGAAGTACAACAAGCTGATCGTGGCCCGCTCCACACCGCCCATCGCCGAAGATATCGGCTTTCTGCCGGGCACCGAGGAAGAAAAGATGGCGCCCTGGCTGGCGGCGTTCGACGACAACCTGGAAATTCTCCACGGCGCCGACGAATGCAGCCACGGCAGCATCGACTACGTGAAAGAGCGCGCCAACATCCAGTTCAAGTCGCTCAACTTCATGCGCGGGCGCTCCTTCAACAACGCCTACATCATCATCGACGAAAGCCAGGGGCTTACCCAGTTCCAGCTCAAGTCGGTGATCACCCGGGTGGGTGCCGATTCGAAAATCGTGGTTCTCGGTAACCTGGCGCAGATCGACAACAAGTACATCTCACCGCTGACCTCGGGGCTCACCTACCTGGTGGAGAAGTGCAAGCCGTTCGACCACGCCGGCATCATGCACGTCAACGGCATCGAGCGCTCACGCCTGGCCGCTTTCGCCGAAGAGAACCTGTAATTCCTGTTGCCGTGCTCCGTGCTACGGAGCGCGGCTGCGGGTGGCTATTTGCAGACGCGCCGTGAACCCATCCCTGGGGGCTCGGCGTGCCTGGGCGGCCCCCGCCATCCATGCCGCCGACGGTCTGGAAAACCCCCTGCCACTCCCAGCCCCGGCACTACGAAGCTAGGCAGAACCTTAGGTAAACGTGCCCAGCCGCTCGCCCATGCGGGTGGGGGAGCCGGCTGAGAACCCGGGTTCCCAGGTGACGGTGTTTTTGGGGAAGAGCAGGATGACCGTGGAGCCGAGCAGGAAGCGGCCCATTTCTTCTCCGCGGGCAAGGCTGATGCCCGGCGGTGCGTTCTTGTAGTCGACGGTTTTTGGCTGGCGGGGTGGGGGTGCTACCTGGCCCGACCAGACGGTTTCGATGCCGGCGACGATCATGGCGCCAACCAGCACCATGGCCATCGGGCCGGTGGGTGTGTCGAAATAGCACACCAGGCGCTCGTTCCGGGCGAACAGGCGGTCGACGTTTTCGGCCGTTGTCTGGTTGACCGAGAACAGGGCGCCGGGCACATAGGTCTGGGCGCTCAGGTCGCCGGCGCAGGGCATGTGCACGCGATGGTAGTCGCGAGGCGAGAGGTACACGGTGGCGAAGCTGCCGTTCTCGTACGCCCGGGCGCGCTCCGGGTCGCTCAGCAGTTCCGCACAGCTGTAGCTGTGACCCTTGGCCTGGAAAATGCGTCCACCGTCGATGCTGCCTAGCTGGCTGATGCTGCCGTCGGCAGGGCAGAGCAGGGCGTCTTCCCCATCAGCCAGCGGGCGCGCGCCCTCTGCCAACGCGCGTGTGAAAAAGGCGTTGAAGCTCGGGTAGGCCTCCAGCTCCGGTTCCGCTGCCTCACTCATGTCTACTTCGAAGTGGCTAGCGAACAGGCGAATGAACGGGCCGCGAATAAAGGGCAGCTCTGAACGTGCCAGCCAGCCTACCAGCCGCGACAGGAGGTGTTGGGGCAGCAGGTGCTGCAGGGCAATAAACAGCTGGTCCATCGGGTCAGGCCACCGGCAGGTCTTCGCGGTTGCCCCACTCGCCCCAGGAGCCGTGGTAGCCCCGGGCCGAGGGGTAGCCGAGAATTTTCAGCGCCAGCCAGCTGAGGCTGGAGCGGTGGTGGGTCTGGCAATGGGTCACGATGTCCTTGTCAGGCGTCAGTCCAAGCCCTGCCAGTCGTTCGCGCAGTTGCTCCAGGTCCACCAGGCGCATCGCGTTGCCGCGATCAATCAGTTCCAGCCAGTCGATATTGATGGCACCGGGTATATGCCCGGCGCGGGCAGAACCTGAGCGCAGGCCCTGGTGCTCCTCGGCCGAGCGGGCATCCCAGATGGCAAAGTTCTCATCCTCGAGGCGCGGCAGGATGTCGTCGACTTCGGCAATCGGGCCGTTGTTCACGCTCACGCTCACCGGTTGGGAGTCCGGCTGGGAGATGTCGGTCTCCTGTGGCAGGCCGGCGGCACGCCAGGCGTGAATGCCCCCGTTGAGGTAGCTGTATTTTGTGTGGCCGATAGCATCCAGGGTCCACAGCAATCGGCCGGCCCAGCCGCCGCCTTCGTCGTCATAGGCCACCACGTGGTGATCAGGAGTGAGCCCCAGGTACGAAAAGATTTCATCAAGCCGCTCCTGCTCGGGAATCCGTCCCGGCGCCGGCGGCGCGCCGTGCTGCAGCACCCCGGGCGGCAGGTGCACGGCGCCAGGTATATGCCCGGCCCGGTACGCATCCGGGCTGCTCACCTCGACAAGCAGTAGATTGTCGAGCGCATCGCGGCGTGCAGAGAAATCTTCGGGTTCGATCAGCAGAGCAAGGTTGGCGTTGGTCATGGCTGGGTGAGGGCGGTGAAGCCTGTTTGCTGGCAGGAGCCTGGGGGGCGCTAGTGTAGCTCAGTTGCCGGGGTTTTCGTCCAGCGCATTGACCATGTGCCAGTAGCTGGCCATCCGGCGCTCGCTGATCTCGCCGGCCTCCAGCGCCGCCCGGAGTGCGCAGCCCGGTTCCTCCCGGTGGCGGCAGTCGCGGAATTTGCACAGGCCCAGCAGTGGCCGGAACTCCCGGAACCCCTGCTCGATCTGTGCGCGGTCCATATGCCAGAGGCCAAACTCGCGAATCCCCGGAGAATCGATGAGCGTGCCGCCACTGGGCAGATGGTAGAGCTCCGCGGTGGTAGTGGTGTGGGTTCCCTTGTCGCCGGCTTCAGACAGTGCGCCCACCCGGGTGTCGACCTCCGGTAGCAGGGCGTTGACCAGCGAAGACTTGCCAACTCCGGACTGGCCCACGAACACGCTGGTATGACCTTCCAGCGTTGCCATTAGCGACTTGAGGCCATCGCGGTTCTTGCAGGAAGCTTCCAGCAGGCGGTAGCCCAGCAGTGGGTAGGGCGTCAGCAATTCGGCAATGGCGTCAGCGTCTGCACTGCCCGGTTCCAGCATGTCCGACTTGTTGAGCAGAATCAGCGGCTCGATATCCACCGCCTCTGCGGCCACCAGGTAGCGATCGACCAGGTTGGCGTGGGGTTCGGGCCGGGGCGCGATGACCACAATGATCTGGTCGACGTTGGCGGCCACTGGCTTCAGCTTGCCATAAGGGTCCGGGCGCAACAGTTCCGATGCGCGCTCCTGTCGCGCCACCACCACCCCCAGGGGCTCTCCCGGGCACCAGGCGACGATGTCACCGGTGACCAGGCTCTCCAGGTTGGCGCGCAGGTGGCAACGCTGGCGCAGCGCTCCTGCCTCCACCAGTACCTGGGTGCCGTAGTGGGCTATGACCAGGCCGTCGCGCTCGGTGCCCAGTTCGCCACTGCTCAACACGTCCTCGGCAGCCTGGCCGCGGCTTTCCGCGCGTTGGCGGCGCTCGTCCTGGATTTTCCTGACCCGCCAGGCCTGGCGGCGAGTCAGCTTGCGCTTGCTCATGGCGCCATCATAGCGCCTTCAGCCGGGTTTATGCCTTTTGCTACACTCATCCAACAGACCGCCGGATGCCGCCACTATGTTCAGTGACCAGAACCTGATTTGGGTCGATATGGAAATGACCGGGCTGGACCCGGACAATGACGCGGTCATTGAAATTGCCACCATCGTTACAGACACCCACCTGAATACCATTGCCGAAGGCCCGGTACTGGCTATCTACCAGCCCAACGAGCGACTCGATGCAATGGACGAGTGGAACACCTCGCATCACACCCGGTCGGGCCTGGTGAAGCGGGTCAAGGAGAGTGATGAGGACGAGCACAGCGCGACCGCGCGTACCATCGAGTTCCTCAAGGTGTACGTGCCGGAAGGCGCTTCCCCGATGTGCGGTAACAGCATTTGCCAGGATCGGCGGTTCATGGCCCGGCACATGCCGGAACTGGAGCGCTACTTCCACTACCGCAACCTGGATGTCAGCACCCTGAAGATATTGATGCAGCGTTGGCGCCCGGAGCTCGC
>JAZBOY010000048.1:0-6886 GCA_036351375.1 Halieaceae bacterium
CAACCATAGAGACTAGGAAACCAGCGGTGGGATGAAATGCCTTGTGACCGGGGCGACCGGTTTTATCGGCAGCGAACTCTGTCGGCAACTTGAAGCGCGCGGTGTCGGCATCGAACGCTGCGGCCGCGAGGCGCCTTCCGACAGCCAACTGGCCGGGGTGCAGGCGGTATTTCACTGTGCGGGCATCGCCCATCGCGCGGCTGCGGACGAGGATTACGAAACCCACAATTACCACGCCACGCTCTCACTCGCCCGGCGCTGCGCCGAGGCTGGTGTCGTTCGCTTTGTTTTTCTGTCCAGCGTGATTGCCGTGGACCCGGTGGATGCCTACGGACGCTGGAAGCTGCGCACCGAGGAAGCGCTGCTGGCAGATTACCGGGACACCGCAATGAACGTGGTGGTGCTGCGCCCGGCGCTGGTTTATGGCCCCGGCGCCGGCGGCAACCTGGCGCGACTTCTGGCCCTTGTGAACAGGGGTATGCCAACACCGCCGCCGGGCAAGCCGCGTTCGATGGTGGGTCTTGAGGACCTGTGTGCCGCCCTGTGCCTGCTGACTGAAATCGACCCCGGGCGCGGCCAGGTGTTCTTTGCCACCGACGGCGAGTCGTATGATCTGCAGCGTATCCACCGCTGCTTCGCCGAAGCGCTGGGTCGCAGCCCGGCGCCGCCGCGCTGGCCCGGTTGGTGCTGGCGCCTTGCCTGCCTGCTCTACGATACGCTGCGGCTGGCGCCATTTTCCGGTGCAACCTATCGGCGGCTGTTTGATGGCCGGGAATATTCCAACACGGAGCTCTGCCATGCCCTGGGTTGGCAGCCACGCCAACGCCTGGAAGAAGTGGCGCCGCATATGGTGGCGGAGGCCAGTTCGTGACCAGCGTGGTCGCCATTGGTCTCGCCTTCGTGGTGTCGCTGCTGGGCTGTGGTGTCTACCTGAGGCTTGCTCATCGCTGGCAGATGCTCGATGTGCCGAATCATCGCAGCGCCCATCAGGCGCCTGTGCCGCGAGGCGGTGGAGTCGGCATCCTTCTGGGCCTGTTCGCGGCGATGGCCGTGGTGCCGTTGGCGGGGGTTGCCTGGCCGGCCCCTTACCCGCTGCTGGCACTGGCTGCCGGCGCGCTGGCATTGGCGGGCATCGTCGATGACCGCCTTGGCTTGCCGGTGGCGCTGCGTTTCCTGCTTTACGCTGCCGCCTGTGCCGGCGTCAGCTGGCACCTGCTGCCCGGGCAGCCGGGTTGGGTAATTGCGCTGGCTGCTTTCTGCGCGCTCTGGCTGGTTAACCTGTTCAATTTCATGGACGGCATCGACGGCATTGCCGCGGTGGAGGCGGGCTTTGCCGCACTGGCCGCCGGCGTGCTGTCGCTGTGGCTGGGGGAGGGTGGCGCCTATCCGCTGTTCTGCCTGCTGCTGGCGGCGGCTGCCCTGGCCTTCCTGCACTGGAACTGGGCGCCGGCGCGTCTCTTCATGGGCGACGCCGGCAGCATTCCAATCGGTTTCCTGTTGGCAGCGCTGGCGATCCAGGGTGTCAGCGCAGGTGCCTTGCACTGGGCCTGCTGGCCCATCTTGCTGGCGGTGTTTATCGGTGACGCCACCTACACGCTGGCATGGCGCCTGTTCAATGGCGAGAGAATCACCGAAGCCCACAGTCACCACCTGTATCAACGCCTGGCGCGGCACTGGAACAGCCATGGACGGGTGGTGCTGGTGATGCTGGCCTACAACCTGCTGTGGCTGCTGCCTCTGGCCGCAGCGGCAGCCCTGCTGCCTGACTTTGCCCTGCTGTGGCTGGCGCTGGCCTACCTGCCCCTGGTGCCGGCGCAGCTGAAAGCGGGCAAATTACCGTGAACTGGACGCCTGCAAGCAGCTAGAATGGGCCCTGTTGCGAAGCAGCGGCAGCGCATTCGCCAACACTTGACTTGAACGGGACGTGAACTAGAACACAGACCGGTTGGCCAGGACGGCTACCGGGCAGGGGGCATAGGGCTTTGACGCCAGTGAAACGGCTCGCCGACAGGACGCTCGGTAGCATCATCACCAGCACGGTGGTTGCCGTGGAAAAAATGATCGAGCTGCCACGCAACATCAAGCAGGCGCTGCTGCTGATGCTGGATGTCTGCTTCGTGGCCACCGCCCTCTGGTCAGCCCGCGCCCTGCGTTACTGGCAAACCGATGTGGTACCGCTGCCCATCGGCCTGGTAGAGGTCGTGATTGCCGGTGTCACCATGGCCCTCAGCGCGATTATCTTCCTGCGCCTTGGACTCTACCGCGCCGTTATCCGCTTCATGGGCCAGCAAGCGGTATGGGCCATCATCCGCGGCGTCACCTACTCCACCATGGTGCTGGGAGCCTGCATTTTCTTCCTGCAGCCCGCACCGCTCAGCGTGCCGCGTTCGCTGCCGTTTATTTACTGGGGTATGGCACTGTTCCTGGTGGGTGGCACCCGCATGGTGGTGCGAGCCTATTACCAGGACAAGCTCTACTCCGCCTGCCAGAAGGTCATCATCTACGGCGCCGGCGAATCCGGGCGCCAGCTGCTCACGGCGCTGAACCACGGCAACCAGTTTCGGGCCGTGTATTTCGTCGATGACGACAGCAGCATCCAGCGCAGCGTGATCAACGGCGTGCAGGTGGAAAGCCCTGACCGTCTCGCCGAGCTGATCGAAGAGCACGACATCGAGCAGGTGCTGCTGGCACTGCCCTCGGTGAGCCAGGAGCGCCGCCGACAGATTATCAACGACCTGGTGAACCTGCCGGTCTACGTGCGCACGGTGCCCAAATTCGTGGAAATACTGCAGGGCAAGGCCAGCGTCGACGAGATTCAGGACATCGAGCTCGAGGACCTGCTGGGGCGCGACCCGGTACCGCCGCATCCGGAATTGATCGACCGCTGTATTACCGGCAAGGGCGTGATGGTGACCGGTGCCGGCGGCTCCATTGGCTCCGAGCTCTGCCGCCAGATTCTCATGGCGCGCCCCCGCGAGCTGGTGCTGCTCGACAGCTCGGAATACGCACTCTACAACATCGAGCGCGAGCTGCGCTCAATGCTGGAGGCCTCCGGCGCCGAGTGCGAAATCGCCTCACTGTTGGGCAGCGTGCAGGACAAGCGCCGCCTGCAGCGCATCTTCCGCACTTTCGACATCGATACCATCTACCACGCTGCGGCGTACAAACACGTGCCGCTAGTGGAGTACAACGTCTCTGAGGGTGTCGCCAATAACCTGTTCGGCACCTGGTACGCGGCCGAGGCGGCGGTGGAAGCCGGCGTCGAGACGTTTGTGCTGGTCTCCACCGACAAGGCCGTGCGGCCGACCAATATCATGGGCGCCTCCAAGCGCTTTGCCGAGATGTGCTGCCAGTCGCTTGCCAGCAGCCAGCAGCGCACCCGTTTCTGCATGGTGCGCTTTGGCAACGTCCTGGGTTCTTCCGGCTCCGTGGTGCCGCTGTTCCGCGAGCAGATTCGCGCCGGCGGGCCACTCACGGTGACCCATCCGGAAGTGACACGCTACTTCATGACGATCAGCGAGGCCGCGCAGCTGGTGCTGCAGGCCAGCGCTATGGGCACCGGTGGCGATGTGTTCGTGCTGGACATGGGTGAGCCTGTGAAAATACTCGACCTGGCGCGCCGAATGATTCGCCTCAGTGGGTATACCGTCATGGACGAAGAGAATCCCAATGGTGAGCTTGAGATCACGTTCTCCGGCCTGCGCCCCGGGGAAAAGCTCTATGAAGAGCTGCTGCTGGGTGACAATGTCAGCGGCACCGGTCACCCGATGATCATGCGCGCCGAGGAAGAGTTCCCGCCGCTGGCGACCCTGGAAGCCTGGATCGCTCTCCTCGATACCCACTGCGACCAGATGGACTGCGACGGCATCAAGACCGTGCTGATGGAGGCGGTCAGCGGCTTCGAGGAACACGAGGGCATGCACGATCACCTCTGGAATCGCCAGCAGGCGGCTGGCGCCGAGACCTCCAACGTCAAGGAACTGTTTCCGGACCGCTCCGCAGACCAGTAAAATGTCGCTCCCGGCCCGCGCAGCGGGTCACCCCACTCACTCAGACAACCTATCGGGATAGCTATGGCCCACTACGACGTATTCAATGGCGATGCGGACGGCATCTGCGCTCTCACCCAGATGCGCAACGCGCAGCCCGTCGACAGCACCCTGATCACCGGCGTCAAGCGCGACATCAGCCTGCTCAGGCAGGTGAACGCCGGGCCGGATGACGTGGTCACCGTGCTCGATATCTCCCTCGACAAGAACCGCGATGCCCTGGTGTCGGTGCTGGAGGCGGGCGCCTGCGTGTTCTACTGCGATCACCACTTCGCCGGAGAGATTCCCGAATCCGAACACCTCACCGCGCTGATCAATACCGAGCCCGACGTTTGCACCAGTATTCTCGTCAACGGGTACCTTGAAGGCGCCTTTGTGGAGTGGGCGGTGGTCGGCGCCTTCGGTGACAACCTGTTCGACAGCGCCGAGCGCCTGGCACGGCCGCTGGACCTGGCCGCCGAACAGGTGGCGCAGCTCAAGGATCTGGGCACCTACATCAACTACAACGGCTATGGCGCAAGCCTTGACGACCTGCACTTCGAACCGGCCGAGCTCTACCGGCTGGTCAGCGCCCATGCCAGCCCTTTCGGTTTCATGGAGGACAGTCGCGACGACTTCGAGCGCCTGGAGGCCGGCTTCCGCGATGATATGGCGTCGGCGTCCGCCGTTAGTCCGGAACGCGCTACTGATGCCAGCGCTGTGGTAATTCTGCCCAACGAGGCCTGGGCGCGGCGCGTGAGCGGTGTCTACAGCAACGATCTTGCCAACGATCACCCGGACCGCGCCCACGCGGTGCTGACCGAGAAAGCCAACGGCAATTACCTGGTGAGTGTTCGTGCGCCGCTCAACAACAAGACCGGTGCCGATGAACTGTGCATGCGGTTTCCCACCGGCGGCGGGCGCAAGGCGGCGGCCGGCGTCAATGACTTGCCGGCCGGGCAGCTCGGTGATTTCATGGATCAACTAGACGCGTTCTATCGACAGGAGGCCTGAATGTACAAGCTCATCCTTACCGCCTGGCTGGCTCTTGCAGGCAGTGCGGCGCTGGCTCAGCAGGAGTTGATTGAGCTGGCGCGGCAGGACATCCGTGCCGGGCGCACGGGCATGGTGGCAGCCTCCATGGAGCTGACCCCGGCCCAGCAGGACATCTTCTGGCCGATCTATCGTGATTATGCGGACGAGCAGGAACAGCTGCTAGATCGTCGCATCAAGATGCTGCAGCAATTTGCCGAGCGCTGGGACAACATGGATGACGACACGGCTAACTCCATAGCGCAGCAGTCCTTCGCCATACAGCGGTCGCGTATCGAGCGGCGGGAGCGCTACTTCAAGCGTATGTCCGAGGCCCTCGGGCCGGTACTGGCAGCGCGCTTCCTGCAGGTCGATGGCCAGATTTCCACGCTGCTGGACTTCGAGATGGTGCAGCTCACGCCGCTGCTGCAACCCGGAGAATCCTCCAGCGATTGAAAAGTGAGCGGGCGCCCAGGGGAATCAGCCGACGCCCGCCCTGCAGCCCGCACCCTTCAGGGTAAGGGCGAGGCCGCTAGCACCAGAGCGATCTGATTAACTCTGGTGGATGCTGCTCAGGCCAGCATGGCCCACTTCGCGCACTGCCTGATCCAGGGCGATTTCCTTGCACTCACGCTGCTCGAGCATCTCGCGCAGGGACTTCCTGCGAGTGTCCTCGCAGACTGCTTCCGCGGTGCGACGCAGGCGGGTGTACAGGGTTTGGGTATCCTCTGCCTTGCGAAGATTCAGGTCGGCGTAATTGACGGCCTTGGACTGGATGCTGACTTCGGGAATGTTGGCGGTGCCGACGGTAGACAGGCCACTCAGGACTGCAAAAGTGGCCGCGGCGATTACTGTGTTGCGGGTAGTACGAATGTGCATGACAAGACTCCTGGTTTTATGAACCTGTTTAGGCAAGCTAATGCCTGCGGGTAGTGTGACAGGGAGTCCGGTATGCCGTTCATGCTTCTGCGATGAGCTGCAGGCGAGCATCGACAAGTTGAAAAGCCTGTCGATGAAGTGAGTTCTGGTGTCGGCGAATGGTCTGCTCAGTTGCAGAAAATGATGCCGTTATCGACGATGCACTCGTTGATCACCTCGATGACCGCCGCCCGAAACGCCGGGTCCTGGGCAGCCGCATTCCAGTCGACAGCCGCAGCCTGGGCCTTCGGCACCAGCTCAGTGATGATGGCGCCGACCAGCAATCCGGCGACGAACACCATGGGAAGTAGAAGACGTGTTGATGCTTGCATGAGAGTCACTCGCAGAAAATGTTCAGGGCAGTATACTCGCCCGCCAGTGTGAATCAGCGGAGACAACATGGAATACCTGGAAGCCGGCGCCGACATTCGCGGCAAGGGTCGACGGTACCGTTACGCCCTGTGGCGTATCTGGGATCGCGAGCGACCGGCGGTGATGTTTATCGGCCTCAATCCCTCCACGGCGGATGCGAAGATCGACGACCCCACCCTGGTGCGTTGCATGGGATTTGCCCGCGACTGGGGTTACGGCGGCGTCTACACCGCCAATCTGTTTGCCTTCCGCGCCACCGACCCGCGAGACATGAAAGCGGCAAACGCACCCATCGGCCGCGACAACGACCGGGTTATCCTGGACCTGGCCGCCAGGGTCGACAAGGTCATCGCCGCCTGGGGCAACGACGGCGCCTTTCTTGATCGCGCGGTCGCCGTGCGTCGCCTGCTGCCGAAGCTCTACTACCTGAAGATGAACCGTTCGGGCCAGCCGGCCCACCCGCTATACCTGCCAAAAGGCCTCGTGCCCAGGGTCTGGTAACTGTCGCTTCGGGCCATGCGAATGGCAGCTCCGGC
>JAZBOY010000049.1:0-5162 GCA_036351375.1 Halieaceae bacterium
CAGACGGTACCGCCCGGCGCCGCTTGTGGCGTATAATGCGCGGCCGTTTTCGAGAGAGATGTTATGACCGGAACCATCGACAAGAAGCTGCTGAGCATCCTGGTATGCCCGGTGAGCAAGGCGCCGCTGGAGTATGACCGCGACAAGCAGGAGCTGGTGTGCAAGGCCAGCGGCCTGGCCTACCCGATTCGCGATGGCATACCGGTGATGCTGGAGAACGAGGCGCGCCAGCTCACGGCGGACGAAAAGCTGGGCTGAGCGCCCCGCGATACCCCCATAACCAGGCCAGACAGGAACATGGAAGACACGATTTTCGGCAAGATCACCCGCGGCGAAATCCCCACCGAGTTCGTCTACGAGGACGAGCACTGCGTGGCGATCAACGATATTCACCCGCTGGCACCGGTGCATGTGCTGGTGATTCCCCGCAAGCCTATCCCCAGGCTGGCCGATGCCACTGAAGACGACCAGGCGCTGCTGGGCCACCTGATGGTGGTGGTCGGCAAGATTACCCGCCAGCTCGGCGTCGATGATGCTTTCCGACTGGTGGTCAACAACGGTGAAGGTGGCGGCCAGACGGTATTTCACCTGCACCTGCACATCCTGGCGGGGCGCGACTTCGACGAAGGCAGCCTGGCGCGCGGTATCAAGGGCTAGCAGAGAAACCAAGAGAGCCATGAAGACTTCTGAGATCCGCGAGGCCTTCCTCGCCTATTTCGAGCGCCAGCAACATACCCGCGTGGATAGCTCCTCGCTGGTGCCCCACGACGACCCGACCCTGCTGTTCACCAACGCCGGCATGAACCAGTTCAAGGACGTGTTCCTGGGCGCCGACAAGCGCGACTATTCCCGCGCCACCTCCAGCCAGCGCTGCGTGCGCGCCGGGGGTAAGCACAACGACCTGGAGAACGTGGGCTATACGGCGCGCCACCACACGTTTTTCGAGATGCTGGGCAACTTCAGCTTTGGCGACTATTTCAAGCGCGAGGCCATTCGCTTCGCCTGGGACTTCCTCACCAAGGACCTGGGCCTGCCGGAAGAGCGCCTGTGGGTGACCGTGCACGTCAGCGACGATGAGGCGGCGGACATCTGGTTCAACGAGATCGGCGTCAGCAAGGAGCGCTTCTCGCGGCTGGATGAAGACAACTTCTGGCAGATGGGCGACACCGGCCCCTGCGGCCCCTGCAGCGAGATTTTCTACGACCACGGCGAAGACGTGCCGGGTGGCCCGCCGGGCAGCGAGAATGATGACCTCGACCGCTACGTGGAAATCTGGAACCTGGTGTTCATGCAGTACAACCAGTCCGCCGACGGCAGCCGCGAGCCCCTGCCGGCGCCCTCGGTGGATACCGGGATGGGCCTGGAGCGCATTGCCGCGGTGATGCAGGGCGTGCATTCCAACTACGAAATCGACCTGTTCCAGGCCATCCTTGCGGCGGCCGCCAAACTGCTGGGCGTGGATTCCCTCAAGGAAAACTCCCTGCAGGTGATTGCCGACCACATCCGCTCCTGCTCATTCCTTATCTGTGACGGCGTGCTGCCCAGCAACGAGGGCCGCGGTTACGTGCTGCGCCGCATCATCCGCCGCGCGATTCGCCACGGGAACAAACTCGGCGCCACGGGCCCGTTCTTCCACAAACTGGTGGCCGCGCTGGTGGAACAGATGGGCGAAGCCTACCCGGAGCTGCGCGAAGGGCAAGCCCGCATCGAGCAGGCCCTGCTGGCGGAGGAAGAGCAGTTTGCCCGCACCCTCGACAACGGCATGGCCATTCTCGAGGAAGCGCTGGCAGACCTGGACGGCTCAGTAATCCCCGGTGAGGTGGTGTTCCGCCTGTACGACACCTACGGCTTCCCCGTAGACCTGACCAACGATATTGCCCGCGAGCGCGAGCTGACCCTGGACATGGACGGTTACGACGCCGCCATGGAGCAACAGCGCAAGCGTTCCCAGGATGCCGGTAGCTTTGCGATCGATTACAACGCCGTGCTCAAGCTCGACGGCCACACCGAGTTCACCGGCTACGAGGGCACTGAGGGCAACGGCACCGTCACCGCCATTCTCAAGGGTGGCGAAATGGCCGAGGCCATCAACGCCGGCGAGGAGGGCATACTCGTGCTCGACCGCACGCCGTTCTACGGCGAATCCGGTGGCCAGGTGGGAGACTGCGGCTACCTGGCTAGCGGCGATGCCCGCTTTGAAGTGCGCGACACCACCAAGGGCAGCGACCAGCATTTGCACCACGGCGTGGTGCTGTCGGGCAGCATCAAGGTGGGCGACAGCCTCGATGCGACCGTCGACGCCAGTGTGCGCCAGGCCACCGCCCTCAATCACTCTGCCACCCACCTGCTGCATGCGGCCCTGCGCGAGGTGCTGGGTGATCATGTGCAGCAGAAAGGCAGCCTGGTGGATTCCCAGCGCCTGCGTTTTGACTTCAGCCATCCCCAGGCGGTCAGCGCCGGGGAAATCAAGGCCATCGAGGACATGGTCAACGAACAGATTCGCGCCAACAGCGAAGTCACCACCCGCCTGATGAGCATGGACGCCGCCATGGACGCCGGCGCCATGGCCCTGTTCGGTGAGAAATACGGCGAGGAAGTGCGGGTGCTCAACATGGGCGGCGACTTCTCAGTGGAGCTGTGCGGCGGTACTCACGTGGACCGCACCGGAGATATCGGCCTGCTGCGCATTACCTCGGAATCCGGCATTTCCGCCGGCGTGCGCCGGGTGGAAGCGGTGACCGGGGCCCAGGCCATTGCCGCCTTCGATGCCGCCGAGGCCAAGCTGGCACAGATCGGCGAGCTGGTAAAAGGCGACACCAGCAACGTGGTAGACAAGGTGGGCGCCCTGCGCGCCGCCAACCGTGAGCTGGAAAAAGAAATCAAGCAGTTGAAGCAGAAGCTGGCGTCATCCGCCGGCGGCGACCTGGCCAGCCAGGCCGTGGACGTCAACGGAGCCAAGGTGCTGGCTGCCTCGCTGGACGGCGCCGACCCGAAATCCCTGCGCGACACTGTCGACCAGCTCAAGAACAAGCTGGGCAGCGGGGTGATTCTGCTCGCGGCAGTCGATGGCGACAAAATTGCGCTCACCGCGGGCGTGACCAAAGACCTGACCGACAAGGTGCGCGCCGGTGACCTGATGAAGGAATTTGCCGGCCGCCTTGGCGGCAAGGGCGGCGGCCGCCCGGATATGGCCCAGGGCGGCGGTTCCGACCTCGCTGCGCTGGCCACCACCCTTGCAGCCGTACCGGAGTGGGTGCAGGGCCAACTGGGATGAGCCTGCTGGTACAAAAATTCGGCGGTACCTCGGTTGGTACCGTTGAGAAGATCGAGCAGGTGGCTGACAAGGTGGCGCATTTCCGCCGCGACGGCCACGGCCTGGTGGTGGTGGTCTCGGCCATGGCCGGAGAAACCAATCGCCTGATCGATCTTGCCCACCAGGTGCAGGATGCGCCGATGCCGCGGGAAATGGACGTGCTCGTGTCTACCGGCGAGCAGGTGACCACCGCGCTGCTGGCCATGGCGCTCAACAAGCGCGGAGTGAAGGCCAAGTCCTACAACGGCAGCCAGGTACGCATTCTCACCGACGACGCCCATACCAAGGCCCGCATTCGGGAAATCGACGACGCCCGCCTGCATGCCGACCTCGATGCCGGCTATGTGCTGGTGGTGGCCGGATTCCAGGGGGTGGATGAGCAGGGCAATATCACCACCCTCGGTCGCGGCGGCTCGGATACCACGGCCGTGGCGCTGGCGGCCGCCCTGAAGGCCGACGAGTGCCAGATCTATACCGACGTCGACGGCGTGTACACCACCGACCCGCGCATGGTGGATGGCGCCAGGCGACTTGACACCATCACCTTCGAGGAAATGCTGGAAATGGCCAGCATGGGCTCCAAGGTGCTGCAGATTCGCGCCGTGGAGTTTGCCGGCAAATACAGCGTGCCCCTGCGGGTACTGCACAGTTTCGAAGACGGGCCAGGTACCCTGATCCGACTGGAGGAAGAAAGCGACATGGAAAACCCGACGATTGCGGGCATTGCCTTCAACCGCGACGAGGCCAAGATCACCGTGCTGGGCGTGCCCGACACCCCGGGCGTGGCCTACCGCATCCTCGGCCCGGTGGGCGAGGCCAATGTCGAAGTCGACGTGATCGTGCAGAACGTGGCGGAAGACGGCAGCACCGACTTCACCTTCACCGTGCATCGCAACGAAATGGACAAGGCCGAGGCCATTATTCGCCAGGTGGCCGAAGAACTGGGTGCACGCCTGGTAACCGCCGACAACAAGATCGCCAAGGTCTCCCTGGTGGGCGTGGGCATGCGTTCCCACGCCGGTGTGGCCAGCCAGATGTTCAAGACCCTGTCCGAGGTGGGGATCAATATCCAGATGATTTCCACTTCGGAAATCAAGATCTCAGTGATCATTGATGAAAAGTTTCTCGAACTGGCCGTGCGGGCCCTGCACTCTGCTTTTGGCCTGGACCAGGAATCATCGGCGACCGCCGAGGTCTGATAACTGGCAATTGTTTAAATCTTTACGATACTAAGGACTACGGTGCTGCATTTGGGCACTGCGCGGCCGTGGTACCGCAAACCAAGGATAGGAGTACCAGGACATGCTAATTCTCACCCGCCGAATCGGGGAAACGCTCATGGTGGGCGATAACGTGACCGTCACGGTGTTGGGGGTAAAAGGTAACCAGGTACGCCTGGGGGTGAATGCCCCCAAGGATGTTGCGGTGCATCGCGAAGAAATCTACAACCGCATCCAGCACGAAGAAGAAAAGCCCGGTAATTCCAGGGAATAGCGCCGCGCCCTGAAATCCCTCGCAACGGGCAGGAAATCCCCGTGAATCTGCCGCCAAGCATTTGATTCGACTGCGGTTGTTGGTATGATGCCGCGCTTCCGGAGAAGTGGCCGAGTGGTCGAAGGCGCTCCCCTGCTAAGGGAGTATACGTTAATAGCGTATCGAGGGTTCGAATCCCTCCTTCTCCGCCAGTTAAACCAAAAAGCCCCCGCCTAAAAGGCGGGGGCTTTTTGGTTTAAAGGGGGAGAGGGCGGATTGATTCGAACCCTTGTTCGATTGAATGGAATCTTGTGCATGTGCACCTACCGGCGCATGTAAAGCGATGAAGGAGCATTCAAGACGCCCGCAGCGCGCA
>JAZBOY010000050.1:0-24602 GCA_036351375.1 Halieaceae bacterium
TAGACGGTACCGAAGTCGGCATCGTTGGCATCGGGGTTGGTGAAGGCGTGTAGCGCGCCACCGTGGCCGTGCAGCTGCCAGTCAGCACCGGCGGCATCCATTTCCTCGGCGAAGGCCACCACCTGCTCCGGCGGCACCATCGGGTCTGCCCAACCGTGCTCTACCAGCACCTTGGTGCGAATGCTCTTGCCGGTAGGCTTCTCCGGCGGGCTGAGGATGCCATGGAAGCTGCATACACCGGCCAGCGGCAGGTCTGCGCGGGCCATATCCAGCACGCACAGGCCGCCAAAGCAGTAGCCGATGGCGGCCATGCGGCGGGAGTCGATTTCCGGTTGGCCCTGGGCGATTTCCACTACCGCACCGAGGCGGCGCTGCAGCAGGTCGCGATCGTTGGTAAAGCGGTTCATCAGCTCAAAGGCCTGCTCGGTGGTCTCGGCCTGCACGCCCTTGCCAAACAGGTCGAGGGCAAAACCCACGTAGCCCATCTTTGCAATCTCGTAGGCACGCCCGCACTCGAACTCCTCGCGGCCGCGGAAGGCGTGGGACACCAGCACCGCCGGCTTGGGCTCTGACTGCATCTCGTCCCAGGCCATGAAAGCCTCCAGCACTTCTCCCTCGTGCGTGTATTCCACCAGGCGAGTTTGAATAGCCATATCGATGCTCCATCCGTGTTCTTGAGAGGTGAGGGTATCTTCCGTATGTTTTGAGGCGCTTGCAAATGCGAAAGGTAAAAAATTCACCCGCAGCCCGGCACGGGTAGCAATAGAGGTTGAGATTGTGGACACTTCGTACTTCGACAGGCTCAATCGCTACCGGGAACTGGTCGCAGGCTGGTATCTCTTCGACATGACTGCGGAGCTGAGGGCACTTCAGAAACTGTGCTGCCCCCCATAGACCGCCGCTGGCAATGGCTTCCCGGGCCAAGAACTAGACTATGAGGATGCACAACATGACCCGACTACTCAGCACCCTGCTCTGCGCCATGCTGCTGGCACAGCCGGCACTGGCCGATTCCAACGCCGAGAAGCGTGAGAAGATCAACAAGGAAGCACAAAAAACCCTGGAACGGCTCTACAAGGAACAGCCGGAAACCCGCGAAATGATTCAGAAGGCCGAGGGCTACGGCGTGTTTTCCAATATCGGCGTGAACGTCATCTTCCTGTCTGGCGGTGGCGGCAGCGGCGTGGTGGTGGACAATGACTCCGGCCAGCGGACCTATATGAACATGGGCTCAGCCGGGGTGGGTATTGGCCTGGGCGTGAAGGATTTCCGCGGCGTCTTCGTCTTCCACAGCCGCAAGACCCTGGACAATTTCCTGGAATACGGCTGGGATTTTTCCGGCCAGGCGGACGCAGCGGCAAAGAGCAGCGACAAAGGCGGCGAAGGTAGCGTGGCCGGCACCATCGTCGACGGTGCCACCATCTATCAGCTGACCGAGAACGGGCTGGCGCTGCAGGCCACCCTGCAGGGCACCAAGTACTGGAAGAGCAAGAAGCTCAATACCTACGACTGAGGCCTAGCGGCTGGCACCGCGTTGCATGTTGTAGGACACCGAGAAAAACCAGATCTGGTTGTCGCTGTACTCGCCCGTAAAACCAGCCAGCGGTTGGAACTGTGAATTGTCCAGCTCGGCGTCCCCGTAGTCTGCATACACCAGGCTGTAGCTGATGACCGAACCATTGGCCCGGCGATAGTCGGCGCCCAGGGCGAGGCGGAACTGCTCATCCATGGGCATGTCTGCCGTGCGATCCTCATCGTCATCAATCGGGTTGGTGTCATAGGCCAGGCCGCCGCGCAGGGTCCAGCGCTCATTGAGCCGGTAGTCCAGGCCCGCCGCGTAGTGGTAGGTGTCCTGCCAATTGCGCTCCAGCCCGGCGCCGAAGTTGTTAGTGGAGAGCAACACCTCGTCCATCTGGCTCCAGTTATCCCATCCCAGGGTAGCAAAGGCCGACCAGCGCTCGTTGATGTCATGACTAAGGCCCAGCCGCGCAGTGCTGGACATGGTGAGCTCGGTGCTCACGCCAACTTCGCCAAGAAATTCCGTTTGCACATCGCCGTCGTAGTCGAACTCGAACTTCGAGGTCACTCGCCCGCCCAGACGAGTACGCCCATTAAAGTTGTAAAGAAAACTGCCGCTAGCCGCCACCTTCACGTCATCCCCGTCGATCTTGGCGCGACCCTCCCCCTGTGCACGGGGATTGGGTGTGAGAATCGCCGGCACCGATATCTTGAGCTGAAGGTCTGAATACATCACGGGAACGGCAAGGCCCAATGACAGCTTGTCGTTAACCTTGTAACTGATGGCCGGAACGGCGCCAATGACCAACAGGCTGACCTCGCGGGCCTCAAACCGCCCGACCCAGTCCTCGTTGTAGTCAAGTGCATTGCCCGTCAACGCGAGTCCGCCGATACCAAAAGACCAGCGATCATTAAGAGGCCGCGTGTAAAAAACACTGGCGCTGGGGGTCAGCTCACCGGCATCACCACTGCCCCTGTTGCCATTGACAACCGAGCCCGAGTCCACGTCGAACTCCACCTCTGGCAGGATCAAGCCGCCGGCGACCATGAGCTGAGACTGCTCGTGCTGCGTCATGGCGGCGGGATTGAAGAATGCGTCGCTGGCGTCACCAGTACCGGCCTCTTCGCCGGCCGCCGCACGGCCCATGGTGGGCTGGTTGTATTCGCTGAGCCAGAGACCGCCCGCACCAGCGGGCATCGAGGCAATGGCGATTCCCAGGGCCAGTAAAGAACGTGACGTCGGTTTCATAGTGAGACCAGTGTTATTGGAATGGCCACAGAATAGCGAGACTCAGGGGTAGATGACCAGCCGCACGCCGTTGCCGCATGCCAAAAAAATGCCCCGCCAGGAAGGCGGGGCAAGGGTGGGAAGCAGGAGGACCTAGTGGGAGCAGTTCGCGTCGCGGTACTGGTTGATGACACGCAGCACATCCTGTGCCGCATCGCCCGCCACCCAGTCTTTCGGACGGCCTTCGCCGTCGACGCGCCCGGCAGCACGAGCGAGGTTGAAGCAGGCCAGGAAATCCAGGCCCTTGCTGTCGTACTTGAGCGCACGATCCAGCAGGCCCTCGAACAGCTTGAGTGTCACCGCCGGTCGCCGGCCCGTGCCCTCCAGGGTCCCGGCCGCTACCGCGTCATCAATGAACCCGCCGAGGTCAGCCAATGAAGCCCGGGGCGCCAGCCCGACGACGATCGGGTCGTGGTCCGAAGAGCGGAAGGCATTGGGCTCATACAGCTCCGGCGGGTTAAAGCTCGTGTCGTAGTCCAGCGCATCAGGCTCGTCTGCGTTGATATGCCACTCGGTCAGGCCTGTGACCTGCGACAGCATGGGACCGTTGGCCAGGGCGTGATCCAGGTAGCCGAACTGGCCGCTGAACACAAAGGAGTAGGCCAGGTCGCCCTCGAACAGCTGCACGAGGTCGACGTAATCATCCCCGGTCCCGGCAGTGTCGTCAGAGCCGGCGAGAACGGCATCGATGGGATCTTCCTTGGCATATGCATTGAGGTCACCAATGATCATCACATCGGCATCACCGCTGCCAGTGGGGTCCGAGGCCAGCCAGTCCACCAGGGCGGCGGCCGCCTCGCTGCGCACACCGTTGCAATTACCCTGCCCGTTCGGGTCCAGTGGGTCGCCCACGTCGTCACAGGCAGAGCCCTTGGACTTGAAGTGGTTGACCGCCACCGTGAAGCGTGCGGCACTGGCCGTCTCGACAAATGTCTGGGCCAGGACCGGGCGGTTCTTGGTATCGATAAAGCGTGGGTCAACGCTGCTATCGAGTATGGCGAAGTTGCCGGCCGGCATGACAGTACCGGGCCTGTAGATGAAGCCCACCTTGATGGCATCGCCGCCGATAGCGCCGGTATCGATAAAGTCGTAGTCGCCACCTGCGGCGTTGAGTCCGGCGACCAGGTCGGCGATGGCGGTGCCGTCATCATTCTCCAACTCGATCAGGCCGACGATATCCGCATCGATCGCCTGCAGCGCTGCGAGGATCTTGGTGCGCTGACGCTCGAGCTCTTCAGGCGTGTCCGCACCACGGCAACCCAGCGCATTGGGTCCGCAAACATTCCCGGGCTCATCGAGGGTGGTGAAGAAGTTGAGCACGTTAAATGAGGCCACTTTCAGGCTACCACCCACCTCATCCGGAGTATCCGGCCGCAGGTTGAGGGGACTGTACTGGGCGGGTGCCGTGGGCTGGATGCGATACAGTCCGAAAGCGAAATTCAGCACTCCGGTCACATCCCACACCGTGTCGCCGCCGCGGAAGCGGTTGGTCACGGAAAACGCCTCACCATTCGGATGGCGCAGCAATGCCGGGTTCTGGTCGGAACGACCGTCATCCAGGGTGATGCGGCTGCGGTCGTTCAGGTCCTGCAGGGCCGCAGCGTCGGGGCCCGGCTCCAGCACATTGGTGGGCTGGTAGGGGCGATCGCCGCGCTCGGGCAATGCCAGCACCATCTCGCCGAAACGGTCGAAGTTGAAGTATTCGCTGATGGTCAGCTCCTGCTCGAAGACGACCGACATACCTTCGAAGGCCTCGAAGTCGTCGATGCTCGACACCGGCAGGGTCGGTTTGGCAGCCGTGACCGCGCCACCAGTACCGCAGACCAGTGACTCCTGCTCGGAAATCTGGGTCATGCCGAAGAACTCACCGGCTTCTCCGCGCACGATCACCTGGTCGCCCATAGTTACGGAAGCGCCCGGGTCGAACACGAACAGGCCCTCCGAGGTGAGGGGGTCCGCATCAGCGTCAGCATCCTCCTCCTGCAGGAAGTAGCCGTTCAGATCCGGGAACACGCCGACGACGACCGCGTCGACCGTTACCACCTGGCCGTCCAGCGGGGTGCTGAAGCCACTGCCCTGCACCGCACTGATCAGCACAGCCTCATCACCGCAGGCCAGCATTTCGGGTTCCTCGACCACCGGACAGAAGGTGGTGGGGTCATCGTCGTTCAGTTCGCCAAAGCTGTTGGGTGCTGCGGCATTCCAGGCGCTGCGATCCAGCTCGCGCTGGAGCGAGTCGCCAATGGCCGTGCCGCTGCTCTCGGCTACGCCGATGTCATCGCTAGCGATGCCATCGGCGGGTCCACCGGCGGCGGTAAACTGCCCCTCATAGCTGAGGAATTCCAGCACCGTACCTTCATTGTTGACCAGCGCCAGGCCATCCGGGCTGCCGTTCTGCAGGCCGTTGCTGGGCAGCTCTACCACGGTAACACCCAGGGAATTGCCGCAGTCCTCCAGGATGCCGCCCAGGTCCAGCGTGTTGTAAGGGCCACCGCCATTGCCGTTGTAGAGCACGATGCTCCAGCCACTGAGATCCTGGCCCGCTGGACCGGTGATCTCGATGGCCTCACCGGAGTCGGTGCCGTCGTTGTCATAGTGAATTTCGCTGATGAACACATCACCGGGCACCGCAACTGGTGGCTCCTCTTCTACCGGGTCAGGGCAGTCAAAGCCGTTGAAATCCTGGCTCGCGTTGACCAGGCCAAAGCTGTCGTCCAGCGGGCCGCCCCAGCTGAAATCACTGGCCGTAATGCCGGCGCCGGAGCGTTGCAGTGACTGGCCTACCGGGGTGTCGCCGGGTTCGAAGACCAGGATATCCGTACTGGACAGGCCACTGGCCGGACCGTCGACCGCCACGAAGTCGCCCTCGTAGCTGAGGAACTCGACTACAGCATCAGCATCATCGACCAGGGCAATCCCGTCGGGCGCCCCATTCTGGATACCCGCCTGGCTGAATACGGCGGTGCCGTATCCACCACACTGGTCTGGCAGGCTACCGCTGAGCGCTAACGTGGCGTAGCTGGTCCCGTTACTGCCGTTGTAGAACACCAGCGAGTAGCCATCCAGAGTGGTGCCCGCGAGGCCGGCGACTTCCACCGCCTCGCCAGTATCGGCGCCGCCGTTGTCGTAGTGGAACTCATTGATGAAGACCTGGGCGGTAGCGACTTGCGCAACACCGCCAAGCAGCAAGAGCGCAGCCGCACGGCCTGCGTGAAATACGTTCATGGGGACCCCTGACTGATCGTTTTTGTAGTGAAACGACACCATAGATCAACGATGTTCACGCAGCGTGATGGGACCATTGCAATTTTGTTGCGACGGGCGTGGCGGCAGCCCCGCCTGCGCTGCTTTATGACAGCCAGACGGCAGCACCCCGGCGTGACGGGTGGCTGGGGGATGCTATATTGCCCACAAAACCCGCCACCCGGAGACTGCCATGCGAATCCCTGCCCTGCTGCTTGCCGCCCTGTTGACAGCCCTCAACGCCCTGCCCCTGCAGGCCGCCGAGGGCACGGTGCTGATTACCGGCGCCAACCGAGGCATTGGCCTGGCGCTGGCCCGGGAGTTCACCGAAGCCGGCTTCGAGGTCATCGGCACCGCCCGCAAACCGGACCGGGCCACCCAACTGAAAGCCACCGGCGCCCGCGTGGTGCAACTGGATGTGACCGACGCCGCCAGCGTCGCCGCCATGGCGGAAACCCTGGAGGGGGTTCCCATCGATATCGTGATCAACAATGCAGGTGTTGCCCTCGACCGTGGCCGCGAGCTGGCGGATCTCGACATGGAGGCCGTTGAACTCACCCTGGCAGTGAACACCCTGGGACCGATCCGCGTCATGGCCGCCCTCTACCCCAATGTGATGGCCGGTGAGCGCAAGGTATTCGCCAATATCAGCAGCATGATGGGCAGCATGGAAATGAACACCTGGGGCTGCTGCCTGGGTTACCGGGCCAGCAAGGCCGCCCTCAACAGCGCCAGCAAGACCCTGGCGGTGGACATGGGCAAGGAGGGGCTGACCTTCGTCGTTTTCCACCCAGGCTATGTGCAAACGGATATGAACGACGGCCAGGGCAACATCACGCCTGCCCAGAGCGCCGCCGGCCTGACGAAAGTGATCGCCGGCCTGGATACAGACGACAACGGCAGGTTCTATGACTGGCAGGGCAAGGAGTTGCCCTGGTAGCCAAGCGGGCTGACCTCGGCGGAGGCTGGCAGTCTCCTCGACGGGTGGCTTGCAGGTCGTAGCGCCGGTTCTCCTGGCGCCGGCGTTCGAATGCCCTTTTCCGGCGCCGCGTCCATGTGCTTGTTGCCGGACATTCCAAATTCTTTGCCCAGCAAACAGATATACGTCATCGCCATTGTATGGCGCAAACGCGGCGATCAGACTCCCGCCAGTCGCGGAGCTCGCGGCGATTCCATAGTTTGCAAAAAGGTAAAAGACACATGAGTTTATTCAACAAGAAGCACATCGCTGGCGCCGTTGTCGCGCTGGCACTGGCTACCGCCGCCGTTCCCGGCCTGGCGGTCGACGAGCACAACGTCGCCACCGGTTTGACGGCCGCAGGCGCACCGCTGGGCCTGCATGGCGTCGACCCCGTCGCGTTCATTACGATCGGCAACCGGGTGGAGGGCTCTGCCCGCTACGCGGCCGTTCACGACGGTGTGGCCTACTATTTCGAATCAGAGGAGAACCAGGCGGCATTCGAGGCCCAGCCTTCACGGTATCTGCCGCAGAACGGCGGCTTCTGTACCTACGGCGTGTCGGTTGGCAAGAAGTTCGACGGCGATCCACAGTACGCCGCGGTCATGGACGGCAAGCTCTACGTCTTCCTGAATGAGGAAATCTTCCAGGCATTCCAGAAAGACAAGACCGGCACGATCCGTAAAGCGGCCCGTAACTGGCGCAAGATCGAGCACAAGGCTGCCGCCGAGCTGTAGCCATTCAACCCGGCCTGCAAGGGCCGGGTTTTCCTTTACCCCACTAAACCAACAGCAGTGCTTCCCTGGCGACCGGCTCCCAGGCATCAACCGCTGGCTAGTCGTCGGCTTTCCCGGCGCAAACTGCCGGGGGGCTTGCCCACCTGGCGATGGAAGGCACGATTGAATGCCGATTCGGAGGTATAGCCCACGCGACTGGCCACCTCGATCATGGGCAGCGTACTCTGCAAGATCAGCTGCCTGGCCACCTGCATGCGCCAGAGCGTCAGGTACTCCATCGGCGTCATACCAATCGTTTCACGAAAGCGAACGGCAAACCGCGTGCGCGACATGGCAGCCTCGGAAGCCAGCGATTCGAGGCTCCAGTTTTCCCCGGGCTGACTGTGAATTGCCTTTAGCGCGCCAGAGAGCCGCCTGTCCGTAATTCCGCTGATCGCCCGCAGCGCCGGATTCTTCTCGGCATCCAGCGAGCGCAGTGTCTGCACAAAAATGATCTCAGCTAAGCGGCGCAGGATGGCCTCGCTGCCGGGCTGCCCGCCCTCCGCCTCGTGGGCGACAAAGCGCAGGGCGCTTTCCAGCCAGGTGTAATCGACCCCCACTGCGGCGGGGATGTGCAAATAGGCAGGCAAGGCATCCAGTAGCGGGTGTTGCACCGCGGCGTCAAAGGCAAAGTGGCCACAGACAAGCTTGCAGGCAGCGCTGCCCTCGCCACCCCCGTAGACCAATGCGCCCTCGCCCCGGAAACCACTCTTCTCGATCACATCATCCAGGGTCGCGGGCGTTCGCGCCGGATTGTCCTTGAGCACATGTGCCGCGCCCCTGGGAATCACCACCAGGTCACCGGGGCCCAGCTGGAGGCTGCTGTCCTGCCCCTGCACTTCGACCCAGCATTCCCCGCGGGTTACGAAGTGAAACCGCGCCACCTGTCCAAAGGCGGGCACCTGCACCGCCCAGGGCGGTGAAAAGTGGGTGCGAAAGTACAGGCTGCCGCGCAGGCTGATCAAATCGAGGATGTCGCTAAGCACGTCCATTTGGAACTCCAGGGCATTCAACAAGCCCTGATATAGCTCAAATGCTCAATTGCCGCGAACTTTCAGTGCAGATTGGAACGGACGAACAAGAGCCCGGTACGGGCAGTCAAGTGCCGCGCCTGGCCAGTCCCTAGACTGCGCTTCGAACTCTGGATCCACCGGAGTATCCACACGCAAAGGAGACTTACCATGAAATTTCTGACCCCAACCCTGCACGGCCTGGGCGACTATGCCGCCGCTTTCGTTTTGATCATCGCACCGTTCCTGCTCGACCTTGCCCAGCAATCCGTTATCGCGCACTGGTTTTCCGTGGCGGGCGGCGTGGGCCTGGTGCTTTACAGCCTGCTGACGGATTACCATTTCAGCATCGCCAGAATGCTGCCCTTTGACGTACATCTGCTGCTCGATGGCTTCGCCGCGGCTGCATTACTGGGCCTGCCGTTCGTGCTCGGACTAGAAGGAATAGCCCAGTTGTACTTTCTGGTAATGGGGGGCGGCGTCATCCTGGTAGTGGCAGTGAGTCAGCGTGACACACCCGCCCGGGAAACCGCTTCCTGACACCGCGCGAACCGGAGGCAAGATCGGCTGCTCACCAGCGACTTTTGCGGCTCGCTCAAACAGCAGGATGTCCTCCGGTTCCCGCTGACTCTCCAGATTGATGGAAGCCAGCCGGAATGCCAACGCGTGGCGCTCGAGAACATCCAGATAGAAGCGTGCCATTTCCCGCGCATGTGCCCAGTCCCGCGCCGCAATCCAACGCTGAAATTCAGCATCCGCCAGCGCTATCGCAGTGCTCACCGAGGACTCCCTGCCCTGGCGTCGTGCCACGATCATTCTACGGACCTTCAGGGCAAGGGCAGTGGCCTCCACGTCTAGCGCGGCTTCGGCCGCCACCAGGCGACCTTGGGCCAGCAATCTGTCAACCAGCGCCGCGCGCACCTGAGTACTTTCGACCAGCGCCAGCGACTGCTCGTAATACCCTATGGCATTTTGATTCTGCAGCGCGGCGGTCGCCAGATCCCCGGCGACGGCGACCGCCCAGGCATACACCTCCCGCCCTTCTTTCGTCGGCGTCAGCGTGGGTAGTGCTGCCGAAAGCGCACGAAACTCCCTGTCGTAGTTGTCGTCTGCCAGCGCAACGCGGGCCCGACACACCAGTTGTACCAGTGCAGACACACGCTGCAGGCGGCGGCAGGATCCGGCAGCGGCATGGGTATCTCCTTGCAATACCTGCAGGGAGGCGAGCAGCAGCAGAGCCTGCTGATGCGACGGTTGCGCACTCAGTACGCGATCGAGCAGCGACCTGGCCTGATCGAACTCGTGGCGGGACTGGGCCACGGTGGCAGCGAGCACGAGGGTGTCGGAATCGACACCGGGTTCGCCAAGCCGCGGTTCAAGCAGACGCCAGGCCTCGTCGAGCGCCTGGTCGTCCCCCGATTCACGAAATATCCGCAGGTAATGCTGCGCTTCAGCGCCCTCCGAGAGCTGATGGTCACCCTGTCCTGCGCGGTAGTCATGTGCGCGCAACGGGCCGCCGGACGCCGCCGCAAGCCACACCACCGACAGAAAAATCCCAACCAGGCGCGAGAGTCTTCTCACAACAGCAGCCTCCTTTTGGCAAGGGGAGCGCCGGCTCCCCTTAGATCAAAAATCCACAAGACCCGCGATGTCCTCGTCGGTGAGGTCGGGTACCAGCTCCAGCGCATTGACAGGCAGCGGGTCAGCGTCAGCCGGCAGTACAAAGGCGCTGCCGACAAACTCAGCAAAGGATCGCTGCTGGGGCGTGATCGTCAGCCGAAAGGTCTGGCTTGCGGTCAGGCCGGAACTGTCCGTCGCCGTGACGGTGAGCAAAGCGTCCCCGACAGTATCTACCGCCGGCACTACGGTGAGGCTGCGACTGGCACCCTCTCCGGTCAGCGCCAGGCTTCCGTCCGGCAGCAGCACTGTGTTGTCTGCCGCCACGGTGACCTGCAGGCCTGCGACATCCTCATCATCGACTGCGATGCTGATGGTTGCCACGGGCAGGTTTGCGGTGTTGCTCTGGTCCGGTATGGCGGCGACGGTTGGCGCAAGGTTCGCAGGCTCAATGATGCGCCCCCCGCCATTGCCATTACCTCCGGAGCAGGCCGCGAGCAATAGCGTCGCGGCCAGGGTTGATGTCATTCGAATCTTCATAATCATGGTCTCCACGCGCGTCAGTCGATCGGGGTAGGCAGCGGAGCACCCACTGGCGAACCCGGGTAAGGCGTCAGCAGATAGGGGAAGCTGTTGTTGAAATCGCTGGCACTGATGGGAGCCCCGTCAGTGAACGGCTGATTGCCGACGACCGCGTCTTCCGGGCTGCAGATTTCCAGGTTGACGCCTTCTTCACTGCCATCCAGGGGCAGGTTGTGGCAGAGGACACCCATCACCACACGCAGGGCAAGGTCCACACTGTCGTCACCGGGGCGCCGGCCGTTGGGGAATCCCGCCAGGTCACCGCCCGCGACTCCGAAGGGACTCTGCAGGTGCCGGGGCGTCGGCATGGTCTCGGTGTCGAGCCGGAGCATTTCCCCCGGCACCACGTCTGCGGGCTGGTTTACACCGGGAAAGCCGGTAAGAAAGGCAGTCACCAGGTCGAGGCGCGGGAAGTTGGTCGGCGCCAGGTTTTCGAAGGGCTGGAAGCCGGGAACCGCATCACTGAGGATTTCATTCACTGGTTCGCGAAACAGCGCGTCCAGAATCAGTGGCAGGCCGGGGTTGGTCACGAAGGTCAGGAATTGGCCGTCATCTTTCGGCTCAGACGCGTTAAAACGATCCTTGCTGTCAAAACCAATCACAAGCTCGTTGACCAGTGGCGCTGAAATCCTCGAGATCTGCACCCAGGGTCCGCCAGAGATCTCCGGCCGCTCAAAGGTCGGGCGCGGGTTGAAGACGTTTACCTGCCGCAAGCTTGCCGTGCTCCAGGCGCCGATCACCGGCTCGCCGCCGCTGGCCAGGCAGTCTTTGTGTACCTCAAGGGCCAGCGAAGTGACGTTGTTTCGCGCCAGGATGTTGCGCTCGGGGTCCTGGGTGACGCCGCCCGGGAAGCCACCGGCGTCGCCGGCGCCGGGCTGGCTGTCACCCTCAAGCGGCACAAAGTTGACCAGGTCGAACACTTCACCGAGGCTGAGCTTGAAGGCCTCGTTGCGCTGGCCAACGAACACACGGCCGGGCACATCGCAGCCCGGCAGGCTCACGTCGTGAATGAAGCTCGCGGCGTAAGTGGTGTAGTTGCCCGGGCCGCCAAAAGTCTTGGTTCCAGAGTAGTCGAAAGGCTTCGCAAAGCGCTCACTCCCGGTACTGGAATTAGTAGCGGCCTGCCGGCTGCCGCTGCGGCGGTCGCCTTCGACAACGGTGATCGTGTAGTTCTCGAAGTGCGCCAGACCGTCAGCGTTGCCAGCACTGACCTGGTCGATGTTGCGCAGTACGCTGGAGATTTCCTGGCCGTCAACTACCAGCGTGGGTACACCTCCGGTCGGAGTATCATCCGTGAAGCGAAACTGGAAGGTGATGTCCTCTTCGCTGTCGCCGTCGTTGTCTACGTGTATTTCGTAGAGTGCTTCGCTGTCCAGCGGGAAGTAGTGAGGGCCGCCGTAGGCTGCCTGCACCGGAATGTAATTGGCGATCAGGGTAACGAAGTCTTCGCGCCCGGGCTCATAGCTCTTGAACAGGTAGAAGTCTGTTCCGTCGACCTGCGGATACTTGGTGACAAAAGGGGCCTCTCGGTGACTGGAACCCAGCGTCGGCGCGCTCAGCATGGCCAGGCAGGCAAGACCCAGGGCGGTAGATTTTACTTTCATATCATTGCTCCATCGGTAGGAAGTGAATCCGTGCAGCCCCGTTTTCGAAGCCGACGGGCATCTGGATGCAAGAAAGGAAAAGTTTTTGCCAAGGAGCAGACGCATCCGGGCCAGGCCACGCTCCGAATAGGCTAAGACAGGAGAGAGCACACGGCGGCGATTTGCTATAGTGCGCGCATGGATGAGCAGGCCGACCTCCGCGATGCTGAAACCCGTCGATGTGACTTCGATGCGCAGTGCACGGTGTGGATTCAGGCGATGGCAAGCGGCGACGAGCAAGCACTCAACGCGCTGTACGACGCGACGCTCTCGCGCGTGTACAGCGTTGCCCTGCGCATCCTCGGCGATGAATCGCTGGCGGAGGACGTTGTGTCCCAATGCTATTTTGAGGCCTGGAATACGGCAGAGCGCTACTCGCCGTCACGCGGCAGGCCACTGACCTGGCTGCTCAGCATCTGCCGCAACCGTGCGCTGGATGAATACCGCCGCCGCAGTTCCGCCGCGCGTATCCAGGAAGAGCAGGCCAGCGAATCCAGCGAGCTCGCGAGTGTTACCGGGCTGCCGGATCTATTGATGGCCGCCCGCGCCGACGAACGACTGCACGCAGTGCTGGAGAACTTCGGCGAACAGGACAGGCAGCTGCTTGCGATGGCCTTTTTCCGCGGGCTCACTCACCAGCAAATCGCCGAAGTGACCGGGGAACCCCTGGGCTCGATCAAATCGCGCATCCGTCGCGCCCTGCAAGCGCTGTCGCAGGCTCTGCCAGACCTGGAGATTGGAGATGTCTGACGAAAAACCCGCCCTGCCTGACGCAATAACCGACGCTCTGCTGGCGGCGACTTCGCCGGTGGAACCCTCCCGTCAGGCAAAGGAGAGAATCCGCGACAACCTCCTGCAACGTGTCCGCCAGGCCAACCCTGAAGAGGCGCTGGTGACCCGGCCAGCGGGTGCAGAAGGCTGGATTGAAGCGGCGCCGGGGAATCACATCAAGGTCTTGCGCAGCGACCAGCAGACCATGTCGATGCTGGTGCGTCTTGATCCCGGGGCGACCTTCCCCGCGCACAGTCATCCGGAGGACGAGGAAACCTACGTGATCGAGGGCGAGACATGGTTCGGCGACATTCGTTTGCGGGCCGGCGACTACCACCTGGCACCGAAGGGCACAGAACACGGCGAGGTGCGCACGGACACTGGCTGCACCCTGCTGATTCGCAAGGTCGCAGACTAAACGACCACCCTGCGCAGTCAGCCCGGGCCTGAGCGCTAGCGAAAGCTGGCGATCTCCTCCAGGGATTTCTTGACGGTCGCGGCGCGGGGAATTTTCGCGTCTGCGGCCGGATGCCCCACCACCAGCAGGATATAGGGGCGCTCGTTGCCCGGGCGCTCCAGGATCTGGTTTAAAAACTTCATCGGGTTGGGCGTGTGGGTCAGGGTCGCCAGGCCCGCCTCGTGCAGGGCATTGATCAGAAAGCCGGTAGCAATCCCCACGGATTCTGCCGTGTAGTAGTTCTTCTGTTTCGAGCCGTCCTCGTTGATGCCGTAGCGCTCCACGAAAATGGCGATCAGCCAGGGGGCAATCTCCAGAAAGGGTTTGTCCGCGTCGGTGCCCAGGTCCGCCAAATCCTCCAGCCATTCATCCCCGGCCTTGCCGCCGTAGAACTCCCGCTCCTCCTTCTCCGCTGCCAGGCGAATCTCGCGCTTGGTGTCCGGGTCGCTGACGCAGGCAAAATGCCAGGGCTGGTGATTTGCGCCAGACGGTGCGGTACCGGCCGCCCGCAGGCAGGCTTCGATCACCTCACGATCCACCGGCGCGTCGCTGAAATGCCGAACTGAATGGCGCTGCTTGATCGTTTCGTAGTATTCCGCCGCACGGGCCAGGGATTCCTCTGGCGTCAGCGACGGTCGCGCCGGCAGCGGGATGGGGTCGTAGTTGTAGTCCATGGCGGGCTTCCTGTTGCCTGAGCGGGAGCCTGCATGAGTGAGACGGCGCATGCAAGAATGCGGCGGAATCTGGCCCCTGGCGTATTCGCGTGAATATTGTCACAGGACAAGGACAGGAAGCCGGGCCTGGGCCAGCATAAACCCATGACACGCATAGCCCTGGTGGGATCCGGAAAGGTCGGCGCGACAATCTGCGAGCTGCTGCTGGCCACGGGTGACTACGACATCACGCTGCTGGACAGCGCTGCCGCCCAGCTTGAGCGGGTGCCCGACCACGCCAGATTGGTGAAGCAGTGCCGGGACGTGGCCGATCCCAGTGAACTGGGCGAAGCACTGGCCGGCCAGTTCGCCGTGCTCTGCGCAGGGCCTTTCCATCTCACCCCCATAGTGGCCGAGGCCGCCAGAGGCGCGGGCATCCACTACCTGGATCTCACTGAGGATATCGCCTGTACCCGCAAGGTATGGGAGCTGGCCGAGCATGCCGACAGCGCCTTCATCCCCCAGTGCGGGCTCGCGCCTGGCTTTATCTCGATCGTCGCCAACTGGCTATGCGAAAAGTTCGACTCGTTGGACAGCGTGCGAATGCGGGTAGGCGCCCTGCCCCGCTACCCGACCAATTCCCTGCTCTATAACCTGACCTGGAGCACCGAGGGCCTGATCAACGAGTACTGCGAACCCTGTGAGGCCATCATGAACGGCCAGCGCATCACGATGCCGCCGCTCACCCAGCGTATGTATTTCAGCCTCGACGGCACCCGCTACGAAAGCTTCAACACCTCCGGCGGCCAGGGCTCACTGGCGGACAGCCTGGCCGGCCGAGTAAACAACCTCAGCTACCAGACCATCCGCTACCCCGGCCACCTCGACATCATGCGCACGCTGCTGCTGGACCTGAAACTGTCCGAGCGCCGTGAGCTTCTGAAAGACATCATGGAAACTGCCATACCGGCGACCTTCCAGGACGTGGTACTGATCTTTGCCACCGTCAGCGGCCAGCGCGACGGGCAGTTGCAGCAGGAAACCTACGTCAATAAGGTCTTTGGCCAGGCCGACACAGACCCGCAGCGTTCTGCCATCCAGCTCACCACCGCCAGCGGCATTTGCGCCATGCTCGACCTGCTGGCGGAGGGCCGGCTGCCGGCCCGCGGCCTGGTGCGGCAGGAACAGGTGGCGCTGGAGGACTTTCTCGCCAACCGCTTTGGCCGTATCTTCACTCCGGAGTCCGCCCGTCAATTCGCAGTCTCCGAGGAGTAAGCCCATGAACCAGGCCCTGGCCGAGCTGCTGCCAGCCGTACTTGAAGAACTGAACCTCACCGGCATCAGCGGTGAGCTGCCGGTGTATTCGCCGATCGACGGCTCCCTGCTGGGCAGCGCACCGCTGGATAGCCGCGCAGACCTCGAGGCGAAGATCAGCGCGGCAGAGAAGGCCTTCCGCGCCTGGCGCGAGGTGCCGGCCCCGCGCCGTGGCGAACTGGTGCGACTGTTCGGCGAAGAACTTCGCGCCCACAAACAGGCACTGGGCACCCTGGTCACAATGGAATGCGGCAAGCTGCTGCAGGAGGGGCTGGGCGAGGTGCAGGAGATGATCGACATCTGCGACTTCGCCGTCGGTCTGTCGCGCCAGCTTTATGGCCTGACCATGCCCTCGGAGCGACCGGGTCATACCATGCGCGAGACCTGGCAACCGCTGGGGCCGGTAGCGGTGATCTCGGCCTTCAACTTCCCGGTGGCGGTATGGGCCTGGAATGCGGCGATTGCACTGGTGTGTGGAAACCCGGTGATCTGGAAACCCTCGGAGAAAACCCCGCTTACGGCGCTGGCCTGCGTGGGCCTGCTGCGCCGCGCCGCAGAGCGCTTTGGCGACGCGCCGGACGACCTCGCCCACCTGGCCATCGGCGCTGCCGACATCGGCGACACACTGGTACGCGACCCGCGGGTGGCACTGGTCAGTGCCACCGGCTCCACCCGCATGGGCCGCGAGGTGGGCCCGGTGGTGGCGGAACGCTTTGGCCGCTGCCTGCTGGAACTGGGCGGCAACAACGCCATGATTGTGACCCCCTCGGCAGACCTGGACATGGCGCTGCGGGCTATTCTTTTTTCGGCGGTGGGAACCACCGGGCAGCGCTGTACCACCCTGCGCCGGTTGATCGTACACCGTGAGGTTCAGGCAGCGCTGACCTCGCGCCTGGAGGACGCCTACGCGCAGGTCGCCATCGGCAACCCGTTGCAGGAAGGCGTACTGGTGGGCCCACTGATCGACCAGGCATCATTCGATGCGATGCAGTCTCGGCTGGCAGCGCTGCGCGCCGACGGACGCACGGTGATCGGCGGGGAGCGCGTCCTGATCGATGACTGTGACGGCGGCTTTTACGTTAAGCCTGCGCTCGTGGAGATGGACGCCCAGGACGACAACGTGCGCGCGGAAACCTTTGCCCCTATTCTCTACATCCTGCCCTACGACGGTCTCGAGGAGGCCATCGCCCTGCACAACGACGTACCCCAGGGTCTATCCTCCTGCATTTTCACCAGGGACGTATTGGAGGCTGAGACGTTCCTGTCTGCCGCCGGCAGCGACTGCGGGATCGCCAACGTCAATATCGGCCCCAGCGGTGCGGAGATAGGCGGCGCCTTTGGCGGCGAAAAGGACACGGGCGGTGGGCGCGAATCCGGCTCCGATGCCTGGAAAGCCTATATGCGGCGCCAGACCGTAACCGTGAACTACTCTACCGAGCTACCCCTGGCCCAGGGCATCGAGTTCGGAAGGACTGAACGCTAGAGCTCCGCGCACCCGGCCGCAGTACCGTGGACAAGACACTCAAGGACATACTGCGTTACCTGTTCCTCGCGCCCGGCTGGAGCCACAATGGGAAAGACAAGCAGGTCAGGTTACTGAGCGCGCAAACCAGCATCGGTGCAAACAAGCGCAGACGTGCAGCGAGCTAGTCGACAACCTCTGCCAGAACATTGCCCACCGCCCCACTGGGCGGCATCGCACCAAGCCTGCTGGATAAGGTCACAGCAATGTCATAAGGCGTCACCGGGCGCGCAATCTTTCGGCCCTTGAGGCCATTCCCGGCAAACACCACCGGCACATGCTGATCGTAACGCCAGCCTGAGCCGTGGGTTGCCGCCACGGACAGGCCGTCAAAATCGTTGATGAAGTGCTGGGAAGCAAATACCAGGTGCACATCACCAGAGCGCTGTGGCTGAAAGCTCAGGGCCACGGCCCTGGCCAGGGGGTCCGACGGCACACCACCGACAGCAAGGTCGGCGGCCGCATACGCGGCAAACACCTCATCCCGGGTAGCCAGCTCGCGCGCCAACTGGCGCTGTACATCAGCCAGATCCAGTCCGCTATCTGCGACCTGCTCACGATCCAGGTAAACATAGGGTGCAAAGAAAGCTCTCACCAGGTCCCGGTCCACGCCCAGCTCATCTCGCAGCAGGGCATTCAGGGACCGGGTGTTGTACTCCTCCCGATCGACATACGCCGCCTGGTGCCCCAGCGACTGAAGATAACCCGGCACTTCCGGAGCGCCGTGATCCGCCGACAGCACGATCAGGGTGTGCTTCAATCCCACCGTCGTGTCGAGGAACGCAAACAGGGATGCCAGCGTCCGATCCAGCCGCAACAGGTTGTCTTCCATCTCGAGGCTGGAAGGGCCGAACAGGTGGCCGACATAGTCCGTCGACGAAAAACTGATTGCCAGGTAGTCGGGTACGGCATCCTGGCCAAGCCCCTCTGCGTCAACCAGGGTCTTTGCAAAATCCAGTGTGAGCTCGTCTCCCGCCGGGCTGACGGTCAACAGGGTTGTGTAATACTTGCCTGCAAGCGCTCCCCAGGGGTGGGGAAAGGTGCGCCCAAAACCGGGGAAGTCGGTTTCCCAAGGGCTGTCATCGAGACCATTAAAACGGTAGCTTTCTGGCGCAGCCAGCAGCCCCCAGGAACGGCCGGCATAGGCATCGACTTTCCCCGCCGCATTCCAGTCTTTCACCCAGGTCGGATACTGGCGGTAGTAGTAGTCCGAGGTGACAAACTCACCGGCCGCCTTGGAAAACCAGAATGCCTTGCCGGCCTGGCCCGCGAGCGGAATTGCCCCGCGGTCTTTAATCGACACAGCGAAGACCTTGCTCTGGCCCCGGTATCGCACCGCCAGCTCATCGGAAAAAGTGGAACTCAACAGTGCCCGGGGCGAGCGGCCATCGGCCTTTGCCATTCGCTGGGTGGGGTCGATTTCACTGGTCTGGTCGACGTCCGCATCCTGGCTCAACAAGCTGTAGTCTGCATCCTCCACGTTATACACCAGGCGGCCGGCGCCGTGGTCATACCAAACGTTGCCGACCATGCCGTGAACGGACGGCGTAGCCCCGGTTGCCAGGGAGGCGTGGCCGACAATCGTCTCCGTATTGGCATGCCGGAAGTAGGCGTCCGTGTACCAGACACCCTTGTCGCGCAGATAGCGAAAGCCGCCGGAGCCGAACTGCTCCATGTGCCGCCAGGGCAGGTCGCCCCGCAGCTGGTCTACGGTGATCTGCACTACCAGACGAACATCCGGCGCGGCTACCGTTGGCGTGGCAACCAGAAGAAGAATCGCGGTCAGCAACGCCCCGCCCGCCCGGCGCAGGCCCGCGACGGGCGGAAAAAACGCCAACCGGCCGCTGTGGGCACAACCACCTGACCTCAGGCCCCTACCGGGCACAACTCAGTTACCGATGGTGCGATCGAACAGGCCCTGCTCGTTGATCTGCTCAAGGATCTTCATGGCCTTCAGACTGCGATAGTTGATACCGGCAGCGTTGAGAGCCATGCCTTCCTGCATCGGGTAGTCGTCAAGCGTACCAAGGAATGCTGCGACACGCGCCTGCACAGGCACAAACAACCACATATTGTCTGCATACCAGCGCAGATACATGGCGGACTCGTGATGCATCTCCTCGAAGGGGTCTGCCTTCAGGTTGGTCAGCACCGGCCATCCCGGCGTTTCGCGCACGGCGTTGGTAATGTTGCCCTGTTGAGTGGCGAAGGCGATCTTCCAGTCGTTCCAGCGCACTGCGTTGAGGTTGCCCTCCGGGTCGAAATAGAGAATTTCCTCACGGGGGCCTTTCTCTACCTTGCCCTCGAAATAGGGTTTGAAATTGTAGCCGTCCAAGTGCACCTTCCAGCGCTTGCCGTTGGCGCGGTGGCCTTTCTTGAGCTTGGCCACGATGTCATCTTCGCCGGCCGCCGCCAGCAAGGTCGGCAGCCAGTCTTCCTGGGAAATGATGGCGTCAGACTTGCTGCCCGATTTCACCGTGCCAGGCCAGCGAACCATCATCGGTACCCGCATGCCGCCTTCCCAGGTCGTGCCCTTCTCGCCGTGAAAAGGGGTCACACCGCCATCCGGCCATGACACCTTCTCGGCGCCGTTGTCGGTGCTGTATACAACGATGGTATTGTCGGCAATCCCCAGCGCTTCGAGCTGGTCCAGCAGCATGCCGACGTGGTCATCGTGTTCAACCATGCCATCCGGATACAGGCCGATACCCGTGCGACCGACGGCCTCCGGTTTGAGGCGCGTCCACACGTGCATTCGCGTCGTGCTCATCCACACGAAGAACGGCTTGTCGTCCTTGACCGCCTTGTCGATGAACTTCATGCCGGCGGCCAGGAATTCCTCGTCAGCGGTTTCCATGCGCTGGCGCGTCATCGGGCCGGTGTCCTCGATCTTGCCGTCCGCGTAGGAGTGGATCACCCCGCGCGGGCCGTAATTCTTGCGGAATTCCGGGTCCCTGGGGTAGTAGTAGGTCTCCGGCTCTTCCTCGGCGTTCAGGTGATACAGGTTCCCGAAGAATTCATCAAAGCCATGGTTGGTAGGCAGATGCTGGTCCTGGTCGCCGAGGTGGTTCTTGCCAAATTGGCCGGTGGCGTAGCCGTGGTTCTTGAGCAGGTCGGCAATAGTCGGTGCCCAGTCGGGAATGCCGTGGTCTGAGCCCGGCATGCCAATCGTCAGCAGCCCGGTACGGAACGGATGCTGCCCCATAACGAAGGAGGCGCGACCGGCGGTACAGCTCTGCTGGGCGTAGGCATGCGTGAGGAGCATACCCTCGTTGGCAATCCGGTCAATGTTGGGAGTCTGGTAGCCCATCATGCCGTGGTTGTAGGCACTGATATTGTTCCAGCCGATATCATCGCCCCAGATTACGAGAATGTTGGGCTTGTCCTGGGCCAGCGCGGCAGTCGAGAGGCAAAGCACAAGCAAGGTGGCGACCGCGCGCAGCGGGCGCAAACAGTGATTTTTGAACATGGGACCTCAGGAAGGAAAAACAGATCGTCTAGCAGAGTAGGCAGGGCTGAAGAATAAGTCCAACACATAAACCCTATCGTATGATGCATTAATTGCATCGTATGCCTGGAGGCTTCCGTTGGCTGAAATGAAGCAGTTATCTCACCTGCTCGCCGTAGCACATCATCGGCACTTCGGTCGCGCGGCCGCGGCGATGAACATCTCACAGCCGGCCCTGTCACGCAGCATCCAGACCCTTGAACAATCCCTCGGTCACCAGCTGCTGATGCGCACGCGCAGCCGGGTGGAACTGACGGATTATGGGCAGGTGGTCACCCGGCATGCGGAAGTCATGTTGCGAGAGCGGGAGCGCATGCAGGATGCGCTGCTTCGCCTGCAGACGGACACGGTGAGTGAAATCCGTGTGGGGCTGGGGCAGTACCCGGCAGAGTGCTTTGGCATCGAGGCCGCCACCGCGCTGGGCACCCAGCAGGGCCGGCTGCTCTGCCAGCTGAGAGTGGCCGACTACCGGCAGATCACCGAGGAACTGTTGAGCGGCAGGATCGACATCGGGTTGTGTGATATTACTCTGGCGCGAGAAGACTCACGGATACACTGTGTCCCGGTATCCCGACTCCAGGCCTTTGGCTACTGCAGGCCAGACCACCCGCTGCTCAAACGATCCCCCGACACACTGCGAGTTGGGGATCTGTTCCAATACCCGATGGTCGCCACCAATGTACCGGCGCGGGTCAAGGGCCCCAGGGGTGAGCCCATTCACCAGATTGACCCGCTGACCATGGAGGCACTACCGGCCCTGAATGTTGTAACGCCGGCGGTTGCCAACAGACTTCTGGCGAACTCCGATGCCATTGGCTATGCGCCCCTGAGCATGATCGAGAAACAGCTGGCCGAAAAGCAGGTAGCCTTGCTGCCGCTGCGGGATCCGCAGCTTCACATCGACGTCGGACATATTTTCCCTGCCGCCAGGGAGCCCAATGTCACCATCATGCGATTCATGGAAGAAACCGAGCGGCTGGCCCGGCTTCATGAGCAGCACTGCGAAGAGCTTGAGAAAAAACACGGTGTTGCTGCCACACCCTGACGCCGCCTGGCGGACTCGCCAAGTTCAGGAGCGCGCGATAATCCGCCCCTCGTGTTTAAACAGATTTACCGGATAGGCGCTCTGCTGAGCAAGGCCGGTGATGCGGTCGTAGCGCTCATGGGCTGGAATCAGGGCCTGTACGTTGGTGCCCTTCTCCTCCACCGGGCGCTCGTCGGCGGGATCACCCCAGCCGTGGGCGATGCCCAGGGTGCCTGATGCGACATCGTCCGAAGCCTCCAGGATGCCTTCCTGCTGGCCGAAGCCGGAATCCACAATCACGCATTCACCATCGGCAAAGCCGTGGGCCGCGAGGTCGTCCGGGGAAATCAGCACCGGGTTGTAGGGCCGCTTCTTCTCGGCACGCGGCAGGTTGTGCCCGGTGGTGCAGTACACCTCCGGCATGCGGTAGGTAATGGCGCGGAACTGGAAGTCCCTCTCCGGGCTGTAGCTACCCGCCACCGGCATCGGTTCGGCGCGCACCTCGCGCAGCTCACTCATCGGTTCCGGGTTGCCCACGGCGATGCGCCGGTCGGCGTGGCCGATCATATTGGGGATCACCCCGCCCACCTCGGTCTCGCGGTCACCGTACAGTTTGCCACTGGGATTTTCCTTGAGGTCTTCAAAGGGCGTGCGCGAATTGGCATTGAGCGCCTGCATGATCTCCTCGGCCTCGGGCTTGCGGTCCTCGGGCAGGCCCTTGATGTGGGGCCGGATGCCCAGCCGCTCGCCGATCTCCCAGAAGAAGTCCCACTCCTCGATGGTGCCTTCCGGCGGCTCCACCAGCTTGTCGGTGTACTGCATGAACGGCTGCGGGTAGAACATGTTCATCATGTGGGGAATGTCGTTGCGCTCGAAGGGGTGTTTCACCGCCATGATGTAGTCGGCGTAGCGGGCCGTGGCGGACTCGAACAGGTCCAGGCACACCAGCAGGTCGAGGCTCTTGAGCGCTTCCACGGTGCGCTCTGTGTTGCTGAACACCAGCGCCGGGTTGCCGCCGTTGACGATCAGCGCTCGTACCTGCCCCTCACCGGGCGTCAGGATCTCGTCGGTCAGGGTGTTGGTGGGCATCTCGTTGTAGCCGAACAGGCCCGACATGCCGCGGATGCCGCGAATCCGCGACACCTCACCGCTGAAGGTGGGAATGGGCAGCGGCCCCATGTTCTCCGGCAGCGGCTGTGACAGGGCGCCGGTGATACGAGTCATGCCGCCGCGGCGGTCGTAGCGCCCACAGATGGCATTGATCACCCACACCAGGAACACACACAGGTTCTGGTGGGCCGCCATATGCAGGCCGGTGCCGGTCTGGGCGGCGCCGCTGCCGGCGGTGGCAAACACTCTTGCCCCTTCGACAATGGTCTCCTTCGGCACTGTGGTGCGGGCCTCTGCATAGTCGAGATCGAAGTCGGCCACCGCCGCCTTCAAGTCCTCGAAGCCTGAGCAGTAGGCCTCTACATAGTCACGGTCATACCAGTCGTTGTCGATAATCACCTTGATCATAGCCGCTAGCAGGGTGGCGTCCTCGCCGGGCTTCACCTGCAGGTGCACATCGGCCCGGCGCGCCACGTCGCATTTGCGCGGGTCGATCACCACCAGCTTCATGCCGCGCTTGAGCGAATTCTTGAGGCGGGTGGAGGGGTTTGACTGGGGCATGGTCCACAGGTGGGACACGGTCGGGTTGGTGGCCACGTACATGGCCACCTCGGAGTTGTCGATGTCCGGTGAGCCGAAGGGCATGGGTGCGCCGAACAGCCAGCCGGTGGCAATCGACAGGGCCGGCGAATCAATGGTGTAGGAGGTATACATACCTCGCGAACCCAGGGCCTCCAGCCACTTGCCGACAAACCAGGGGCCGCCGGCTGCGGTGCGATGGCCGCCACAGCCGGAGTAGACCGCGACCGCGTTGGGGCCGTGCTCGGCGATGATGGCCTGCAGCCGCTCGCCGATCTCGTCGAGTGCCTGGGTGGTGTTGACCGCTTGCAGTTGCCCTTCCACGCGCTTCTGGCAGGCCAGCAGGCGCTCCGGGTGATTGATGCGATCGACTTCGCTGCGCCCCTTGGGGCAGGTGTAGCCCTCGGAGATGGGGTTGTCGTGGTCGCCGCGAACGTCGACGACTTTACCGTCGTCTACATCCACTTCCATGCCACAGAACACGTGACAGAAACGGCAGAAGGTCTTCTTCGTCTCCACAGCCATTGTTGTTATCTCCCCGGCCGCGGCCGCGACCGAATTGGTAGGTTGGGATGGCGTAGCAGTTGTCGTCGAGCAAATAACCTAGCAAAGGGCTCGGATAAAAACAATCTGAACTGACTGTATTTTCAGTCGGACCAAAAAAGCCCGCTGAAATGCTCAGAATCGCGTGGACAGGACGTCACCCCCTTTTTAGCAAGCCTTCCACCGCCATACCGTCGTCCATGGTTTCACCGCCCCACCTCGGGACCGGCGTCTGCGGCCCGATGTCGAGGCCCGCGCGGTGGTGGGCGGCGGTGAGGGCAAAGACGTTCCCGCGGAAACGTGTTTCCGGGCAATCCGGAATACGCCCGCCGGTGGGTGAGATAAACACAGGCTTTCCCGCCGCATCCTTTTCCAGTCCATAGCCACCCTCGTGCACCAGCCGGTGGTGATGGCGGCACAGCAACAGCAGGTTGTCGAGCCGGGTCTCGCCGCCATCCGCCCAGTGGCGAATGTGGTGGGCATCCA
>JAZBOY010000051.1:0-2004 GCA_036351375.1 Halieaceae bacterium
CGCGCCAAGCAGTGTCAGTACGATTGTGTCCCGGTCGAGCTCCATGATCGCGCCATCTGCCAGAGAACGATGATTCTACCCCCCCTGCGGGTCAGCCGGGACTGCAGCGTGAACGCTTGCAACAGGCCACATCTGAGCTATTGGAAAAATTGATTGTCTTTAGCAAAGCAATCTATTTCTCTAATGGCTGCGCGGCAGGTATCTTGGCCGCCATCGAAAGCAATACCAGGCACCTCTGATGAAACACGACCGAGACGATCACTCACTGCTGGACTACCCGGGTTACTGCCTGACGTTATCGCTGGTGTTTGTCGGGACGCTCGGACTCAGCGCTTTACTGCACTTGTTGTGAAAGCTCGCGTCCGGCACTAATTAGGTACACTGTCGTCAAATTTCCGGACCGCGGACGACCCATGCATTCAATCTTTCCTCTTCTAGTACGCGCTGCCCGGCTGGCACTGGCACTGGCGGTGGCTGCCCCCATGGCATTGCCAGTGGCGGCGCAAAGCGACCTCACCAAACAGGTCAGTGCCACCCGCGAGGCCATTGACGACTACCGCAGCGGGAAAGAAGCGAAAATTGTTTCCGATTTCGTTGACCTGCTCGCCATTCCCAACGTCGCAGTGGACCTGGCGGACATGGAGCGCAATGCCGAGCACATTATCGGTTTGCTTGAGTCCCGGGGCTTTTCCGCCCGTACACTGCGGGAGGGCGGCGCTCCGTACATCTACGCTGAGCTACCGACCCCGGGCGCCACCGAAACCGTGCTGATCTACGCTCACTTCGACGGCCAGCCAGTTCAGGAAGAAAACTGGACCTACCCGCCCTTCTCTCCCACCCTGCTGGATGGCCCCCTGCCCGACGGCAAGCCGGTGGCGATCGACAAGGTTAACGGCTCCTTCGAGCCGGAGTGGCGACTCTATGGGCGCTCGGCCGGCGACGACAAGATGCCAGTCATCGCGCTCATCCACACGCTGGATGCCTTGAAAGCAGCCGGCATCGATCGTTCCGTGAACATCAAGCTGTTCCTGGACGGCGAAGAGGAGATGGGCTCACCCACCGTGGCGGAGGTGATCGACAAGCACGGCAAGCTGCTGCAGGCTGACGTGCTGCTGTTCTGCGACGGCCCCATGCACCAGTCGCGCCGCACCCAGATCGTCTTCGGGGTGCGCGGCTCTACCACCGTCGATATCACCACCTACGGCGCCACCCGTCCCCTGCACTCCGGCCATTACGGCAACTGGTCGCCCAACCCGATCATGCAGATGGCCTACCTGCTCACCAGCATGCGCGACGAGTCCGGGCGCATCCTGGTCAAAGGCTACTACGACAACGTTACGCCACTCAGCGAACTGGAGATGGAAGCCATCGAGGGCATGCCGGATGTCACCGAGACCCTGAAAGATGAACTCTCGGTCAACGCGCCGGAGGGCGATGGCGCCCGCCTTGAGGAACTGATTGCCCTGCCCGCCCTCAACATGCGCGGCTTTGTGGCTGGCGGCGTGGGTAAGAAGGGCCGCAATATCGTGCTGTCCACCGCGACTGCGTCCATCGACCTGCGCCTGGTGCCGGAGCAGACACCGGAAAGCACTCGCAAGCTGCTGGAAGATCACGTCAGGGCCCAGGGCTTCCACGTGGTGTACGAGGAGCCCAGCGCGGAAATCCTGCGGGCCCACCCGAAGGTCGCAAAAATGGAGTGGAAAGATTCAGGCTACCCGGCATTGCGCACCCGGCTGGACGACCCAATGGCAAAACGGCTGACCGGGCTGATGCGAGAGATTTCCCCAGAGCTGATCGTCACCCCCACCATGGGTGGCAGCCTGCCGCTGCACGAGTTCGGCAGCCGGCTGAGTGCGCCGATCATCATCCTGCCGCTGGCCAACCACGACAACAACCAGCATGCCGAGAACGAGAATATCCGCCTGCAGAACCTGTGGGATGCAATGGCGATATACGGCGCGGTGCTGGCGCACTTTGGAGAACAGGATTATTGAGGTCCGCCTC
>JAZBOY010000052.1:0-2400 GCA_036351375.1 Halieaceae bacterium
CAGCGAGGGGTAGCCCGGGATCACGCCCGGTGGAACCTCGAACCCCGGCGTGTCTGTGGTGCGCTCCCGCAGTTCGATGATCGAAAGGCCGGTAATGCCCTGCGCCTCCAGCAGGGCCACGATGCTGTCCGTCGACGGCAGCGCATCTCGACTGCCGAAGGTCACGTCCACCCGGCCCGGGTAGTCCCGGCTGAGGGCAATGCTGTTCACTCGCCCGATGGGTACGCCCAGGTAGCGTACCTCGCTGCCGATGGACAGCCCGCTGACCGAGCCGTCAAAAAGGATGGCCATATCGGTGCCCATCTTGTCCGGGTCGGGGCCCTTTATCCATTGGTAGAAACCCGCCAGTGCCAGCACCGACAGCAGCACGAAAGTGGTGACCAGGATAATCCGCGCGTTGCGCTCCATATCAGGCGATTCCCTGCTGGGCCGGCGGCTGCAGCTGGGCGTCCGGGCGGGAACCGCGCGCTGCGCGGCCACGCACACCGCCGAAGTAGCTGCGAATCCAGGGGTGCGGGTGATGGACGATGACATCGGTGACGTCGGCAATCACTTTCCTGTCTACCAGCACGGCTAGTCGATCACAGATGGTCAGCAGTGAATCCATGTCGTGGGAAATCATTACCACCGTCAACTTGAGGTGCTCGCGCAGGTACAGTATCAGCTGGTCGAACTCAGCGGCGCTGATCGGATCCAGCCCGGCAGTGGGTTCGTCGAGAAAGACTACCTTCGGCTCGGTGGCCAGGGCCCGGGCGAGAGCGGCGCGCTTGATCATGCCGCCGGACAACTCCGACGGGTACTTGTCAAAAGCCTCTTCCTTGAGGCCGACCATTTTCAGTTTGAGCCGACCCAGCTCCGCGGCGAAGGATTTGCTGATGCTGGTGTTCTCGATAATCGGGGCCACCACGTTTTCCAATACGGTCAGCCCCGAGAACAGGGCGCCGCTCTGGAACAGCACCCCCCAACGCGGGTGGCATTTGCTGAGATAGCCGCTGCCTTTCTCCTTGCAGGTGATTTCGCCACCGAAGATTTTCACTTCCCCCTCGGTGGGCGTATGCAGTCCCAGCATGGTGCGCAGCAGCACCGACTTGCCGGTGCCTGAGCCGCCGACGATGCCGAGAATCTCGTGCTCGAACACCGTGAGGTTGATGCCGTTGTGCACGGTGTGGCTGCCGAAGCGATTGACCACGTCCCGCACTTCGATGATGGGGTTGCCCGCTTCCAGGGTAGCGCTCACCAGCCCAGCTCCGTGAAGATGATGGAGAAGATCGCGTCGACCACGATCACCATGAAGATCGATTCTACAACGGCGTTGGTCGTGTTGCGCCCCACCGCATCAGCCGACCGCTCAACAAAGTAGCCGCGGTAGGTGCCAATCGAGCCAATCATCAACGCGAAGAAGGGCGCCTTGATCAGCCCCACCTTGAAATGGGTCAGCGGGTCCAACGCCAGGAAGCGCTCGACCACCAGCGGGAAGGGAATGTCCAGCAGGCCGACGGCAATCACTACTGTGCCCAGCAGGCCGGCGATGTCGGCTATAAAGGTGAGCAGCGGCAGGCAGATAACCAGCGCCAGCATGCGCGGCAGTACCAGCGCCTCGAAGGGGTCTATGCCCATGGTTTCCATGGCGCTTATTTCCTCGTTCAGCTGCATGACCCCGATCTCCGCGGCGAAGGCTGAACCCGAGCGTCCGGCTACCAGGATCGCGGTCAGCAATCCGCCCATTTCGCGCATGATGGAAATGGAGACCAGGTCCACGGTAAAGATCTGTGCGCCGAACTGGCTCAGCTGGGTCTGGCTCTGGAAACCCAGCACCAGCGCCACCAGGAAGGCCATCAGTGCGACGATACCAATGGCCGCCACGCCGGCATCCTGGATATGGCGCGCGGTGGCAACCCAGCGAAAGCGCCGTGGGTTGAGCACCGTGGTGACGATGCCTGCGCCGATGGATACAAACCACAGGTAACGGTCCCGCGCTTCTTTCAGCATGGAGGTGACCCAGCGGGTGAAGCTGAGCGACATGGCCGTCAGCCAGGGCACCGGTGGCGGTTCGCGGGTCGCCTGTTCCATGGTGACCACGTCTTCGATGAACTTCAGGTGTTCGGCGCGGAAGCCGGTATAGCTGGTAGAGAAGCCGGCCCGCTTGAGGGCTTCACCGGTGCGGTACAACAGCCAGGCGCCGGACAGGTCGAAGTTCTGCAGCCCACCGCAGCTGAATTCGATCTGCCGTACCGGCATGCGCGCCAGGCCCAGCTCGTCGACAATGCCCTCCAGCTCCTGCAGGTTGAGGATGGTCCAGTCACCGCGCAGGGCAAACTCTGCCTGCTCAGCGCCCACGGCAAATCGATAGTAGGGGGATTCGATAGCGCTGGCGTGGGCCAGCGCATCCGGCTGCCGTTC
>JAZBOY010000053.1:0-2501 GCA_036351375.1 Halieaceae bacterium
AGCCCATGAACAAATCCCTGTTGGCAGGCCTCTGTCTGCCGCTGCTCGCTGCCTGCAGCGACTCAAACGATACCTTTATCCCGGAACCGGTACTGCCGGATTTCACCACCGCCGATGCCTGGATGGCTGATTTCGTGGCCAGCGAGGATGCCTTCCCCGGTGGCTCATATATCGTGGTCGACAAGGACCTCGGGGTAATCCACAAGGCCGCCTTCGGCAACCAGACCGAAGACAGCCTGGTGCTGCTGGCCTCTACCAGCAAGGTGCCCACGGTGACCCTGCTGATGGCGCTGCATGACGATGACGACAATGTGGATTTCGACATCACAACGCCGATTGCCAACTACCTGCCCTGGCAGGGCGTGTGGGACCCGGCCATTACCACCGAACACCTGGTCTCCAACCGTTCCGGCATACCGGGACTGGTGAACCTGTTCGTCAACCAGGCGCTGTACGGCCCGCACCTCTGCCAGTTCCTGCCCTTTGGTACGCTGCAGGCCTGCGGCGAGACCATTTTCACTACTCCGTTGCCGGGCCTGGTGAGTACGCCTGCCAACACGGCCTTCGATTACGGTGGCAGCCAGTGGCAGCTGTCCGGTGCGGTGGCCGAGATTGTCGGCGGCGGCACCTGGAACCAGCTCTGGGACGAATACATAGCTGAGCCCTGTAACCTGGAGATTGCTACCTACGGCAACAACCTGTCACTGGCGGAAAGCTGGGACGGCATGCCGGAGAGCCTGGTAGGGCGTGAGAACCCCAACCAGGAGGGCGGTATGATGAGCAACCTGGACGACTACGCGAAGCTGCTGTCCCTGCACCTCAATGACGGCATGTGCGGCGCCAACCGCGTACTCAGCGCCGAGAGTGTCGCCTCCATGCGCCGGCCGCGCAGCGAGGACCCGGAAGATGGCAGCGGCTACGGCATGGGCTGGTGGCTGGAACCGCGCGAGGGCGATGGCCCTGTCACGCTGTTCACCGACGGCGGCTTCTACGGCTCACTGTCCTGGATCGATACCCAGCGGCAGTATGCGGGAGTGGTGTTCTTCGAAGATTATTCCGGGGCGGAGGGCAACGTCGGCAGCGGTGGTACCCGCGACCAGCTGATTCCCATTATCGAAGCGGCCATCGACGCCGTGCGTTAAGGCACTGGCCCACTGAACCCGCAGTCACGGCTTTCAGGATGCGTCGGCTGCGGCCTCCATTTGGTGGCCCCGGGCCAGGCGTTTTTCCACCCAGCGGCTGCCGCGGTGGGTCAGCGGCGAGAGGATTACTGCCACCGTCAATGCGACGGCCAGGCTAAGAAATGGTGCAACGCTGGCATAGGCAGCGTTCTGGGCGGTGAAGTGGTTGCGAACCTGTGGGGTAGTCTTGCAGATTTCCGCGGCCTGGGAGCCAAACAGTGGATCGTTTACGCAGGCAACGTAGGCCTCCACGTAGGCTTCATAGTGGTTTGCGCCGGCATTGAACTTCAGCCAGGCTGTGCCGAAGCAGATTGCGGCGATGACCGCCATCGCCAAAACAAGGCGGCGGGGAAAGCTACTGTGTTCTGCAGGCGTGTTGTTATCCATGACGCTGGCTCCCGTGTTGTGCAGGGATTACATTAGCGTCTGTGCTGCCGGAATCCGCATTTCACGCGCCGGGCTGTGAACCGGTTCAAGCCTGAATTCGCCACCCTGTGAGGCGGTTCGCAAAACGCCCGCCGCAAAGCGCCCTCTGAACCGGCCAGCACCGGAATGAGCTGGATGGCAGCGCTGCCTTGCCGCACAAAGTGCTACTCTCTGGAATACCGGTAAACTCATGCTCAAGGAGCAGCCGATGCTATCTTTTCCCGGCTTTCGCCCACTGGCGTGCATCGCGATGGTGCTGCTGACCTGCCTGTCCCTGCCCACCCGGGCCGGCATTATCGCCGGCATGCCGGATGCCATTGTCTGCTCCGTCAGGGACCCCACTGGGGTGCTTCCCTGGGAGCGCATGGTGTTCTACGTCAGCGCCAGCATGCGCGACGGCGATACCTTGTACAAGTCGTCGACTTCGGACCCGGTGGTATTGCTGGTCAGCGAGGAAGGCGTCATTGATGGCGCCAACCTGGCTGACTGCAACGGTCGCACTATCAAATCACTGGAAGAAGAGGGCAGGGCCTTCAGTTTTGTGAAAAGCGGCGGAGCCTCTGCCCGCTAGCGCGGGCCTGGCGGCCCTAGAGCTTGAGCATGCTGGCCAGGTTGTTCTTCTGCATGTCGGAAGACCCGCCGACGATCGGCATACCCAGCAGGTCGCGCAGGTTGCGCTCGATATCGTAGGCATCTGACAGGGCATAGGCGCCCATCACCTGTTGGCAGGCGAGGCCGATCTCCACGCCCACATCGGCCACAAACAGTTTCGCCATTGAGGTTTCCACGGAGCAGGGCAGCCCCTGGTCGGCCAGCCAGGCACCGTGGTAGAGCATATGGCGTGCCGCCTGCAGCCTGGTTTTCGCCGTCACCAGCTTGTGGCGCACTGCCTGG
>JAZBOY010000054.1:0-3281 GCA_036351375.1 Halieaceae bacterium
GGTGGCGACTCCTGTCGCCTGTACCCAGGCTACTGTGTACGTATCACCCCCAATGCTGACAGTTGCGTTTGTGAAGTCGGCGGTGTCGAGTGCAAAGGTGAGGTCACCTATGGAGAGCTGTTCGTCCGAACCATCCACCGAACCAGTCACGGTCAGTGACAGGCTTGCGAGGCTGATATCGTCGCTATCCGTTACAACAACCCCCGCATCAACGATCGCGGTAGCCGCATCCCCTTCCGTGAAAGTGAAGCTGTAGTCGTTTCCACCTGCCGCGCCATTCAGGTCCACCATCGGGGCATCATTGGCGCTGGTGGTCGTGATGATCGTAATATCGTCGACGTAGAACAGTTCGGCGACGCCGCCCATAGCTTCTGAGCGGAAGCGAATTTGCGTATTGGCGTCTGCATAGGCAGAAATGTCGAGACTGAAGCTCTGCCAGTCTGCGTCATCAGCATTGGTGAACGTGGCTACGGAGTCCGTCCAGGCAGTTCCATCCCAGATATCCAGGTGGACGATTTCCGTTGCTCCCAGGCCAACGCGGGCGTAATCAAAGCTCAGGGTTGCGGTGATGGCGCCCGACAGGTCCACTTCTCGTACTGCTGCATCACCGACGCCCTGCACCTGCAGTGCCTGGTCACCAGCCGAGAAGTTGTCATTGACCTGGATATCACCAGCTGCAGGGCCGGCATGCGGCGTCGGCGGCGTGTCGCCCGGCTCCTGCCAGTCTCCGGTCCAACCGACGCCGCCGGTATAGTCGCCGGTTTCGAAGTCGTCAGAAATGACGGGGAGCGTGCCCGACCACTGCAACGCGACCGCATCCAGCGCCACGACAGTCTCAATACTGCCCGCCTGGTACTCGAGATCCCAGTCACCACCCAGGTCGGCGGTGCCGGTCAGGTCGTCACTGGCGGCGATATCTGCACCGGTCAGGTCGGCGATGGAGTCGAGCAGGGCGGTACCCTGCTCGCTGGCGGCGAGATTACAGCCGTAAAAAAGAATATCTGCTTCTGCGTCCAGCGCGCTGGCCCAGCCACTCAGGTTGTCGCGGTGTGCTGCCAGGCTGTCGCTGTCGAGCCAGCTTCCGCCCAGCTGTAGGCCACTGTCGTTACCGTGGCTGAGAATGTGGACGGCGTCGACGCCGGTCTGCTCCGCTAATACTGCTGATATCTGCTCAATGCCGTCGCGGGTAGCGTCCAGCACGTGCACCTGGAAGTCGCTGCCATCGCGATCGGCAGCAAGGCCCGCCAGCAGTTCCTCGTAGTTTTCTATCGAGGCATCTACAAATACCAGTTCGAGGCGAGTGTCAGCATCGCCGGCGACAAAGTCCGCCAGGTCGTCAAGATTTACCAGCTCGCTGCCAGTCGGGTCCTGGCTATCATTTTCACGCTGCTTGGGGAGAGAAGAGAGGAGGGCGTCCAGCCGTTCAGCCGTGCCCGTGGCAATCGGGTCAGGCTTTTCGCTGCCCAGCGAATCGGCATCGATCGCCCCACCGAGGGCGTCGGCCGAGAGCAGGATGCGCGGTTCCATGCGCTCCAGTCGAAACGGCCGTCTCCTTGTGGGACGTGGCATTTTCTTTCACTACTGCCCGGTCACCGGCTCGCCGGTGCCATCAGAAGGTGTGTCTGAATCCGCATTGATGACTGCCCACTTGCCGCCTTCCTCGGCCTCACTGTTTTCGCGGCCCTGCTTGGCGGCACGCAGCGGCGCGCCGATATCGGCATCCGCGTGTTGCGGCACCGCATCGAACTGCAGCTGGCACTTCACGCCGGCGGGTACGGCGTAGTCTTCATTGGCGAGGATCAGGCGGGCGCCGAAGGTGCCGCTGGCGACGTCGCCCATGGGGTCGACGATATCCACCTGCGCGGTGCGCGGCTTGCCTTCGAATCCTTCCGGGTACACCTGGGCGGTCATGCCGGCGCGAATCTTGCCGAACATATCCATCGGTGCAATCACTTCAACGTTCAGGGTGTCGAGCTGGGCAATGCGTACGATAGGCTGGTCTTCCACGTACTCGCCGGCCGACTTGAACTTCTTCAGCACGAAGCCGGAGCCCGGTGAGCGGATGACTTTCTGCTCCACCAGTTCCTTGCTGCGCCACAGTTCCAGCTCGCGAATGCGCTCGCGCTCGGCGGCTTCCTGCAGGCGCTGCTGCGACAGCTCCGCCGCCAGCTCGGCGTCTTCCTTGTTCTGGATAGATACCGAGTTGTTCTCGTAGAGGTTGGCGATGCGATCCTTACGGCGAGAGTCAAACTCGAGGTTGAGTTTACTGAGCAGCTTTTCCGAGGTGATCTCGGAGCGTGCGCGGGCGACTTCCAGGGCGGCCCGTTCAACGCGGGCGTCCAGTTCAGCAACCACTTCACCCTGCTCGACATACTCACCGCGATCCAGGTGTACGGTTTCCAGCACGCCGCGCACCTGGCTGCCGATGTCGAAGACCTTGTGGGGATTAATCACACAATCCAGCGCGGGAAGGGTTTCCGCACGCGCTCCCGCCGTCGTGCTGCCAGCGAGCAGCAGGAGAGCGAGGCGTAAGCCCGCACGGTTCCGTAGCCATTGCATCTTATTCAACCTCCGCGAATCGGTTCGCGGCTTGTTGTTTATTGGTGTCAAAGGTAAGAAACCACTAGCGAATATACAAAAGCGGCTGTCGAAACTGTGACCGATTTTGCATTGAAACGTCATATTCCGAGCCTTTTCAGGAACATTTGCCGAATTTGGCGTATCCACAGGCGTCCCAGGGGTTCACGCACGTGTTCAAAGCGCACATAGGCGCGCTGTCCCAGATAGGCTCCATCGGCGGGTTCCGGGAGGGCGATTTCCAGTTCAAATACCGGCCGGGTGGCCAGCCGGCCGGCCTGGTCGCGGGCATCGACGGTAATGTCGCCCCCCTCGCGGGAGCCCAGCAGGGCGCTTGGCAGTTCCCGGGTGGCCTTGGGAATATCCCTCAGCGCGTCAGCTCGTAAAGTCTGCCCGGGCATGGACGCCAGGCGCACCTCGATATGGCGGGTGCGACGCACTACCCGGTCCACGTCAGACTCCGGCAGCACCACCCGTACCGTCGGCGCTGCGCCGTCCAGTACATGGCCCAGCAGATCGCCCTGGCGCAGGAAGCGGCCCGGCAGGTCGCTGCCCCCGGGCAGGGCGAAGACGCCATCGCGAGGGCTGACGATCGACAGACTGGCGAGCTCCTCACGGGCTTCTTCCAGTTCCTCTTCCACGGCGGCAATTTCCTGCTTGAGGATTTCCTGCTCCACCGGCTCTTCCCCGAGGGCGATGTTGTA
>JAZBOY010000055.1:0-30797 GCA_036351375.1 Halieaceae bacterium
AGCCGGTGGCCTTCAGGGACAGGTTGACGATGCGGTAGCCCTGGACCCGGTGGGGCAGGGTGTTGTGCTGGTACCAGCGGGCGAAGTCCCGGTTGTCGGCCAGTTGGGCCTGCAGCGGCGCATTGTCCGCATCCGCGGGCAGGTCCTGGTAATCGGGCTCGGTGAAATAGCTTTTCGCACGCTCGATCTCATCCTGGGTGAGGGTGGTGGGGCCATCCTTCAGCGCTTCCCACTCCTGTTCCACGCGTTCGCGGAAGGCCTCCACACCCATGGCCTTCACCAGGATCTTGATGCGGGCCTTGTACTTGTTGTCCCGGCGTCCGAGCTGGTTGTATACCCGCAGGATGGACTCCAGGTAGGTCAGCAGGTGTTTCTTTTCCAGCCACTCGCAGATCACCTGGCCAATCACCGGGGTGCGGCCGAGACCGCCGCCGGCCAGCACCTTGAAGCCGATCTCGCCGGCGTCATTGGGTACCAGCTCCAGGCCGATGTCATGGGCGTGTATTGCCGCGCGATCGGTCTCGCTGGCGCAGACCGCAATCTTGAACTTGCGCGGCAGGAAGGCGAATTCCGGATGGAAGGTGCTCCACTGGCGAATGATCTCGCACCAGGGCCGGGGGTCCTCCAATTCGTCAGGGGCCACGCCGGCGAACTGGTCGGTGGTGGTATTGCGGATGCAGTTGCCGCTGGTCTGTATCGCGTGCATCTCCACGCTGGCCAGCTCTGCCAGGATATCGGGCACGTCCTCCAGCAGCGGCCAGTTCAGCTGCATGTTCTGCCGTGTGGAAATATGGCCGTAGCCCTTGTCGTATTCGCGGGAGATCTGCGCCAGCTTGCGCAACTGCCGGGTCGACAGCATGCCGTAGGGGATAGCAATGCGCAGCATGGGCGCCAGGCGCTGCACATACAGGCCATTCTGCAGGCGCAGGGGCAGGAACTCGGCATCGGAAATCTCGCCCGCCAGGTAGCGCTGTGTCTGGTCACGGTACTGGGCGACGCGGTCGTCGATGATGCGCTGGTCTATCTCGTCGTAAACGTACATATAACTACCGAAAACAGGGACGCGCTACCTTAGCAAAATTCAACCGGTCGCTGAACGCACGAATGTGCATAAGCTTATGTGGAAACAGGAAATCTGCTGTTATAATCCGCGCCCGTTCAGACTCGCACTTGAAGCATTCAACGGGGGAAACCATGACCGAACAAAAAGATTCCGGCGACGCGCGCGCTGACGCCATCGCCACCACCGCCATCGTGGCCATCATCATCGCGACAGTCGTGTTCTGGCTGTCCGGCTTGCCTTCCTGACGCGCAAAGCCTTCCTCGGGCAGGCGTCGCGGTTCAGCGGCGCCGCACCCATCTCATCCCTGCAGATTTCGACAGCGACTCGCGCCTAGCGAGCGTTGCTCAACACGGTGCTTACCACCAGGTAAAGGGCACCGATAAACAGCACGGTAAAAATGATGCCCGCGGCAATGAACGGGCCGAAGCTGCCGCGGGTGAAGTCGCGCTCGCGGTTGCGGCTGCTCTGCACGCCGAAGGCGGCGGCCAGGACGCTGCCGACTACTTGCAGGGGGTTGGGGGGCTTGCCCGCAGGTTTGTCGCCCTGCGGCTCCACTTCCTCGTTTGCAGGTTGCTCGGTGGGTTGAGTCGGGTTGCCGGCCATGCCTACAGGTAATCCAGGTTCGGTCGCAGCCAGCGCTCTACCTCTTCCACCGCCACAGCCTTGCGTCGGGCCAGATCCTCGACCTGGTCCCTGGCGATCTGGCCGACGGCGAAGTAGCGCGCCTCGGGATGCGAAAAATAGAAACCACTGACCGATGCCGTCGGCGTCATCGCGAAGTGCTCGGTCAGCTCCACCCCGGTATGGTAGGGCGCATCCAGCAGCCTGAACAGGGTTTCTTTCTCTGTGTGGTCGGGGCAGGCCGGGTAGCCGGGGGCCGGGCGAATACCGCGGTACTTCTCGCGGATCAGCTCCTCATTGCTCAGGGCCTCCTGCTCGGCATAACCCCAGAATTCCCTGCGTACCCGCAGGTGCAGGTGCTCGGCAAAGGCTTCTGCCAGCCGGTCCGCCAGTGCCTTCAGCAGGATGCTGTTGTAGTCGTCGTGGCTAGCCTCGAACTCGGCGACCTTTTTCTCCAGGCCAATACCTGTGGTCACCACGAAACCGCCCACGTAGTCCTGAACACCGGCGCCCTCGGGTGCCACATAATCAGCCAGGCACAGGTTGGGCTTGCCGTTGACCATGGCCGTCTGCTGCCGCAGGTGGTGGAGGGTGGCCAACCGTTCGGTGCGGCTATCATCGGCAAACACGGCGATATCGTCGCTGCCGACACGACTGGCCGGCCAGAAGCCGAAGGCCGCTTTGGCTGTCAGCCACTTTTCCTCAATGATGCGCTCCAGCATCGCCTGGGCGTCGGCAAACAGCTGGCTGGCGGTTTCGCCAACCACTTCATCTTCGAGAATGGCCGGAAACTTGCCCGCCAGTTCCCAGGTGATAAAGAACGGCGTCCAGTCGATATTCTCCACCAGGGTTTCAAGCGGATAGTCGTCCAGGCAGCGCACTCCGGTAAAGGTCGGCACCGGAGGCTGGTATCCCTCCCAGGCCGGCGCAAAGGCGCGGGCCTGGGCGTCAGCGTAGGGGAGCCGCTGTGATTTCGGCTTGCGGTTGGCCATGCGCTCGCGTACCTGGCTGTATTCTTCCCGGCGTTCACCGACGAAGCCGGCCTTGGAATCACTGACCAGTGCGGTCGCCACCGACACGCTGCGCGAGGCGTCGGGCACGTACACGGTCAGGTCGTTGTTGTAGCTGGGCTCGATCTTCACCGCCGTATGGGCCTTGGAGGTGGTGGCGCCACCAATCATCAGGGGCACGCTGAAGCCCTGGCGCTGCATTTCGCTGGCCACATGTACCATCTCGTCCAGGGACGGCGTGATCAGGCCACTGAGGCCGATGATGTCGACGTTTTCGTCGTTGGCGACTCGAAGAATATCCTCGCAGGGCACCATGACGCCCATGTCGATGACTTCAAAGTTATTACACTGCAGCACCACGCCGACAATATTCTTGCCGATGTCGTGGACGTCGCCCTTGACCGTCGCCATGAGGATCTTGCCGTTGCTCTTGCTGTCCTCGCTTTTTTCCTCTTCGATGAAGGGCTGCAGGTAGGCCACGGCCTGCTTCATGACACGCGCGCTTTTCACCACCTGGGGCAGGAACATCTTGCCTTCGCCAAACAGGTCGCCGACCACGTTCATGCCATCCATCAACGGGCCCTCGATCACCTGGATAGGGCGGTCAAAGGCCTGGCGGGCCTCTTCGGCATCGGCTTCGATATAGCTGTTGATGCCCTTGACCAGCGCGTACTCGAGGCGCTTTGCCACCGGCGCCTCTCGCCAGGACAGATCTTCTTCACGGGCCTGCTGGCCGCCGCTGTCGCGGTAGCGCTCGGCCAGTTCCAGCAGGCGCTCGGTAGAGTCTTCCCGGCGATTGAGCACCACGTCTTCCACGGCCTCGCGCAGATCCTCGGGCAGGTCGTCATAGACCGCCAGCTGGCCGGCGTTGACGATGCCCATGCTGAGACCGGAGCGGATGGCGTGATAGAGAAACACCGAGTGGATGGCTTCTCGCACCGGGTTGTTGCCGCGGAAGGAGAAGGACACATTGCTGACACCACCGGACACCATGGCCCCGGGCAGCTCCTCGCGGATGTAGCGAGTGGCCTCGATGAAATCCACGGCGTAGTTGTTGTGCTCCTCGATACCGGTGGCGATAGCGAAGATGTTGGGATCGAAAATGATGTCCTGGGGCGGGAAGCCGACCCGGTCGACCAGGATGTCATAGGAGCGCTTGCAGATCTCGGCCTTGCGCTGGAGGCTGTCGGCCTGGCCGTCCTCGTCGAAGGCCATGACGACTACCGCGGCGCCGTAACGCAGGCATAGCCGCGCCTTGTCGATGAAGTCTGCCTCACCCTCCTTGAGGGAAATCGAGTTCACGACGGGCTTGCCCTGGATACAGCGCAGGCCGGCTTCGATGACTTCCCACTTGGAGGAATCTACCATGATCGGCACCCGCGAGATGTCGGGCTCCGAAGCCACCAGGTTCAGGAAGGTCACCATGGCGTTTTCGGCATCCAGCATGCCTTCGTCCATATTGATATCGATGACCTGGGCACCGTTTTCAACCTGGTCCCGGGCGACATCCAGGGCAGTGTCGTAATCCTCCTCGAGTATCAGGCGCTTGAAGCGGGCCGAGCCCGTCACATTGCAGCGCTCACCGACGTTGACGAACAGTGAGTCTGCGCCGATGTTGAAGGGCTCCAGCCCGCTAAGGCGACAGGCCGGTTCCGGTGTCGGCAGTGCGCGAGGCGCTGCGGCTTCCACCGCCGAGGCGATGGCACGGATATGGTCAGGCGTGGTGCCGCAGCAGCCGCCCACCAGGTTCAGGAAACCGCGCTCGGCAAAATCCTTGAGCTCGCCCGCCATGTCGTCGGGCGTTTCGTCGTACTCCCCGAAGGCGTTGGGCAGGCCTGCATTGAAATGACCGCTGAAGTAACAGTTCGCGGCGCTGGCAAGTTCCTCGGCAAAGGGGCGGATTTCACTGAAGCGCCGCCCACAGTTGGTACCGACAATCAGCGGCCTGGCGTGGGCGATGGCATTCCAGAAAGCCTCCGGACTCTGTCCTGACAGGTTGCGGCCGCTCATATCCGGGAAGGTCACGGAAATCATGATCGGCACCTCGGTGCCGAGCTCCTCGAGCACCGCCTTGACCGCAAAAATCGCCGCCTTGGCATTGAGGGTGTCGAAGATGGTTTCAATCAGCAGCAGGTCGACACCGCCTTCCACGAGGGCGCGGGTTGCCGCACTGTAGTCCTCGACCAGCTTGGCGAAGTTGATATTGCGGGCGCCGGGGTCGTTGACGTCCGGCGAGATAGACGCGGTGCGCGGAGTAGGGCCGAGCACGCCGGCGACGAAGCGCGACCTGTCAGGATTGGCGGCGGTGGCGGCATCGGCTGCCTCGCGGGCAATTCTGGCTGCCGCCAGGTTGATCTCCTCGACGATGTGGCCGAGTTGGTAGTCGTCCTGGGCGACTGCCGTGCTGTTGAAACTGTTAGTTTCGATGATATCCGCACCGGCCTCGAGGTAGGCGTCGTGAATCTCCCGGATCACATCCGGGCGGGTCAGCGAGAGCAGGTCGTTATTACCCTTGAGGTCCACCGTGTGGCCGGCAAACCGCTCGCCACGGTAGTCGCTCTCCTGCAGCTGGTACTGCTGGATCATGGTGCCCATGGCACCGTCAATGATGAGGATGCGTTCGGCGAGGGCGTCTTTCAGGGTGTTGCTCACAGGCATAATTCCGTTCCAACCACAGCAGCGGCGCAGTCTAGCAAAGGGGCTCAGCTATATCAAAATATATTGATATAGATTTCAGGGCTGCAGGAATACCCGGTTTGAGGCCTCGCATTGCAAGACTTGCTTGTCTATAATACCCGACCAAATTACTTGGTTAAATTTTGCTCACGGGTGCCATACAGGCACGAGGACGAGGACTGCGGTTTTATGGTCACTATCACTGAATCGGCCCAGGAATACCTGGCGGAGCTGCTCTCCAAGCAGGAAGACACGCTGGGCGTCAGGGTGTTCATCAACCAGCCCGGCACGCCGCGGGCAGAGACCTGCATAGCCTACTGCCGGGAGGGCGACGTCCAGCCCGACGATGAGGAGAAGAAGTACGACAAGTTCAGCGCCTGGTTCGAGGGGCGCAGCCTGCCTTATCTCGAGGACGCGCTGGTGGATTATGCCAAGGACCGCATGGGTGGCCAGCTGACCATCAAGGCACCCAATTCGAAGATGCCCAGGGTAGACGACAACAGCCCGATTGAAGATCGCATCAACTACTTGCTCTACAACGAAGTGAACCCCGCCCTGGCCGCCCATGGTGGTGAGGTGTCCCTCGTAGAAGTCACTGACGATAATTTCGCCGTGCTGCAGTTCGGCGGCGGTTGCCAGGGCTGTGGGATGGTAGACGCCACATTGAAGGGCGGGGTGGAAAAGACCCTGCTGGAGCAGCTGCCGCAGTTGGCAGGTGTCAGGGATATTACTGATCACTCCGATCGGTCTAACGCATATTATTAAGACCGCTCATTTTATGAGCCTCAAGTGCCTGTTGAGGCGCTAGGTGGCCTTTCTAGCCAGTACCGCTCATTTTTTGCGCCTCAGACGACTTTCGAGGCGCTAGATGACCTCTCTAGCCAGTACCGCTCATTGATTGCGCCTCAGACAACTTTCGAGGCGCTAGACAACCTTTCTAGCCAGTACCGCTCATTGATTGCGCCTCAGACAGCTTCCGAGGAGTTCTCTATACAACCGCTTTACGTCAGTGCCTCAAATGCCTGCCAGGCGCTAGCTCACCGAATTAGCCAGCAGCGCTTGGTATCTGCACCTCAAATACCTCTCGAGGCGGCAGGCCGCTTTTCCAGCCAATACAGCTTGTTCTGAGCGCATATTCTGTTCGCCTCGTGCCTAGCGGTTGGGGAGGACGTCCTTGAGTTTGTCGCGCATGCTGCGGATGGCGGATTCGGTGGTGGGCCAGTCGATGCAGCCGTCGGTGACGGACACGCCGTACTGGAGCTGGGAGAGGTCTTCGGGAATGGACTGGTTGCCGGCGCCGATGTTGCTTTCGACCATCAGGCCGACGATCGAGCGATTTCCTTCCAGCACCTGGTTGGACACGTTGTCCATCACCAGGGGCTGCAATTCCGGCTGTTTGTTGGAGTTGGCGTGGGAGCAGTCCACCATGATGCTGGGCGCCACGCCGGCCTGTTCCAGTTCATCCTCACACAGCTTTACGTGGACCGAGTCGTAATTGGGCCCGGCGCTGCCGCCGCGCAGCACCACGTGGCCGTAGGCATTGCCGGTGGTCTTGATGACGGCGACTTCGCCGGCCGGGTTGATGCCGAGGAAACGGTGCGGCTTGGACACTGACTTCAGGGCATTGATCGCCACCTGCAGGCCGCCGTCCGTGCCATTTTTGAAGCCCACGGCGGAAGACAGGCCGCTGGCCATCTCCCTGTGGGTCTGGGACTCCGTGGTGCGGGCGCCGATGGCCGACCAGCTGATGCAGTCAGCCAGGTACTGTGGGGAGATCGGATCCAGGGCCTCGGTGGAGGTGGGAAGCCCCAGCTCGAGAATATCCAGCATGAGCTTACGGCCGATGTGCAGCCCATCCTCGATCTTGAAGGAGTCGTTCATGTAAGGATCGTTGATCAGGCCTTTCCAACCCACGGTGGTGCGCGGCTTTTCAAAGTAAACGCGCATCACCAGGTACAGGGTGTCAGCGACCTCATCCGCCAGGGCCTTGAGACGCCGCGCGTAGTCCATGGCGGCGTCGATATCGTGGATAGAGCAGGGGCCCACCACCAGAAACATGCGGTGGTCGCGGCGGTCGAGAATGTCGCGTATCACCTGCCGACTGGCGGCCAGTGTCTTAGAGGCGGCCTCAGACAGGGGCAGCTCCTCTTTGAGGGCTTCCGGCGTCGTGAGAACCTCATAGGCTTCTACATTGACGTTATCAACTTTTACCTGGCTCATGCTCTTGTCCATTGCCGCCTGCCAATACTCCTGACCAATACCCCTGAGCAGCCCCGTGGGTGGTCGCCCGATTCGGAGGGGGCGCTATTCTATAGAAAACCCGCAGGTTAGAATACCGGGGCACTGCAGGATGCTCGTGAACTCCGAATTCAACTTCTATCCACTGGACGCCCTGGTCGAGCCGCTCTCGGCCAATGCTCCCATACTGACCCCCAACCACCGCCTGGCGCGGCGCATCCGGCTGGCCTGGGGCCGGTACCAGGGAGAGCAGGGCCGCAGCGCCTGGACTAGCCCGCGTGCCATGTCACTGGAGCACTGGTGGCAGACCTGCTACCGGCAGCGCTGTCTGGCAGGTGACAGCTTGCCGGGACTGCTCAACCCGCAACAGGAGCGTGCCCTGTGGTTGCAGTGCGTGGAAGCCTCCGATCAGGTCACCCTGCTGCGGCCCGCGGTAGCCGCCGAACTCGCCGCGGATGCCTGGCGTAACCTGACCCTTTGGAAAATCGACTGGCGCGACGCCGCCACTGCCCAGCAGTTCCTTTTTGCCGAGGACACGGAGATCTTTCTCGACTGGGCGGCCCGCTTCGACACCGCCCTTGCGAGGCTCGATCTGGCGCCGCTAGCGACCCTGGTCGCGCAGCTCGCGCAGGCCTGTCCTGAATCCTGCATCTGGCTGGCGGAGTTTGATGAACTGCCGCCACTCTACCGGTCAGCCCTTCAGTCCCAGGCCGGGAAACTGGTGGAACACCGGGCGGAAAAAGCAAGCGCGCAATGCTTTCTACAGCCCTGTCCCTCACATCGGGACGAACTGGAAGCCGCCGCCCGCTGGGCCCATCAGCAGCATACGGAAGCACCGCAGCGCCGTATCGGCATCCTGCTGCCCCAGCTGCAGCAGGAACGCGGAGAGATAGAGCGCCTGCTGGCAAGGGAGTTCGATAGCGATCATCGCCGGCCCGATTCACTGCCGGTGAACTTCTCCGCGGGAACGCCACTGGCAGACTGCGGGCCGGTCCGCGCGGCCCTGTCACTGCTGCGCCTTCCGGTGCGCGACCAGACCCTGGCCGAACTGGGCCAGGTATTTACCACCCGCTACCGGTACCGGGATGAGCAGGCCGCCGAAGAGCTGGCCTGGGCACGGCTCATCGATGATGCCCGTGAGCCGGTATCACCCGCTGCATTGCGAGGCGCGCTGGGCCGGGCGACATCGGGTGAGAGCGGAGCGCCTGATGCTCACGCCGGGCTCGCCGCGGTGTTGCTGAATGCCGGCGATCCGCGTGGGTTGAGAACAGCACAGCCCATGGAACAGTGGCCACAGCTATTCACGGAGCTGTTGACGGAGTTTGGCTGGCCTGGTCCGGGTCCCCTGGACTCACTCGAGTTCCAACAGGTTGAGCAATTCCATGCCGTGCTGGCGCAGCTGGCCACGCTCACACCGGTCATTCCCGAGCCCGACTATCGCGGCGCCCTGGCAGCCCTGGAGCAGCTCTGCAGCCACGCCCCGTTCCAGCCTCAGACTCCTGACGCACCCATCCAGGTGCTGGGCACGCTGGAAGCCGCCGGGCTGCAGTTTGACGCAATCTGGATTTGCAACATGGGGGCGGGTGAATGGCCGCCGGCTGCCAGGCCCAATCCGTTCGTCCCGGTGCAAATGCAGCGTAACGCCGGCATGCCCCATGCGGATGCACGGCGCGAACTGGCCTATGCAGAGCAGCTGCTAGCGCATCTCGAGAGCTCCACGCGGCTGCTGGTGGCAAGCTACGCGAGTCTCGAGGAGGAAGTGAGCGTGGCACCCAGCGCGCTGGTTGCCGGGTTCGAACAGCTGCCGGAAGTGGCAGCCAGGTACTGGCCCGGTTACTGGCAACGCGCCGGGCAAGGATCCCTGGAGTCTGTTCCCGTACGCGCGGCACCGGCAGTGGCGACGGAGGAAGCTGGCTTGATTCGCGGCGGCAGCGCCATTCTCGGCAACCAGGCCCAGTGCCCGTTCCGGGCATTTGCCCGGCACCGACTCGGCGCACATCCGCTGCCAGAGCCCGAGGCGGCACTGGGAGCCGCCGATCGCGGCGCGATTCTGCACGAGGCGCTCTACCACCTGTGGGGAGAACTCGAGGATTCCCAGGCACTGCGGGCGCTGGATGAACCGGCGCGACGGCTGTTGGCAACACGGAGCGCCGAGACGGCCATCGAAAGCTTTCGCCAGGGCAGGGGGCGCAGGGAGAATCCCGGCCTGCTGCGCCTCGAACAGGCGCGCCTGGTAGAGCTAATGGTCAGCTGGCTGGCCGTCGAGGCCGAGCGCGCAGACTTTACCGTCAGCGCCCGCGAGGAACGTCACGAGATAGGCTTCGGCGACCTGTCCATCACCCTGCGGGTAGACCGCATCGACCAACTCGCCGACGGGCGCAAGCTGCTTATTGACTACAAGACCGGCGATGCCAAAACCCGGCTTTGGCTGGGCCAGCGCCCGGAAGACCCACAGTTGCCCCTCTACGCCCAGCTGCTGCCGCCAGAGGAGGTGGAAGGGGTTGGCTTTGGCGTGCTGCGCCACAGTGCCATCGAGTACCGGGGCCTGGCTCGCGGTGATCAGGGCGGTGGCCTGAGCGGGGATGTTGCCGGCGCGAGTGCGAAAACCGATACGGAACTACCCGACTGGGACAGCCTGCAGGCCCATTGGGCGGCCGCACTCAAGGCGCTGGCCCAGGAGTTCCTCGATGGGCATGCCGCGGTCCAACCGCTGGACCCACGCCGCACCTGCACCTTCTGCGGCCTGGAGGGCCTGTGTCGAATCCGGTAACGGACAGCACCCAGCGCACAGCGGCACTGGATCCCTTGCGCTCATTCTGCGTGACGGCGCCGGCGGGTTCCGGCAAAACCGAGCTGTTGATCCAGCGCACTCTGAACCTGCTGGCGCGGGTAGAGCAACCACAGGAAGTGCTGGCCATCACCTTTACCCGCAAGGCAGCGGCAGAAATGCGCAGCCGACTGGGCGCCGCCCTGGATGCGGCAGCCACCCAGCCCTGCCCGGAAGACGCGCACGCGGCCCATACCTGGCAGCTGGCCAGGGCGGCACTCGAAGTTGATCGGGTGCGAGGCTGGGAACTGCGGCGCAACCCGGCCCAGCTCAACATCCGCACGATCGACGGCTTCTGCGGCGCACTGACACGACAGATGCCGATACTGTCTCGCTTCGGCGGTCCGGTAGCGGCGGTAGATGATGCGTTTCCCTACTACCGGGAGGCCACTCGTCTGCTACTGGAGCGGCTGGTAGATCCGAGTCCCGTCGCAGACGATCTCGGCAAGTTGCTGTTGCAGTTCGATAACAATTGGGCGCGTCTCGAGGAGCTGCTGGTGGCGATGCTGGCCTGTCGCGACCAGTGGCTGGTGTATCTCGGCACCGGGCTGGATCGGGACAGCGCCCAGGCCGCTGCAGAGCGGAGCATTACGGTACTGTGTGAATCCAGCCTCGCAGAACTCGCTCAAGCCATTGAACCCTGGCGTGCGGCGCTCATCCCGCTGTGGCAGTATAGCCGCGACAACCGGGGTCGCAGCAGGGACCTGATCTGGCCCGGACAGGCCACTGGTGATGTGCCGGCCTGGCAGGATCTCGCGACCATGCTGTTGACCGGCAAGGACCAATGGCGGCGCTCAGTCACCAAGCGGGAGGGATTTCCCGCCGGTAAGGGCGAGGCCGCCGAACGCAAGGCGGAGTTTGTGGCGCTGCTGGATGACGTTGCCGAGCACGAGGGCCTGCGCAGCCGCCTGGCCGAGGTTCGTCACCTGCCATCCACCACGCCGGGCGATGCCCATTGGGAGCTGGTGCTCGCCTGTACCCGTTTGCTGCCGCTGCTGGCCGCCCAGCTCAGCGTGGTGTTCCAGCAGCACGGTGTGGTGGATCACACCCAGGTATCGTTGGCGGCGCTGGATGCCCTGGGTCCCGACGACCGGCCCACCGAACTGGCACTGAAGCTCGACTATCAGCTGCGGCATATCCTGGTCGACGAGTTCCAGGACACTGCGGTAAACCAGTTCGAGTTGGTGCGGCGACTGACGCGGGGCTGGGCAGAGCACAATGCCGAAAATCCTGATGCAGCGCGCACGCTGTTTATCGTCGGCGACGGCATGCAATCCATCTACGGCTTCCGGGATGCCGATGTCGGCCTGTTTATAAAGGCCAAGCAGGCGGGCTTCGATGCCCTGCGGCTGGAACCGCTGACCCTGTCCACCAACTTCCGCAGCCAGGCCGGGCTCGTTCACTGGGTCAACGACTGTTTCGCCTCGGCGTTTCCCGCCAGCGACGACATCCAGCGCGGGGAGATTGCCTTCTCCCCGGCCCAGCCGTTCCGCTCCGGCCTCGAGCAGGCGGCCAGCACCGTGGCTGCCTTCGCCGATGCCGAGGCAGAGGCGCACTGGCTAGCGGCGGAGATCGAGTCCGCGGTCAACGCGCCGGATTGCGACAGCGTTGCGGTCCTGGTGCGACGCAAGGCCGACCTGCTGGCGCTGATACCCGAGCTCAAGGGCAGGGGAATAAGCTGGCAAGCCCAGGAAATCGACGCCCTTGCCGATTCCATGGTGGTGCGAGACCTGGCCACCCTGTGTCGTGCGCTGCACAACCCGCTGGACCGGGTGGCCTGGTTCGGCCTGCTGCGAGCACCCTGGTGCGGCCTGGAACATGCAGACCTGCTGGCGCTGGCGCAGCTGCAGCCGCAGGGCAGCCTCAAACCGCTGTTGCTGGCGCCCGAACCCGCGGCGCAGCTCAGCGCTGACGGAAAAGCGCGCTTGTCCTTCCTGCGGGCCGCGCTCAAGGCCATCGTCGAGCAGCAGGAGCGCCTGTCACTGAGAGACTGGATCGAGTTCGCCTGGCTCACCTTGCAGGGCCCTGACTGCGTCGAAGATGCATCCCGGCTTGAAGACGCCGACGCCTTCCTGGTGATGCTGCAGCATCTTGAGGCCACCGGTGAAGCCTACTCGCCGACCTTGCTGGACCAGCAGGTCGCACGGCTTTTCGCCTGCAGCACCAGCGCAGAGAGCGGCCTGCAATTGATGACCCTGCACAAGGCCAAGGGACTGGAGTTCGACCGCGTGTTTATTCCCAACCTCGCTCACTCACCGCGCGGTGAGCGGCGCGACCTGTTGTTATGGGATGAGTTTCACGCGGCGGACGGTGATGATTACTTCATGCTGGCCATGGATGACGAGGCGGACAGCAGCGAGGCCACGCTCTACAACTACCTGTACCGCCAACGCAAACAGAAACGTCGCGCCGAGGCCACCCGCCTGCTCTACGTGGGCGCCACCCGCGCTATCCAGCGGCTATACCTGACGGCGCGGCTGGACAGGAGCGAGGACGGGGACGTCAAACCGCCCAGCGATGCCTCGCTACTGGGCACGATCTGGCCGTCGGTGGCCCGGCAGGTGCAGTTCCCGGAGCGCGCAGCAGCCGTCAGCACGCCGGTAGCCGAGGCCCCGGAATCGCTGCAGCGGCTCGCGGAACCTCCAACGCTACCGGAACCTGACAGGACCGCGGAGGATGCCGACCCGAATATTCCCGAACTCCGGTCCGACGGATTGGCCAGCGCAGTCGGCAGCGTGGTGCACCTCACGCTTGAGCGACTCTCCCAGGCTGAACTTCCGGACACTTTCCAACGCGCCGACTGGGAGGCCTGGTGGTCACGGGAACTGGCGGCACTGGGCGTGTACCAGCGGGAGGCGGCCCTCGATAGGGTAGCGGCTTCTGTGGCCGGCGTGCTGGCCGACGAGCGCGGGCGCTGGTTACTGTCTCGAGACCGGGAGGACGCAGCCAGCGAACTGGCCCTGAGCCGCCTCAATCCCGACGGCAGCGTCACCGACTTCGTGATAGACCGTACCTATATTCACGATAAGCAGCGCTGGGTTGTTGACTACAAGAGCTCTGTGCCAGACTCAGGGGTTCCGGTTGAGCAATTTGTTGCGCAGGAAGCGGAACGCTACCGGGACCAGCTGGACGGCTACCGCGAGCTGATGCTCGCGATGGGCGAGAAGACAGTGCGCTGCGCGCTGTACTTTACCTCCATCCCCTGTTGGCACGAACTCGACTAGCTGACTGGTCATAAAAATAACAGCTGCACGACTCCTGGAGACAGCATGTACGACACACTGATTGAATACCTTGACCACTGGGCGGAGGCATGCCCGGATGACACCTGGCTGCGCGATGTTCACGGCGACAACACCACAGAGTGGACGTGGTCACAGGTCCGGGAGCAGATTTACGCGCTGGGCGCATGGGAGGAGGAAAACCTGTCCGGTGCCGGCGCCCGGGTTGGCATCCTGTCACGCAATTGCGCGCACTGGTTCATGGCAGACCTCGGCTCCATCGCTGCCGGCAACGTAACAGTGCCGATGTTCACCACCTTGCCCGGTGAGACGGCCGAGTACGTGATGGACTTTACCGGCATGGAACTCCTGTTTGTGGGCCAGACAGAGAACTGGGACCAGGTATCCAAGGTACTGCCGGAGGGCATCAAGCTGGTGACCCTGCCCGGTGCCGAGCTGGAAGAGCCGCACATGCACTGGGATGAGATCGTCAAACCCAATCTCGGCAAGCGGCCGCAACACAAGGCCACCAGTGACGAGCTGGTATCCATCGTGTTTACCTCCGGCACTACCGGCCTGCCCAAGGGCGTAATGCAGACTCACGATTCCAACATCATTCCCATCAATCGCTTCGAAGTTGCCTTTGCCTTGCCGGAGCGGGCGAGGTTTTTCTCCTACCTGCCGCTGTCGCATATCGCCGAGCGCCAGATTGTGGAATACGCCTCACTGCTCAAGGGCGGCGACGTGTATTTCAATGAAAACCTGTTGACCATCCTGCGCGACCTGCCGGCCTGCAAACCCCATATGATGTTCGGGCCACCACGCGTCTGGGAACAGCTGCAGCAGGTACTGATCGGTCATTTCGGTGGCCAGGAAGCCATCGACAAGGCGCTGGCTGAAGATGCGGAAGCTGTGGGCAAACAGGTGCGTGACATGCTCGGGCTGGACGACGCCATCTACCTGCTGACCGCGGCGGCGCCGACGCCGCCGGCGCTGATTCACTGGTATGAACAGTTTGGCCTGACCCTGATGGAAGGCTTCGGCCAGACCGAGGCCATGGGCCTGCTAGCCAATTCCCGCGAAGAGCGCCGTATCGGGTCCATCGGTAAACCGGTGGGTGAAGTGGAGATTCGCCTTACTGAAGAGGACGAACTCTGCTGTAAGGCCAGGGGGCTGTCACCCGGCTATTACCACCAGCCTGAGAAGACGGCGGAGACGTTCAAGGACGGCTGGGTACACACCGGTGACAAGGCGCGCATCGATGAGGACGGCTTCGTCTACATTACCGGTCGGGTGAAAGACTACTTCAAGACCATCCAGGGCAAGTTCGTCGCACCCACGCCAATCGAGAACGAGTTCGCCAAGAACCCGCACACCGAGCAGATCTGCCTGCTGGGGCGCGGTTACTCCAAGACTGTCATGGTCTGCGTACTGAGCGGGCTGGCCCAGCAGGCGGAGCGTGAGCAGGTGGAATCCGCGCTGCGTGATGTGGCCTCGAAGGTCAACGATGCCGTGGACAAGCACGCGCGCCTCGGCGCGGTGATCATCTCCACCGACCCGTGGACAATCGAGAACAGTATGTTGACGCCGACCATGAAGATCCGCCGCGAGCAGATCGAGGCAAAGTTCGGCGACCGGGCCCGTGACCTGGCGCGTACTGCTGCGGAGCAGGGCGAACTCCTGGCGGAGTGGATGTAAGTTTTCACTTTGCCGGTCGCACCTGGCCGGCAGCGTCTGGCCGGCCACGCCCTAAGCCATTTTCGCCACCACGTCGTCCGCAAAGCGCCTCAGGCCGTCGATCTTCAGCTCCAGATCGTCGGTCTCGCCGTGGTAGAAGGCCCAGGGCATAGTCAGTATGTGAGTGACACCGGCATCCTGCAGGCGCCGATAACCGTCGATGTCCCAGGCGTCTGAAGGGGTTGCCATGATTTCAAAGGGTCCGTCGCGGCCGTAGTCGGCGCGCCAGTCGCTGATTTTCTCGATGCAGGTGATGATCTCTGCTGAGGTTTGCAAGTCCGTCACCCAGCCGTCAGCGGCCCGCGCCGCGCGCTTCATGGCCGCGTCCGAGATGCCGCCGATCCAGACCGGAATCGGCCCCGGGGGCGGCGGGTTCATTTCCAGTTCTGCAAACTGGTAATGCTCACCCGAGTAGTCCACCCAATCTCCACTCCAGAGACGCTGCATGATTTCCAGCATTTCATCCATGCGCTTGCCGCGGCTGCGGAAGTCCTGCTGCATCAACGTAAATTCGTCTTCCGACCAGCCCACACCAAAGGCCGGGGTCACGCGATTGCCAGAGATGACCGCCGCGGTGGCGATGGCCTTGGCGACCAGGAAGGGATTGCGCATGGGCAGCACAAAGATGTTGTTGGTAAAGCGCAGCCGGGTGGTTATAGCTGCCAGCGCGCCGATCACGACCCAGGGGTCGGGCCAGTCAGTGAAGGCCGGCCAGCGTCGGCTGCCGTCATCGGTGTAGGGGTAGGGTGTGGAGATGTTGCGCGGGTGCACCACATGGTCAGAAAAAGACATGGCCTCCCAGCCGGTTTCGTCCGCCACCGGCGCCAGCGCCGTGAGGTGCGACACGCTGGAGAAGGATGTCGACAGCACAAACTTCATGGGGCTCCCCTGATACACTCCTGCAAACCTTCAGAACCGTAACCAGCGGGCGCCACAGACACAAACCCATGGCTCACGATCAGCTCGATAACCGTCACTGGCACAATATAGTGATCCTCACCGGGGCTGGAATCTCCGCCGAATCCGGCCTGGGCACCTTTCGCGGCGCCGGTGGGCTCTGGGAACAGCAGCGGGTCGAGGACGTGGCAACACCAGAGGCTTTTGCCCGTGACCCCGGGCTGGTCTATCGCTTCTACAACGCCCGCCGTGAGCATTTGTGTGGCGGCGGGGTGGAGCCCAACGCCGCGCACCGGGCACTGGCAGAACTGGAGCAAAAATTCCCCGGCCAGTTCACTCTCGTCACTCAGAATGTCGATGACCTGCACGAACGCGGTGGCTCCCGGCGCCTCTTTCATATGCACGGGGAGCTGATGAAGATGCGCTGCCAGCGCAGTGGCTCGGTGTTCGACGCTCCCCGGCAATTCGACGAAACAGACGCCTGCGACTGCTGCGAGGAGGCCGGCAACCTGCGGCCGCATGTGGTGTGGTTCGGGGAAATGCCGCTGCACATGGATGAAATCTACGCGCTGCTGGAAGACTGTGACCTGTTTGTGGCGATCGGTACCTCCGGCAACGTCTATCCGGCCGCGGGGTTCGTTCAGGTCGCGCGGCAGGCGGGCGCCACCACGCTGGAGATCAACCCGGAAATCACCAGCGGCAGCAGCCTGTTCCACCACCAGTGGCGCGGCCAGGCCACGGAACACGTACCGCGACTGGTCTCCCTGCTGGTGGGAGGCTAGCTGTCGGTGATATCTACGTACAGGGTCAGGCGCTGGCCCGGGTGGATGTACTTGCGATCCCGCAGCTCTTCATTCCAGCCGAGGATATCGTCGACGCTGAGGTTGAATTTGCCGGCGATGCGCGCCAGCGAATCGCCGCTGCGCACCCGGTAGCCGACCTTGCGCAGCATCGGTGAGCTGTTCACCGCCAGGGCGTCGGCGCTGATCGGCGCGCTGGGAATCATCAGGGTTTCACCCACCACGATGCGGCTGCCGGCAATACCATTGATGCTGCGCAGTACGGACACTTCGGTACCCTGGCGCCGGGCAATGCCAATCAGCGTGTCGCCGCTGCGCACCGTGTAGCGTTTCCACTGTACCCGCTCACTGGCGCCGAGCTGTTCAAGCCCGGCGCTGAAGCGCTCCCCGGTGCCCAGCGGCAGCAGCAGCTCCCCGACGGCCTGTGGAGAAGTGGCCCAGCGGTTGAATCCGGGGTTGAGTTGGCGCAGTTCTGGCAGGGTAATACCCGCGAGCTCCGCCGCCCGGGCCAGCTCGATCTGGCCGCCGGTGTCCACCACATCGAAGTAGCGGCTGTTGGGAATGCCCGTCAGTGACTGCCCATAGCGTGACGGCTCTGCCACCAGCTCTGCCAGCGCCAGCAGCCGCGGCACGTAGGCGCGGGTTTCCCGGGGTAAGTCCAGCGCCCAGAAGTCGGTGCTCTTGCCACGGGCCCGGTTGCGTTTCTCGGCCTTGCTGATGCGCCCGGGGCCGGCATTGTAGGCGGCCAGCGCCTTCAGCCAGTCGCCGTCGAAGCGTTCGCCCAGCTGCGCAAGGTAGTCCAGCGCTGCCTCGGTGGAGTCCCTAAGGTCACGGCGTCCGTCGTACCACCAGTCCTGGGTAAGGCCAAGTTCGCGGCCGGTGCCGGGAATAATCTGCCACAGGCCCGCTGCGCGCCCATGGGAATAGGCATAGGGGTCGTAGGCACTTTCCATGATCGGCAGCAGCGCCAGTTCCATGGGCATATGGCGGGACTCGATGGCTTCCACCACGTGGTACAGGTAGGGCGTGGCGCGTTCGGACACCCTGGCGAGATACTGCGGGTTATCGGTGTACCAGCGTCGCTCCGCCGCTACCCGGGCAGCGCCGTCGGAATAATTGAGAAGATCACTGAAGGACAGCTGGGCGCGAATCCGCTGCCACAGATCTTCCTCCACCGCCTGCACCGGGCTGGCAGGGGTGATGCCAAGGCTTACCGGGTAGGTGGAACTGGCTCGTCGTGCCAGGCTGGCCGGGTCCAACAGGTCCTTGGCGTGGCCTAACTGGGGCCAGCTACAAAGCGCAATGGTGCTGGAAAGCACGCCAAGAAGGCGTCGCAACATATTGTTTTTTATCAATTATTTTCCTTATACGGCGACTTGCCGCCGGTTCACATCCTGGTCGTTAATGGTCAATTGGTCTTGTTATCAGAAGTTGTCTTTCCAACCCCGCACCGCAGCAAACACGGATACGGGGTCACTGGCCGTCGCCCGCTCCTCTGTCAGCACCTTGTCCACCACGGGGGCCTGGGCGCAGCGCAGAAACGGGTTGGTATCCAGCTCGAGCGCCAGGGTGGACGGAACCGTGGGTTGGTCGCGGTCACGCAGCCCCTGGTCGTGCTCGATACGCTCCTTCAGTGCCTCATTGTCCGGCTCTACCGCAGCGGCAAAGGCGAGGTTGGCCATGGTGTACTCATGCGCGCAGTACACCCGTGTCGCAGCGGGGAGGGCGGCCAGTTTGTCCAGTGAGCCAAGCATCATGCCGGGGTTACCCTCAAACACCCGGCCACAGCCCCCTGCAAACAGCGTATCGCCACAGAACAGGCAGGGGTTGCCGCCGGTGTCCTCGGCATAGAAGGCGATATGGTCGAGGGTGTGGCCTGGCACTTCCAGCACCGTCCATTCGATCCCGAGGATCTCCACCCGGTCGCCTTCCTTGAGTCGCTCGCTGATCTGGGTGATGGCCGGGTTGGCGGGCCCCCACACCGGCACCTGGCGATGCGCCAGCAAGCCATCCAGCCCGCCGGTGTGGTCAAAATGATGGTGGGTAATGATGATGCCCGCCAGCTCGAGGTTCTGGTCCTCAAGTGCCTGCAGCACCGGCGCGGCGTCGCCGGGGTCCACCACCACGGCCTGGTTTTCGCCCTCGAGTTTGAGGCACCAGATGTAGTTATCGGAAAAGGCGGGGATCGGTGTGACGTCGAGCATTAATGAAGTACCATGCGGCAATGGCCCTGAAGTTTAGCGAGATTTGCAGCCGACTGGAAACCTGGTACCAGAGCCCGCGCGGCCAGTACCTGCTGCAGCAGGAGCAGGCACTGACCAGCGAGTTGCTGAACAACGTATTCGGCTATCACCAGCTACAGATCGGGGCTACCCGCCACCAGGCACTGGCGCCAGACAGCCAGTTGAGCCACAAGATTTACAGCCACCTGCTCTCCGGCGGCGACATCGGCCTGCAGAGCGAGCCGGACTGCCTGCCCTTGGCCAACGACAGTATCGACGTTGTGGTATTGCATCACGCCCTGGAGTTCTGCGAGGGCCCACATGCACTGTTGCGCGAGGCGCACCGGGTGCTGGCACCCCAGGGCCAGCTGGTCGTGGTAGGTTTCAACCCGGCCTCGCTCTATGGTCTCGGCACACGTGTGGCTGGGCTGTTTCCCCAGCGGGTCTGGTCCAATGCGCACCACATCGGGACGCGCCGGCTGCGAGACTGGCTGGACCTGCTGGGAGCGGAACTGCAGGCGGTACAGCACTGCTTCGTAACACCGCCGGCCGGCGGAGAACGCGTGTTCCGGTTCCTGTCGCGCTGCGATCGGCTGGCCACTCGTTACCAGCTACCGCTGGGCGGCGTCTATGTCATTCGCGCCCAGAAGAAAGTCTCCACCCTCACGCCCAACCGCATTCGCTGGCGCAAGCCGGTGCGCTCGCGCTTGATCGGCCTGACGGTACCCAAGCCGGTGGCCAGCCCCCGGGAGGGAGACGTCGCGGCTTGAAACAGGTGGAAGCATTCACCGATGGCGCCTGCCGGGGCAACCCGGGGCCGGGAGGCTGGGGCGTTCTGCTGCGCTTCGGTGAGCACGAGCGCGAGCTGTGGGGCGGTGAGCAGGAAACCACCAACAACCGCATGGAACTGACCGCGGCCATCGAAGCCCTGCGCGCGCTCAAGGAACCCTGCGCCGTGGCACTGACAACCGACTCTGAATATGTGCGCAAGGGCATCACCGAGTGGATCGCCAACTGGAAGAAGCGCGGCTGGCGCACGTCAGCCCGGCAGCCGGTGAAGAATGTCGACCTGTGGCAGGCCCTGGACGAGGAACGCCAGCGCCACCAGGTTGATTGGCACTGGGTCAAAGGCCACAGCGGTCACCGGGAAAACGAGATTGCCGACCAGCTGGCAAATCGCGGAATAGATGAACTGAAATAGGGCAGCAGTACTCAATGCGACAGATTGTTCTCGACACGGAAACCACCGGCCTGGAAACCAGCCAGGGCCACCGCATCATCGAAATCGGCTGCGTGGAGCTGGTCAACCGACGCCTGACCGGGCAGCACTATCACCAGTACATCAACCCGGAGCGGGAGATCGACCAGGGCGCCATCGAGGTGCACGGCATCACCAATGAATTCCTGGCCGACAAGCCGGTGTTCGCGCAGGTGGCGAAGGATTTCCTGGAATTTGTCAGCGGCGCGGAACTGGTCATTCACAACGCGCCCTTTGACGTCGGCTTTATCAACGCCGAACTGGAACGCCTGGCCGCCGGCCCATCCAACCTGCGAGGCCTGTGCAGCGTGATCGACACCCTGGTGATGGCGCGCAAGAAACACCCGGGGCAGCGCAATAACCTCGATGCCCTGTGTGCCCGCTACATGGTCGACAACTCCCAGCGTGACCTGCACGGGGCACTACTGGACGCGGAGATCCTCGCCGATGTGTACCTGGCGATGACCGGTGGCCAGACCACCTTTCAGCTGGGCAGCAGCAACGACAACGAAAACGAATCAGGTGGGGAGGGTGCTACCCCAAGGCGCCTGGACGCAGGACGACCGGCACTTAAGGTGATCAGGGCAAGCGATGATGAGTTGGCCGCCCACCAGGCCAACCTCGACGACATCGCGAAGGCCTCCGGTGGGCGTGTGCTGTGGCGCGAGCTGGAAGGTTCGAGCTAGCCTTAACTCTCGCCTTGATTACAGCGTGTAGATCACCGCTACCAGGCCCACCGCCGTCAGCACCAGCGTGTAGGGCAGGGCCATGATCACCATGCGACCGTAGGACAGGCGAATCAGCGGCGCCAGTGCCGAGGTCAGCAGGAACAGGAACGCCGCCTGGCCGTTGGGTGTTGCCACACTCGGTAGGTTGGTACCGGTGTTGATGGCGATGGCCAGCGAATCGAACTCTTCCCGGGTGATACTGCCGGCATCCAGAGCAGCCTTCACATCGGTGATATATACAGTCGCCACGAACACGTTATCGCTGATCATCGACAGAACACCATTGGCGATGAAAAACGCTGAGGTGCGCATGTCGCCTTCCAAGGCCAGCACGTAGTTGATGACCGGGGAGAACAGGTGCTGGTCGTGAATGACAGCCACGATAGCGAAGAATACGACCAGCAGTGCCGTAAACGGCAGCGCCTCTTCAAAGGCGTGACCAATCTGGTGCTCTTCGATGATGCCGTTGAAGGCCGTTAGCAGCACGATGACCATCAGGCCGATCAGGCCCACTTCAGCCAGGTGCAGGGCCAGCCCCAGCACAAGAATGACCGCCACCAGGGCCTGTACCACGAGACGCGCGGTATCGCGCGCAGTGCGATCCTTCTCGGCGTGCTCCTGGAACTCTTCCAGGACTTCGCGCACCGGCCCCGGCAACTGCGCGCCGTAACCGAACCAGCCACTCACTTCCAGCAGGTAACAGGTGACCAGACCTGCCAACAGGGTGGGCATGGTGATCGGCGCCATGTTGGTGAAGAAGGTGATGAAGTCCCAGTCGGCGATCGTGGCGATCAGCAGGTTCTGGGGCTCACCCACCAGGGTGCAGACGCCGCCCAGTGCCGTGCCTACAGCACCGTGCATGATGAGGCTGCGCAGAAACGCCCGGAACTCGTCCAGGTCTTCCCGATGGAACTCCACCACGTGGGTGTCGGAGGAGTGGTCGTGATCGCCGTCGTGTATCACGGTCTTGCCCGACGCCACCCGGTGGTACACCGAGTAGAAGCCAACGCTGACGCTTATCAGCACCGCGGTCACCGTCAATGCATCCAGGAACGCCGAAAGCACTGCTGCCACGGCGCTGAACAGCAGTGACAACAGCTTCTTCGACTTTACCTTGAGCAGGATCTTGGTAAAGGTGAACAGCAGCAGCTCCTTCATGAAGAAGATACCAGCCACCATAAACATCAGTAGCAGGATGACCTGGAAATTGGCCTCGGTCTCGTGGAACACCGTATGCGGGTTGGTCATCCCCAGCACCACCGCCTCGATGGCCAGCAGGCCGCCGGGCTGTAGCGGATAGCACTTCAGCGCCAGCGCCAGGGTAAAGATGAACTGCCCAATCAGGATCCAGCCGGTGATGAACGGACCCAGGGCCAGTAACAGGAAGGGATTCGCGACCAGGAAGAAGATGATGGTCTTCTTGTACCAGTCCGGCGCAGCGCCGAGGAAGTTGCGAGAAAACGCTACGGGTAGGGATTTGTCCATGGGCTATCGCAGTCCTGTCCGTGATCGGGGCCAGCCGCGCATTCTACGCCATTGCGTCGCACCTGCGTACCGCCGAGCCCGAGGGCCGGCGACCTGACGCCGACCATTGTGTTGAAGTAACATTAGTGGCCCTCGAGGTAACCCACACCGAGACACACTGCGACAGCAACAACCGAAACAGGCAGCGACAACAACCCCATGCAAGAATCAGCCTTCCAGGCCTCTGTTATTGAACCCGAATCCACCGAAGCGTCCAGGTATTGCGTGTTCTACGGGCGCGAGCTGCTGCTGGACTTCCAGTCACGGGAGCCCTGCCTGCTCGATCCCGCGTCTATTCGCTTCCTGGCGCCAGAGCCGGTGCGGCGTTTGTTCCTGGGCTACTGGCAGGGCACACCCTGCTTCGCCGTAGAGCTGGACAGCAACACGCCGCTGGAAGCCCCGTCCCTGACCCGTGGCAGCCTCTATCATCTGTTGGGACGAGTCGACGACGCCCTGTTCGGCCTGGCGGGCAACGCCCAGCAGCTGCTGGCCTGGGCGCGTGACCATCACTTCTGCGGCCGCTGCGGCGAGGCCATGGAATTTCATGGGCAGGAGCGCGCTCGCACCTGTGCGCCCTGTGAGAACAATGTCTACCCCAGCATTTCTCCCTGCATTATTACCCTGGTCAGCCGCGGCGAGGAGCTGTTGCTGGCCCGCAACGCCAATTTCCCCGGCGAAATGTACAGCACACTGGCCGGATTCATCGAGGTGGGGGAGAGCGTGGAGGATTGCCTGCGCAGGGAAGTCCGTGAAGAGGTTGGCGTGGAAGTGGGCGAGTTGCGCTACTTCGCATCCCAGCCCTGGCCATTCCCCAACCAGCTGATGCTGGGATTTTTCGCGGAGTATACCGGCGGTGAAATTGTCTGCGAGGACGAGGAAATAGCCGAGGCCTACTGGTTCCGCCCGGATGAGCTGCCGACCATCCCGCCGCGCCACAGCATCGCCGGCCAGCTTATCCGCCATCACGTGGCCCGCCATGAGGCGAGCTGACGTACAAAACTCATAGGTGAATTGAGGAATTAGCTTGGAATTTTTAAGTGAATACGGCCTGTTCCTGGCCGAAGCCCTGACCGTGGTAGTGGCGATCCTGGTGGTCGCCATCGGGCTCATGGCCCTGGGCCAGAAGGGGCAGCGCGGAGCGCCTGGCCATATCGAGGTCAGCAAGCTCAATGAACGCTACGGCGATTTCAAGGACGCCATGCAGCACGCATTGCTGAATGACAAGGACTTCAAAAAGCAGCGCAAGGCGGAAAAGAAAAGGCACAAGGAAGAACAAAAGGCCAGTCGCGACCAGGACGATGCCCGCCTGCGGCTATACGTGCTGGAGTTCGACGGCGACATTCGCGCCAGCGCGACCGATAACCTCCGCGAGGAGATCAGCGCGGTACTGGGTGTTGCCCGCAGTGGTGACGAGGTGCTACTGAAACTGGAAAGCGGTGGCGGGCTGGTACACAGCTACGGCCTGGCCGCCAGCCAGCTGCAGAGAATCCGCGATGCCGGCATCCAGCTTACGGTGGCCGTGGACAAGGTAGCCGCCAGCGGTGGCTACATGATGGCCTGTGTGGCCAATCGGGTACTGGCGGCGCCCTTCGCCATGATCGGTTCCATCGGGGTGCTGGCCCAGATTCCGAATTTCCACCGCCTGCTGCGCAAGGCCAATGTGGATTTTGAACAGCTGACGGCGGGGGAGTACAAGCGCACCCTCACCATGTTTGGCGAAAACACCGACGCCGACCGCGCCAAGATGCAGGAAGACCTGGAAGACACCCACCTGCTGTTCAAGGACTTCGTTGCCGAGCACCGCGAGCAGGTGAACATCGATTCGGTAGCAACCGGCGAAGTGTGGTTCGGCCAGCGCGCCATCGACCGCGGACTGGTGGACGAGCTGCAGACCAGCGATGCCTATATCCAGGGCTGTCTTGCGGAACGCGACGTCTTTGAAGTGAAGCATGTCCAGAATAAACAGTGGCAGGAACGCCTGGGCATGGCGGCGGAAAATGCGCTGGAGCGCAGCTTCCTGAAACTGTGGCAAGCTACTATCGAGAAACGACTCTACTAGACCAGGCAAACTCACAGGGGCCCCGGTAATGACAGCATTCAAGGCTTTACGAGTTCACAAGACAGATGACGGTTTCAGCATGGGCGTCGAGCAGCAGCAGGTGGACGAGCTGCCTGCCGGAGAGCTGCTCATACGAGTGCACTATTCCTCCCTGAACTACAAGGATGCGCTATCGGCATCCGGCAACCCCGGCGTGACCCGCAACTTTCCCCACACGCCAGGAATCGATGCCGCCGGGGTAGTGGAGAGCAGCGACGACGATCGCTTCGCCGCCGGCGATGAAGTCATCGTGACCGGGTACGACCTGGGCATGAACACCGCCGGTGGCCTGGGTCAGTACATCCGCGTTCCGGCAGACTGGGCAGTACCGGTGCCGGCCGGGCTGTCGCTGCGGGAATCCATGATTATCGGTACCGCCGGCCTGACCGCCGCGCTGTGCCTGGCGAAGCTTCAGACCATGGGCCTGCCGGAAGGCGGCCGGGTGGTGATCAGCGGCGCTAGCGGTGGTGTCGGCAGCTTCGGGGTAGCACTGTTGTCAAAGCTCGGCTTCGAAGTGGCCGCCAGCACGGGCTCGCCCAAGGCAGCCGACTGGTTGACCGAGCTGGGCGCCAGCAAGATTCTGGATCGCAGCATCCTCTCGGAACCCGACAAGCGACCGATGGCGGCGGGCCAGTGGGATGGCGCGATCGATACGGTGGGCGGTGAAACGCTTGCCAATATCATCAAGGAGCTCAACTACGGCGCCAGCGTGACCGTGGTCGGCCTGGTGGGTGGTACCGATATCCCTGTGACAGTGTTCCCCTTTATCCTGCGCGACGTGAACCTGCTGGGAGTCGATTCAGTGGAAATCAGCCATCAGCGCCGCCTCGATGTGTGGGGGCATCTCGCCCAGGACTGGAAGCTGGACAACCTGGAAAGCCTGGCCAGTGAGATCAGCCTGAGCGAGGTGCCGGCCTACCTGAAAGGCCTGCTGAATGGCTCTGTGCGCGGCCGCACCCTTGTCACGCTGGGGGAATGACATGACCGGACCACTGGCAGGTGTTCGCGTTCTCGACCTGGGCACCATGATTGCAGGCCCGGTCGCTTCCACGGTGCTCGCAGACCAGGGCGCCGATGTCATCAAGATCGAACCGCCGGGCATGGGCGACCTGATGCGCTACCTGGGCGCTACCCGCAACGGTGTTTCCAGCCTGTTTCACAACTGCAACCGGGGCAAGCGCTCCGTGGCGCTCAACCTGAAGGCCGAGGAGGGCCTGGCACTGTTAAAGGAGCTGGTCGCAGGGGCAGATGTGGTGGCCGAGAATTTCCGCCACGGGGTTACTCGCAAGCTGGGTATCGATTACGAGTCTCTGAGCGCGGTCAACCCCGAGCTGATTTACCTGTCGATCTGTGGCTTTGGAGATCGCGGCCCGCTGGCAGAGCGGCCGGCCTACGATAACGTCATCCAGACCTTCGCCGGCGTGGCCACAAGCCAGGCGAACTTCGAGACCGGCGAGCCCCAGCTCTACCAGCAGCTGTTCTGCGACAAGATCACCGCTCTCAACGGCGCCCAGTCCGTGTGCGCAGCCCTGCTGGCCCGCGAGCGAGGGGCAGGCGGCCAGCATATCCGCCTTTCCATGGCCGACGCCGCAGTCAGCTTCCTGTGGTGCGATGTCGCGGGCACCCGCAGCTTCCTGGAAGAGGGCGCCCACGAAGGCATCAAGGTCGGGCGCGGCCTGCGCCTGCTCAAGTTCAGCGATGGCTACGGCACGGCGTCACCGGTCACCGACAAACAGTTCCATGGCTTCTGCCGCGCGCTCGGCGTGGATTCCTCCGACCCCCGGCTGGCCACTGTTGCCGACCGCAACGCGAATACTGATCTGCTGATGGAGATCATCAAGGACACGACGATGCGCGCACTGTCCCTCACTACCGCTGAAGCCATCGGCGCCATGGAAGCCGAGGGCGTGCCCTGTGCACCGGCCAATGAGCTGGTCGATATGCCGGAGCATCCACAGATGCAGGCTAATGAGTCATTTGTGGAGTTCGAGCATCCCCAGGCCGGCAACATGGTAGAGCCCGCCAACCCGCCGAACTTTTCCAGCTCCGGTGCGCCACCCCTGCGCGCGGCGGCGGGCCTGGGTGAGAATACCGACAGCATCCTGGGCGAACTGGGCAAGACCCCGGAGCAGCTCAAGAACTGGCGCGACGCCGGAGTTATCGGCTAGCAGGCTGGATCAGCAGGGTGGGTATGCCCAGGTGGTTGCTCTTGACGGTGGCCACCAGGGTGCCGGGCTTGCGTCCATCACGCGCCCCGGAGTGATCCACACCGGCGCGGTCGAGCGCTGCCAGCGTTGCTGCAAGATCCTCGCACAGATAGGTAATGCCCCAGAAGTGATCGACCTCGACCGGTTCCTCCAGGTGCTGGATGACTTCCAGCGTCAGCTTCCCGGAACGGAAAAAAAGCATCCGCCCACCCCATTCGGGCACCGCCTGGTCCAGTGCCAGCCGCATGCCCAGATCACGGCTGAACAGCCGAATACAGTCGTCGGCGTCGCGACTGCGCAGCACGACATGATCGACGGCCCGGATGCCAGTGTCAGTGGCCATCTTGCCCAGCTCACGCTGCTCCGAGAGCTCGAGCTCAAGCCCGCGGCAATCAGAAGGCAGGGCGGTGGCAGCATCTTCCGACCATAACACCAGGCGTTTAATGCGGGCCGACTGTAAAGACACGTCGGGTACCAGTTCAAGACGGACATTGGCCAGTGCGATGTTGGCGCAATCTGGTAAGGACTGCAGGCCCCCCAGTAGGGTATCGTACTCTGTTACGGCAGTGTCCAGGTCGGGTACCGCGAGGACTATCGCCGCGAATCCATTGATCATCAGTGACAGCGTGCTTTGCAGAATAAGCTGTGCCATATTACCGATGACTATAGAAAAATAAACCAGGGGAAATTCATGATTTCGGTACGCGCGCGTCGCAGCCTAGCGCTGGCGCTGGTTGTATTGCTGGCAGTGCCACTGTCAGCGGCCGGGCAGAACGACTACCGTTACCCCATCACTGATCGCTGGCTGGCGACGGTGGTGGGCACACCCAACCAGATCAAGGCAAAGCTACCGACCCGGGACGAGATTCCCCTGCGCAAGCGACGCGTGGACGTTTTTCCGGATCGGAAACCCCCTGAGGCCCTCTGGTACGACGACAAGATGATCTATACCGTGGCTCTGCAGAAGCAGGACGCCGCTCCGGTCATGTTCCTGATCGCGGGCACCGGTGCTGCCCATAACGGTTCCAAGAACATCATGATGGCGCGTGCCTTCTACCAGCAGGGCTACCATGTCGTATCCCTGTCTTCACCCACTTACGGCAATTTTGTTGGCTCGGCTTCGAGCACCGGCGTTCCCGGGCACGTCTTTCGCGATGCCGAGGACCTCTACCGCGCCATGGAAGTGGCCTGGAATGATGCCCGCGGCAGCCGCACGGCGACCAGCTATTCCCTGATTGGCTACAGCCTGGGCGGCCTCAACGCCGCATTCGTGGCGCACCTGGACAACCAGCGCAAGACCTTCGACTTTGAACGGGTGCTGCTGATCAACCCGCCGGTCAATCTTTACAACTCCATCTCGCTGCTGGACCGCATGGTAGAGAACATCCCTGGCGGCGAAGACAACTTCGACCTGTTTTTCAACCGGGTGCTCTCCACGTTTTCAGACGTATACAAGCGCGAGCAGGACGATGTGGGTTTCAATGACGACTTCCTGCTGAAAGTGTTCCAGGCCTTCCAGCCCAAGGGCGAGGAACTGGCGGCGCTGATTGGCCTGGCCTTCCGGCTGTCATCAGGGTCGATGATATTCGTGACCGACCTAATGACCGATTACGGCTTCATCAAGCCCAAGGGCTACAAGATCAACCGCTACGAGAGCCTGACCCCTTACCGCCAGGTCGCATACCGAATTGGCTTCACGGATTTCTATCACGAGTTTTTCTACCCGTTCTACGCTGATGAATACCCCGACATGAGTCGCGATGATTTCATTGAGTCCATGGGGCTGACCAGTATTACCGACTACCTGCGCTCTGCCGATAACGTTTTCGTCATTCATAACCGTGATGACATTATTCTGGCGCCGGGGGAGATCAACTACTTCCCGGCGGTGTTCGGCGATCGCGCCAAGATTTATCCGCGGGGTGGCCACCTGGGGAATATGGAATATATAGAAAACGTGGCACACATGGTGGGGGTATTCAAATGAACAGGGTACCTGCCAGCAACATGCTACGAGTAATGCTCCTGATCCCTCTGCTGGGCCTGGCGGCCTGTAGCAGCACACCCCAGGGGGACCTTTCGGCCTATCCTGAGCCCACCTACAGCCGGGACAGACTGGTGGCGGATGATATCGCCTCGCGGGATGTGGCGGCCGCCGTATACGACCCCTGGGAGGGTATGAACAAGCGCATTTACAATTTCAACTACCATTTTGATCGTACAGTGTTCATACCGGTCACCAACGGCTACCGCCGCTACGTGCCCGGCTTTATCCGTAAGGGCATCAATAATTTCTTCAACAACATCCGCGATGTGCGCACACTCGCCAACTCCATTCTGCAGCTGAAGCCGGAGAAAGCCGCCCAGGCCACGGGCCGCGTTATGGTGAACAGCACGGTGGGCCTGATCGGCTTTATCGACGTTGCCACCGACATGGACATCCCGCGGCCCAACGAGGACTTTGGCCAGACCCTGGGGCACTGGGGAGTAGGGAAGGGTCCTTACCTGGTTGTACCCTTCCTGGGCCCATCCAATCTGCGAGATGGTCTTGGTTTGATACCGGACGCCATCCTGCAAACCGAGCTGTACGGCGGCTTCCTGGCCAAGCCCCTGCGCTCAACGGTCTGGATTTTCGACTCTATCGATACGCGTTCCCAGGTGCCGTTCCGGTACTACGAGACCGGCTCGGCCTTTGAATATGAAACCGTGCGCTGGCTGTACTCGGTCAAGCGCGACCTGGACGTAGAGAAATAGGGGAGTGCCGAAGATGAAACTGATCAAGATCCTGGGCGCCCTGGTACTGTCCTTCACGGCTGCCATTCATTCAGTCCATGCTCAAGAGATGCCGGCGCCGACGGCGCCTCCGAAGCCGATTGTGGTGGGCACCACCCAGTCCCTGAGCGGCCGCTTTGCCCAGGAAGGGCAGCGCCAGCTAGAGGGCCTGCTGATGTGGGTGAGCGACGTCAACGCACGTGGCGCCCTACTGGGCCGACCACTGGAGCTGGTGCACTACGATGACCACTCAGACCCGCAGCGCACCGCTGCGCTCTACGAGAAGCTCATCACCGAGCACAAGGTCGACCTGCTCATTGGCCCGTACTCCTCGGAGTTGACGCTGGCAGCCACAGACGTGGCGGAGCGCCACAATTTCCCGATCGTCACAGCGGCGGCCTCAGCCGACAAGATCTGGGAGCGAGGTTACCGCAACGTGTTCGGCATCGACGTTCCGTCCTCCAACTACATGGACATCGCTGTCCAGGAGGCGGCCAAACGGGGAGCGAAAACTGTGGCCCTGTTCTATGCCGAGGGCGACTTTGCCGAAGACGTTGCGAAGGGCGTGCGGCGCGAAGTTGCAAAGCAGGGCATGCGGCTGGTGATGGACCGCAAATACGCGGTGGAGAGCATGGACTTCGAAGAGCTGGCGGAGGAGCTGGTCGCCGTCCAGGGTCGCGCCGACATTGTGCTCGGTGCCACTTATCTGTCCGACTCCCTGGCCATCGCCAAGGGCCTGGGGCAGGGCAAGCAGCTCGATGTGGACATGGTGGCACTGACGGTGGGGCCCGCGCTGCAGGAATTCAGCACCATGCTGGACCGCAACGTCAACGGCGTGGTTGGAGTGGTACAGTGGCTCCGTACAGTGCGACTGCCTGGCGCCCAGGACTTTTCCTAC
>JAZBOY010000056.1:0-7294 GCA_036351375.1 Halieaceae bacterium
CGCGCGGTATCGACTCCTACCCTGGGTGCCACGGAGGGCGCCCTCCAGGATTACGTCGAGGTGGCGAAAACGCGCTGGGCGGGGCCAGCGCCCATGAAGGATGACCCCAACGCGCGTCGGCTGGCTGCGGAAGTGCAGTCACAGCTGGAGAGTATGAAGCGAACGCTGTTCGGCAACTTCGACCACCTGATGGAGTGCGCACGGGCGGGCCGCATTGCCGACCTGACGGATCGAGCCCGCTTCCGCTACGACACCGGCATTGTTGCCGATCAGTGCGTGGCCCTGTCTGCCCGCATGCTCAAGGGTGTCGGGTCGTCGGGAATCCGGCTTGGCAGCCCCCTGCTGGACAGGCACCTGGACATCATGACCAGCCAGGCCCATATCGCCAATGTCTCAGAGCCGCTCTCGGTCAACCTGGGCGGCATGCTGTTTGGCGAAGACGCGATAGACACTGCCATCTGAGGCTACGGTGTGCCGGGGCCAGTCACCAGCCCGGCGGCGCGCAGCCCAATACCACCAGCCAGGAGAGAGGCGCCATGCAACAGGCTCATCCCGTGCCCGAGGGGGCGTTTGTCGAGTGCCGAAACGGCCAGCGTATTCATTACCTTGAAGCGGGGGAGGGCCCGACCGTGGTGTTTCTCCACGGCTCCGGCCCCGGCGCCAGCGGTTACAGCAACTTCAAGGGCAACTACCCGGAATTTGCCCGGGCGGGCTATCACTGCCTGGTGCTGGACCTCGTGGGCTTCGGCTATTCGGCCAAGCCGCAGGACAAGGAGTACACCCTGGCATTCTTCGTGGAGTGCGTGAAGCAGGCGCTGGATGAGCTCGGTGTGGAGCGCTGCAGCGTGGTGGGTAACTCTCTGGGTGGCGCCGTTGCCATCGGCCTGGCGCTGGCGCATACGGAACTGGTGGAGGGGCTGATCCTGCTGGCCCCTGGTGGGCTCAGCGCCCGTGAGGAATACCTCGCCATGCCGGCCATGCAGAAGATGTTCGCCGTGTATGCCAGCGAGGGCGGCCTCAATGAGGCAGCCATGCGTGAGATGTTCGAGTACGGGCTGGTCTACGACGCGCGGCACGTGAGCGACGAGCTGCTGGCGGAACGCATGCACATCATGGGACTGATGAACGCGCAAGTCATGGCCACCATGGCGATTCCCGAACTGGCGGAACGGCTGCCGGAGCTGGGCTGCCCGGTGTTGGTGTTCTGGGGGTGCAATGACCGCATGATGCCGGAGAGCGGCATTCTGGCCCTGGTGCGGCACTGTGAGGACATGAAGATGATCATGCTTTCGGAGTGTGGGCACTGGGTCATGGTGGAGCACGAAGCCCTGTTCAACCGCGAGTGCATCAACTTTCTTACCGAACGCACCGGCATGGCGTCGGCGCCCGCGGAGGCTGCGCTATGAGTATCAAGAGCATCAGCTACGCCATCATCGGCGCGAAAGACCCGGCCGGCTGGCGCAGCTTCGGTACCGAGGTGCTGGGCATGATGGAGGGCCAGTCGAGCGATGCAGGCACGGTATTGCTGCGCTGTGACGAGCGTCCGTTCCGTTTCATGGTGGTGGCGCACGAGACGGACGCGCTGCTGGCCACCGGGTTCGAAGTGGGCAGCGAGCAGCACTTTGCCGAACTCTGTGATGCGCTGACCGCCGCCGGTGTCAGTGTTGAGGAGGGCAATGCCGCCGAGGCCAGCGAGCGCCGGGTGCGAGGCCTGGTCAAGCTGCGCGACCCGGCGGGCAATGCCATAGAGCTGTGCCACGGGGCGGCGCTGGACTATGCGAAGTTTGTATCACCCCAGGGCATCGACGGCTTTGAGACCGGATTCAACGGCGATATGGGCTTCGGCCACGCCGTGCTGCCGGCCCCCGCGCTCGATGAGACCTACCGCTTCTACACCGGGCTGCTGGGTTTCGACGACAGTGACTACATGCATTTCCAGTTCAGCGACGACCCGGCAGACGGCGGCATGGGCCTGCACTTCCTGCATGCCGAAAACCCGCGTCACCACTCGCTGGCCCTGTTCCAGGGTGAGAGTGAGGCCAACTGTATTCACCTGATGTTGGAGGTACGGAGCGTTGATGAAGTGGGCTATTGCCTTGATCGCGCGCTGGCCCGTGACATCCCCATCACGTCCACCCTTGGGCGGCACAGCAATGACAGAATGCTGTCCTTCTACATGATGACGCCGGGGGGCTTCCCGCTGGAATTCGGCTGTGAGGGCCTGCAGATCGACTGGGCGGACTTTGCGCCCACCGTCACAGAGCTGCCCAGCATCTGGGGCCACAAATGGGGCGGCTAGGCCGGCGGCGTCAGCCGCCGGCGTCGAACACCACCTCGCGATAGGCCGGGTTGCGACCCGCCACGATAGCCCCGAAAGTGTCTTCCAGGTAGCCGGAGAAGGGGTGCGTGAATATCCAGAAATCCCCTGCCCGGATACCGTCAAACACCTGCGTGGCGACCTGCTCGGCGGGGATGAAGTCGGGCTGGCCGGCCATCAGGTGCTCGGTGGGCGGCGTGGAGCCGTCACCGGGCGCTACGCCCATCAACTCGTCGCTGATCGACGTCAGCACCGGGCCGGGGCACAGCAGCGAAACGCCGATGGGCGCCTGGTGGGCAGCGAAGTCGTACAGCAGTGATTCGGTGACGCCGCGCACGGCCATCTTCGAGGCCGTGTACTGGGCCATCCCCGGCGCCACGACCAGTGACCCGACAGAACCGGTGTTGACGATATGTGCGGCTTCTCCCGCTTCCAGCATGGCCGGCACGAAGGCGTTGAGGCCGTGAACGACCCCCATCAGGTTGATGGACATCAGCTTCTGCCAGCTCTCAGGCGTCCCCGTCCAGGTCTCGCCGATCTGCAGGATGCCGGCGTTGTTGAACAGCAGGCGCGGTACGCCAAGGGTGTCCAGCACCTCGCCGGCAAAGGCGTTGACGGCGTCCGGGTCTGATACGTCCTGCTCCCGGGCGAGCACGTTCACGCCCTCGGCCTTCAAGTCCTCTTCCAGCGAGGCCAGGCGGCTCGCCATCACATCCGCCACTGCAACGTGCATGCCCTCCCTGGCGCACTGCATGGCGATGGCCCGCCCGATACCGCTGCCCGCGCCGGTGACGACGGCCACGCCGCCTGCAAAATTGTCCATGGGCACCACTCCCTGTCTGCTCCGATACCAGCGACTGTAGCGATGAGCGCGAGCCAAGTTAAGCCGGATTGTGGAATATGACTTTCCGCAGCAGGGCGCTAATGGGAAGGGCTATTGCGGGCGTTGATACCGGCTGTGGAGTCCCCGGCGGCTTTCTGGCCGATTGATTGACACTCTGCTGTGGACAGTGAGTTCCCACGAGCCGCTTTTTTGAAGCCACCGTGCACAGTTAATGTTGGAGCATCCCCGCAGAGGCCGGCTGACGGTCCCGCGGGGGTGAGTGTCAGTGCGGCCGCCCTGGAGACCGCCTGGCGGCGACAGATAACGATAAATCAGTGGCGCCCGCACCCATCGCGTGCTCGAGACCAGGGTTCAGAACACGGACAAGCTGCGTGCCGGCGTCGCCCAGGAGGCCGTATGCTCAAGCGATTTGCCCCATACCTGGCACTTGCCGTTTCCAGTACCGGTGCCGGCCTGCCCCAGCAGGTAGCTGCACAGGATGCTCTCGTTCTCGAAGAAATTATTGTGACCGCACGGCGCCGCGCAGAGAGTCTGCAGGATACGCCGGTGTCGCTCACGGTAGTCTCCGGGGAAATGATCGAACAGACCAAGATGCTCAGCGTGACTGACCTCGAACAGCGCACGCCGGCCCTGAACGTGCGTGCCTCTGACAACGGTGTCGGCAGCGCGCTGCAGGCCTACATCCGCGGGGTGGGGCAGTTTGACTTCGCGCTCACAGTTGACCCCGGCGTTGGCACCTACGTCGATGGCGTCTACCTGTCGCGCACGGTGGGCTCGAATTTCCAGTTGGCCGACATAGAGCAGATCCAGGTGCTGCGCGGGCCCCAGGGCACGCTGTATGGCCGCAACACGATTGGCGGCGCCATCAACGTTGTTACCCGCAAGCCTACTGGCGACACCAACTTCACCGCCGAGGTGATCGGCGGCGAATACGACTTTGTCTCATTCAACGGCTATGCGGAATTCCCGATCACTGACAAGGTGTCCGGCAGTATTTCTGCCCTGACCAGGAATTCGGAAGGCTGGCAGGACAGGAACCGCGGCGACGATGCGGGCAACGACGACATGTGGGCGGTGCGGGGCCACCTGAACGCCGACTTCAGTGAAACCTGGAACTCGCACCTGGTACTCGACTACACGGATATCGATCAGAACGTGTATCCCCAGGTGCTCTCTGACTTCAATTCGATGGCGACCTTCCCGTTCTTTGCCAACGCCTTTGTGCTGGCGCCGCAGGGTGAATCCTGCTGTACGCCGAACATCGACGACATCGACAACAGCGACGCGCTGAACGAGCTGGACCGCGACGAGAACGAGATCTGGGGCCTGTCCTGGACCAACACCTGGGATATGGAGGGCATGAGCCTTAAGTCGATCACCGGCTACCGGGACATGGACAGCGGTTCCTACCGGGATGCTGACAACGACAGCTATGACTACTTCTCGGTGGGGTCAGCGTTTGACGTGCAGACCTTCAGCCAGGAATTTCTGCTGAGCAGTGAGACCGATAACGGCTTCGACTGGCTGGTCGGCCTGTACTACATGAGCGAGGACGGCGACCATCTCAGCGATGTGACCGTGGCAGACGGCCTGTACGACGCGCTGGCTTCACTGCCGGATTCGGTGGTCATCAACGGCGTGCCGGCGCGGTTCCTCGCTGTGCCTCTGGATCTCACGCTGCGCTACGACCGGTCGCAGGAAACCACCAGCTACGCGGCGTTCTTCAATACCACCTGGCACATGTCGGACAACGCCCGGCTCAATATCGCGGGTCGCTACACCTACGATGAGAAAGACCTGGACATGTTCACGATCAAGCGTGCCAGCCAGACGCCGATCCTGATTCCCGGTGTCACTGACCCGGGTGCCTGTTCCGACGTGGTGCCTGACGGCAACGGCTCTCGCGTCAACTGTGACGATGACTGGGGCGAGTTCACGCCGACCATCGGCGTTGAGTATGACTTCAGCTACGACGTCATGGCCTATGCCCATGTTTCCACCGGCTTCCGCAGCGGTGTCTTCAACGGCCGGCCCACGTCCACGTCACAGATCTCGGTCGCCGACCCGGAGACCCTGCTCAGCTATGAGGTCGGCCTGAAATCCGTGAGCTGGGATGGGCGCCTGCAGTTAAACGGCGCGGTGTTCTATAACGACTATGAAGATCGCCAGTTCCTGGTGAACAGGCCGTCGGAATCGGCGGACAGCGCCCTGGCGCTGGTGGTGGACAACGCGGCCGACTCCACCCTGTGGGGGGCGGAGCTTGAGTTCGTGGTGCTGCCCTTCAAGGGCCTCACCCTGAGCGGTGGCGTGTCCTACATCGATCCTGATTACGAAAACTTCGATGTGGTGAACCCGGATACCGGCGAGCTCGAGGACTTCAGCGACCGCCCGTTTACCAACACGCCGGAGTGGACCGCCAACCTGTTGGCGCAGTATGAGTTCTCCCTGAACAACGGTGGCAGAATCCAGCTGCGCGGAGACCTGTCCTTCACCGATGAGATCTTCTACACCGACGACGAGGCCTGCACCTGCTTCGACCGGCTGGCGGCAGACAGCTACACCATCTACAACGCCGGCGTGACCTACGTGTCCCCGGATGACAAGTGGGAGCTGAGCGTATTCGGCCGCAACCTCAACGATGAGCGGGAAATCCGCGGCGGCTTCGGTGTGGACGCTTTCGGCACCACCACGGTGAGCTTTACTGAGCCGCGCCGCTATTTTGTGAGCCTACGCTACCGCAGCTAGGGGTTGGCGTGGTGGCATAGCCTGCCTGCAGCGGCGGGGTCCATAGCAGGCTTTTTACCGTGAAGCGTTTCCTACCGGGGCTTCCTGCCTGGGTGCTTCACGGTCTTTTCTTATCACACACCAAAAGTGGGGTCAGAGCCCTTTTCCTGCAGCCCTGTTCTTTGAGAAAAGGGCTCAAGAAAAGGGCTCTGACCCCATTTTCCCATTCCGCTATACTCCGTCCCCGTGGAAACCTCCGAGCGCTTTGCCCAGACCATCCTCAACGGATTCGAGTCTTACTTCGCTGACTTCCAGAACATCACGCTGGCGGCCAAGCCGCGCTTTGAAAATGCCGACTGGCAGGACGTACACGCTGCCTCCCGGGCCCGCATCGACTTGTACAAGGAAAAGATCAGCAACGTCATGGACTTCGTGCGGATCATCGCCGGAGACCGGTTGCACGACCTCGAGTTCTGGACAGAGGCCAGGGCCCACTTCGCCCGGCTGATCCAGGGCCACAACAATTTCGAGATTGCCGAGACCTTTTACAACTCGGTGTACTGCAAGGCCCACCAGCACCGCCGGGTGCGCAATGACTATGCCTTCGTATTCTCCTCCCAGGGCGATATGCCGCCGGTGAGCGAGGCGCGCATCCTGCGCAACTACCGGGCCTGGGACGGCCTTGAGAACATGTTCGGGCGCATTCTCGACGAGTACGCCTTCAGTATCCCCTGGGAAGACCGTGACCGCGATGCCGCGCAGATCGCCACTGCCCTGCGCGAGAAACTGTTCTCACAGTTCGAGGTGGACGAGTTCAAGCTGCAGGCGCTGACGCTGGAGTCGGTCTTCTTCCGCAATAAGGGCGCCTACATCGTCGGCAAGCTGCTGGCGGGCCGCGAATCCATGCCCTTCGTGCTGCCGGTGCTGCACACAGAAGAAGGTAGCGTATTTGTCGACACCATCCTGTTCGGCTCTGACCGGGTGAGCGTGATCTTCAGCTTCACCCGCAGCTATTTCATGGTCGACGCCGAAATTCCCTCCCAGTACGTGCTGTTCCTGCAGAGCCTGATGCCGGCCAAGCCCATCTCGGAAATCTATTCCTGTATGGGCCACTACAAGCACGGCAAAACCTATTTCCACCGCTGTGCCTGGCGCCACATGGACAGCACCACCGACCAGTTCAACCTGGCGCCGGGCATCAAGGGCATGGTGATGAGCGTGTTCACGCTGCCCAGCTACGACTTCGTGTTCAAGATCATCAAGGACAGCTTCACCCCGCCCAAGGACATCACCCGCGAGGAGGTGATGGAAAAGTACGCCATGGTGAAGCGTTCCGACCGCGCCGGGCGCATGGCCGATACCCAGGAGTTCAAGAACCTGGCGTTTGCCCGCAACCGCTTCTCCGATGA
>JAZBOY010000057.1:0-40580 GCA_036351375.1 Halieaceae bacterium
GCGCAGCGAAACCGAGTTCATGGAAATCGACGACGGCCGCGGCGCCAACTTGTTTGCCAGCCTGTCGATCGGCATGAGTACCTGGGCGCCCCAGAACTATCCGGCCATCAACATGGAACAGCTGTCCGAGCAGCTCAAGAGCAATGCTACCTCTGCCATGGTCCGCTCGCACACCGATGGCGGGAACCGCGTGTCCCTCTCGCGCCTGGCGGCCATGCTGACCTGAGCCGTTTGTGCCTGCAAAAAAAAGCCCGGGCAGTGCCCGGGCCATCTCACAGTAGCAACCCTGTCTGTCAGTTGCCGAAATTGAACACGAAGTCCACGCCGTAGGTACGGGCGCGGCCGAAGGTGTTACCGGCGAAGCCCAGGCTCGCGAAGTCTATACCCCATTCTTCGTATTCCTCGTCCGCCAGGTTCTTGCCCCAGGCCGACACTCTCAGCACGCCCATGTCACCCATCTGCACGTCGTTGAGGCTGACGCGGGCATTGAATATCCAGCGCTCCTCCGCCCGGTCGAACTGGTTCTGGAACGGGTGGAACACGAACTCGTCCGTGTAGGTGGCATCAACGCGCGCACTGAGCGAACCGAAAGTGAAGGGCGCGAAGTCGTACTGCAGGCCGATGTTGCCGTTGTGCTCCGGTGAACGACCTACGGTGGTGATATTGGAGATATCCACTTCAAGGTCGGTGGCGGGATCACGGGCCAGGTACTCGTCGTACTCCGCATCCAGGTAGCCGTAGGTCAGGTCGAGGATCAGGCCCTCGGCCAGGATCGCCACCAGGTCCAGTTCTACCCCCCAGTAGGTCGCCTGGCCGGCGTTTACCAGTCGGCTGGAGGCGCCGCCGCTGCCGGCTTCGAACTGGGCGATCTGGATATCGTCGAACTCGTTGTAGAACAGCGCGACGTTGGTGCGCAGCCGGTTGTCCAGCCAATCGGCCTTCATGCCCAGCTCGTAGGAATCCACTTCTTCCTCGTCCACCTGGTCTTCCCAGGCCGAGATCGTCGACGAACGGGCATTGAAGCCGCCGGCGTTGTAGCCGGTGGAGTAGGTGGCGTAGAGGTTCATGTCCTCACTCACCGCCCAGTTCAGGTTGAACAGGTAGCTGATGTTGTCCCAGTCGTTGTCGTTGGTGAGACGCTGGCTGAAATCGGTCTGCCCCAGGTTCTCGCTGAACAGGAAGGCGTCGCGCTCGTCCTCGGTGTAGCGTGCGCCGATGGTCACCTGCAGGTCATCGGTCAGGTCATAGGTGCCCTGGCCGTAGATGGCCCAGGATTCGGTGTCCTGCCCGTAGGTCAGGTCAACTGCCCCGTTGAGGTTGGGGTCGGCACCCGGCGCCGGGAAGGGCAGCGGCAGGCGCTGGCTGCCGATACACACCGGGCCCTGGCCTGGCACGTCGTTACAGAAGCCGGAGGCCGTATAGGCAGCCAGCAGGCCGGGGTCAGCCACCAGGAACTGGATCGGCAGGCCGAAGGTCTGCGGGTTGTCCTGGAACACCTCTTCCTCGTAGTAGTAGTAACCGAAGGTGTAGGCCAGGCGGTCATCGAACAGGTCGCCGATGAACTGCAGTTCGTGGGTCGTCATTTCCACGTAGCCGTCGGTGATGGCGGCGTGGAAGCCCGGTGTCGGGATGACCTGGCCGCCGCCGTAGAACAGGTCAGCCGTGTTGAGTGCACCGCCGTCGAGGTCGGTGGCGGCGTAGGTGGAGTCGGTGTCGCGGTCACCGAAGATGTACTTGATGGTCAAGCTGTCCAGTTCAAGCGCGGCGATGAAGGTATGCCCCTCAACTTCCAGCTCCTCTGTACTGACCGCATCGAGGTTGAAGTCTTCGCGGCGGTCATCGGGGTCGCCTACCAGGGCCGCCATCTCCTGGTATAGCTGGCCACCCAGGAACTCGTAGGGGAAGGGCGTGGTGGTGAGGCCGTTGAAGATGCTGTCCTTGACCTCGGTGACCTGGAAGGGCGTGGGCACGCCCTCGTTGTCGGTTTTGTCGTAGATGTAGTCCAGTGTCAGGTTGTCGGTGGGCTCCAGGCGCAGCGCGACGCGGTAGCTGTCGTTGTCTTCACTGGCGAGGTCGGATTCCTGGCCCGGGAAGTCGTTGTCGGCCCAGCCGTCCCACTCCATATGCATGCCGCTCAGCTTGATCGACAGCATGTCGGCAATCTTCGGCAGGTCGATACTGCCACGGTAGCGCTGGTAGCCTTCGTTACCGACGCTCGCCTCGAGCGAGCCGCCCAGCTCACCGGTAGGCTTCACCGTGGTGACGTTGACAGCGCCGCCGGTGCTGTTGCGGCCGAACAGGGTGCCCTGGGGGCCGCGCAGCACCTCGATACTTTCCATGTCGATGACGTCGAACACGGCGCCGACTGTCTTGCTCATGTAGACGCCGTCGACGTAGAAGCTCACCTTGGGATCCACCAGCAGCGCGGTTTCGCCACTGCCGATGCCGCGAATGGCAATCGACATGTTGGAGTTGGACGAGGGCTGTTTCTGGATGTTGGTGTTCGGAGCCAGCCCGCCCACGTCGGTGATGTCGAAGATGCCCAGTTCCTCAATCTTCTCGCTGGTGAACGCGGTCACCGCGATCGGGGTTTCCTGCAGCATGGTTTGCCGGCGCTGGGCGGTGACGATGACCTCTTCCAGCGCGGTGGCGCGGTCCTGCGCCTGGACCGGACCGGTCAGTGTCGAGGCGGCCAGCACGGCCAGGGCCAGGGGAGTCAGGTTCGCGGGTGCGAGGTGGGTGACAGCAATACCGGTACGTGCAATACGGGCCATCGTGATGCTCCTGTTATAGTCATTAGTGGAGACTTCGAACTATATGTTTGGGGCCGGGAACTTTCCTAGCCCATTTGGGCTATATGTAGCACGAACGGTGCGCTTCGCAAGGGTGGTTGCTCTTTTTAACCCAATGACGATTTTTTGCACATCCGGGCGGGGGTTCGGGCCGCCAGCGGATAAGCTGGATGCGGCGATTAAGAAACCGGCTATCGGATTATTACCGCAATGAGTTTTGACCATCTCCTGGCTGAGGGCCGCATCGGCAGCCTGGTCCTCCGCAACCGTATTCTCATGGCGCCCATGGGCAGCAACCTCTGCGGGGAAGACGGCCACTGCGGCGAGCGAATCCAGGCCTATTACGAGGCCCGCGCTCGCGGCGGCGCCGGCGCGGTGATTGTCGGCGTGGCCGCCATAGCCTGGCCGCAGGGCAACTGCAATCCCAACCAGGTGGGTATCTCCAACGACGAATTCCTGCCCGGGCTTGAGGCGCTCGCCAGTCGCGTCACGCAGCATGGCTGCCGGGCCATCATCCAACTGCAGCACGCGGGCAAGGTCGCGGTGCGCGACATGGCGGCCGGCCGTCCCATGCTGGTGCCTTCGCTACCCAAGCATACGCCGGATGACATGATGGCGGCGCTGACGCCGGAGGAAATGAATGCCTTCGTGAAGTCCCTGATGGGGGCAAAAATCGAGTACAAGGTAGCGGAGGCGGAGGACATCGCCTGGTTGATCGAGCGCTTTGCCGACGCCGCCCACCGGGCCCAGCGGGCCGGCTTCGACGGCGTCGAATTGCATGCGGGCCACGGCTACATACTCGCTGAATTCCTGTCGCCCTACACCAACCAGCGCGACGACCAGTACGGCGGCAGCCTTACCAACCGCGCCCGCCTGTTGTGTGAAGTCCTGGCCGCGGTGCGTGAGCGGGTCGGGCAGGATTTCCCGGTCTGGCTGCGGCTCGATGCCCGCGAATACCGGCTGGAGCCGGGGATCACCCTGGACGACGCAGTGCAGACGGCACAGCTGGCGGAAGCCGCCGGAGCCGATGCCGTGCATGTCAGCGCCTATGCCAATTCCAGCTCCGGCATCGGCTTTACCGAGGCGCCGCTGGTGCACGAGCCCGGGGCTTACCTGGGCTTCGCCCAGCGCATCAAGCAGGCCATCGGTATTCCGGTGATCGCGGTGGGGCGGGTTGAGCCGGAGGTGGCCGAGACCGTGATTGCCCGCGGTGAGGCGGATTTCATTTCCATGGCGCGCAAGCTGCTGGCCGACCCTGAGCTACCGAACAAGCTGGCCGCCAATGCGCCCGAAACGGTGAGACCCTGCATCTACTGTTATACCTGTGTAAGCCGCATCTTTCTCAACGACCACCTGATCTGCGCGGTCAATGCCCAGACCGGCTATGAAACCCAGACCGTCATAGAGCCCGCGGCGGAGCCGCGCCGTGTGCTGGTGGTAGGCGGCGGGCCGGCGGGTATGGAGGCGGCCCGGGTGGCGGCCCTGCGCGGCCATAAGGTCACCCTGTGTGAGGCCTCCGGCCGTCTCGGTGGCACGGCCTTTTTCTCGGGTATTCCCTACCCGCCCAACGAAAAGCTGGTGCACTACCTGGTGGGCCAGGTACAGGCCCTGCCTGTGGAGCTGCGCCTGAACACCCCGGTGAACGAAGCGCTGGTGGAGGAGCTGGCACCAGACGCCGTGGTAGTAGCGAGCGGCGCCCTGCGACCGGCTCCGCCAGTATCCGGTGCCGAGCACCGCCATGTATTCAGCGGTGACGAACTGCGCGAACTGATGACCGGCGCCGGCAACACCGGCGTCACTCGCAAGCTTTCAGCGCTGCAGCGGCTGATGATGCTTGCCGGCAAGCTGCTGGGTATCACCCGTTCCGGCGAGTGGATCCGTCGCCTCAGCCACTGGTGGATGCCGCTGGGCCAACGGGTGGTGATTGCCGGCGGTGGACTGGTCGGCGTGGAACTGGCGGAGTTCCTGGTGGAACGCGGCCGCCAGGTGACCGTGGTGGAGGAGTGCGGCCACTTCGGCGCGGAACTGGCGGTGGTGCGGCGCTGGCGCGTGTTGCATGGCCTGCGCGAGCACCAGGTCGAGCTGCTCGACAACAGGCGCCTGCTGTCCATCGACCGCGGCTTCGTGCGGGTGGCGGGCGAACTGGGCGAGGAAACCCTGGCCGCAGACTCCGTGATTCTGGCCGCCGGCGCCACCGGCAACCCGGACCTGGCGGAGCGCCTGTCGGCGCGTGGGCTGGAGGTGCACATCGCCGGCGACTGTGGCGGAGTCGGTTACCTGCACGGCGCCATGCACGACGGCCACCGGGTGGGCAGGGCGCTTTGACCCCGGAGCGCATTGCCCGGCTCAATAGCGTGCTCGACCGGCGCCAGCCCGACCTCACCGTAATCACCCACTTCGTACACAAGCAGCGCAATACCTCGGCCATTGTGCGCAATGCTGACGCCGTGGGTATCCAGCAGGTGCACGCGGTGGCGGCGCGGGAGGACTACCGCGCCTTTCGCGGCACAGGCATGGGCAGCCACAACTGGGTGCAGGTGCGGCGGCACAATACCCTGCCACAGGCGATCGAGGCGGTGCAGGCGCAATCCATGCAGATACTCGCCGCGCACCCGGGCGAAGGCGCCTGCGACTTTCGGGCAGTGGACTACACGCGGCCCACCGCGCTGCTGCTGGGCACCGAGCGCGCCGGCCTCGACGAGGCGGCGCTGGCTGCGGCCGACCAGTGCATCCTGGTGCCGATGATGGGTATGGTGGAGTCGTACAATGTGTCGGTGGCGGCGGGTATCATTCTGTCCGAGGCCCAGCGCCAGCGGCAGCTGGCTGGACTGTATGATCGGTGTCGACTGGATGCGGCCACCCGCCAGCGACTGTTTTTTGAATGGGGTCACCCCCAGCTCTGCAAATTCTGCCGGGAGCGGGGCCTGGCCTATCCGCCGCTGGACGAAGATGGTGAGCTGGCCGACGGGCCCGGCTGGTACGCTAGTGTCAGGGCCGGTACCGCGGCGCAAGAGGACCACGCAATATCATGAATACACTGTTTTTCCTGCTGCTGTTCATTTTCGGCGGCGTAGCCCTGATGGTGGTGCTGGGCGAGCGCTTCGCCAAGCCCATGGACCCGGAGCAGGTGCAGAAACTGTCACGCTGGATTCTGCCGCTGGTGGCACTTTCACTGATCATCTCCATGCTCAATTATTTCTTCTAGCGACGCCGGCCGCCCTTGAGCGATTCCATCAAAACCCTCGACATCGTCGAACTGCTAGGGCTTGGCGCCCTGTGGGGCACCTCATTCCTGTTCATGCGCATGGCGGCACCGGAATTCGGCGCTGTGTCGCTGGTGGCCCTGCGAGTGTGCATTGCAGCGCTGTTTCTGCTGCCCATCCTGCTCTACACCGCGTCCCTCAAGCCGGTTCGCGAGCGCGCCGGCAATGTGCTGTTGATGGGTTTTTTCAATTCGGCCCTGCCGTTCACCCTGTTCACCTACGCCACCCTGTTTCTCACCGCCGGCTACACCGCGGTGATCAATGCCACGGCGCCACTGTTTACCGCCATCGTCGCCTTCGTGTGGGTGGGCGAGCGCCTGAGCCGCGTGGGCATCTTTGGCCTGTTGCTGGGGCTGGTAGGCGTGGTGGTGTTGGTATGGGACAAGCTGGGCGGTGGCCTCTCCGGGGCAGGCCTGGCCATTGCTGCCGGCCTGGCCGGGGCCTTCTCCTACGGCATCGCCGGCAATTTTGCCCGTATCCGACTGCCGGGCCTGGGCAGTCTGGAGCTGGCCACCGGCAGCCAGATTGCCGCCAGCCTGCTGTTGCTGCCCCTGTGTATCGCCTACTGGCCCGCTGAGATGCCCTCCCTGCGCGCCTGGCTCGCCGTCCTGGCGCTGGGGATTCCCTGCACCGGCATCGCCTACATCCTGTTTTTCCGGCTGCTGGTGCGGCTGGGGCCGGCCAAGGCCGTCACGGTGACCTACATCGTGCCGATTTCGGCAATGATTGCCGGCGCCCTGGTGCTGGACGAAGTCGTCACAACGCGCATGCTGGCGGGCTGCAGCCTGATCCTGCTGGGCACCGGACTGGCCACCGGCGTGATCCGGCTGGGGCGTCGTTCGTGAACTGGTGTGCCGATGCCCTGGTGGCTGAAGCGCAGGCGGTGGATGGCCTCGCCGACTTTGGCGACGACAGCTACCGAGAGCCCCTCGAGCAGTTGCTGTACTCCCTGGAGCACGAAGCCGACCTCAACGAGATTGGACGTGCGGTACTGCGCCAGCGCGTGGTGGACATTCTCGCTACCCGGCTGCGAGTGCAGGCCTGGCTCAGCCGGCACCCGGAGATCCTCGACGAGGAGATTCGCTCACCGCTGGTCATCGTCGGCCTGCCGCGCACCGGCACCACCATGCTGCATCGCACCATCGCCGCTGACCCGCGAATGTATTCGCCGCTCTGGTTCGAGACGCGTTTTCCCTGTCCGGCCCTGGACTGGGACCCGGCGGGGGTGGACCAGCGGGTAGTAGACGGCAAGGCGGAAATGGCCGCCATGCTCGATGCCAACCCGGACCTGCTGAGCGTACATCCGATGGATGCCATGGGACCCGATGAAGACATCATGCTGCTGGAGCAGAGCTTCTACAGTTTCAACATCCAGTCCTTCGCCTGGCTGCCGGGCTTCGATGCCTGGGTCGAGGCCCGCGACCATCGCCCCGGTTACCGCTACCTGGAGCTGCTGCTGAAGTTCCTGCAGTGGCAGAAGAAGCAGACCGGCCAGCAGGCCGAGCGCTGGACGATCAAGGCACCGCACCACCTGCATTACATGGACCTTGTACTCGAGGTCTTCCCGGACGCCAAGGTGGTCCAGTCTCACCGCGACCCGCTGGAGACCATCCCTTCCCTGGCAAGCATGATTTTCGAGCTGTGGCGCATCTACTCTGACAACGCGGACCCGGTGAAGGTGGGGCAGCAGTGGTCGCGCAAGTTTGCCTGTGGCATGGCCCACACCATGGCGGTGCGCGACGCCGGCGCCGAAGATCGCTTCCTGGACCTGTGGTTCCGCGACACGGTGAGCGATCCGCTGGGGGAAATCCGCAAGGTCTACGACTTTATCGGCATGGACCTGACCCCGGAAGCGGAGGCGGAGATGCGCGCCTGGCAGGACTTCAACCGCCGCGAGCTGCGGCCCACTCACGAATACTCGCTGGAGCAGTTCGGTTTCACGCAGGAGGGGCTGGCGGAGCAGTTTGCCGGGTATCGGTCGCGGTTTATCCTCGACTCAGTTTCGAGGGGGGCGTAATGCGAGGCGGAGCCCGGGATCGGGAACGGCTGCTGCTCGGCGCTCGGGAACGGCTGCTGCGCAACTCGACCAAAAATCGCTGCGCGATTTTTCGGGACTCGAACAGTGCTCGCAGAAAGCCCCGTTCCCGAGACGCTCTCGCAAAGCGCAGCCTGAAGGTTCCCGATCCCGGGCTCCGCCTCGCATCACGCCCTCGAGATCGAGCCGATCTCTGCCGCAATAATGGTGCAGAATTGCAGGTCCGGCCCATTCCGCGTACCCTTGCCGCCTTCTGAGAACACCGGAGCATCCACCATGGCAGAGCAGAAAGCGACTAACGTCCACTGGCACGAGGGGGATATCACCCGCGCCCACCGCGAGAAGCTCGTGGGGCACAAAGGCGCAACGCTCTGGTTCACGGGCCTGTCCGGCAGCGGCAAGAGCACGGTGGCGGTGGAGCTGGAGGGGACTCTGCACGAGATGGGCATCCTGTCCTATCGCCTGGACGGCGATAACGTGCGCATGGGCATCAACAAGAACCTGGGTTTTTCTGCCGAGGACCGCACTGAGAATATTCGCCGCATCGGCGAGGTCGCCAAGCTGTTTGTCGACGCTGGCGTTATCTCCCTGTCCAGTTTCATCAGCCCCTACCGTGCTGACCGTGACGCTGTGCGTGCCCTCCATGAGGCCGCCGGCATGGAATTTATCGAGATCTTTGTGGACTGCTCGCTGGAAGCGGCGGAGGCCCGTGATCCCAAGGGTCTGTACAAGAAGGCCCGCGCCGGTGAGATTAAAAACTTCACGGGCATCGACGATCCTTACGAGGCGCCCGACAAGCCCGAGATTCACCTGCACTCTGACAAGCAGAGCCTGCAGGAAGAAGTCGACCAGATTCTCTCAGTGCTGCGCGAGCGCGGCATCATCAACGAATAACGGAAGCTGAACATGATCAAGCCTCACGGCTCAGATGAACTGAACCCGCTGTTTGTCTACAACAGCGAGAAGCGCCACGACCTGGTGGCGGAAGCAGAAAAGCTGCCGTCACTGCTGCTGAACTCGGCTGCTGCGGCCAACGCGGTGATGCTGGGCGGCGGCTATTTCAATCCGCTCACCGGCTATATGAACAAGGCCGATGCCATGAGCGTGGCGGAGAATCTGCACACCAGCAGCGGGCTGTTCTGGCCGGTGCCGGTGGTCAACCTGACCCGTGAGACGGGCATCGAGGCGGGCAGCCGCATTGCGCTGCGCGATCCCAATGTCGAGGGGAACCCCGTGCTGGCGGTGATGGATGTAGAAGCCGTCGAGCAGGTCTCCGACGAAGAGATCCGCGGCATGGCGGAAAAGATCTTCCGCACCCTGGACGAGAATCATCCGGGCGTGGCCACGTTTACGGACCTGGGCAACACCCTGCTGTCTGGCCCCATCCAGGTGCTGAACTTCTCCTACTTCCAGACTGACTTCCCGGATACCTTCCGCACCGCGGTGGAAATTCGCAACGAGATTCGCGAGCACGGCTGGGACAAGGTGGTCGCTTTCCAGACCCGCAACCCGATGCACCGTGCCCACGAGGAGCTGTGTCGCATGGCCATGGAGGACCTGGGCGCCGACGGTATCCTGATCCACATGCTGCTGGGTAAGCTCAAGCCGGGCGATATTCCCGCCGACGTGCGCGACGCCGCCATACGCAAGATGGTGGAGGTCTACTTCCCGCCGAACACGGTGATGGTGACCGGCTACGGGTTTGACATGCTGTATGCCGGCCCCCGTGAGGCGGTGCTGCACGCGGTATTCAGGCAGAACTGCGGTTGCTCGCACCTGATTGTCGGTCGTGACCACGCCGGTGTGGGTGACTATTACGGTGGCTTCGATGCCCAGACCATCTTCGATGAAGAGGTGCCGGATGGTGCCCTGGAACTGGAGATTTACCGGGCCGACCACACCGCCTACAGCAAGAAGCTGGATAAAGTGGTGATGATGAAAGACGCCCCGGACCACAGCAAGGAAGACTTCGTGCTGCTGTCCGGCACTGCCGTACGTGAGATGCTGGGCCGCGGCGAAGCACCGCCCCCGGAGTTCTCCCGTCCGGAAGTCGCGAAAATCCTCTCGGACTACTATCAGTCGCTCGAAAGCTAACGCTGTCTCACTATGCGCTGAGGGCTCTCAATCCCTTGATGGCTAAAGCCATCAAGGGCGCTGAAGGCTCCTATCAGTCGCTCGACGGCTGACGCAACTCCTCTCCGTCATTCCCGCGAAAGTGGCGGCCCGCGTAGGGGAATCCAGTCTACTGGGACCGTGGAGTAACTGGATTCTCGCTTGCGCGGGAATGACGTCGGTTTCACTCGGGCCAAATAACCAGTCGCGCCCACTCAGCCGCCCGTTTCCCAGGCTCGTCTGCCCGCTCCCCATTCGTCTACCAGACTAGGAAGTCGAAGTTCACAGGCACTCCTTGCAACCACGCGACACCATAGCAACGGCGTTGGCATCTATACGCGATGGGTCAAACTGTCCTTGCGTAAGCTCAGGCACTCATCGTCAATCGGTTTCCCTCGAACGCCCCCACAAGAAAATCAAATACCGTGCGCACCCGACGGCTGGTGCGCAGCTCCTCGTGGGTCACGATCCACAGCTCGCCGACGATCTCTGGCAGATCTGCAATGCTTAACCGCTCCACGGCGGGTTCGGGGTCGCCTATCACTTCCGCCGTCCCGGTAATTCCGACACCCAGCTTGACCAGTTCCCACTGCAGCGAGTGACTCTTTGTTATCAGCGGAAAGTTATGTTCGGTCAGCCGGCAGCCCGCTGAATTAAGCATGCTCATCATGCGCCCCGACTTTTCCACATCCAGGAAACGGGCTTCGTTCAGTTCAGCCAGGGATGCCGGGGAACCCAGCTCTTTGAGATAGGCGGGAGCGGCATAGAGGTGCCCGCGAATATCGCAGAGCTTCCGTACGATCAGGTCAGGCCTCTCCGGACGTACCGTGCGAATTGCGATATCGGCTTCCCGGCGATTCAGGTTCTTCTCCTCATTGCTGGCGATGACTTCCAGCGCGATGCCGGGTATGGCCTGTCGTAACTGCAGCAAGACTGGGGGCAGTATTTTGTTGGCCATCAGTTCCGAGGCGGTGATGCAAATATCACCCTCCACGTCCTCAGACTTGCCGGTAGCGGACAAGGAGAACCGGTTGGCCGCGGCGCCCATTCCCCGTACATGCTCGAGCAGGGCAACGCCATTGGGCGTCAGCTCCAACCCTCTGCCGTGGCGATAAAACAGGTTCACGCCGATCTCCGCTTCCAGGGCTGCGACCTGCCGACCCAGGGTCGGCTGAGACATTTCCAGTGCGCGGGCAGCCGCGGCAAGCGAGCCCTCTTCAGCAGTGACCAGGAAGGCCCGGGCCCGGTTCCAGTCAAATTTCAGTGAACGCCAATCCATGCTTTTTTGCATACCTGTATTCAATTTATGTCGATATTACCCTCATCAATGCATTGATAGTATGCGTGCCGTCTCGACATTCAATTATTTGTGGCGCACTGACCTATGAACCTACGAAAACCTCTACTGCTGATGCTAGGGCTGCAACTCGTCGCCTGCACCAGTCTTATTCAAAGCACCTCGCTTACCGATGCCTACAAGATGTATGAGCGTGGGGATTATGAACGCACGCTGGCGCTGATAGCGCGCGCTGAGACCGTCACTGAACCGACGCCGGATATGCTGGCGGAACTGACTTACCTGAAAGCCCAAACCCATGAGCGCCTTGGTCATGCGGCGACGGCCCAAAGCCTGTACAGCTATCTGGCGGAGCAACACAGCCAAACGCAATATGGCTACCTCGCCAGCCAGAGGCTGAGCGAAGGCCCCTGACCATGGGTTCGTTTGCTGAATCCAAGGGGCCTGGTAAGCGCGAGTCGGGGGTTTTGCTGGCGCTATTTGTCTACTCTCTGGTGCCTGTGCTCGGCGGCCTTCTGAGGGCCGTCGAGCTCTCCGCCGGATTTCACTTTCTGCCGCCCAACCCACGAGCCCAGGCATTTCCGCTCTCTGTGGTAGCTCATACACTGGCGAGTGCCATCTTCTGTCTCGGGGGCGCAGTCCAGCTGATGCCCGGCATTCGCCACTCCCGGCCGATCTTGCACCAGCGGCTGGGTCGGGTCGTGCTGCCGGCTGGTCTGGTGGTCGCAGCTACCGGTATGTGGATGACACTGAGCTTCAACTTTCCGGTTGAACTACAGGGCACCGCGCTCTGCGCCACGCGGCTGGCAGTAAGCTGTATGATGCTTGTCCTTCTATACCGGGCCGTCGCCGCGTTGAGACGCCGGGATTATCACTGTCACGGCGCCCAACTCCTGCGTGCCTATGCACTTGGGCTGGGAGCGTCTACCCAGGCAGTTTTGGGCTTGGCCTGGATGCTGTTGTTCAGGGCCGAACTGTTGGGGCCTGCGCGCGATGCGATGATGCTCCTGGCCTGGGTCGCGAATGCGCTGGTAGCCGAGTATCTGATCAGGCGCCATTTGAAGCCACGGCAGAGCCGCCAGAGCCCGCAGTCGAAATGGCAGCAGGTCGATCACCGCCAGGACAGTACGCCACTGACCTGCCACGACGGCGGCGAGTGCGTATAGCGCAACGGGTGCCACGACGTTCGCCCTTAACGAGCAATAGCAGCCCCATGGTCGCGGATGCCGGTATACGAACCGTGTACTAAGCTGGGGAGAAAGCACCTGCGGGCACCCCATGCAAACACGCGACACCATGGCGACGGCGCTGATCTGGTCCTGCGCCCTGCACCTGCTGGTGGGCCTTGCAGCCCACCGCTGGTGGTTGGCGCCCCCGCCGCGGGAGGACGCTGTGGCCAGCACCACCATGAGCCTGTCGCTGGTGCCGGCTTCAATCCCTGCAGCCACCGCCACGGCGCCATCGACTCCGCAACGGGAAGCAGATCCCGCACACCCGAAAACTGCGGCCCATCAGGCAGCGCCGCGGGAGCTGGCGGAGGTCGCCGCTGCTGTACTGCCGGCAATCAACCTGAACCCGGTGCCGCAGCTCTCTGAGCCGTTTGAGTTACAGCCGGCGACTCTGGCCTTCAGGCAGCCCATGGCGCCGCAGCAGCGACTTGCACTGCAGGCGGCGCTCAATCAGGTGGCAGCGAAACTGCCAGCCTGGACCGACGGCAGCACATCTCGACAATGGCGCGACGGAGAACGGGAATACACCCTGGAGCGGCAACCACCGGCAGATGCCACCTCGCTCGAGCGCGCGGTGCTAAGGGTGACGACAGTGGAAAACGGTCTTGCCCTTGAAGCGGAGGTGCCGGTTACGCGCATGGCGTTCTCCCATTTCGCCCAGGTCGTGGACCGCTGGAATCCCGAAGTGGACCTGGCGGGCGATCGCATTATCGGGCGCTTCCACTCCAATAGCCCGCTCTATGTCAGCGCCAGGGCGGGTGCCGCTCCCAGCATCACAGGGCCCACGACGGTGGCGGGTACGGTTATCATCGAGGGGCGCGGGCGCCGCGCGGACATCTTCACCCGCGGCCTGGAGACCCGCGCCCGCCGCATGCGCCTGCCACGCCAGCCGGTTGATCCGGAGGCGTTCAGGCAAGGCGAGCGCGTACACCTTGTGGAGGAGAGCGGCCGACTGGTGTTCCTTGCCGATGGCGGTTACCACTGGCTGCCCGCAGCGGGCGGGGCGACGCCTCGGCATATCATGCCGGGAGGGTACCCCTGGCTGGTGCATGCAGCAGACGGTGTTGAGCTGGAGGTGGAGGGGGACGTGAAAGGTAGTCTGCTCGTGTATTCGCCAGAGCGAATCTCTATCACCGGCCCACTGCGCTATGCACATGACCCACGCCGCGAGGCATCGCCGGATTTCCTCGGCCTGGTCAGTGACGCCAACGTGGAGATAGCCCCCTCTGAGGTGACCGGCCCGGGAGATATCGATGTGCATGCCGCGATTTTCGCCGGCGGCCAGTTTCGGGTGCGCCGCTACAACAGTCGCGACGGCGGCCTGCTGCGGGTGTTGGGTAGCGTGACGGCGGGCACACTGTCCGCCACCGAGCCGCGCTTCAAGACGGTGCTGGAATTTGATCAACGGCTGGAAGAGCAACGGCCCGCCCATTTCCCGATGACAAATCGCTACCGCCTGGATGAAGGCGAGCTGCTGTGGACCGTCGCCTCCGGTTCCTGAGTTCCTGAGTCCTTAGAGAAAACCCTCGTCGCGCTTGGCGTCGAGTTTGGCCAGCGCCGATTCGCACTCGTTGGCCTGGTTCAGTAGCTGGGTGCACTGGTTGAGTAAGGCCATGGCAGTTTCCCACTCGCCGTTCCATTCCTCGTGGGCGGCCCAGTTCAGGTACACCCGCTCGAGGTTGGTGCTGAAGTGCTCTGACAGGCTGCTCGAGGAGTCCAGCAACAGGTACTCGCGGTAGACATCGGCACTGCGCTCCCAGTCACGATCCTCAACGTAGTGCATGGCCCAGGCGGAGTACACCTGGGCCAGGCCGCTGTTGCAGACGCGGTTCTGAAGGCACTGGAATTCCAGGGCATTGAAAGCCAGCCGGGCACCGGGGTAGTCGGCCTGCTCCGCGCGGTCCACTGCGTAGCGGCTGACTACCGAGAACAGGTGGCTCTCGACGGTGCGGGCGGTATCCGGGAACTCGCGGGTTTGCAGGAGGTGCCGGGCCAGGGCGAGGCCGGCTTCCTCGTCGCCGGTTTTCACCAGCGTGTCAGCCATCTGTGCCTGCACCGCGGTCAGCAGCACGGGAATTTCATCATCGTCGAAGCGCTGCTCACTCAGCTCTTCAAGGTAGTTACCCAGGCGGCGGTACATGCGCAGGGCGGTGGGGAAGTCCTGTTGTTCCCGCAGGTGCACGTACTCCTGGTAGTAGTAGGCCAGCCGCGACTTCTGGGCCGATTCGTCCCAGGGCCGGTAGTAGCCGCGCAGCTCCGCCAGGCGCATGCGATCACGGTAGGGCATGACCGCCTCAGCGGTGTGCTGGTTGATCATATTGAAGATGCCCAACTCGTAGGGGCTGACAATATCGCGGTCCAGGTAATCCTCGTAGGTGGGCGGCGCCAGGCTGCGGGCGCTGAACCAGTCGCTGTAGTCGGCGGAGTAGAAGGCCTCGTCATGAGGTACGTCGAAGCCGGTAAAGGAAGTGGTTTCCACTTCCACCGTGCGGCCGGGCAGTCGCAGCTGCACAAAGGCATGGGAAGGCAGCACCACGCCGTCCACCGGCAGGTCCAGCTTGCGGGCGGCCACCACGTATAGCATGGCGGAACTGATGCAGTTGAACTCGCCGTGACTGAACACCCGTGAGAGCTGGCTTTGCTCCTCCCGGTACATGGCGGGCATGTCATTGGAGACGAGGTCGGTGCCCAGGTAGCGGCTGTGCATGCTGACAAACAGGCGATGTGCGTCGGTGGCCGGTTGCAGGCCGCCGGACAGGGGCAGCTCAGCAATCCAGCTGTCGATTTCGTCGCGCAGGCCGTAGTAGTCGCCGAGAGTTACCGGTTCGCCTGAGGCCAGCAGGTACAGCGCCAGCAGCGCATCGGCGTCCCCGGCCCTGGCCGAGGGCATGCGCGAGATCGCCAGCGATTCAAAGGCGCCAAGCTCGGACCAGATCGGCAGGGCGCTGGTGCCGAAGCCGCTGCGTTCGAAGTCGAGGTTGATGTCTGCGGGTATGCCGTCACCGCTACCGGCCACTTCCGCCACTTCCGCCACTTCCGCCACTGCCGTGCCGCCCATCAGCAGGGCAGTCAGCAGGATCGGTCGCAGCAGGTTTCGCACGGCTATTCTCCGTAGGGCGCCCAGATGGTTTTGAGCTCGGTGGCAGCGTACAGGTAATCTTTACCCTCACCCTGAGCCGGGTCAAGGTAATCACAGCGTTTCCCGTAATTCACCCAGGTGGCCTTCAGGTTGGCCGCGGACGCCGCTTCCATGGCCTGGCTACCCGCCTGGCTGCCGCGGTACCACAGGGCATCTACGTTGTAGTGCTCGGCCAACACCTGCGCCAGCGCGTCGCGTTCCCCGCAGACGATATTGACAGTACCGCCCGGCAGGTCGGAGGTATCAAACACCTGCACCATGTCCATGGCGCTCAGTGGGTGCGCCTCGCTGGGAATCACCACCACCCGGTTGCCCATGGCGATGGCCGGGGCCACCAGTGAGGTGAAGCCCAGCAGCGGGAATTCCCGCGGGCAGGCAATGCCCATCACGCCCCGGGGTTCATGGACCGACAGGGTGATGCCGCGCATCGGGGTGGCGTGGGTGCGGCCGTCGAACTTGTCACTCCAGGCGGCATAGCTGAACCAGCGGCTCACGGCGGTATCGACTTCCCGCCGGGCAGCGCGTTTGCTCGCCCCGGTCTGGGCCGTGATGCGATCAGTGAATTCTGCCGCCCGGGCGTCCAGGTTCTCGGCAATGTAGTACATCACCTGGGCGCGGTTGTGGCTGCTGGTTTTCGACCAGCCCTCCGCCTTGGCGGCGGCTTCCACCGCATTGCGAATATCCTTGCGACTGCCCGCGCCGACCTCGCCCAGGTACGCGCCATCGGCAGACAGCACCGGGCGGCTGTAGCCGGAGTCCGGCCGCGCCTGCTTGCCGCCGATGTAGAACTTCGGCGTGCGATCCACCGCGTCGCCGCGCTGGCTCTCGCCGCTGGCCTGCGGCAGCTCAGGCTCTTCGACCACATCCAGCCCGGCCTCCCAGCGGGGCTGCAGGTATTCCAGCATGCCGTCGGCACCGCCCTCGCGGCCGAAGCCCGATTCACGCACGCCGCCGAAGGCGGCCGCCGCATCGAACTGGTTAGAGCAGTTCACCCAGACAACGCCCGCTTTTACCTTGGGCGCAATGTCCAGCGCCAGGTTGATGTTCTCGCTCCAGATACTGGCTGCCAGCCCGTAGCGGGTGTTGTTGGCCAGCGCCACGGCTTCCGCCGGGGTACGGAATGTCATGCTCACCAGCACCGGGCCGAAGATTTCCTCCTGGGCTACCTTGAAGCTGGATTCCACGTTAAGCACCAGCGTGGGGAAATGGAAGCAGCCCTCCGGGTGAAGCTTTGGCAAGCAGTCGACCGAGCACATCTTGTAGACCTCGGCACCTTCATTCACGGCGGCATCGAGCTTTTCGCGAATCTGCTGCATCTGAACGGGGTCGGCCACGGCGCCCATGTCCATGGTCTTGTCCAACGGATCTCCCAGGCGCAGGGTTTCCATGCGTCGGTGCAGCTTTTCGTGCAGACGCTCGGCAATCCCCTCCTGCACCAGCAGTCTTGAGCCGGCGCAGCACACTTCGCCCTGGTTGAACCAGATGGCGTCTACCACGCCCTCGACCACGGCATCGAGGTCGGCGTCTTCAAACACGATTAACGGCGATTTGCCGCCTAATTCCAGGGTCAGCTTCTTGCCGCTGCCGGCAGTGGCCTCGCGAATGCGGCGGCCGACCTCGGTCGATCCGGTAAAGGCCACCTTGTCGATGCCCGTATGACTGACCAGCGCCTCGCCGGTGCGACCATCGCCGGTCACGATGTTCACCACTCCCGGCGGCAGCCCGATATCGCGGCAGATCTCGGCAAACTTCATGGCGGTCAGGCTGGTGTATTCCGCGGGCTTCAGCACCACGGTGTTGCCGGCAGCCAGGGCCGGCGCCACTTTCCAGGCCAGCATCAACAGCGGGAAGTTCCACGGGATCACCTGGCCGATGACGCCGAGAGGCTGATAGTCGCGGAACTCGGTGCCCAGCAGCTGCGCCCAGCCGGCGTGGTGATAGAAATGGCGCGCCACCAGCGGTATGTCGATGTCCCGGCTCTCGCGAATGGTTTTGCCATTGTCGAGGGTTTCCAGCACCGCCAGCAGGCGCGAGTGTTTCTGCACCTGGCGGGCAATGGCGTAGAGATAGCGAGCGCGCTGGTGCGGGGTCAGCGCGACCCACTCGGGTTGGGCGGAGCGGGCGGCGGCGACTGCGGCATCTACCTGCTCGGGTTCGCCCTGTGACAGGGCGGCCAGTACCTGCCCGTTGGCGGGGTTGCGGCTCTGGAACAGCTCGCCGCTGGGGGCGTGCAATTCGCCGTTGATGAAGTGGCCGAATTCATTGCCATGGCTTGCCAGCCAGTCGCGGGCCTCGGCGTCGCTCTCCGGTGCCGGGCCGTACTCCATGCTGTCCATTATTTCCTTGACGCCCAAAACCTCTCCTCGTGCCAGCGTTTATGCCATGGGGTGGCGGAAGCCCGCCGAGTAGCGGCCGGTGGCCGCGTGTTCCAGCTGCCGCTCGATATCGCCGAGCAGGCTGGAGGCGCCGAAGCGGAACAGCGACGGGTGCAGCCAGCGGGTGTCCAGCTCCTCCTTCAGGAGGATCAGGTAGAGCAGCGCATCCTTGGCGGTGGAAATGCCACCGGCGGGCTTGAAGCCCACGGCTTCGCCCGTCATGTCGGCGTACTCGCGAATCATCCGCAGCATCACCAGGGTGACGGGCAAGGTGGCGTTCACCGGTTCCTTGCCGGTGGACGTCTTGATGAAATCCGAGCCGGCCATCATGCAGACCATGGAGGCCCTGGCCACGTTGCGCAGGGTACCGAGCTCTCCCGTGGCGAGAATGGATTTCATATGCGCCGGCCCGCAGGCTTCTCGCATGGCCTTCACCTCGTCATACAGCGTCTGCCAGTTGCCGGTGAGCACATGGCGGCGGGAAATGACGATATCGATTTCGCTGGCGCCGGCGCTCACCGAGGCGCGAATTTCCGCCAGCCGCGTCTCCAGTGGTGAAAGCCCGGCGGGGAAGCCGGTGGAGACCGCCGCCAGTTCTATGCCTGAATCCCTGAGGGCGACCCGTGCCGCTTCCAGCATGTCGTGGTACACGCACACCGCGGCGGTGGTGAGTGCAAGGTCCCCCACGCCGAGAGCGGCCAGGGTATCGCGGTTCACGGGGTTGCGGGCCTTGGCGCACAGGCGTCGCACCTTGCCGTCGGTGTCATCGCCGGAAAGCGTGGTCAGGTCGATTAGCGACACTGCCTTCAGCAACCAGGCAGTCTGCCAGTCCTTCTTCAGGCTGCGGCGACCGCCCAGGGCGCCAACCCGGCGTTCCACGGCGCTCAGGTTCACCCGCAGGCTCTCGATGACGTCCAGGTTCAGCGGCGTGCCGGGATTGCGACCGGCCCCGCCATCAACGGCGTGGAGGGTGGGTGCCTGGCCTTTGGGAGGCGATTCTGTGCTCATGTCGGTGCCGGTGCTGCCGGAGCGTGATTGTCGATAGTCGGACCGCAGAGTCTAGCCTAAATGGCGGTCCACCACGATGCTGCGGGGGTTTCAACGCGCCGATTCGCAGATCTATGCACTTCTGCCCTGACCCACTCAGGCGGCCGGAGACATGAAGGCCAGGACCAGCGGTTTGTAGACGCCCCCAAAAGTGCTGAAGCTGTCTGTCTTTACATTGGTGCAAAACGCCATCGACATGACCTGGTCGGGCAGCACCAGCAGCCAGCACTGAGAGCCTCGGGCCACGCCGCCGTGGTTGGCATTGCGGACCACGCCTACCCCATCTATATCCCATTCCCGCCAGCGCCAGCCGAGGGCGTAATCCTGCTCGTTCACTCGGCCATCGGCCAGCCGCTGCGGCGTCCAGAACCGGTCCCGCGTGGCGGGCGCGAGGTAGTCGGGATCAAAATACTTCAGGCCCATGCGGGCCAGGTCGGAAGGTGAAGAGATGAACCCGCCGCCGGGCAGGCGATGGCTCAGGTCTACCTCGCGCCAGGGACGAAAGCGTTCACCGTCGGTGTAGTACAGCTGCGTTACCCGTTGGTTGCGTTCGTCCTCGTCGCCGTCGGCAAAGGTGCTGCTCATGCCTGCCGGCTCCAACACTTCACGCGTCACCAGGTCGCGATAGGGCAGCCCGGCGACTTCACTCATGGTGGCGCCCAGCAGCACCGTACCCAGTGAGGAATAGTGAAACGCAGTGCCCGGGGGATGCAGGAGGGGGCTGCCGTCGAATACCGCCAGGGCGTCGCGCACGTCATTGTAATGGCGCTGCATTGCGATACTGCGGTACAGGCCGACAGTGTCGCCGTTCTCACCGTAGTGCGGCACGCCCGCTGCGTGAGAGGCGAGCTGTCTTGGCGTGATGGCACCCCAGGCCGGGTTGGGTAGCGGGGACAGGTAGGTCGACAGCGGCGCGTCCAGGTCTATCTCGCCGCGCTCCACCAGGCGTGCCAGGGCAGTAGCGGTGATGGCCTTGGAGGTGCTGCCAATGCGGAACAGGGTATCCGGGGCCATCGGTGTGCCGGCGGCGATGTCCGCAAAGCCCACCGTGCCGGTCCACACCAGGCCATCACCACGGGCAACTGCCACCGACAGGGCAGGGAGGTTGTGCTCCTGCCGGTAGTCGCGAATCGCGTCCAGTGCCCGCTGGCCGCGGGCTGCGAAATCCGGGTCAAACAGTTGCTGGCTCTCGGGCACCGTGCCGTTGATCTGTTGCCAGCCGGTGGGCGGCAGCGGAGCCATCCCGCGGTGGGCGTAGAACTGGTACACCGGCTCGAGTAACCACAGCAGGCCTGCCAATAGCACAGCGGTCATTCCCAGCAGGAGCTTTTTCATTGTTCGGTGAGCCTGGATTCCTGGCCGGATCCGCTGGGATGAGGGGCCGATGAAAGCGGATACCGAAATACGCGTCAAGTTGGCGTCAACCGCCACCCACTTCGGCACCCGATAGGCTGACGCAGATCAACCCATCGGTGGGATGTTTTGCTATGGTCTGTAATCAAGTAAAGCCAACCCGGAGGCGCCCATGCGTCCGAACACCTGGCATGCCGCGGCCTTGTTGCTGGTGCTGTTCCTTGCGGTCGAGTCGCTGGCCCAGCAGAAGTACCCCACCTCGCAGCGCTATCGCGATGGCAAGGCGATCTACGACTATGCCTGCGCCCGCTGCCACGACACCGGCGAGGGCGGTGCCCCCATTATTGGCGACCAGGGCAGCTGGTCGCTGCGTTCCAGCCTCTGGGAGGCGGTATTGATCAAGCATGCGGACGAGGGTTATCTGGGCATGCCGGCCAGTGGCGGCGATTCTCGCCTGTCCGACTATGATGTGGAGGTTGCGGCCGAGTACATTCTCGAGCGCACGTTCCCGGAGCGCAAACCCGACTGACGGCCTCCGCGGTCGACCCACCTCCGAATGACAGCGCTGGATATCGAAAGGCTTCACGACGCCGCGGCCTGGCCGCATCCGGTGGTGTCGCTGCGCTGCATCGAGACCCATACCGCCTGGGTGTTCCTGACCGGAGAATTCGCCTACAAGATCAAGAAGCCGGTGAACTTCGGTTTCCTGGATTTCTCCAGCCTCGAAAAGCGGCGCCACTGCTGCAATGAAGAACTGCGCCTGAACCGGCGACTGGCGCCGGAGCTCTACCTGGCGGTGGTGCCCATCTCCGGCTCGCCAACCCGGGTGGATGGCGAGGGCGAGGCTATCGAGTACGCGGTGAAGATGCGCCAGTTCGATACCTCGGCAGGCTTCGATGAACTGGCTCAGCGCGGCGCCCTCACGGCCGGGCAGATGGACGAGGCGGCCGCGGTGTTGGCCGGGTTCCATGCGGGCGCAGAGCAGGCCCCGCTGGAGGGCGAATTCGGCACTCCGGCGGCGGTCGCCTATCCCGTGATCGAAAATTTCGAGCAGATTGCGCCGCACCTGCCGCGCCAGGCGCCCGACTGCCTGTCGCTGTTTCAGCGTCTGGAGGGCTGGAGTCGTGACGCCTCTCAGGCGTTGCACGATGACTTTGCCGCGCGTCTCGCCGGCGGTTTTGTGCGCGAATGCCACGGCGACCTGCACCTGCGCAATATCGTGCTGTGGCGCGGCCGGGTGGTGCCATTCGACTGCCTGGAGTTCAACCCCTCACTGCGCTGGATCGACGTGATGAGCGAGCTGGGTTTCCTGCTAATGGACCTCGATGACCACGGCCTGGCGCCACTGGCGCGGCGGCTGCTGAACGCCTACCTGGAGTACAGTGGCGACTACGCTGGCCTGGCGCTGTTGCGTTTCTACCAGGTGTACCGGGCCATGGTGCGGGCCAAGGTGGAGAGCCTGCGCCTGGCGCAGCTGGACGCACCGGATGAAGCTATGATCGATGAGCTGCGCGGCTACCTTGCGCTTGCGGGTGCCTATACCGAGCCTGGCAAACCGCGGCTGCTGATTGCTCACGGCCTGTCCGGCTCCGGCAAGACCTACCTGTCCCAGTGCCTGCTGGAGGCGTGTGAGCTGGTGCGGGTGCGATCGGACGTGGAGCGCAAGCGGCTGTTTGGCCTCGGCCCACTGGAGGCCAGCGGGTCCGCTCGTGATAAAGGCATTTACAGCAAGGCGGCAAACACCGATACCTACCAGCACCTGCTCGATGTGGCGAATCTGTTGCTGCAATCCGGTTGGGCGGTGCTGATCGATGCCGCGTTCCTGAAGCGTGAAGAGCGCGATCAGTTCCGCGACCTGGCAGCGGGCATGCAGCTACCGTTCGCGATCCTGCACTGCGAATGTGACTCACAGGTACAGCGTCGCCGGATTCCCGCGCGCCAGGGTGACGCCTCGGAGGCTGACCTCGAGGTGCTCGAGCTGCAGCTCGAGCGCCAGGAGACCCTGGCTGAGGATGAGCTGGATTACACCCTGTGGGTCGACACCACAACAGAGCCCGACCTCGCACCCGCGCTGGATTGGCTCCGCGCCGACTAGCGCATCAGGCGTGTGACTCCACCGGCACAGACTGACGCTCTGTTGCCAGGTACAGCAGGGGCCCGATGGAGCCCATGAAAAGTGTGGCCACCACCCACGGCCAGGGATTGCGGCCGCGCTCACGGGCATCGGGCACCATCCAGACGAAGACCAGCAGCAGGGCTATCACCAGGTCGGTAAATACCTGCCAGCCGGCGGGACTGTGGCGGTGATAGTCAAAGATACCCACGTAGCCCACTTCCATGACCGCATACACGGTCAGCAGGCCGAACGGAACAAGAAGCAGAATGGCAAAAAGCTTGCGGTGTGGCACGGTGAAATCCTCCCGGTGTTTTTCATAGCCTGACCCGGCCGGCTGCCTCCCGGCAATTACCTCGGAGGTTATAGATTGACCGACGGGCTTGTCGGAGAATGGCTGCCAGGGAGGATTGTCATGACCGCGATCGCCGAAGACTTCAGCAAGGTCTGTCGCCAATGGCGCCAGTTTCGCAAGCTGTCGCAGCTGGAACTGGCCCTGGCGGCCAATGTGTCGCAGCGCCACGTGAGCTGGCTGGAAACCGGACGCAGCAAGCCCAGCCGGGAAATGGTGTTGCGCCTGTCCGAGGCCATGGATGTGCCGCTGCGCGAACGCAATGCACTGCTGAAGGCGGCCGGATTCAGCGCCGCCTACCGGGAATCGCGGCTGGAAGACCCGTCCATGGCGCCGGTGCTGGATGCGCTGGAGCGTATGTTGAGTCACCACGAGCCCCTGCCGGCGATGGTGGTCGACCGTTTGTGGAACATCAAGCGCATGAACCGGGCCGCGGAGTTGATGCTGAGCCTGGGCGGTGACCTGGCAGAACTGCAGCAGGAAATCGGTTTCGGTGACGAGCTGAACATCGCGCTGCTGTCGGTGCACCCTGACGGGCTGCGGCGCTATATCGCCAACTGGGAAGAGCTGGGCCCCACCTTCGCGCGCCGCCTGCGGGTGGAAGCCGCCGCCTCCGGCGACCCCGCGGTGCAATCCCTGTTCGAACGCATGATTGAGCTGGCTGACCAGGACGGTGATGCCACGCCGGCGATTCACAACCTGCAGCCGGTATTGCCGGTGGTGCTGGACGTCAACGGCCTGCGCCTCAGCCTGTTCTCGGTGATCTCCACCCTGGGAACGCCCCAGGATGTCACCGCCGATGAAATGCGCATTGAATCCTTCTACCCGGCGGATGCAGAGACGGCGGCATTCTTTGCGCAAGCTGCCACGGAGCATTAGGCAATGGACAAGGTCGCCATCGCGGACGGGGTGGGGATTGTTCTGCTGCTGGCCGCCGTGGTGGCGAAGCTGGCGGCGCGCTAGAACAGGCTGTCCTGCCGTGGCACCGGCCAGGGTGGCAGGGCGGGCAGGTGTTGGCGTTCTGCCAGCGCCTGGTGAAAATCCTCGGCGAACTGCGGGCAATGCTGGTTGTTGGGGCAGTGCATCATGAACCAGGTGTCGTGGCCCGCGGCCAGGTAGCTCTGCATACGTGCCAGCCATTCCTCCACGAACACGCCGTTGTAGCGCGTGTCGGGGTGCAGGACTACCCGCGCATACACCAGCTCGTTGTAGACGGTATCGAGCAGCGGCACGTCTGGTTTCTTGTGGCGCGCCGCCAGCACTTCCGGGTGCTGTGTGTCACCCTGGTAGATGGGTCGGCTGTCGAACATGACACGCCCGGCCCGGTGCTTATCAAGCAGCGGCTCTACCGGGGTAGGGTCCTTGAAGAAATCCAGGTGCCGAAGCTCCAGGGCGTATCGGTGCTGCCCGGGCAGGGCGTCGAACAGCGCTTCGAGCACATCGAGATTGTCGGGGCCGAGGCGCGCCGGGCACTGCACCAGGAAAGGCCCCAGGTGCTCTCCTAGCGGTTCCATTACGGTCATGAATTCCACCAGCTGATCCCATGCCGGATGGCGTTCATGGGTAATGACCTGGGGGATCTTGAAGCTGAAGCGAAACTCGCTGCCTGCCACAGCTTCAGCCCAGCGCGCGACGGTTTGTCGGTCAGGCACGCGATAGAAGGTGGTGTTGCCTTCGACGGTATTGAATACCTGCGCGTAGTCGGCCAGCGTGGAGCCGTCGCTGCCCGGGCGCCGGAAATACTCGCCAGCCCAGCCCGGGAAGCCCCAGGCCGGCAGGCCCAGGTAGTACCCCAAACTCGGCGCAGTCACCTCAGAAGCGATAACTCAGGTAGGCAATGGCGCCCAGCAGGTCGACTTCGTATTCTTCACGGGAGCGACCACCCGGGTCGTGTTCGAGATCGATGTCCGTGTACTGTACGCCAACCCCAACTCCGAAGCGTTCACCGAAATTGTGGTCGTAGCGCACTGAGGCATAGACCAGGCTGCCGTCGTAATCATCGTAGCTGGCACTGAGCCAGCCCGCATTGAAGCGGATGGCGTTGCGGGCATCAAAGGCGTAGTCGGCATACAGGCGCGCATTGGGCACCGGTGCCAGCACGCTGTCTGTGCTGTCGCTGACCGTCACTTCCCCCTCGCCGACGAACAGGCGTGCCTTGAGACCCGCTTCGAAAACAAAGCTGTGCAGGCCCAGGCCTGCGCCCCACTCATAGTTGCGGCCCTTGCCGAAACTGTAGGCAACATCGAGGATGTAGGCGTCCAGCTTCAGTTCGCTGTCGAGGTCGGCGCCCGCGGGGTAGATCTCGCCATCAAAGTTGAAGCTGTCTTCGATGATCGTGTCACCTTCCTCGTCGAAGCGGTTGTAGGTGAAGTTGGCGCTCCAGCGCTCACCGAAGCGCCAGCGACCGCCGGCGTAGAACACTGTGGCGTTGTCATCGATACCCATGTCGTCGAGGTCGATCTTGGTTTCCGGCAGGGGATCTACCACCGCTGCCACGTTGGCATCTGTGTCGGTGTACTGGATGCCCAGCTGCAGGTCGAAGCGGCTGTCGAAGATCGGGTTTCGGTCATCCTGGGCCATGGCCGGCAAGGCGGGAAGGGCCAGAAGCAGGAGCGGCAGGTGGCGGCGCATATTTTTATTCTCGTGAAGATGATCGGCGTTGAATATAGCGGTTGTGCGGCCATGGCTCAATTCGGCGCTTGCGGTGCCCGTCGTGCTGGCGCAACATGGTCAAAAAAATAATCTCCGGGGTAAGCGCCATGCGCCAAACACCACCACTGTGGTTCTGGATTGTCAGTGCACTGGGTCTGTTTTGGAATCTTGCCGGTGTCGCCGCCTTTGTGCACGAAATGTTCCTCATGGACCTCGGTAGCCTGCCTGAGATACAGCGCCTGTATTTCGAAGAGCGTCCGCTGTGGGCCACCGCGGGCTACGCCGCGGCGGTGCTGGGTGGCGCACTGGGCTGCGTGGCGCTGCTGCTGCGCAAGGAGTGGGCGCTACCCATGCTGTTGATTTGCCTGGTGGGCATCGTCATCCAGATCTTCCACTCCCTGGCCCTGGGTAACGCCCTGGAAATCTTCGGCCCCGAGGGCCTGGCCTTGCCCGTCATGGTGTTCACCATCGCTTGCCTGCTGACCTGGTTCGCCTATTACGCCCGCCACCGGCAGTGGATTGACTGATAACAGCATGACGAGCATGGGTTGCTGATGCCCGCCGCCGCCCTGCGTGAAGGTGGCCGCTGGAACTGGTTCAGCGAGCTGCCTGATGAGGTATTCGTGGCGCTGTGCCAGCACAGCACACTGCTGCGCCTTGAACAGGCCGGCAGCGTCTACCGGCGTGGCGATAAGGCCGCTGCCAGCTACCAGGTGTTGCGCGGTCGCGTGCACATGCGTACCTATAGCAGTGGCGGCAAGGAACTCCTGTACCTGCATATGGAGCCGGGTGACTGTTTCGGCGAGCTGGGCCTGCTGGACGGCAAGGCCTGCCACCACGACGCCGATGCTGATGCCGGCACCGAGCTGCTGTCACTGCCGGCGGCTGTGTTCCATGAGCTCCGGGCGCGTCATCGAGAGATCGACCAGGCGCTGCTGCAGCTGCTGGCGCAGCGCAGCCGCGCTGCCTACGAGACCATCGAGGGCGCTATACTGCGAGACGTGCCACACCGCCTGGCGCGGCGGCTGCAGGAGCTGTTTGCCGGCAACCAGGCAGCAGATGGGGCGTTGGCCTGCTCCCACGACGAACTGGCCAGGATGATTGGCAGCTCGCGCCAGAGCGTTACCGCGATCATCAAGGGCTGGGAGCGGCAGGGCTGGCTGGAGCAGGCCTATGGCCGTATCCGCCTGCTGGACGCTGCGAGCCTCGCGGGCTTCGCCGATGACTGAGCCGGTGGCTGAGCCGATAGCCGAATTGTCGGCTGGCTGACAGACGGCCGGCTGCCGCTGTTCCATACTATATCCGTAACCCTTCAAGCAACAGGTGAGTTATGAGCGAGAAACAAGCTGATTTTCGGGCGATGACCGAGGCATCCAAAGAGGACTGGGGCGTCATTGCTGACCATATGGGCGACTTCATGCGCGATCTGCCGGCCCGGCTGGTGACGCACCTGGAGCTGCTGCGCGGCGATTACGGCGGCTACCCGGTAGACCGCCTGGAGCACTGCCTGCAGACGGCCACCCGAGCCCTGCGTGACGGCCGTGACGAGGAGTACGTGGTCTGCGCGCTGCTGCACGACATCGGTGACACTCTGGGCCCGTCAAACCACGCTGATGTGGCGGCGGTGATTCTCGAGCCCTACGTGTCAGAGGAGAACCACTGGATTATCAAGCACCACGGTATTTTCCAGGGCTACTACTTCTTCCACCACGTGGGCCTGGATCGCGACGCTCGCGAGGCGTTCCGGGGGCATGAGTACTTCGACGCCTGTGCGGAGTTCTGCGAAAAGTACGACCAGAACAGCTTCGACAAGGATTACGACAGCGAGCCGCTGGAGACCTTCCTGCCGATGATCGAGCGGGTGTTCGCCTCGCCGCGCAAGTCGCTGTACAAGCGGGCCCTGGCAGAGGCGTCCTGAACCCTACTGGGGCGGCACCGAGAAGCCGCCCCACACCGGGGTGTAGTTGTCATCGTAGTGGCTCGCCAGGCTCTGGTGCAGGGCGTCCACCGTCCAGGTGCCGCCATCGGGGCTGGTGAATTTCGGCCCGAACTTTGGCCGCTCCAGCACGTCCACCTGGTTGCCCCAGACCACCATTACCTCGCCGGAAATATGGCCCGCCTCCGGTGAGGCCAGGTAGCCCACCAGCGGCGCCACGTTGGCGGGGTTGAAGGCATCAAAGCCTTCCTCGGGGGCGGCAAACATTTCTGCGGTAATGCCGGCATTGGTCATATCGGTGCGCGCCCGCGGCATGATCACGTTGCAGGTGACGCCGTACTTGATCAGCAGCTGGGCGGCACCCATGGTCATGGCAACGATGCCGGCCTTGGCGGCGGCATAGTTGGGCTGGCCTGCGCTGCCGAATATCGCCGCTTCCGACGAGGTGCTGATCATGCGGCCATATACGCCGCCGTCCTGCTTGGCCTTGCCGCGCCAGTAGCCACTGGCGTTGCGCATATTGATGAAGTGACCCCTCAGGTGCACTCTCACCACCGAATCAAACTGCTCGTCATCCATGTTGAAGATGGTCTGGTCGCGGCAGAAGCCGGCGTTGTTGACCATGATGTTGACGTCGCCAAAGGCATCCAGTGCCGCCTTGAAGAGGGCGTTGGCATCGTTGGTATCGGCGCAGTCGCCGTAGACGGTGATTGCCTCGGCACCCATGCCGCGAATCTCTTCCGCGGTGGCCTCGGCAGCTTCGCGGGCATCGTCACGACCGATGTCGTTGATCACTACTCGTGCGCCCTGACGCGCCAGCTGCAGCGCTTCCTCCCGGCCCAGGCCGCGGCCGGCGCCGGTCACAATGGCGACTTTGCCGTTCAGGTCTCCCATGTTGGTTCGTCCTCGTTGCTGAATTTGTTCGGCGGTGCTCCGCCGAAGGGGTCAGAGTAAGTCCCTTACTCTGACCCCTTGGCCACGCGCCAGATTCTGGCTGTCTACAATCTCTCGATTATGGTGCCGGTTCCATTGGCGGCTCCGCAGCACATGGTCACCAGCGCGGTGCTCTTGTCCTGTTGCTCCAGGTTGACCAGCGCTTCGCCAATCAGCCGTGCGCCTGTTGAGCCCACCGGGTGGCCAAGGGCAATCGCGCCACCGCGCATATTGACCTTGTCCATGTCCGCGTCGAATACCCGCTGCCAGGACAGCACCACCGAGGCGAAGGCCTCGTTGATTTCCACCACGTCGATATCGCCCATGGTCATGCCGGTTTTCTTGAACAGCAGCTCGGTGGCGTTCACCGGGCCGTCCAGCAGGTAGTAGGGGTCAGAGCCCGCCACCACACCCTGGATGATGCGGGCGCGGGGTTTCAAGCCGCGCGCTTTCGCTTCATCGGCGCTCATGAACAGCACGGCGGCCGCACCGTCTGAGATTTGTGAAGAGGTGCCCGGCGTATGCACGCCGCCCTCGTTGAGAATGCGCAGGTCTGCCAGGCTTTCCATGGTGGTGGGACGCATGCCCTGGTCTCGCGTTACGGTGCGGGTTTCACCGGTGGGCTTCATATCTTCACCCAGCACCGGCGCTTCCACCGGGATGACCTGTGGGAACAGGCCCTCGTCCCAGGCCCGGATAGCGTTGGTCTGGGATCGCACGGCCAGCGCATCGCAATCCTGCTTGGTAATACCCCGGTTGGCGGCAATCCGGTCGGCCGCCTCGAACTGCGACTGGGCCTGGTCCCAGGGCCAGTTCTCGGTGATGAAGTAGCCCGGCCCGTGTATGGCGCTGGCCCCCAGGCCGACACGACTCATGGATTCCACGCCGGCGGCAATGCCGATATTGATCTGGCCGGCATCGATCAGCGCCGAGACAATGTGGTTGCAGGTCTGGGCGGAGCCGCACTGGGTATCCACGGTGCTGCAGCCGGCGGTGTACTCGGTGCCCAGGTGCAGCCAGGCGTTCTTGGCAAGGTTGTTGGACTGCTCGCCGGCCTGGGTAACGCAGCCGGCGTAGGTCTGCTCCACGTCGCCGTAGTCGAGGCCGTTGCGCTCTACCAGGGCCCGGTAGGTTTCTGCCAGCAGTGCCACCGGGTGCATGCCGCTGAGGTCTCCGGCCACCGGCTTTCCGCGCCCGATAGGGGTGCGAACCACGTCTACGATCACGGCTTCGGACATGACAGTCTCCTCGTTTATGAGGCGGCGATCATAACAAAAGCCGCCCGCGTTACGCGGCTATAGGTGTCATGCCCTGGAAATCCCCGATGCTGGTCAGATTGCTTGAACTGGCTTGCCTGTGTGGTGTCAGGCCGTCAATTGATCAGCAATCGGCAGTTCGCGAATCCGCTGCCCGGTGGCGGCAAAAATGGCGTTGGTCAGTGCCGGGGCCAGCGGGGAGATCGGCGGCTCGCCCACACCGGAAGGCGGGTGCGGGCTGTCGACGATATGGTTCTCCACTTCACGTGGTGCATCCCGCAGGCGCGCCAGCGGGTAGTTGTGGAAATTGTCCTGCTGGATACGGCCTGCCTCGACGGTGATTTCCAGCCGCAGCGCGGTGCTGATGCCATCGTGAATGCCGCTCTCCATCTGGGCAATCACGTGATTGGGATTGACCGCCAGGCCGCAGTCGATGGCGCCCACCACCCGGTCAACGCGCAGTTGGCCGGCACTGACAGTCACTTCCACCACGTAGGCGGCGTAGCCGCCAAAGGTGAAGTGGCCGGCTATACCGCGGCCGCGGCCTGCCGGGAGCGGCTTGCCCCAGCCGGCTTTCTCTGCCGCAAGCTTCAGTACGCCTGCCAGCCGACCCGGGTTGAATACCGGGCCGCCGTGCTGTTCATAGGGCAGGTCGCGCGACTCACCCAGCAGCTGCAACTGGAAGGCCAGCGGGTCTTCGCCCTGGCGGTGGGCCAGTTCGTCGATAAAGCTCTGCACGGCAAAGGCGTTGGCGTAGTGGGCGGGGGCGCGCCAGGAGCCGCGCGGCACGCCGGAGTCCATGGAGTAGTACTGTAGCTGCACATTGGGAAGCAGCCGGCGCGGCGGGTCATCCGGATAGAGCTCTGCCGTCCACATCTTGTCTGCCTCGACGTTGGCGCGGCGGTAGTACTTGGAGGGGCTGGCCAACTGGTGGCGCCACCCGGTCAGCTGGCCGCTGTCATCCAGCGACGCGCGCAGCCGATGCAGTCCGCAGGGTCGATAGAAGTCGTGCCGCAGGTCGTCTTCGCGGGTCCACTGCAGTTTGACCGGCCGCTTGACGGCCATCGATACCAGCGTGGCCTCGGCCACATAGTCCACAGTCAGTCTTCGGCCGAAGCCGCCACCCAGCCGTGTCATGTGCACATTGATCGCCATCCGGTCGAGACCGGTGAGGCGATTCACCATACGTGAAGCGCCAGAAGGGCTCTGGGTGGGAGCGATCACGTCTGCGCCGTCGTCGCGCACGTGAACCACACAGCACTGTGGTTCCATCGGTGCATGGGAGGCATAGGGGACGAAGTATTCCGCTTCCAGGCTGTCGGCGGCCAAATCCAGGGCTGCGTCGACATCGCCGTCGTCGAGCACGATCTGCCCGGTGTGCTCCATGGCCTCGTGCATTTGCCGACGCAGTGAGGCGGTAGATTCTGTCGCATGGGGGCCAGGGTCCCACTCCAGCTTCAGTGCCTTGCGGCCCTGCAGCGCAGCCCAGGTTGATTCCGCCACCACGGCCACCCCGGCCGCCAGCACGGTGAATGGCTCGCCCGGCGATGGGCCTTCGATTGGCACGACATCGATCACGCCGGGCAGCTTGCGGGCAGCCTTGTCGTCGAGTTGGGCGAGTGTTCCGTCGTGGTAGGGGCAGCGCTCGATGCTGGCGTACACCTGTCCGGGCAGTGCGGCGTCAATGCCGAATTCCGCCTGGCCGGTGACGATCTCACGCCCGTCTACCACTGCCTGTGGCCGGCCGATGATCTGGAACTCGTCGGCGCTCTTCAGGGTCGGCGGGTTTTCCGGCAGGGGCAGGGCCACAGCGGCGGCCGCAAAATCACCGTAGCGGCCGCGTCGACCGCTGTCTGCGTGGAAGATCACACCGCGTTCGGTGCTCAGCGATTCCGGGCTCACGCCCCAGTGCTCGCCGGCGGCCTGCAGCAGTAGCTGGCGGGCAGTGGCACCGGCCTCGCGCAGGGGCTGCCAGCCCATGCTGACACTGGTGCTGCCGCCCGCGCCCTGGCCCACATGCAGCCAGGACATATTGCCCTCGCTGTCGCGCTTGATGCCCAGGGGCATCTGTTCCACCCGAACGTCCTGCCAGGCGACGTCGAGTTCGTCGGCGATGATCATCGGCAGCGAGGTTTTCACGCCCTGGCCCATTTCCGTGCTGGGGGCGCCAATGATGACCTGGCCGTCCGGTTCGATGCGCACCAGGTAGGCCAGGTGGGGGCCATTGGGTTCGCCCACGCTGCCCGCCAGGTCGGGTGCTTTTTCCTCTACTCGCCCCGGCAGGCTCACACCGAGGGCCAGGCCGCCGGCGATGGTGGCACTGGCCTTGATGAAGTGTCGACGATTCAGTGCTGTCATGACTGTACCTCTCCGGCCACAGGCTCCACGAACGCCACGGCGCCGTTGCGACTGATTTCCGCGGCTCGCTTGATGGCCTTGCGTACCCGGGCATAGGTACCGCAGCGACAGAGGTTGGCCTGGTATTTCTCTATATCTTCATCGCTGGGGTCTGGCACCCGCTGCAACCAGTCGGCCGCCGTCATGATCTGCCCCGCCTGGCAGTAGCCACACTGGACCACGTCTTCCTCGAGCCAGGCCTGTTGTACCGGGTGCAGTTCATCGCCCCCGAGGCCCTCGATGGTGGTGATCTTTCTACCGGCTATTGCCCCTACCGGCGTCACGCAGGCGCGCCGGGCGCGTCCGTCCACGTGTACCGCACAAGCGCCGCAGTGGCCGGCGCCACAGCCGAACTTGGTGCCCTGCAGGCCCGCAGCTTCGCGCAACACCCACAGCAGCGGGGTGTTGTCTGCACCGTCAAATTCGAAGGCCTCGCCATTCAGATCGAATGTCGCCATACCGCGTTCCCCCTTGTTATCTTTCCCGGAGGCTAGGAGAGGCGCGAGCCGCAGGCAACGCTATCAGGGCCTGGCTGCGACAGGGCGTGCTGCTGGTGAGATCAGTTGAGTACCAGGACGTCCGAGGGGGTGTGGTCCAGCAGGCGTTCGGAGGTGTTGCCGACGATCGTGCCGTGGATGCCGGAGCGGCCCACGGTGCCGATCAGGATGAGGTCGGCGCCGATGTGCTCGGCGGTTTCACGGATGGCGTCTGCCGGGCGCCCCCTGACCACGTGCACGAACTCCTGTGCAATGCCGTAGTTTTCGGCCAGGGTGTCTGCGCTGGGTTGGTGGTGCAGGTCTTCAAAGGCCGATATCACATGGGCCTCGGAGCCGTAGGCGTCTGACAGGCGCTGCGCGAAGCTGATGATCTGGTTATTGAGCTTCTGGTGCGCTTCGCTACTGGCATCCGGGCAGACAGCGGCCAGCACCCGGCGGTGCTTCCAGTCGCGACGATTTTTGATCATCAGCACCGGGCAGGGTGCGAGTCGCAGCAGGGTCCAGTCATACGTGGTGCGTATCTCGCGCTCGACGTCGGTGTGGGGTGAGTAGTGTTTGAAGATCATCGACGCCGAGATGCGGGTGGCGGCTTCCACTGCGGCTCGACGCCAGTCCGCTGCCCACTCCAGTTCCCCGGTGACCTCGATGCTCTCATGGCGGGCGCGTTCCACGCAGCCATCGAACAGTGTCTGGAACCGTTTGACGGCAGCGGGGGTGGTTTGTTCATGCTGACCGGTGCCCAGGCAGGCGTAGACGTGAAGTCGCGCGCCGGTCATATGACAGGAAGCCAGCGCCCGCTCGAAGGCGGGCTGCTGCTCGCTGGTTGGATCAAGGATGACCATGAACTTGTCGAGGGTCACGGAATCACCTGCACCACCGCTATCAGCACGGCTTCGAGTGTGCACCCGATCGGCAGATGAGAAAATGACGCGAATCAAGGATAATCCAGTCCCCAAAATCAACGCCCGGAGAGACCAACATGGCGGCAACGGACAAGGACATAGAACTGCAGGCAGCGGTGTTTCGGCGCCTGCTGGCGCACCTGGACTCCCGCAAGGACGTGCAGAATATCGAGCTGATGAACCTGGCAGGGTTCTGCCGCAACTGCCTGTCGAAGTGGTACGTGGCGGCTGCGGAGGAGGCGGGAGCGGAGGTCGATCTGGAGCAGGCGCGGGAGATGGTCTACGGCATGCCCTACAGCGAGTGGAAGGAAAAATACCAGACCGAGGCCACGGCGGAGCAGAAAGCCGCCTTTGAGGCGCAGAAGCAGTAGGCGGCGCTGAGCGACGCCGCCCGTCAATAAGCGCTACCGCTGGCGCGGCAGCTGTCGGAACAGATGGATGCGCTCCCGGTAGGGCTGGAATACGGCGCGGCCGGTGCGCTTGAGCACATCACCCATCTCGCCATCCCCATACAATGCCTTGCGGACATCCTGCAGGCTATCTCCCAGCGCGGCGGCGCTCTCGATAGTTGCCTGCACCAGGAACACCTGGCCTACCAGCAACTCGTCGATAACCCCGGGCGCAGCCCTGCGGCCCCTGCTGGCCTCAGGCGCGGCATCGCCAGGCACCGGTAGCGTGCTCGGTGGGGAAATCTCAGTGGCGTCGGTCAACTTGTCTGGCATGGCTGGGTCCCTCGATCCCCGAATTCCTATCTCAGTAGTGGCCTTTGCAGGCCGGCCTGCACCGGCAGGTGGCACCGACACGGGCGTTTGCACCACCCCTGTGCGGGCGAGCGCAAGTGTACGTGCGCTGCGCCGCTGCGCAATGGTTTTCGAGGGATACTCAGCAGGTTTTGTGCCAGATTCACGAAAATTTCGAGGCGGTTCAGCAGCCTGCCTTGTAGCTGCCCGAGAGGCGGGGCTACACTGACTTGAAGCGGCGTCCGCACGCCGCAAACCACAGCCCCGATAGCAGATAACAACAGAGGATAACAACCATGCAGTGGACCCGCGCCCTGGTGGCGGCCTGCCTGATGGCCGTCAGCATTGCAAACCATGCCGCCGAACAGCCCAACATCCTGGTGATCTGGGGTGACGACATCGGCATAACGAATATCTCTGCCTACAGCGACGGCATCATGGGGTATCACACCCCGAATATCGACCGTATTGCCAAAGAGGGCATGCGCTTCACAGACTACTACGGCGACCAGAGCTGCACCGCGGGTCGCTCCACGTTTATCACCGGCCAGTCGGGCTTGCGCACTGGCCTGACCAAGGTAGGCCTGCCGGGGGCTGAGCTGGGCCTCCAGGATCGCGATATCACCATCGCCGAAGTCCTCAAGACCAAGGGCTATGCCACCGGTCAGTTCGGCAAGAATCACCTGGGTGACCGGGACGAATTCCTGCCCACCAACCACGGCTTCGATGAGTTCCTCGGCAACCTCTACCACCTCAACGCCGAAGAGGAACCGGAAGACGAAGACTACCCGCAGATGCCCTGGTTCAAGCAGCAGTTCGGTCCGCGCGGTGTAATTCACTCCTTCGCAGATGGCCGTATCGAGGACACCGGGCCGCTAACTCGCAAGCGTATGGAAACTGCCGACGAGGAATTTGTAGCGGCGGCTAGAAATTTCGTCGACCGGCAGGTGAAGGCTGACAAACCGTTTTTTGTATGGCTGAACACGACCGGCATGCACTTCCGCACCCATCGGGCCGAGAAGCACGTTGGCAAGTCAGGCCAGGGTTTCTATAACGACGTCATGGTCGCCCACGATGAGCTGGTGGGAGAAATGCTGGACCAGCTAGACGAGCTGGGCATCGCCGAGAACACCATCGTGTTCTACTCGACGGACAACGGGGTTCACTACAACACCTGGCCCGATGCGGGCATCACGCCGTTTCGCAGTGAAAAGAACTCCAACTGGGAGGGCGCCTACCGGGTGCCGGCCATGGTGCGTTGGCCAAACAAGATTCCGGCGGGAAAAGTTTCCAACGAAATCATGTCCCACCTTGACTGGATGCCAACCCTGGTCGCAGCGGCGGGGGATGCCGACCTCAAGCAGAGACTGCTGAAAGGAACCCGCGTCGGCAATAAACGCGCCAAATTGCACCTGGACGGGTACAACTTCTTGCCCTACCTGACCGGTCAGGAGGAGAAGGGTCCGCGCGATGTGTTCCACTACCTCAATGACGAGGGAGATCCTGTAGGCGTTCGGGTCGGGGACTGGAAGATCGTCTTTGCCGAGAACCGGGCCAAGACCATGGCCCTGTGGGCAGAGCCTTTTGTGGAGCTGCGCCTGTTCAAGATCTTCAATCTGCGACGCGACCCGTTCGAGCGGGCCGACCACAATTCCAACAGCTACTGGGACTGGATGATCGACAAGCCGCCACAGGGCTACCTGGGCATGGCCATGACGCGGCAGTTCCTGGCGACGTTCAAGGAATACCCGCCCAGCCAGCGCCCGGATTCCTGGTCCATCACCCGGGTCAAGGAAGAAATGATGCCGGAGTAAGCTAGCGCCGGCCCAGCCGACGCAGGGCCTGGGGTGTGAAATCCCCGGCCCGCGCTTCCAGTCCCCAGATGTAGGCGCGGCCGGGCACCTCGTTGTCGAGCCCGGTCACCAGGTAGCGACCTGACTGCAGGTCGTTCTGCACTTCTGCCCCCCAGGGCACCATGGCGTCAAAGTGGTAGATGCCATGGGACTGGGATACGCGCCACAGCTCGCCGCGCCCGTCGTACTGGTCCTTCAGCACAATCGACCAGCTGTCCTCATCGATGTAGAACACCCTTCGCGCATAGATGTGCCGCTCGCCCTCCTTGAGGGTGGCTTCCACTACCCAGGTGCGGTGCAGCTCGTAGCGGGTGTGCGCCGGATTGATATGACCCGGCAGGATGATGTCGCTGTAGTCCAGCGACTTCATGTTGAGCTCGTAGGCATTCATGCCCACGTACATCTCCCGCTTGCCCAGCAGCTTCCAGTCGTAGCGGTCCGGCGCGCCGTTGTAGCCGTCCAGGTCGTCTGCAGTGCGCAGGCCATCGGAGGCGTTGCCCGGGCCGTCATAGGCCACGTTCGGGGCCCGCCGCACCCGGCGCTGGCCGGCATTGTAGACCCAGGCATTGCGAGGCTCGGTGAACTGGTCGATATTCTCGTGCACCAGCAGCATGTCGCCCTCGAAGCGCGGCGGCTCCAGCGACTGCTGCAGGTAGAGGAACAACCTGTTATCGCTGACCTCACCGGGCTTCAGCGCGCTGGCAAACACCAGTTTGTCCTGGAACACCACCGGATTGAAAGCGCCATTGGCCTGCACCGGAATCTGCGTGTAGGTGCGCTGTACGCTGCCGCCCCGGTAGCGCACGATGTGGTTCCAGATCACCTCCAGGGCGCTGTCCGGGAAGGGAAATGGCACCGTGCTGGCCTCAAGATTTTTAAGGCCATTGCCGCTGGGCACCATGCTAGCGTCTGCTGCGGCGGCGCGCACCCGTTCCAGCACCGATTGGGGATAGGTGGCGACGCGATGGCTGGGATAGACGGGCAGGTAGTAGGTCTCCGGGTAGCGTTCCAGCAGCGCCACCTGGCCGTCGCTCAGCTTGTCGCGATAGTCATCGAGGTTGGCCGCACTGATCCGAAACAGCTCCCGCTCGCCGGAAAAGGGATTGCTGAGTGCACCGTCCACCATATCGTCCGGCCCGAAGTCGGGCAGGCCGTCCTGCCATTCCGGGATGGTGCCCTCGGCATTGCCGGCCCGCTCGGCGCCCACCGGGGTATAGACCGGGCCGCCCAGGCTGGCGATCTCTTCGGGAGTAGCGTCTGCCAGGCACAGGCTGGCTGTGCAGGCCAGCAGCAGGCCAAAGAAGAGTTGTCGCATCGTCGACTCTCTATTCTGGTTTTTGCCAGCTTACTAGTCTTGTGGGTTGGACGACCTGTTCTGGATCAAGCTTCAGGAGCCGGCACCTTTGGAATGGAGCCAGCCGCCGGTGGCTTGCAGGTAGTTGCCCGCCCGGTCGGTGACCCATAGCGCTACGGCTACCGAGTCCGGGTGTGGCACTTTGTCGACGGTGCCAATCCAGTCGTCACCGTCGCGACGCAGCTTGACCACGGTGGGCGTGCCGGCAACGAAGTCGTGCTGCAATTCGCGGCCGCGGTTCTCGCCGCGTTTGACGTCGGTGCGACGATCGCTTCGCAGGTAGACCAGCTCGGCCCTGGGGGCGCTTAGCGTGAGGCCTTCAACAGGGCGGAAACGGATAGCCACCTGACTGCCCTCAGCATCGGCACTCAAGCTGCCCACTTCGATGGCGGGGCTTGTCATGCCGCCAGGTGGCAGTCGGCGCCAGCTGCGAAATTCGCCACGATTCATGAACATGCCAGGAGTGTAGACCTGGGCGCCGGCCGCAGCGGCCATGCTGCGCTGGCGCTGGTCGTTGCTGCGGTGGCCGAAGGGGTCCCGCCAGCCCAGGTAGTCCCAGTAGGTAACGTGCCAGGCCACCGGTACCACGTCGGTCCAGAGGTCATCCCGTTGCTTGAGGGAGGTCAGCCAGCGGTCTGCCGGCGGGCAGCTGGAACAGCCCTGGGAAGTATAGAGTTCAAGCAGGGCGGCCTGGCTGTTACCGCTCTGGCAGGACCAGTCGGCCAGCGCGGAGCAGGGTATCAGGGCCAGCGCCAGCAGGGCACTGCGGAGATAGGGCATGGAAGCCTCCCGGTCACGAGTCTCTTTCTAGGAGTCGCAACCGGGAAGAAAGTTCGCCTAGCGGTTCTCGCTGTTGGCGACGTTGCTGCGGCGTGAACGGCGACGGCGGCGACCGGGCTGGCCATTGCCGTTGTTGCCGCCGTTGCCTCGACTACTACCACCGTTGCCGCGACGGGCCTGCTGCGGGCGGCGCTGGGGGCGACCTTCCGGCAGCACGTGGTCGGGTTCGAAACCCTCAACTTCTTCACGCGGCAGCGGCTTTTTGATCAGCCGCTCGATGCCGAACAGCTGGTCGGCCTCGTCGGCGCTCACCAGCGAGTAGGCGTGACCGGCGGCGCCGGCCCGGCCGGTGCGGCCGATGCGGTGCACATAGTCTTCCGCCACGTTGGGCAGGTCGAAGTTCACCACCTGGGGCAGCTGGTCGATATCGAGCCCGCGGGCGGCGATGTCAGTGGCCACCAGGGCTTGTACCTTGCCGCGCTTGAAGCCTTCCAGCGCGCGGGTGCGTGCACCCTGGCTCTTGTTGCCGTGAATGGCTGCGGCCACGATGCCGTCTTTTTCCAGGGTGCGGGTCAGCTTGTTGGCGCCATGCTTGGTGCGAGTAAAGACCAGCACCTGGTGCCACTGCTTGTCGCGGACCAGGTGACTGAGCAGCGCAGGCTTGCGCTTCTTGTCGACCGGGAATACCCACTGCTTGACCGTGTCGGCGGTGCTGTTGGGCGGGGTGACCGAGACTTCCACGGGCTCCTGCATGAAGTTGCGGGCCATCTCGCGGATGTCTTTCGAGAAGGTGGCGGAAAACATCAGGGTCTGGCGCTCGACGGGCAGCAGCTTGATGATGCGGCGAATATCGTGGATGAAGCCCATGTCCAGCATACGGTCGGCCTCGTCCAGCACCAGCAGTTCCAGGCGGTCGAGTTTGACGGCACCCTGGCTGTGCAGGTCCAGCAGGCGACCCGGGGTGGCCACGAGGATTTCCACGCCGCGCTTCAGGCGCTCGATTTGCGGGTTGATCTTCACACCGCCAAACACCACGCTGGAGCGCAGGTTCGTGTGCACGCCGTAGCGGCGCACGCTGTCTTCCACCTGGGCGGCCAGTTCGCGGGTCGGGGTAATCACCAGGGCGCGTACGTGGCCGGTGCGGCCATCGTCCTGCAGGCGCTGCAACAGCGGCAGGGTGAAAGCAGCGGTCTTGCCGGTGCCGGTCTGGGCGGCGGCCATAACATCCTCTCCGGCCAAAACGGGCGGAATGGCCCGGGCCTGGATGGGGGAGGGGGTCTCGTAGCCTTCGTCGGCCACGGCACTGAGCAAGCTGTCGGCCAGGCCGAGCTCTGCAAACTTCGACATAAATCTCTCGTGTAGGAAAAGTGCCGACTGCACTACTGCCGGCGAAGATGCGCGAATGATACGGGATTGCTAGCGCGTTGCAAGTTCAGTCGGTGGCAGTTTTGAAGCGCTTTCGGAAGCCGCGGAGGTCCAGTGTGAAGGCGTCGGCGGCGTAGAATTCCTTGTCGCTCATGTCAGGTTGCTCGCGGTCACGGTACCAGTCGGCGTAGTGCGGCATGTCACCGGACAGACTGCGATAGTGGCTGGACCAGGTTTCCACCGTGACGGTCTCGGCGGCCAGGTCGAAGTGCATCAGCCGGTACCAGCCGTCACCGAGGCCCACGACGCCTTTGTCAGTGGGGGCTCCCGCATCGACGCCGGCCTGGCCGCGGGCCTGGAAATCCGCCAGCACCTGGTAAACCGGGTTGCCGTAGCGGTTGGCGTCAATACGCACGCTCTGGCCGTAGTGGTGGCCGCACAGCACCATGAATACCTGATCATAGGCGCTCACCAGCTCGCGCCAGATCGTTTCCGCGCTGTTGTGGTGGTCCGGGTCGCCCATGGCCAGGTCGATGATCGGGACACTGCGACGCTCGCCGCGGGCGTTCAGGTAGTCGTGAGTGGTGATAATGGTGGGGTAGCCGGGGTGCGCCTCGATCACTGACGAGGCCCAGCGGAGCACCGGGTCACCAGCGCTCATCTCGAGGGTGATGTGCAGGAACCGATAGCCCCCGGCCTCGAACACCTGGGCGGCATTGGCGCCGCCGCGGAAGCTGTCGACATACCAGGGCTTGCCTGCAAAGAACTCGCTGTCTTCACCAAACACAGCACGGAAGTTGTTGAGACC
>JAZBOY010000058.1:0-79395 GCA_036351375.1 Halieaceae bacterium
TCCGTGCCGGTATCCAGCAACCTGGAGTGCATCAGCCAGAACGAGACGGTCATTATCGCCACCTGTTCCCTGGCGACGCTGTTCCGGGTCACCAATACCCCGGCCTGCGACGGCAGCGCCACCACCTTCGAATTTGCCCTGGCGGGTAACACGCCGGCTTCGCTGGGCGCGGGCTTTCCCGCCGGCACCGAGCTGATGCAGACCTTCGAGAAGGTCTGGTATGTGGCAGACACAGGCCGGCGCCGCACCGCGGACAATATTCCTGTGAACGCCCTGTTCCGCCTCACCAACGGCCAGCCGCTGGAAATGGTAGAGGGGGTTGAGTACCTGCAGATTCTTTACGGCGAAGAAGTGTCCGCCGGCCAGCTCCGTTACGTGCCCGCCAACAATGGCTCACTGGATATTGCCAATGACGAGATCGTCAGCATTCGCGTGGCCCTGTTGATGCAGAGCTATGAGCCGGTGCTGGATGCCCCGGATACCCGCGTTTACCAGGTGGCGGACCAGGAGATTGGCGCCACCGGCACCACCTACACGCACAACGGCGACCTGACCCTGCGTCGGGTGTTCCAGACCACGGTTCTGTTGAAGAACTAGGTCACCGAGAGAATTGAGATACGAGACGCTTATGAAACGGCAACTCAACAGACAGTCAAGCCAGCGCGGCGCGGTACTGATCGTGGCATTGATCATGCTGCTGGTCACCACTTTCGTGGGCTTCTCCACCATGGAGACCAGCAACCTGGAGGCCAAGATGGCCACCGCCCGGGAGCTGAAAGAGCTGACTTTCCAGACCGCCGAAACCAGTATCGAGCGGGCGCTGGACGACGAAATCCTGATCAGCGATGCCTACGTCGCCGGTCTCAGTAATTCCGCCTGGCCCACCAGGGGCTACACGTTTACGGACGCCGAACTGAACGGCGCCGTGCAGGTAGCGTACCTCGGTGACTTCATCACGCCGGGCTTTAGTGCCAAGAAGGGTGACAGCGGCTCCTCCATGGCGACGATCTACTACACCATTGTCGGTACGGCGGCTCGCAACAATACCAATATCCGCAGCCAGCACACCCAGGGCTTCTACATATTGCAACCCAAAGCGAACTGAGTGTCGGAGATACTCGGAGGATTCTGCTATGAAAACCATAACCTCGACCATGCTGGCCCGGATTGGCCACAGTTGGAACGACACCTGCGCACCGCGACTCGCGCGTGAGGGCCGGCGCTTTGCCGCGGCCTTCCTGTCCGGCCTGGTGGCCGTGGCGCCGGTGTGGGCTGACGACACCGAGATTTTCTTCGGTGATACCACCAGCGGGGGCGTAGCGCCCAACCTGCTGCTGATCGTGGATACCTCCGGTTCCATGAGCAACACGGTGAGGGGCACGGGCAAGACCCGCCTGCAGAACGTGCAGGACGCCCTGCACACCCTCCTGAACAGCCTCAACAACGTCAACGTTGGTCTGATGCGCTTCAGCAACCCGGGTGGCCCGGTGATCTACCAGGTCGACAACCTGGACCGCAATGTCAATGAGGTCACGGGCATCGTCACCACCACGTCAACTGTCGTGAACCGTGACGATGACGCCCAGCAGGGCATCAGAATCAACGGCTCCGGTAAGCTGGGGGTCGGTAGTCTCGGTATTGGCGATATGTTTATCGACAATGATCGCCTGACCATGAGCCGCACCGTGGTCGGCGCGGCAGATGTCTTTGAAGACCAGATCTCCACCCGCAACAACGACGCCGAGGAACAGACCTGGATTACCTCCGGTGACGGCATTTACGTGGGCAGCAGCGACCTGGAGTTCCTGTACGAAAACGGCAACAGTAGCCGTCGCCAGACCATCGGCCTGCGCTTCGACGGCACCACCGTGCCCGACGGCGCCACCATCACCAATGCCTACATCACCTTCAGGGTGGATGAGTCCAGCACTGGCGGCACCGCCGAAATTACCATTACCGGCGAGTACGGTGAGTCCGAAGAGTTTCAGGACAATACCGCCGGCACCATCACCTCACGCGATCGCACGGACGCCAGCGTTGAGTGGGACCTGAGCGACCCGGCCGGTGCCGAGTTCGTGGTCACACCCAGCCTGACCAGTATCGTCCAGGATATTGTCGATCACCCGGACTGGCGTGGCGACGGCAGCAATATTTCTGATATGGCGTTCATTTTTGAACGTCGCGCGGGGTCCACGACGGTGTCGACCCACGTGATGGAGTCCTACGACAAGAGCGGCGGCTTCGCACCGCAGCTTACCGTGGAGTACTACGTCGGCACTCCCCCGGAAGAGCAGAACACCATCACCGGCCTTCGTTTCAGCAACGTGGATATCCCCCGCGGCGTCACCATCACCAACGCTTCGATCGACTTCGTGGTGGCACAGACCAACTCTACTGAAACCACCAACATGGTTATAGTTGGTGAGAGGAATGCCAACCCGCTGCCTTACAGCGACGCTAACACCATTTTCAGCCGTAACTTTACTCTCGCCAGTGCGAACTGGAGCGATATTCCGGTCTGGAATACCAATGACGAGACCCAGAGCACCACGGATATCAGCAATGTGGTGCAGGAAATTGTCAATATGTCTGACTGGTGTGGTGGTAACCCCATGGCCTTTGCCTTGTACGGCACTGGCCTGCGCTCCGCGTGGGCTCGGGATGCAGACAACGGCCTGCAGCCGGTACTGAATATTTCCTATGACTCGGCCACCATCGAGCCGGGTAATTCCTGTACAAACGCCACCATCAGCATGCAGATCACCGATTCTGATGACGATGTGGAGGAAGAGGGCAGTAACGTCTGGGTGAACTCCAGCGACCTCGACTTCCAGAACAACCGCAACACCGGCCTGCGCTTCCCGGGCATCAACATTCCCCAGGGCGCCCAGATCCAGTCGGCCTATATCGAGTTCTCCTCCTGGTGGAACTACTCCGGTAACACAACCATCAGGGTTGAGCACGAGCAGACCGATGATTCCGCCGACTTTAACAACAGCAACGGCACCGTGGACAGCCGCAACTGGAGCGGTGCCATCGACTGGAATATCACTGATAACTGGTCCGAGTACGAGTGGGTAAGGACCGCGGATATCGGCAGCCACGTGCAGTCGATTGTCGACCGCGGTGGCTGGTCAACGGGTAACGCCATGGCCTTCCGCGTCTACAAGAGCAGCGGTACCACCCGTCGCGCGATTTCCCATAACTACGACCCGGTCTATGCGCCGCGCCTGGTGATCAACTTCCAGGATGACGGTACCCAGGCGGCAGACGTACGCCTGGTGCGCGAGGAAATCCTCGAGCAGGTCGACCAGCTCAATACCAGGGGATTAACGCCGATCCAGGACACCCTGTACGAGGCGGCGCTGTACTACACCGGTGGTGAGGTGGATTACGGCCGCTACCGCGGCGGCCCCAACGACAGCGGCCCGCACAGCTACACGCGCGTCTCTGTCAACGGATCGTTGGTGCCCGGCACCTACCAGAACAACTACCCCAGCGGCTGCTCGCCGGACAACCTCGGCGACGGCGACTGTCGGAGGGAAACCCTGGAGCCCCTGGGCGGCAACAACCCGACCTACAGCTCTCCGATCGTCGACTGGTGCCAGAAGGAAAGCCACATCATCCTGCTGACGGATGGCCTGGCCAACCGCCCGCACTCCGAGTCCAAGATCAAGAGCTTTGTGGGCGACAATACCTGCGACACCAGTGTGCGGAGTTCCGAGGCATGTGTGAAGGAACTGGTCAACTACCTGTACACCACCGACCAGTCTGATCTCAGGGAAGAGCAGATCATCCGCACACACACCATCGGCTTCAACTTCTCCAGCCAGTGGCTGGCGGACGTGGCCGAGGCCGGCGGCGGCCAGTACAAGGAGGCCACCCAGGCTTCTGACCTGGTGGCCGAGGTGCAGTCGATCCTGACTGACGTGCTGAAGGTGAACAGCACCTTTGTGGCACCGGTAGCGGCGATCAACCAGTTCAACCGCCTGAATCACCGCAGCGAGATCTACTTTGCGGTATTCCGCCCGGAGGAAACCCCGAACTGGCCCGGTAACCTGAAGAAGTACCGCCTGGGCGGTGACGACAACACCATTCTCGACTATGCGACGACCGAAGGTGAGCCCGCCATCAACCCGGCGACCGGCTTCTTCAGCGACAATGCAGTCAGCGCCTGGGGCGGTGTTACCGACGGTGCGGAAGTAGAGGTGAGTGGCGCCAATGGCGAAACGCCCAATTTCGACCAGCGCAGTCTGTACACCTACTATTCCGGTTCCACCAGCGACACCCTGTCCAACGCGGTCAACAGGCTGTCACCTGACAACACGGCCCTGACCAAGGCCATGTTCAATGCCACCGCTATGAGCAATGCAGAGTTTGCGGAGCACATTGAGTGGGTCATGGGCAAGGACGTTGACGACGAAGACGGCAACGGTGTGACCAATGAGAACCGCTACATTATCGGCGACCCGCTGCACTCCAAGCCGGTGGCGGTGACCTACGGGGGTTCCGAGGCGGACCCCGACATCACCGTGTTCTTCGGCAGCAACTCGGGCTTCTTGCATGCAGTCAATGCGGCAACCGGTGTCGAGGAGTTCGCCTTCATCCCGGAGGATACCCTGGGCAACCAGACCATATTGCGTGAATCCAGCACCAACCAGTCACACGTCTACGGTATCGACGGTAGCGTGACCGCCTGGGTGAACGATGAGAACGGTAACGGCGAAATTGCCGGTGACGGCGAGTTCGTGCGGATCTACTTCGGCCAGCGCCGCGGTGGCCGCAACTACTACGCCATCGACGTGACCGATCGCGACAACCCCCAGGTAATGTGGACCATCAGGGGTGGCACAGGCGACTTTGCCGAATTGGGCCAGACCTGGTCTCGCCCGGTGCGCGGTGCCATTGATGTGGGCGGTATCGAGAGAGACGTCATCTACTTCACTGGTGGCTACGACCCCGACCAGGATGATTCCGATACCCGTGTGACCGATGATATGGGCCGTGCCCTCTACATCGTCGATGCCCTGAGCGGTGAGCTCATCTGGAGCGGCGGCCCCAACAATACCTACACCGAAGAGTTTGCCGACATGCTGTACTCGTTCCCGGCAGACCTGGCGGTAGTGGATATCACTAGCTCCGGTACCGACAACATGATCTTTGTGGGTGACACTGGCGGCCAGGTATGGCGCTTTGATATCACCAACGGTGCCGAGATCGACAACCTGATTACCGGGGGCGTGATTGGTGACCTGGGCGTGGCGGATGATCCCAACACCATGGAGAACAACCGTCGCTTCTACCACAGCCCGGATGTGGCCCTGGTCATCAAGAATGGTGAGCAGAAGCTGGCGGTCACCATTGGTTCCGGCTTCCAGGCCGGCCCACTGTCGGTGGGTACTGCGGACCGCTTCTACATGCTGCTGCAGGATGAGGTCTACACCATCCCCGAGACCTACGTGGCGATCACCCACGACGAGCTGTATGACGCGTCTGACAATGATGTTGGCGAGGGTGTCGATGGAGCGGTGGAGCTGTTGGACGCGGCCCAGGGTTACTACTTCAACACCCCGAACGACGGTGAGAAGATCCTGAGTACACCGCTGATCTTCAACAACGCGGTGACGTTCACGACCTATGAACCGAACCCGACCCAGCAGACCAGTCGCTGTATCCCGGCGGCGGGTGTGACCCGGGTGTACCAGATCGCCCTGCTGGACGCCGCCCCGATCAACGATTGGGACGACGTGGAGGGCCTCACCGAGGCCGACCGTGGCGCCGAGCTGAAGACCACCAGCATCATCGACGAGCCGGTTATCATCTGTACCGGTGCCGGTTGTGATATGTATGTAGGCCCGGAACAGCCGCCTTCAGAGCTGCTGACCGAAGATCGCGTCTACAAGACCTTCTGGCGCAAGGACTGATGGGCGGCGGTCGAACACTGACCCGGACAATGCAGGTGGATGCAAATGCAATTGACTAGTAAAAAGCGCCAGCTGGCGCAGTGGGAACGGGGCTTTACCCTCATCGAAATACTGATTGCCCTGGTGATACTTGGCATTCTGATGGCGGTGGCCCTGCCCGGCTACAACAGCCAGGTAGCCCGCAGCAAACGCTCCGACTGTATGGGCGTGATGCTGGGCTTCGCCCAGGCCATGGAGAAGTACCGGGCGGTGAACTACACCTACCTGGGCGCGGCGGACGGTGGTTCCGATACCGGTGCGCCGGCTTCCACGTTGCACCCGGACCAGTGCCCGATCGATGGCGAGGCGCTATATGACCTGACTATCCAGGCGGCCACGGCGAATTCGTTTACCCTCGAGGCCAACCCGGTGTCGACCAGGGCACAGGCGGATGACGGCGCGCTGCGCATCAACAACCTCGGCCAGCGCTTCTGGGACGCAAACGACGATGGCGTGTGGGCCTCTACCGAGAATACCTGGAATACCAATTGAGCCGGCCCGCTGTGCGGGCGGAGGAGTGTGACATGAAAACAATTCAGACCCTGCTGCTGGCCCTGTTACTGGTGCCTTCAGCACTGTGGGCGCAGGAGACCGAGCCCACCGAGGTGGCGGTGCCCGTGAACCAGGTGCCCGAGCACGTTATGGACACTGCGCGAGAGGCAAAGCCGGGTGCTTTTGTCACCCAGGCGCTGCGCCAGCTCAAGCGCGATGACGAATACTACTATCGCCTGTATGTGAGCCAGGTTGGTCGGTACTGGGTGATCGTGGTACGGGAAGACGGTGAGCTGGATCGTGTGTTCGAGGCCCCCTCGGCGCCGCAGCCCCTGAACGGAACCTGACATCCCTTCCGTCATTCTCTTGTTTCACCTTCGCGTGAGATATCTCTAGTCCGGGCAGCGGCGCCTGCCCGGCGTATTCAGGTACGGCCGACCGCCCCGGTTCAGGGTGAGCACCACATCGGGGCGCTGGCTGTCTTCTTCTCGACACAGTACGAAGCTGCCGTTCTGGTAGGTGCTGCCCATGGCGGAAAATGCCAGGAAGGGCCTGCCCAGCGAGGCGCGCCAGGCCAACCGGCCGCGCTCTGCAGGCCAGTCCACCAGGCGCAGGGCCTCACCATCACCGAGCCTGCGGTCGCGATCCGCATCCATGAATACAGCGACTTGCTGTCCTGTCCAGCTGCGCTGGCAGGCACGATTGGCATCCAGCGCGCATAGCACCACTTCCTGCTGCAGGTTTACCGCCTGGCCGCGCGCGAACTGCACCAGCTGCTGCAATTCAGAAATGGCCAGCGCCTGCCGGGTACGCTGCAGCAGCTCGCCAAGCCCCAGGCTGGCCAGCGCCAGGCAGCCGCACACCGCCATCGTGACCAGCAACTCCAGCAGCGTGTAGCCAGCCGGCGAGCGACAGAACAAGGTGCGGCCTGCCATGCCGCTGTGGGTCACATCCATGTGGCCGTCCCTGGCATACCCTGTATTGGTGAACCGCGGAACGTTGGCCCCGGGGTCTGCCAGAGAGTGTAGTCAGGGGAAGAGGAGGGTAGCCGTCAATCTGGCCACCCAAACGGTCAATCGTCGAGTTCCAGTTTCTTGAGCCGGTAGCGCAGGGACCGGAAGCTGATGCCGAGCAGTTTGGCGGCGGCGGTCTTGTTCCAGCGGGACTGTTCCAGGGCCCGGGTCAACACCTCGCGCTCGATATTCTCCAGGTAGTCATCGAGGTTGCCGAAGGCTTCTTCCACCGGCGGCGGGCCCGCGTGGCTGACTGGCTCCGGGGTGGGCTCCAGGTCGATGCCCTGGGACAGGCGCAGGTCGTCTACCTCGATGCGCTCACCGCTGCACAGGGTACAGGCGCGCTCCAGGATGTTCTCCAATTCGCGTACGTTGCCGGGGAAATCGTAAGCGACCAACGCTTCCATGGCCTCGTCCGAGAGCCTTTGTATTGGCTGCTCTGAGGCATTGGCGAGCCGCTGCAACAGGAAATTCGCCAGCAGCGGAATATCCTGCCGGCGCTCCCGCAGGCTCGGCACATGCAGGCCGATCACATTGATTCGATAGTAAAGGTCACTGCGGAAGCGGTTCTCGGCCACTTCCCGCGCCAGGTCCTTGTGGGTGGCGCTGAGCACCCGCACGTCCGTCGCCACTTCCGCCGAGGCGCCGATTGGGCGCACCGCCTTTTCCTGAATGGCGCGCAGCAGCTTCACCTGCATCGCCATCGGCAGGTCTGCCACCTCGTCGAGGAACAGGGTGCCGCCGCGGGCGGCCTGGAACAGGCCGGTCTTGTCGTCGGTGGCGCCGGTAAAACTGCCTTTGGTGTGGCCGAACAGCTCGCTTTCCATCAGCTCGGGCGGAATGGCGCCGCAGTTTACCGGGATAAACGGCCCGCTGGAGCGTGGGCCCCGTGAATGGATCAGTCGCGCCACGATTTCCTTGCCGCTGCCGGACTCGCCGCTGATATAGACCGGCGCCTGGCTGCGCGCCAGCTTGGTGACCTGGGCGCGGAGGTCGGCAATCTCCTGGGTCTCACCGATCAGGGTGGTGTCCTGTACCTCACCGCCACTGCCGGGCTCCAGCTTCAGCGCATTGACCACCAGGCTGCGCAGCCGCTCGAGTTCGATGGGTTTGCTGATGAAGTCGAAGGCGCCGGCCTTGAGCGCGGTGATGGCGGTTTCCACGCTGCCGTGGGCGGTAATCATGGCCACCGGCGTGTCGCTGTGGTGTTGCGCGATATGCTCGACCAGGCTGATGCCATTACCATCCGGCAACTTCATGTCGGTCAGGCACAGGTCGGTGCCGCCCGCATCGAGTGCGGCGCGGGCCTCGGCGAGATCGGCGGCGGTGCGGGTCTCAAGGCCCATGCGACTGAGGGTGATATCCAGCAGCTGCCGGATGTCCGGCTCGTCGTCAACAATCAGAACGGTCTTGGCGGTCATGGTCCCTGTCTGCGCTTCCCGGTAGCGGCTTGGCACGCGCGGCGGATCATACCAGCCGCGACACCGTGAGGCGGAAGCAGCTGTCTCCTGCGGCAGTCGGCCGGTAGGTGAGCGTGGCATTATTGATTTCGCACAGTTCCTTGCTGAGGTACAGCCCGAGCCCCGTGCCCTTATCGACGGTAGTATAAAATGGCTCGAACAATTTTGCCCGCTCCGAGTCCGCCACCCCGGGACCGGAATCGATCACGTCCACCACGCAGCGCTGTGCTTCCGGATCTTTCTCGACGTGAATGCCGACCCGGCCGCCGCCGTCACTGTTGGCACTGTGACGCAGGGCATTGTCCAGCAGGTTGCCGAGCACGCGCTCGAGGTGTGAGGGGTCGAAGGTGACTTCCAGCCACTCTTCGGGCAGCTTCAGCTCGATCTCTATCTGCTCGCGGTGGGTTTGGCGATACTGATCCAGGAAGTTCTGCAGCCAGCCCTTGAGCGCCAGCCGCTGGGGGTTTGGCGGTTGGCGCCGGCTGATCTGCAGCACGTTCTCAATCACGCTGTTCATGCGCTTGGCGTGGTGCTGGATGATTTCCGCGAGCTCCTGGTCGTTGGCCGCCAGCTGCTCGGATTCGCTGAGCAACTGGGCGGCGTGACTGACGGCGCCCAGCGGATTGCGAATCTCGTGGGCAATGCTGGCCGTCAGGCGACCCAGTGAAGTGAGCTTCAGCGACTGGGCCTGCTGGGTGACCGCCGTGTAGTCGTCCAGGAAGACCAGTGCCTCGCCATCGCCTGAATCCTCCAGCAGGCTGAAGCTGGCCACTACCTGGGGCGCGTCGTCAGCGATATGCAGCGGAGCCGCCTGGTGGCTGCCGGACTCCTGCCAGGTATCGAACTGGGTGGCCAGCAGTGCGTGGTAGTCGGCCAGCGTACGGCCCTGCTCCAGTGCCATGGGCCGGTTGGGGTCCAGCAATCGTGCTGCCGCCTGGTTCATCGCCCTGACCGAGCCGTCCGCAAACACCAGCAAAATGCCGGTCTGCAGGTTGCGCACGATCTGCTCATTGAGGCGCTGCAGGTTGTAGAGATCCTCGGCCTGGTTGCGCGCCAGGGCCTCGGCCTTGCCCACTCGTCGCGCCACCATCTGGATCAGCAGGGAGACGGAGAAGATCAGCGCACTCAGCAGGCCGGCGGGCAGCAGGCTGTCGAAGGCCAGGTGGCCCTCGTTGATCAGCCGCAGGGTGTCGGCCAGGATTGCAATGACGCTCAACGCGGCAATCAAGGTGGCGATGGTGGCGATGTCGATGACCACTGCGCTGGCGGCGGCAGTGGCCAGTAGCAGGATCGGCAGGCCGCTGGACATGCCGCCACTGGCATCCGAGAGCAGCGTGATAACAAAGATATCAGTGAAAAATACGCTGAACTGGGTGACCCGGTCGTGGATCAGCCGGGTTTGCATCAGCGCCAGCAACACCAGGTTAGTGGCCAGGAAGACGATGGCCACCACGAGGTAGAGCTCGGGATTCAGCTCGCCCAGCAGCTGGCGGGTTTCTGAATTCAGCGGACTCAGCAGCAGCACGATCGACAGGATCGAGCGGTACACCACGTAGATGCGGAACAGGGAGACCTTCTGCTGTTCCTGTATGGGCGGGGTGGGTCGGTTCAGTATGGCCGGCCGCTGGGACATAGGGTGCTTTGTGTTCTTATTGTGCAGATGTCCCCAAGTCTACCCGCTCGGGACTTTGCTTAGGAAGGCGCATTGCAAGACAATATGCGCCCCGTTCACAGGACCTGCAGCATGCCCGCCTTCGACATCATCATGGCCCAGATCAACACCCTGGTTGGCGACTTCGACGGCAACGTCGAACAGGTGCTTGCCCTGGTGCGCCAGGCGGAGACGGAAAGCGAAGGCCCGGTACTGGTCTTCCCGGAGCTGACCCTGTGTGGCTACCCGCCGGAAGACCTGCTGCTGCGACCCAGCGTCGAGCGCCGCGTCAACGCGGCGCTGGCCACCCTCTGCGCCGCCGTCGACCATGCCTACGTGGTGATCGGCTACCCGCGGCGGCGCGGCGGCAAGCTCTACAATATGGCGGGCGTGGTGCACCGCGGTGAGGTGATCGCCGAGTACGCCAAGCAGTGCCTGCCGAACTACCAGGTGTTTGACGAAAAGCGCTATTTCGACACCGGCGATCGCGCCTGCGTTGTAGACATCCACGGCGTGCCGGTCGCTCTCAGTGTGTGCGAGGATATCTGGGAACCGGAACCCATCGCCCAGGCCCGGGCGGCCGGCGCTGCCCTTCTGCTGAACCTCAACTCTTCGCCGTTTCACCGCGGCAAGCAGCAGGAGCGCGAGGCCATGGTGGCACAGCGAGCCCGGGAGAACCGCCTGCCGGTGGTGTACGTGAACCAGGTGGGTGCCCAGGATGAACTGGTGTTTGACGGTGGCTCCTTTGCCGTCAATGCCGACGGTGAGCTCTGCGCTCGCGCCCCGGCCTACCTGCCCTCGCGGGAGAGCCTGAAAGTCTCGGAGGAAGCCGGCCAGTACCGGCTGGAAGCGGCGGAAATCGCGCCCCTGCTGGACCCCCTGGAAAGCGTTTACCAGGCCCTGGTGGTGGGCGTTCGAGACTACGTGAACAAGAACCGTTTCCCCGGTGTGGTGCTGGGCCTGTCCGGGGGCATCGATTCCGCCCTGACCCTGGCGGTGGCGGTGGATGCCCTGGGCCCGGAGCGGGTCGAGGCGGTGATGATGCCGTTCCGCTATACCGCGCAGATGAGCGTGGAGGATGCCGCCGAGCAGAGCGCACGCTTGGGCGTGGCCCACAAGGTGATATCCATCGAGCCGATTTACGAGGCCTTTGTCGCCAGCCTGGCGGAAGAGTTCGAGGGCCTGGACGCGGATACCACAGAGGAGAACATGCAGGCTCGCTGCCGCGGCGTTCTGCTGATGTCCATCTCCAACAAAAAAGGCTCGCTGGTGCTGACCACCGGCAACAAGAGCGAAATGGCAGTGGGCTACTCGACGCTGTACGGCGATATGGCCGGTGGCTTCGACGTGCTCAAGGATGTGCCCAAGACCCTGGTCTACGCCCTGGCGGAACACCGCAACCGCCGCAACCCGGTGATCCCCGAGCGGGTCATCACCCGGCCACCGTCGGCGGAGCTGCGCCCCGACCAGAAAGACCAGGACAGCCTGCCCGACTACGAGGTGCTGGATCGCATTCTCGAGCTCTATATCGAACAGGACATGAGCGCCGAGGACATCATCGCCGAGGGCCTGGAACGCGCCGACGTCGAGCGCGCCGTGCGACTGGTCGACCTCAACGAATACAAGCGCCGCCAGGCCCCCATCGGCGTACGCATCACCCGCCGCGGCTTCGGCCGCGACCGCCGCTACCCCATCACCTCTGGCTGGAAGATCGGTCATTAGGTTTCTCTCTGTTGGAGCGCTGTTGCCGCACGCGCGACACCAGGGGGCTTTCCGGGACGCGCCCGGGCTACGACGCGCCCGGTGAAAAGTCAGGTGCGCGGGCAAGGTTTATGCGGTGATGTAGCGCCTCGCTGCTCAGCGAGGGCATTGCAGGCAAGCGGTCTTCTAGAGAGAACCGTCCCTGGGGCGGTTGTCGAACTCAGGTGGGGCTGCTCTATCCAGCAGGCCGAAGCTGACCATGTTGAGGAACGAGCGGTCGATGCCTTCAGCCGTGTAGCTGCTGACGAACTTGCCGTTCTCGTCCACCGACGGGTGTTCCGGGTAGTTGAGTACCAGCACGTCCAGTGAGTCCTGCGCCAGCTGGTCCAGGCCCAGCAGCAGGTAACCCTGCACCATTACCGCCAGGCCGTCGGCGACGGCGGGGGTCTGCGGGAAGTTCTCCACCACGTAGCGGCCGCGGTTGACGGCCGCCACATAGGCGCCGCGCTTGAAGTAGTAGTTCGCCACGTTGATCTCGGAGCGGGCCAGCAGGTTGCGAAGGTGCACCATGCGCGAGCGGGCGTCCGGAGCGTAGGGGCTGTCCGGGAAGCGGGCCAGCAACTGTGAGAATTCCGCGAAGGCTTCACGGGCGTAGGAGGTGTCGCGCTTGGTAATGTCCTTGGGCAACCAGCGTTCGAATATCCCCTGGTTCTGGGTGTAGGCGGCCAGGCCCTTCATATAGAAGGCATAGTCGACGTTGGGGTGCTGGGGGTGCAGGCGAATGAAGCGGTCGGCGGCCTCGATGGCGGCCTCGTGCTCGAAGTTGCTGTAGTGCGCGTAGATCAGCTCCAGCTGGGCCTGCTCCGCATAGCGGCCGAAGGGGAAGCGCGATTCCAGCAGCTGCAGGGCCTGCACTGCCAGGTCGTAGTTCTTGTTGCGCAGGTAGCGCTGGGCCTCCTGGTAGAGCTCGTACTCGGAAGAGTTGGCGCCCGGCGGCAGGTCGAGTTCATCGTTCCCGGAGCAGCCCGCCAGCAGTACCAGAAACAGCGATAGTGTAAGCCCCAGGAGGGAGCGGCGGCGGAGCAACGGGAATGTGCGTGATAACATGTCGAATGGCGGCATTTTCGAGCCGCGTATTTAAACACAGGAGCCCTCTGACCGCCATGCTGGAGCACATCGAGCAGGAGGCCTTGGTCACCGAAGAACAGCACGGCAAACGCTTGGACCAGGTCGCCGCTGAGCTGTTCCCCGAATTTTCCCGCTCCCGCCTGCAGGCCTGGATTCGCAGCGGCGAGCTGCTGATCGACGGCGCTGCGGTCAAGCCGCGCGACAAGGTGTCAGCCGGCGCCCGGCTCACCCTGGTGGCGGCGCTCGAGGAAGCGGTGAGCTGGCAGGGCGAGGCGATTGAGCTGGACCTGTATTTCGAGGATGCCGACATCCTGGTGCTCAACAAACCACCGGGGCTGGTTGTGCACCCGGCTGCGGGTCACAGCAGCGGTACCCTGGTAAACGCGCTGCTCAACCAGTACCCGGAACTGGCCAACCTGCCGCGGGCGGGGATTGTGCACCGGCTCGACAAGGATACCTCGGGCCTGATGGTGGTGGCGCGCTCCCTGCGCGCCCACACCAGCCTGGTGGAGCAATTGCAGGCACGCAGTGTCAGCCGCGAGTACGCAGCGGTCACTATTGGTGCCATGACCGGCGGCGGCACTGTGGATGCGCCCATTGGCCGCCACCCCAAACAGCGCAAGAAGATGGCCGTGGTGCACGTCGGCGGCAAACCAGCAGTAACCCACTACCGGGTGGCCGAGCGTTTCGGGCACCACACCCATGTCGCCGTGCACCTGGAGACCGGGCGCACCCACCAGATCCGTGTGCACATGGCGCACATCCACTACCCGTTGGTGGGGGATCCGCAATACGGCGGCCGGCCCAGGCTGCCGCGGGGCGCTGAGCCCGAGCTGGTCGATACCCTCCGTGGGTTTCCACGCCAGGCCCTGCACGCCCGGCGGCTGGGCCTCGTCCACCCCGGCAGCGGCGAGGAGATGCTGTGGGAATCCGAGCTGCCCGATGACATGGAGGCGCTGCTGGATTGCCTGCGGCGCTGTGACGCGCCGTGAGTTTGCTGGTGCCGGACTGGCCTGTTCCAGACGCTGTTGTCGCCTTCTCGACGACCCGCATCAGCGGCGATACTGCCCGGCCCGCGCTGCTTGCAGGGTACCCAGAGCCGCGTATTACCCAGGTGCATGGCAAGCGGGTGGTCGATGCTGCCAGCGTCAGCGGTAGCGTTGAGGCGGACGGCATTACCAGCGCGGTTCCCGGCACCGTTTGTCGTGTGGTGACAGCAGATTGCCTGCCGGTGCTGTTCTGCAATACCGCGGGCACCGAGATCGCGGCGGTTCACGCGGGCTGGCGAGGCCTCGCGGCAGGCATTCTCGAGCAAGCGGTGGCGGCAATGGCGTCGTCACCCGACCGGTTGCTGGCGTGGATTGGCCCGGCCATCAGCCAGGCCAACTACGAGGTCGGGGCTGAGTTGCTGGAAGCCTTCCTGCACACCGCCCCGGGCCAGGAAGCTGCCGTTCGCCGCTGTTTCCAGCCCTCCGGCGAGAAATACCGGGCCGACCTGGTAGCGCTGGCGCGGCTCAGGCTGTCGACCTGTGGCGTCGATGCGGTTTACGGCGGCGGCTTCTGTACCTTTGCCGACAGCGATCGTTTTCACTCCTTCCGCCGCGACGGGGAGGCCGCCGGGCGGCTTGTCACGGGGCTTTGCATCCTGCGCTGAGGCGTCTATACACATACTTGAAACAGGGCTATTTGCCCCCATCTAGGGGGTAATCAAGCAATGACTCGCTGCATGGGCAGCGGAGAGGTTTCAAGCAATGCGCATGGACAAACTGACCAACCCCCTGCAGGTCGCGCTGGCCGATGCCCAGTCACTGGCAGTGGGCCGTGACCACAACTTTATCGAGCCGGTGCACCTGCTGGTGGCGCTGATGCAACAGCAGGGCGGCGTGGCCCGCCCGCTGCTGGCCAAGGCCGGCGCCAACGTCGCCGGGCTGGAGAGCGCTGCGGCAGCGGCCATGGACGCCCTGCCGAAAGTGACCGGTGGCGCCGGCGATATTCACCTGGGCAACGACACCGGCCGGGTATTGAACCAGGCTGACAAGCTGTCCCAGCAGCGCGGAGATGCCTATATTTCCAGCGAACTGGTACTGCTGGCCATGTTGGCTGCTGGTGGCAGTGCCGCCAGGCTGCTCAAGGACGCCGGGGCGACCGAAGCCGCGCTGGGCGGCGCGATTGACGCCCTGCGCGGCGGCGAGACGGTCAATGACCCGGCGGCGGAGGAGTCACGCCAGGCGCTGGACAAGTACACCATCGATCTGACCGCGCGGGCGGAAGAGGGCAAGCTGGACCCGGTGATCGGCCGCGATGACGAGATTCGCCGCTGTATCCAGGTGCTGCAGCGCCGCACCAAGAACAACCCGGTGCTGATTGGCGAGCCCGGCGTTGGCAAGACCGCGATCATCGAGGGCCTGGCCCAGCGGGTGGTCAACGGCGAGGTGCCCGAGAGCCTGCGCGACAAGCGCATCCTTTCCCTGGACCTGGGCTCACTGCTGGCCGGGGCCAAGTTCCGCGGCGAGTTCGAGGAGCGCCTCAAGGCGGTGCTCAATGAGCTGTCGAAGCAGGAAGGCCGCATTGTGCTGTTCATCGACGAACTGCACACCATGGTAGGCGCCGGCAAGGCCGAGGGTTCCATGGACGCCGGCAACATGCTGAAGCCGGCGCTGGCCCGCGGCGAGCTGCACTGCGTGGGGGCCACCACGCTCGATGAGTACCGCCAGTATGTGGAGAAGGACGCCGCCCTGGAACGTCGTTTCCAGAAGGTGCTGGTGGACGAACCCAACGAGGAAGACACCATCGCGATTCTGCGCGGCCTCAAGGAACGCTACGAGGTGCACCACGGCGTGGACATCACCGACAGCGCCATCATTGCCTCGGCCAAGCTGTCCCAACGCTACATCACCGATCGCAAGCTGCCCGACAAGGCCATCGACCTGGTGGACGAAGCCGCCAGCCGCATTCGCATGGAAATCGATTCCAAGCCCGAGTCAATGGACCGGCTTGAGCGTCGTCTCATCCAGCTCAAGATCGAGCGCGAGGCCGTCAAGAAAGACACCAGTGATGCCGCTCGCAAGCAGCTGGACAAGCTGGAGGAAGACATCAATAAGGTCGAGAAGGAATATGCCGACCTGGAGGAGATCTGGAAGGCCGAGAAAGCAACCGTGCAGGGCGAGGCCCAGATCAAGAGCGAGCTGGAGCAGGCCAGGATCGAGCTGGAATCCGCGCGCCGGGCCGGCGACCTGACGCTGATGTCAGAGCTGCAGTACGGCAAGATTCCCGAGCTGGAGAAGCAGCTGGAGCAGGCCGGCAAGGCAGAGGCAGGTGACAGGACCCTGTTGCGTAACAAGGTAACCGAAGAGGAGGTGGCCGAGGTGGTCTCCCGCTGGACCGGCATCCCGGTATCCAAGATGCTGGAGGGCGACCGCGAGAAGCTGCTGCGCATGGAAGATGCCCTGCACGAGCGCGTGGTGGGCCAGGACGAAGCGGTTCAGGCGGTGGCCAATGCCGTGCGCCGTTCCCGCGCCGGCCTGGCGGACCCGAACCGTCCGAATGGTTCTTTCCTGTTCCTCGGCCCCACCGGGGTGGGCAAGACCGAACTTTGCAAGTCGCTGGCCGAGTTCCTGTTTGATTCCGAGCAGGCCATGGTGCGTGTGGATATGTCGGAGTTCATGGAGAAGCACTCGGTGGCCCGTCTTATCGGTGCACCTCCCGGCTATGTCGGCTATGAAGAGGGCGGCTACCTGACCGAAGCGGTGCGGCGCCGGCCCTATTCACTGCTGCTGTTGGACGAGGTCGAGAAGGCGCATCCGGATGTGTTCAACATCCTGCTGCAGGTGCTGGAAGACGGTCGCCTGACCGACGGCCAGGGCCGCACCGTGGACTTCCGCAATACGGTGGTGGTGATGACCTCCAACCTGGGCTCGGACCTGATCCAGGAGATGGCCGGCGAAGAGCACTACGACGCCATGAAAGCAGCGGTGATGGGCGTGGTGGGTACCCACTTCCGCCCGGAATTCATCAACCGTATTGACGAAACGGTGGTATTCCACCCGCTGGGCCAGGAGCAGATTCGTGGCATTGCCCACATCCAGCTGGCCGGGCTACACGCCCGCCTGCAGGAACGCGATCTCTCACTGGTGATCGACGACGAGCTGCTGGACAAGCTGGTGGAAGTGGGCTTCGACCCGGTCTACGGTGCGCGGCCGCTGAAGCGGGCGATCCAGCAGCAGCTGGAGAACCCACTGGCCCAGGACCTGCTGGCCGGCAAGTTCCCGCCCGGCTCGACGATCCACGCCAGCCTGGAAGGGAACTCCGCTATCTTCTCGGCTGAACAAGCCGCCTGAGGCCACCCGCCCGAAGCCTGACATCATCTGGCCCGGCGCCCCTGCATCAATGCAGGGGCGCCGACCAAACAGAAATGAGTGAAGGTGAAGTCTGGCGCCTCAGAACAGATGAGGAACCTGTAACTCCAGTGGTGCCAATGGTGCTTTTATTGTTAGAAGCACGCGAGCGGGCTAGCGCCTCCAGCCCCTCTTAGTGGCTTAAGCCCCCAGCGGTTTTATGAACTAAGAGCCGCAGTGTACGGCGATCAGGTCCTGCGCTTTCTTGCGCTGGACATCTTTTTCCTCTTCGGTCAGGTAGCGAATCCCGCTGTCATCGCGAATCCGTACCCGTGCCTTTGAATTGAGGGTGTCGAGGTTGGCCCGCGCCTGGTCACAGAGGGCCGGGTCTTTGGGAATGGCCGCCTGTTTCTCGGCAGCGTTCTGCGGCTTGCCGTCATTGTTGTCGTCAGAGATCGCCCAGCCCGGTGGGTTGGTCGTGTTCTCTTCAGCCGTTACGCGACGGGTGAGGCCTGACTGGGTCGAGACGAACTCGTATTCGGTGCCGGAGGGCGGCGGGCGATCACTGTGCACAGGATTGCCGCGGCCATCGACCCACTTGTAATAGCCTTCTTCCGCCAGCGCCGCCGGCGCCAGCGTATAGCCGACAGCCAGGGCCGCCACCAGGCCAAGTGCTTTCTGAGAGAATCCGCGCAAGTGCTTGTCCCCAATCATTTATTTCGCCCGAAAGTACCCCATGTCCCGGAGCGGTGCAACTCGGGATTGCCAGATGTTGACACAGGTCCTAGAAGCGAGAAGAATGCACGCTCCCGCGGTGGGATCAGGCGCGTCACGCACTGTGACAGGCACTGATACTGGCACCGGGCCGGCAGCACTGGCTGCCCCGACGCTCGAACGCCGACACCCGGGTACCCGAAAGCGATAACCACCGTATTGGCGGATATCGTGGCCACCACTGCGCTACCTCGCAGGGCGACCGACAGCGGGCTCGTGTGTTTCACGGCACCCCTCTGTGCACGCGTCACTCGAGCCGATTTCACGCAATGGTCGCCTGGCGTAGCGTGCTCCAGTTTCCGGACGCTACTTCGTTGAACTCGCGCGGTCGTATTGGCCTCGCGTACCTTGCACCGAACATGCGTGTGAGGCAGGAAGAGAGGTACAAGCGGTGGAATTACTCTCCGGTGGCGAGATGATCGCCCGGGCGCTGCAGGACGAGGGGGTCGACTTCATTTTCGGCTACCCCGGCGGTGCAGTGCTGCATATCTACGATGCCCTGTTCAAGGAATCGAGCATCCCCCACATCCTGGTACGGCATGAACAGGCCGCCACCCACGCGGCTGACGGCTACGCGCGCGCCACCGGAAAGCCCGGCGTGGTGCTGGTGACGTCCGGCCCGGGGGCTACCAATGCCATCACCGGCATTGCCACCGCCTACATGGACTCCATTCCCATGGTGGTGCTGTCCGGGCAGGTGCAATCCCACCTGATTGGCGAGGACGCGTTCCAGGAAACCGATATGGTGGGCATATCCCGACCCATCGTGAAGCACAGCTTCCTGGTGCAGCGCGCGGAGGACATACCGGCCACTATCAAGAAGGCCTTTCATATCGCCACCTCAGGCCGGCCTGGCCCTGTGGTGGTGGACATCCCGAAGGACCTGACCAGGCCCGACGAGAAGCACGCTTACAAATATCCGGGCGGCGTCAAAATGCGCTCCTACAACCCGGCCAGTCGCGGCCACTCCGGCCAGACCAAGAAGGCCGTCAAGCTGCTGCTGGGCGCCAAACGGCCGGTGATCTACAGCGGCGGTGGCGTGATTCTCGGCAACAGCAGCGAATTGCTGACCGAGCTGGCGCAAATGCTCAACTACCCGGTGACCAACACGCTGATGGGCCTCGGGGCCTACCCGGCAACCGATCGCCAGTTCCTGGGCATGCTGGGCATGCACGGTTTCTACGAGGCCAACATGGCCATGCACCACGCCGACGTGATCCTGGCGGTGGGGGCAAGGCTGGACGACCGGGTGACCAACACGGTCGACAAGTTCTGCCCGGGCGCGAAGATCATTCATATTGATATCGATCCCACCAGTATTTCCAAGACCGTGCAGGCCGACGTACCCATCGTCGGCCCGGTGGATGCCGTGCTGAAAGACATGATGGCGCTGATCAACCAGCACCGCGAAGAGCAGCCCGACCTGCCCGATACGGTGGCACTGGAGCGCTGGTGGCAGCAGATCGACCAATGGCGCGCCGCACACGGCCTGTGGACCGCGCCGCGCTACGAAACCGGCGGACCGATCAAGCCCCAGCAGGTCATCGAATCACTGTACCGGGTGACGGGCGGTGAGGCCTTCGTGACGTCCGACGTGGGCCAGCACCAGATGTTTGCGGCCCAGTACTACAAGTTCGACAAGCCACGGCGCTGGATCAACTCCGGCGGCCTCGGCACCATGGGCTTCGGCCTGCCCTCGGCCATGGGGGTGAAGCTCGCTTTCCCCGATGCGGATGTGGCCTGCGTGACCGGCGAGGGCAGTATCCAGATGAACATCCAGGAGTTGTCCACCTGCAGCCAGTACGGCATCCCGGTGAAGATCATCAACCTGCACAACGGCTACCTCGGTATGGTCAAGCAGTGGCAGGACATGCAGTACGAGGGCCGCCACTCGGAATCCGCCTATGCCGATTCACTGCCGGATTTCATCAAGCTGGCGGAGGCCTACGGCCACGTGGGCATTCACGTGGAAGACCGCGCTGAGCTGGATGCGAAAATGGAAGAGGCCTTTGCGCTGAAGGACAAGCTGGTGTTCCTGGACGTGATGGTCGACCCGGCCGAGCACGTCTACCCGATGCATGTGGCGCCCAACGGCTCGATGGCCGACATGTGGCTCAGCAAGACGGAGAGAACCTGATGAGAAGAATCATTTCTGTCCTGCTGGAAAACGAACCGGGCGCACTGTCCCGGGTAGTCGGCCTGTTCTCACAGCGCGGTTACAACATCGAGACCCTCAATGTGGCGCCCACCGAGGATGCCACCCTGTCACGCTTGACGGTGACCACTATTGGCGATGACCGTAAGATCGAGCAGATCACCAAGCAGCTCAACAAGCTGGTGGATGTGGTGAAGCTGGTGGACCTGACCGAAGGCGCCCACATCGAGCGCGACCTGATGCTCATCAAGGTTCGTGCTACCGGCGCCCAGCGCGCCGAAATCAAACGCTGCACCGACATCTTCCGCGGCCAGATTGTCGACGTGGGCCCCTCGGTCTACACCATCATGCTGTCGGGCACCGCTGACAAGCTCGACTCCTTTGTGGAAGCCATGGGCGATGCCTCCATTCTCGAGGTCGTCCGCTCTGGCGTAGCTGGCATCGCTCGTGGAGAAAAAGTCCTTCGGTTGTAGGCGCTACGGAGCGCCAACCTCCGAGGCGATTCGATCAGGCACAAAAAAGCCGGCGTGTAGCCGGCTTCTTCAAGAACGCAGAGAGATATCAGGCGCTGAGTGCCTTGACCTGCTCGTTGAGGCGGCTCTTGTGACGGGCGGCCTTGTTCTTGTGGATGATGCCTTTGTCAGCCATGCGGTCGATAACCGGTACGGCTTCGCCGTAAGCGGCCTTGGCCTGCTCGGCGTCGCCGGCTTCAATGGCGGCGTTGACTCGCTTGATGACCGTGCGTACCAGGGAGCGCAGACTTGCGTTGTGGCTGCGGCGCTTGACCGACTGGCGTGCCCGCTTTTTGGCTTGCGGTGAATTTGCCAAAGTTGTTACCTCTATATACACAAATTTTGGGGAGGCGCGATTATTCACATTTCGCCCCGAACTGTCAACGGTATCAGGGGTTTAGGCGGCTTCCAATCAGGGGCTGAGCGGCACCATCAGGTGTCGGGACAGGTCGCCGATCAGGCGCGGATACATCTCCCGGCGCGCGAACTCCCAGCGGCCCTCACGCTTGCGAAACTGGTCGCGGTACTGACCGGCGATGATGACCTGTAGCGGGAAATCCTCCCGCGCCTGCAGCACCGTAAAACGGCTGCTGGCAGTGGCCGTAGCCCCCTCGTCGGAGAGCTGTACGGAGACATTGGTGGTCATATGCTCGGTGCAGGGTGTGCCGGTGTCGGGGTAGATGCGCGCGGTCTTCTGGTAGAGCGCCAGCACGGGCCCCTCGCCGGCGCATTCCTCGCCGTCCGGACCCACTATGCAGGCGTTGGCAAACAGCCGCGCCACGTCCTCGAAACGGCCGGCATCGATGAGATCGGCATAGTGGTAGATCAGGGTTTCAATGGCGTGGATGTCGTCGCAGCGCATCATGCCTACAAAATAGCATTACTAATAACTATTAGTTAGTATCCGGCCATGCCCGCCAGCCAAGCATCCACCGCAAAACCAACCCCCGAGCGCATACTGGATGCGGCCGAAGACCTGTTCGCCGAGCGCGGTTATACGGCCACCTCCCTGGGCGATGTGGCGGACCGCGTCGGCATCCGTTCTCCCAGCCTGTATAACCACTTTCGCAACAAGGAAGCCCTTTACGCCGCGGTACTGGACCGCCTTCTGGAGGCGTTCACGGCGCCCCTAGACGAGCTGAGACAGGCGCCGCTGACCCCGGAGGGGATCTACCGCTGGCTGGAGATCACGGTGCGTATGCACCATCAGCGCCCCAACCTGGCGCGCCTGTTGCAACATGCGGCACTGTCGGGCGGCCCCCACACCGATACCCTGGTGGACCGTCTGTTCCGCCCCATGTTTGAGCCGCCAGAGAGCAGCCCCGCGCCGAATCTCGGCCCGGTTCATGAGTTACAGCCCTGGGCGGTGATGGGTCTCAACAACCTGGTTATGTCCTACATCACCATGGCGCCGATGTATCGCGATTTGCTGGGGGAAGACCCGCTGGGCCCGCAGGCCGAGGAAAAGCAGGTACGGCTGATTATGACGCTGGCGGAGCTGGTGCTGGGCACAGGTGAACCTGCCACGCAGAACTAGAGCGCGCCTGACGGTCTGTCTTTTTAGTTGAGGAAATTTATAGCTGCGCCTCAGGCGGGGCCTTCGGGCAGGAGGGGGAGGCGATCAGGCCCGAGGCCGGGCCCGATCAGCTGGCGAGTGCTAACGGCTCAGGCCGCCTTGCAGGCCTTCTTGGCTGCCTTGATCTGCTTCTTCTCGCAGTTCTCTGAAGAACCTTCACCGACGCACCACTTCTTGCGGTTGTCCCAGGCGGTCAGCGGCATCTTTTTGCCGTTGGAGCACTTCACGTGGTAGTTGCCGTACTCGGTGCCCTCGGCAGTCTTGCCGTTGGAATCGAAAACGATGCTGGTGGGCTTCGCGGCAAAGGCGGAAGCGGACAGGGCCAGCAGGCTGCTGGCGATGGCGGTAGTAACAATAGACTTCATGGTATCCCCTTGGGTAATGGCCTATGGACAAAAGTAATGGTCTAACTATGGAACCGCGGCGGATTCTAACGGCGTTTTACGACCTGTGGTGTGCACCAGATCATGGTTTTGCAGGTGCACCGGGGAGGGGCGGCGCCGCACTGATGTGCGGACCGCTAAGCTATTGATTTATATAGAATATAATTTGAATTCTGGGTGCCGCGAAGTTCATTAAACTTTGGTAATGAACTGGGCCGCAAAGGCCGAGCCGCGTAGGCCGGGCCGTACCGCGATCAGAACGCCAGGAACAGGAGTACCCAGCCCACTGCGGCGAGGGCGATGGCCTCACCCGCCTTGTCGAGCCGAAACAGCGCATAGCAGTAGGACAGCGGCGGCAGCAGCAGGGAACACAGGCCCCAGGAAAAATCTTCCTTCCAGGAGGCGATAAGCAGAACAACCCAGCTGGCCAGCAACACGGCAACGCCCAGCACCATCAAGAGTGAACTTGTGGCTTCCATAAAATCTCCGAAGTCTGGTGTTTGAAGCGGGCGCAAGCATAGCATGAAACCTGCCGAGCAGGACCGTTTCCCGGGGCGTAAACCGGCCTGTAGATGACTAACGCAGTGCTTTCCTATAAGGTGTGCGCCTTTCCCGACAGCCGTCCTCAGCGCATGGACCGATTTGCCGATATTCGGCCCTACAATGACGCGGAAGTGCCCGCAGTACTGGAGCGCCTGCTCGGCGATTCCGAGTTTCTCGGCGCCATCTGCCGGCTCAAGTTCAAGGGCCTCGCCAGCTGGTTCGGGCTGCCGCTGCGGGCCCTGGTAAGGCGGGTGTTGCGCAGTGAGCTGGCCGATGTCACAGACGTGCGCAGTTTCCAGCTGGTCATCGAACGCTACATGTCGCAGATGATCGAAGACAGTACCGCTGGCTTCTCGGTGTCCGGTCTGGACAAGCTGGACGCTGAAACCCCCTATCTCTTCATGAGCAATCACCGGGACATTACCCTGGACCCGGCCTTCACCAACTACGCGCTGCACCACTCGGGCTTTGACACCGTGCGCATTGCGATTGGCGATAACCTGCTGACCAAGCCCTACGTATCGGACCTGATGCGCCTCAACAAGAGCTTTATCGTCAAGCGTTCAGCGCGGGGGCCGCGTGAGGTGTTCAAGGCCTACCGGGAACTGTCGGCTTATATACGCCACTCCATCCAGGCCGATCGCGCGCCGATCTGGATCGCCCAGCGTGAGGGGCGGGCCAAGGACGGTGTCGATCGCACCGAGCCCGCCATTATCAAGATGCTGGCGATGAGCCAGGATCGGAAGGCGGAAGAGTTTGGTGACTTTATCGCCGGCCTGAACATTGTGCCCGTATCGATTTCCTATGAGCTCGACCCCTGCGATGCGCTCAAGGCGGCCGAACTCCAGCAGCTGGCGACCAGCGGCAGCTACCAGAAAGCCGAGCACGAGGATGTCGCAAGCATCGCTACCGGCATCAGTGGCAACAAGGGACTGGTACACGTCGCGTTCGGTGAGCCGCTGGGTGCGAACTTCGCGACGCCGGAGCAGGTGGCTGCCGAACTGGACCGCCAGGTGGTGGGCAACTACCGCCTGCACGCTACCAACGCTTTCGCCTGGCAGGCCCTGCACGGCAACGCGCCGGACCTGCCGCCGGGTGATTTGCCGGGTAGCTGCAGCGAGCAGGCCTTTCTGCAGCGTATGCAGGCCATTCCCGGCAACCAGCGTGAGTACGCACTGGCGATCTATGCCAACGCCATCGCCAGCCGCCAGGCGCTGCTGGCGCAGGGAGGCGATAACGCCGTTGCTGTCTGAAGAATCCAAGGAGGCGATTCGGCAGGCCTATAACGCGCTCATAGAAGGCAAGTCCCTGAACCCGCGTTGGGGGCAGCGCCAGATGATTGCCGAGATCGCCAACGCCCTGGCGCGCATGGACAGCGAAAATGATGAGGCGACACCGCAGGTGGCCATCGAGGCGGGCACCGGTACCGGCAAAACCATCGCCTATACGGTCGCCGCCATTCCACTGGCGCGCGCCAGTGACAAGACCCTGGTGATCTCTACCGCCACCATCGCCCTGCAGGAGCAGCTGGTGATGAAAGACCTGCCGGACATCCGCCGGCACAGCGGCCTGGCCTTCGACTTCGTCCTCGCCAAGGGCCGTCGCCGCTATATCTGCCTGTCGCGGCTGGATCGGCTGTTGGCCAGCGGCGGCGCCGAGGACCCGGTTATTCCCCTCTACCCGGACGAGGTCAATGCGCCGGGCCAGGACGCCCTGCCGGTCTACCAGTCGATGGCAGAAGCCCTGGGGCGCGGTGAGTGGGATGGTGACCGCGATGCCTGGCCCGAGGAAGTGGCCAACGATGCCTGGTTCAGTGTGACTACCGATCACAGTCAGTGCAGCGGCCGGCGCTGCCCCAATGTCGGCCAGTGCAGTTTCTTCAAGGCTCGCGATGCGCTGCAACACGCCGATGTGATTGTCACCAATCACGACCTCGTACTCTCTGACCTGGCGCTGGGAGGCGGTGCGATTCTCACGCCGCCTGAGGATACGGTCTATATCTTCGACGAGGGCCATCACCTGCCCGCCAAGGCGCTAAACCATTTCTCTGCCTTCTGCCGGCTGTCGAGTACCCGGCAGTGGGCAGAAGACTGCCAGCAGCAGCTGGGGCAGGGCGCCTCGACCCTGGCGGTCGCCGAGCTGACCGACGCCATGGAAAAACTGGAGTCACGGTTCAACGCGGTCGCCGGGGAGCTGGAGACTGCAAGTTCCCTGCTGCCCCTGCTGGAGGGTATGCCGGAGCCTCGCGACCCCAACGACAGCGTGCACCTGCGCTTCGAGATGGGCGCCATACCACAGGTCCTGGCCGTGCAGGCAGAACGCCTGGCCCAGCAGTTCAATCAGTTGCACGAGCGCCTGCAGCGACTGGAGAATCGCTTCGAGGACGCCATGGACGGTGATCTCTCGGGCATCGACAGCACGGAGGCGGAGGCGTGGTACGCGGCCGTCGGCGCCATGCTGGGGCGGGCGGAGGGTAATCTCGCCCTCTGGTCAGACTATGCGTCGGCGCCCACAGAGCTTGCGCCCGCGGATGCCGAAAACGCACCGACGGCGCGCTGGATCAACGTGATACCGGCGGGTAACAGCATCGCCTACGAGCTGCGCTCGAGTCCGGTATTGGCGGCAGAGATCCTCACCGAGCACCTGTGGCCGCGAGCGGCCGGGGTGATCGCTACTTCGGCTACCATGACGGCGCTGAACAGCTTCGAGCGTTTCATCCTGCATTCCGGCATGCCACGCTCTGGCAGCTTCAAAGTGGTTCCCAGCCCGTTTGATCACCAGCAGGCCGAGCTGCGCATCCCGGCGATGGACTGCGACCCCGGTGACCCGGAAGCCCACACCCAGTGCCTGGTCGAGAAGCTGCCGCAATGGCTGGACCCGGGCGAGGGCAGCCTGGTGCTGTTCTCGTCTCGCCGCCAGCTCAATGACGTCTACCAGGGCCTGCCGGGAGAGTGGCGCGACCGCATCCTGCTGCAGGGGGATTACAGCAAGCACGAAATCCTCCGCCGCCACCGCGAGCGCATCGACGGTGGGCAGGGGAGCCTCATTTTTGGTCTCGCCAGCTTTGCCGAAGGGGTAGACTTGCCGGGAGACTACTGCCGACATGTGCTGGTGGCCAAAATCCCCTTCGCCGTGCCCGATAGCCCGCTCGAGGCGGCACTCTCCGAGTGGGTGGAACGGCGCGGCCGCAATGCCTTCATGGAAATCACCGTGCCCGATGCAGCCCTGCGGCTGGTGCAGGCCTGCGGGAGACTGCTGCGCACGGAAGCCGACAGCGGCCGGGTCACCATCTGTGACCGACGCCTGGTCACCCGTCGCTACGGCAAGGCGCTGCTGGAAGCCCTGCCGCCGTTTCGACGCACCATCGAGTGATAGGTAGAATGTCGGGAAACGAGGTGGAGAATCACTTGGCGCAGGCAGACAAAGTAGCCGAACTGCTGATCGATGTGGAAGCCAGCCTGCGCCAGCTCAACCTCTGGCAGCATGAACCACCCTCGGCCGAAGCACTGGCCAGTACCCAACCCTTCTGTATCGATACCCTCGGCTTCGACCAGTGGCTGCAGTTCATCTTCCTGCCCACAATGTACCAGCTGATCGATAGTGGTGAGGCCCTGCCGACCGAGTGCGCCATCGCGCCCATGGCGGAGGAATACTTCCGCGGCTCGGAGCTGCCCACTCGCGCCCTGGAGGATGCCCTGGCCGAGGTGGACAGGCTGCTGACCGGGGGCTGAGTGGTAGGAGGTTTTCTGGAGGGGAAAACCACGCCTGCACGGGCAGGCGTGGGCGCTGCGTGCGGTACTTCAGTGAACGGTAGTGTTGGCGTCCACCGGCGTCATGTCGCCGGCGGCCTCGGTCTTGCGGACAGACTCCTGCTCCTGCAGGTAGGTGCGAAGCCGGCCTACCACGCTGGTCATCACGTCGATCGTCTGGCTGATCTGGTCCAGGGCCATCAGGATGGTCTCGGTGTCGGTGGTGGCTTGCTTGTTATCGCTCATGCTCGATCCTCACTGGTATCGGCGAAGTGTTCTATGCGGCCCCAGAGTTTCCCCTGGCGGGGCCGCGCGTTTCATTGCCACATTTTGGGAACGTATTGCTACGTTCCGTACTGCTGCCCCGGACAAGGTCCGGGGCACGGCAGCCTTGCACTGGCCGGGGGCCAGTCTAGTCCCAGCTCAGCGCGCCGCCGGTCTGGTACTCGATAACCCGGGTTTCGAAGAAGTTCTTCTCCTTGCGCAGGTCCATGATCTCGGACATCCACGGGAAGGGGTTCTGTACACCGGCAAACTGCTCGGGCAGGCCCAGTTGGACCAGGCGGCGGTTGCAGATGAATTGCAGGTACTCCTCCATCATGGCGGCGTTCATGCCCAACACACCGCGCGGCATGGTGTCGCGTGCGTATTCGATCTCGATCTGGGTACCCTCGAGGATCATCTGGATGACTTCTTTCTTGAATTCGTCGGTCCAGAGCTGCGGGTTCTCCAGCTTGATCTGGTTGATCACGTCGATGCCGAAGTTCAGGTGCATGGACTCATCCCGCAGGATGTACTGGAACTGCTCCGCCACGCCGGTCATCTTGTTGCGGCGACCCATGGAGAGAATCTGGGTGAAGCCGCAGTAGAAGAAGATGCCCTCGGTTACCGCGTAAAAACCGATCAGGTTGCGCAGCAGCTCCCGGTCGGCTTCTTCGGTGCCGGTGTGAAAGTTGGGGTCGCTCAGCGCGTGGGTGTGGCTGAGGCTCCAGGCGGCCTTCTTGGCGACTGAGGGTACCTCGCGGTACATGTTGAACACCGCTCCTTCGTCCATGCCCAGCGACTCGATGCAGTACTGGTAGGCGTGGGTGTGGATGGCCTCTTCAAAGGCCTGGCGCAGCAGGTACTGGCGGCACTCCGGGTTGGTGATGTGGCGGTAGATGGCCAGCACCAGGTTGTTTGCGACCAGCGAGTCGGCGGTGGAGAAGTAGCCGAGGCTGCGCAGCACGATGCGACGCTCGTCTTCCGACAGGCCGTCGGCGCTCTTCCAGGTCGCCACGTCTGCCGTCATGTTGATTTCCTGGGGCATCCAGTGATTGGCACAGCCGTCCAGGTATTTCTGCCAGGCCCAGTCGTACTTGAAGGGCACCAGCTGGTTCAGGTCGGCGCGGCAGTTGATCATCGCCTTTTCGTCGACGGATACCCGCGCAGCACCCATTTCAAGCTCTTCCAGGCCAGGCGCCACGTCCATATCGGCAATCGCCTGGTTGGCCTCTTCGATCAGCGTATCGGCTTGCGCCACAGCCTTGTTGGCGGCAGCAAGCGCCTTCTCGGCCTCGGCATCGGCTGCCACCGGTGCCGCAGTGGCCAGCTGCTGCTCGACCTCGGCCTCGCTGAGGGTTTCCACGATCGGTGTGGGGATAGGCGCCTCTGCGGCAGCGGTGTCGGCCCCCTGGTTCGCCGACGACTCACTGGCGCGGCCCGGGGCTTTTGCCTCGGCAGCGTTTTCTTCCGTGTTGTATTCGTCCCAACTAAGCATGTCTCTCTCCTGAAATTCCTACGCTTTTTTGAGCTTCAAGGCATTGCCACTTGTGGTGTGGCTGTCTGCCAGTGTCTTTATGTGTTGCCTGATGGTCTTGCTTTGCCTGTTTCTCTATCGGGTGTTGCTATGAGCTTGTTCAATTACAGCTTTCGGCCTCTCACCGAATTACCGCCCGTGAAGGCCTGCCTTATTGGCAGGCCTCACAGTCCGGGTCGTCCAGTGAGCAGGCCGCGGGCACTTCGGCCGGTGCCGGTTCGCCCGACGACACGGCGTTCAGCTTGCCGGTGTCGATGGTCGACTTTTCAGTGCCCGTGGCTGCCAGTGAGCGCAGGTAGTAGGTGGTCTTGAGACCGCGGAACCAGGCCATCCGGTAGGTGATGTCGAGCTTCTTGCCGCTGGCATTGTTGATGTACAGGTTCAGCGACTGGGCCTGGTCGATCCACTTCTGGCGGCGGCTGGCCGCATCCACCAGCCAGCGCGGCTCCACCTCGAAGGCGGTCGCGTAGATCGCCTTCAGGTCTTCCGGTACGCGGTCGATGCTCTGCACGCTGCCATCGTAGTACTTGAGGTCGTTGACCATGACCTTGTCCCACAGGCCGCGGGCCTTGAGGTCCTTGATCAGGTACGGGTTGACCACCGTGAACTCGCCCGACAGGTTCGACTTGACGTACAGGTTCTGGTACGTGGGCTCGATCGACTGGGAAACGCCGGTGATGTTGGCAATGGTCGCCGTGGGTGCGATTGCCATCACGTTGGAGTTGCGCATGCCCTTGATCTGTACCCGGGCCCGCAGGCTTTCCCAGTCCAGGGTCTCGCTGGTATCGACTTCGATGTAGTCGTCGCCGCGCTCGGCCGCCATGTTCTTCAGCGAGTCGATCGGGAGTATGCCCTTGCTCCACAGGGAGCCGTCGAAGCTCTCGTAGGCACCGCGCTCTTCCGCCAGGGCGGTAGAGGCCTGGATAGCGTAGTAGCTGATTGCCTCCATGGAGTTGTCGGCAAACTGCACGGCGGCATCTGAACCGTAGGCGATATGTTGCTTGTACAGCGCGTCCTGGAAGCCCATCAGGCCCAGGCCCACCGGGCGATGGCGCAGGTTGGAGTTGCGCGCCGCATCTACCGAGTAGTAGTTGATGTCGATAACGTTATCGAGCATGCGTACTGCGGTGGTGACGGTCTGCTCCAGCTTCTTGACGTCCAGGCCGTTCTCACCCACGTGCTGGGGCAGGTTGACCGAGCCCAGGTTGCACACGGCGATCTCGTTGTTGGCGCTGGTGTTCAAGGTGATCTCGGTACACAGGTTCGAAGAGTGCACCACGCCCACGTGCTGCTGCGGCGAACGCATGTTGCAGGGGTCCTTGAAGGTCACCCAGGGGTGGCCGGTCTCAAACAGCATGCCGAGCATCTTGCGCCACAGGGTCTGGGCGGGAACGGTCTTGTGCAGCTTCAGTTCGCCGCTGGCCGCCATCGCCTCGTATTCTTCATAGCGTTTCTCGAAGGCCTCGCCGTACAGGTCGTGCAAGTCGGGCACGTCGTTGGGAGAGAACAGAGTCCACTGGCCGTCGTCGAAGACGCGCTTCATGAACAGGTCGGGAATCCAGTTGGCGGTGTTCATGTCGTGGGTGCGGCGGCGATCATCGCCGGTGTTCTTGCGCAGCTCGACGAACTCCTCGATATCCATGTGCCAGGTCTCGAGGTAGGAGCACACAGCGCCCTTGCGCTTGCCGCCCTGGTTGACGGCCACCGCGGTATCGTTGACCACCTTCAGGAACGGCACGACACCCTGTGACTTGCCGTTGGTGCCCTTGATGTAGGAGCCCAGTGCGCGCACCGGCGTCCAGTCGTTGCCCAGGCCGCCGGCAAACTTCGACAGCATAGCGTTGTCCTGGATGGCGCCGTAAATGCCGTGCAGGTCGTCCGGTACCGTGGTCAGGTAGCAGGATGACAGCTGCGGGCGCAGGGTGCCGGCGTTGAACAGGGTCGGGGTAGAGCTCATGTAGTCGAAGGACGACAGCAGGCGATAGAACTCGATAGCCCGCTCGGTAGGCTTGTCTTCCTCGACCGCCAGGCCCATGGCCACGCGCATGAAGAAAATCTGCGGCAGTTCGAAGCGCACTTCGTTACTGTGAATAAAGTAGCGGTCGTACAGGGTCTGCAGGCCCAGGTAGGTGAACTGCAGGTCGCGCTCTGGAGCCAGCGCCGCGCCCAGTGCCTCCAGGTCGAAGGTCTTGAGTTCCGGCGCCAGCAGCTCGAGCGCTACGCCGCGCTCGATATAGGCCGGCAGGGCCTGGGCATAGAGGGTGCCCATATCGCGTTGGGTAGCGTCGCTCGCCACGCCCAGGAAGTTCAGCGCCTCGGCACGCAGGTTATCCAGCAGCAGCCGCGCGGCGGCATAGCTGTAATTGGGCTCTTTCTCGATCAGGGTGCGCGCGGTGATCACCAGCGAAGTGCTCAGCTCCTGCTGGGACACACCGTCATAAAGGTTCTTCAGCGCCTCGTCGATAATCTCGGCTTCGCTGACGTCCTCGAGGCCGGCACAGGCCTCCTTGACGATGGTATTGATGCGGGTGATGTCCAGCGGCGCGCGGCTGCCGTCAGCATGGGTCACGTGGATGCCGACATGCGGGGAAGACACTGCGGCTGCGGCGTCTTCGCCGGATTTCTCGGCGCGCATGCGGGCGTGCTCTTCCCGGTAGATCACGTAGTCGCGAGCAATCTTGTGCTCACCGGCGCGCATCAGCGCCAGCTCCACCTGGTCCTGGATGTCCTCGATGTGGATCGTCCCGCCAGAAGGCATACGGCGTTTGAACGTGGCGCTGACCTGTTCGGTCAGCTTGGCCACCGTCTCGTGTATACGCGATGACGCTGCCGCCGTGCCACCTTCCACGGCCAGGAAGGCCTTGGTAATGGCGACAGAGATCTTGCTGTCGTCGTAGGGGACCACCGTGCCGTTGCGCTTGATCACGCGAATCTGCCCGGGCGCCGTGGCCGAAATGTTGGAAGAACTGGAAACTGCGGCTTCGCTGTCGGGCAGGCTGCCCTGGCCGGTTTGGGTTTGCTCGATCTCTGTTTGCATGTCTACTCCGGAATCAGGCCTGGCATTTTTAACTGCGAACACTCCCTGTGCTTGCCGGTTCGCGTACTGGCTGGATGAAAGGGTATCCAGTTTCTACGCCAAACCGACCTGGCCGTTTGTGCCTGCGGTGTTTTGCCTGTTTTGCCTGTCTGTGTGCCTAACGCTCTTTTATTCACCGGTGCCCTGCGAGTGCCGGGTCCGGCCGTTTGTAGGTGTGTTACCTCGTTACCTCGTGTACACCACTTGCATTAGCCTTCCGTCGCCGTAGGTAGGTGGTCTGGTTCGCCGGTGTTACTGCTACGGGTTCCCCGGAACCGTGTCACTGGCTTGTTATCCCCCATTCCCAGTGCCGATGGTGTAGATGTGGTCGTGTCCGGAGAACCCGGTAACGGCCCATGATCGGCGCTGGTTGTTTCCCTTTGGCCCTGTCTGGAAAACGTCGCTCTGTTATTACTGCTTATATGTTGCTGGTACTGCGTTTGTTGCTGCTTCTGATACCGCTGCCTGTCTTGGCCTTTCACAAGCCATTTTTACCTGCTCGTTACTCGCATCCCGGCCTGTTGCCCTGTACTGCTTTGGCACCGATCTGTCCCGTTCCGACTTGTTCCTAACCGTTCGAGACTTGTTTGCGTCACGTTCGGGCCGGTTCGCGTATGTCTGGCCAAGCCGTGGACCGTCTATGGGCTGGTTCCCACAGGCTATTTGGGCTGTTTCCAGGCTCTGACCCAATATATTGGGCCTTGCTGGCAGCTGAGATACAAGATAATGCGCTTGTGAGCGGAATGCAAGGCATTGGAGCTGGGGTTTTTCTGTGGATAAAGTGTGGGCAAACCATAAGGTCTGTGACCGCTAACCCCTGAGCCCGCATGACATCAAAGTCTTTAGAAATCAGACGCTTGCGTGCCCCAGGATAGGGCTTCTATCAATTTGTTCTAAAGCCCTGCCAGATGTTTGAACTTTTGTTATTAGGTAGGACTTACCTGTACAAAACATGCACAGTTGGTGAGGGGCGGGGCTGGCTCGGGTGTGATTTACGGCCGGCTGTGGAAAACCGGCCGACACGACATCACGCGCTGGCCCGGGCAGGTGCGTCCTGTTGCAGGAACCGTGTGACCAGGGCAGACACCCCGTCGACCAGTTGCTCCGCCTCAGCCTGGTTGAGTATCAGCGGCGGCAACAGGCGGATGACGTTACCGGCAGTCACGTTGATCAGCAGGCCGGCGGCCAGTGCTTCGGTGACCAGTTCGCCGCAGGGCTCATCCAGCTCGATGCCCAGCATCATGCCGCGCCCGCGGATGTCACGTACCCCGGGGAGGTCGCCCAGCCGCTCCCGGAAACCGGCCAGTATCTGCGCACCGGTGGCGGCGGCGTGGTCGGCGATCCCCTCGGCTTCCATGGTCTCGATCACAGCCAGGGCGGCGGCACAGGCCAGTGGATTGCCGCCGTAGGTGGAGCCATGGTGCCCGGCCTGGAACACCTCCGCCGCGGCGCCGCCCGCCATGCAGGCGCCAATCGGTACACCGTTGGCCAGCGCCTTGGCGGTGGTGATGATGTCAGGCACCACGGATTCGCCCTGGCAGGCATACCAGGTGCCGGTGCGGCAGTTGCCACACTGCACCTCATCAAACATCAGCAGCCAGTGGTGTTGGTCGCAGATCTCGCGCAACTCGGCCAGGTAGCCGGCGGGCGGCAGGTTGATCCCGCCTTCACCCTGTATCGGTTCCACCAGGACCGCAGAGATACTGTGGTTGTTTTCTGCAATGGTGCGCACGGCCTGCGCGTCACCGAAGGGCGCCCGGGTAAACCCGCTCACCAGTGGCTCGAAGCCGGCCTGGATCTTGCGGTTGCCCGAGGCAGACAGGGCGGCCATGGTGCGGCCGTGGAAGGCGTGCTCCATGACAATGACGGCGGGATTCTGGATCTCGCGTTGATGGCCGTACAGTCGGGCCAGCTTGATGGCGGCCTCATTCGCTTCCGCGCCTGAATTGCCAATGAAGCAACGCGACAGGCCTGACACCTCGGCGAGTCGCTGGGCCAACGTCTCCTGGTGCTCGACCCGGTAGAGGTTCGAGGTGTGTACCAGTTTGCCGGCCTGTGTGCTGACGGCGGCCGTCACCGCCGGGTGGGCGTGCCCCAGGGAATTGACGCCGATACCGGCGATAGCGTCCAGGTAGCGTCGCCCTTCACTGTCTACCAGCCAGGCGCCTTCCCCGTGGGTAAAGGTCACATCCAGACGCTTGTAGGTATTCATCAGGGCCGATGCCATGGCGTTGCTCCTGTCGATTCTGAGTACGCAGTGATAGCTGTCCCGGGCCCGCGCCGCAGGGAATCCAGCATGGTAATCGTCGGTGGCCCGGCGAGGCAATGCGGCGTGATCCAATGGGGACGTTTTTGCCTATACTCGTTACAATACCGCTTTTAAACCCGCGGTACAGGTCATCATGGATACTATCGACACCATTAAAGATCAGATCGAAAACAACGCCGTCATTCTCTATATGAAAGGCTCCCCCAACCAGCCCCAGTGTGGCTTCTCGGCGCGCACCTCCCAGGCCCTGATGGCCTGCGGTGAGCGTTTTGCCTACGTGGACGTCCTGAGTAATCCGGACATCCGCGCCAACCTGCCGGCCTACGCGAATTGGCCGACCTTCCCGCAGCTGTGGGTCAAGGGCGAGCTGATCGGCGGTTGTGACATCGTCATGGAAATGTACGAGTCGGGTGAGCTTCAGCCCCTGATCAAGGAAGCGGCCGCTGATGCCGGTGCAGAGGACAGCGCCGCCAACGGCTGAAGGCCGCTGACTGCTCACGGCAAGCCAGACAGCCGGCCCGCCTTTTAGGCGGGCTTTTTTTGCCCACCGGAGGCCTGGTTGCAGGGGCGCCGGCTTCTCAAGCCTCCTGATATTGCCGGGCATCGGTACTCCCCGGGGCCTGGTATAGCGCCCGCGGCCTTATCAGCCGGGACTGTGGCCGAAACTCCAGGGCGTGGGCGATATAACCCCATACCCGGGCGAGGGCGAACATGGCGGTGAAACTGTCGCTGGGTAGCCCCAGCGCATGGAACACCGCACCCTTGTAGAACTCCACATTGGCGCGCAAAGTCTTGCCGGGCTTTTCCAGCCGGCGACGGCAGCTCTCTTCGATGGCCACCAGGGTCTCAAACAGGCGCCGGTGATCTGCATTATCCGCGCAGAGCCGCTCCGCGAGCGGCCGCAACAGCCGCGCTCTGGGATCGGTGACCTGGTACTCCCGATGGCCGATACCCATGATTCGCCCGCCGGCTTCCAGCACCTTGACCACCGCCGCGTCGGCCGCGTCCGGGCTGCCGACGGCGAGGGCGAATTCCAGTGCCGTCTGGTCGGCGCCGCCGTGCAGTTTGCCAAACAGGGTGCCGATGGAAGCGGCGATGCTCGACTCCACCGGCGCCTGCGAGCTCAGTACCACGCGACCCGCGAATGTACCGGCGTTGTAACTGTGTTCCATTTGCAGGATCTGTGCGGCCTGCAGCGCGGCCAGGGCGTTCGCGCCCGTTGCGGCGCCGCCCAGGTCCGCCAGAAAAGCCTGCAGAGGATCTAGTCGGTTGCAGCTGGCCTGCCAATCGAGCCCCGCCCGCTTTCGCAGCCAGGTCGCCAGCAGGGTGGGTAAGCGGGCCGCCACCACCAGGCCGCGACGGGCGTCTTCACCGCCGGGCAGCGCAAAATCAGCCCGCGGGGAAAAATCCAGCAGTGGTACCAGGCCCTGCAGCACACGCATCGGGTGGCTGTCCGCCGGCAAGGCCAGCAGTAGCTCGCGCTCGTGGCGCGCGAGTGCACGATGCTCGAGCAGGAAGTGAGCCAGCGTCTGCTCCTGCCGGGGGCTCGGCGGTGCACCGTAGAGCAGCAGCCAGGCCACGTGCAGGTAGGGGCGCTGCACCAGGGTTTCGATGTCGATTCCGCGGTAGCTGAGGCGGCCGGCGGCCCCGTCGACGTCGGACACGGCAGTGGCGCCGACCACCACCCCCTCAAGGCCTATATTGATATCGTTCATAGGTGCTCCAGTTAACTGTGCGCGGAGCAGTATTGCGGGGGCATTAAAATAAGTTAAGCTAAAGATTCTTATATTTATATAAGTGATGCTAATTTTTGAGTATGCGACTTGAGACCCAGGAACTGCGGGTACTCACGGCCGTGGCGGAGTGCCGCGGCTTCAAGCGGGCGGCGGAACAGCTGGCGGTAAGCCAATCTGCTGTCTCCCAGGCCATTACCGGGCTGGAGCGCAAGCTCGACCAGCGCCTGTTTCATCGCCGCCCCCTTGAGCTTACCGAGGCGGGTATGCGATTGCTTACTTACGCCCAGAGCCAGGCGCGTGAAGAGGCGCAGTTGCTGGGTGACCTGGTGGCCATCAGGCAGGGTGAGCAGTCCCACCTGTCGTTGGCGGTCAACGGCACGATCAACCGCTACCACGCGCCTGAGCTGGTGCTGGACTACTGTGCTCAGCACCCGTTTGCGCGCCTGGCGCTCGAGGAGCTGCCGTCCCGGCAAGTCATCCAGGCGGTGGTCAGCGGCGCTGCCGAACTGGGCATGGGTCCGTTCCAGTCTCATATGCCCGCCCTGGAGAGCATTCCGCTCTTCGATGAGCTGAGGATCCTGGTGGTGGCGGCGGGCCACCCGGCCATCGACCAGGTGCGCAGGGACCCGCAGGCCGCCATCGGTGAGCTGCCGCTGCTCGCCTCCTTCCTGGACGAGCCGGAAGAGCGGCCCGGCGCCCAGCGTATTCGCGATCATTTCAGTCGGGTATGGGAAGTGCGCTCCATCAGCATGCGGCTGCGATTGCTGGCCGAGGGTCATGCCGTGGGGTATGTTAGCGACCAGCTGTTGGTGCACGAGCCGCTCTGTGAGCAGTTGGAAGAGGTGGCGGGACTGGCTTTTTCCCGCATCCCGCGCAGTGTTGGCATCTTCTACCGCAAGGATGCGGTGTTGTCTGCGGGTGCCAGGCGTTTTGTGAAATTGTGTCGAGCGAGGTGGTCAAAATGAAATTCCTGCGCAGCCTGTGCCTGGCGGCATGCTCACTGCTGGCGCTGCCCCTGGAGGCGGAGACCCTGCTGGTGGGCAACAAGGCCGAGGCCAGCGTGTCATTGATCGACCTGGCCAGCGGGCGCGAGGTCGCGCGCGCCAGCACTGCTCCCGGTCCTCACGAAATCGCCGTCTCCGGAGACGGCAAACTGGCCGTGGTAACCAACTACGGTGCCGAAGAGCCGGGCAACAGCCTGACCATCATAGAAGTGGAGCAGGGCAAGGCGGTAGCCTCTATCGACCTGGGCGAATACACCCGGCCGCACGGTATCGTTTTCATGCCCGGCAATCGCCGGGTGCTGGTGACTGCGGAAGGGGCCCGCGCGCTGTTGGTAGTCGACGTCTGGAACGGCGTGGTGGAGAAGGCGATCCCCACCGGCCAGGACACCTCACACATGCTGGCCTACGACCCCAGCGGCAAGCGCGCCTTTGTGGCCAATATCGGCTCGGGCAGCGTCAGCCTGATCAACGTGGCGGGCGGCGAACTGCTGGCCTTCCGCCGCTCCGGCGCGGGTGCCGAGGGCATCGCCCTGTCTGCCGACGGCCGGGACCTGTGGGTCACCAACCGGGCGGACGATAGCGTGACCCTGTTTGATGCCCGCAACCTGGATACTCGATCCTCCGTGGCGGTGCCGGGCTTTCCCATTCGTGCCGAGGTGATGCCACCCGAAGCCGGGGGTCTGGTCCTGGTCACCAGCGCCCGCAGCGCGGAACTCAGCATCATCGACCCCGACTCGGCTGAGCTGCTGCGTACCGTGCCCATCTCGCTGCAGCAGTCCGGCGGGACCATTCTGGGCGAGCAGATGGCAGGCAGTTCGGTGCCGATTGGCATCGAGATAGCGCCCGCGGGCGACCGGGTCTGGATAGCACATGCCGCCGCAGACGCGATCCAGGAACTGAACCCCGCCGACTGGTCGCAAACCCGGATGCTGGCAACCGGCGACGAGCCGGACGCCATGGCGTACTCACCGCTGTCGGTGAAGACGTTCGTTCAGCCGCAGTAAATCAGGGAATGGCGCCGGACCGGCGCGGAAAGGGCGGGGAAAGTCTTGCCAGGGGCGCCCGGGCGCCCCTGGCCGAGCACCCCATCTAGCCAGGTATCAGTCGCTTACGCTGTCCAGCACGCTGCCCTGGTCGACAAACTGCGCGCTCTGGATGTAGTTCTGGATACCCATCTTGTCGATCAGGCTGATTTGCGTCTCCAGCCAGTCAACGTGTTCTTCTTCCGACTCGAGAATATCCGCGAACAGCTCACGTGAGCCGAAGTCGCGCACCGACTCGCAGTATTCGATAGCGTCGCGCAGGTCGGGGATCGCCTTCATTTCCAGCTTGAGGTCGCAGTTGAGCATCTCCTCGACGTTTTCGCCGATCATCAGCTTGCCGAGGTCCTGGAAATTGGGCAGTCCCTCGAGGAAGAGGATGCGCTCGGTGAGCTTGTCCGCGTGCTTCATCTCGTCGATGGACTCGTGGTACTCGTGCTCGGCCAGCTCCTTGAGCCCCCAGTCCTGGTACATCTTGGCGTGCAGGAAGTACTGGTTGATGGCTATCAGCTCGTTGCCCAGCACTTTATTCAGGTATTCAATGACTTTGGGATCGCCTTTCATGGCGCGGCCTCCTTGGCTGTGGATGAATGCCCGCCAGTATAGTGGCCGTCAACCGCAAATACAACGCTAAGTTATTGATTTAATTGGTTTATTTAGAATGATAATAAGAGCGATTCGCAATCGTATCGGTGCCGCCGGCACCGCCGCCTGAACGGTGTGGAATACCTGGAGCCGCCCTTCCCAACTGCCGCGCGGTCGCTACCCTCCGCGCGACCAAATGGCGTTCCAATATCGCAATCCGTCGGTTGGGAAGGGTCTCAAGGAGGCGCTCGTGGGGGGAAATCAACCTCTGCAGTCGCTCAGGCGCAGCGTCAGAACTTCACCGTGCCAGGCGAACCAGCGCCCTGTGTTAGACCCAGCGCTACGGCGTAACGCGTTGCGCCAGAAAAAACGACCGAAGTTGTCTAGCGCCTCGGTGTTAACTTCGGCTCGATCGCGAGCGGTTTTATGGAAAGTCAGGTAACAGCGTAGAAGAGCTGCTGGTCGTCGTTGTTGTCGATGAGGCTCTCGCGAAGGATTTCACGGGTAAGAATGCCACACTTGCCGCACTGGCTGGCCACCCCCAGGGATTTTCGAACATCTCGCAAAGAACTCGCACCATCTTCCACGGCTGCGCGAATCTGGGTATCGGTAATTCCCTTGCAGAGACAAACGTACATAGTTGGCTCAACTCCAGTGCTGATGATGTAAACCTAATGGGAATGAGAATGATTGTCAATAAGATTTCAGGTGGAAAATCGAGATTTTTCGCTCCATCGATAGCTCCGGCTGCCCGGACCCTTCAGGTATAATCGCGGCAGCTAAGAGAAGGACGCTATGGACCTGATTTCCTACATGCAGCAGACCGGCAAAGCGGCGCGCGAAGCAGCGGCCCGCCTGGCCGCTGCCGACCCCGGCGCAAAGAACGCGGCGCTGCTGGCTACGGCCGACGCCCTTGCCGCAGAGCGCGATGCGCTGCTCGTGGCCAACGCCGAGGATATGGCTCGCGGCCGTGAGCGCGACCTGGACGCGGCGCTGCTCGATCGTCTCGAGCTCACGCCGGCGCGCTTCGATGCCATGCTGGAGGGTTTGGAACAGGTGGCAAAGCTGCCGGATCCCATCGGCCAGATCGACGACCTGCGCTACATGCCCAGCGGTATCCGCGTGGGGCGCATGCGCGTGCCGCTGGGTGTCATCGGCATCATTTACGAAAGCCGTCCCAACGTGACCATCGACGCTGCCAGCCTGTGCCTGAAGTCCGGGAATGCCACGATTCTGCGCGGTGGCTCGGAGGCGTTCGCGTCCAACCAGGCCATCGGCCGCTGCATTGCCCGCGGCCTGGCCGCCGCCGGCTTGCCGGAAGCCGCGATCCAGGTGCTCGAGACCCCGGACCGTGCGGCGGTGGGAGAACTGGTGCGGATGTCTGAGTTCGTTGATGTCATCGTGCCGCGTGGCGGCAAGGGACTGATCGAGCGAATCAGCGCCGAGGCCACGGTACCGGTTATCAAGCATCTCGACGGCAACTGTCATGTCTACGTGGCTGCGGAAGCCGACCTTGATATGGCCCTGGACATTGCGGTCAACGCCAAGACCCAGCGCTACGGTACCTGCAACACCATGGAAACCCTGCTGGTAGACAAAGCGGTCGCGCAGAACTTTCTGCCAAAGCTGTCCGCCGCCATGCAGCACGCCGGTGTCGAACTGCGCGGCTGCGAACAGACCCGCTCGCTGGTGGTCGACGCCGTGCCTGCCGAGGAATCGGACTGGTACGAGGAATACCTGGGGCCGATTCTGGCTGTACGGGTGGTCGATGGGCTCGATGAGGCGATCCAGCATATCAATCGCTACGGCTCTCGCCACACCGACGCCATCATTACTCGCGATCACAGTGCCGCCATGCGTTTCCTGCGCGAGGTGGATTCCAGCTCGGTGATGGTCAACGCCTCCACGCGCTTCGCAGACGGCTTCGAGTATGGCCTGGGCGCCGAGATCGGCATCTCCACGGACAAGCTGCACGCTCGCGGCCCGGTGGGGCTGGAAGGCCTTACCTCTCGCAAATATGTGGTGCTGGGTGAGGGGCAGACCCGGCAGTGAGCTCTGGCCCGATCGGCATTTTCGGCGGCACCTTCAACCCCATCCACAACGGTCACCTGCGCTCGGCACTGGAGCTCAAGGAAACCCTGGGCCTGGAGCAGGTGCGCCTGCTGCCCGCCGCCCAGCCGCCGCTGCGCGGCACGCCCGAGCTGTCACCGGAGCAGCGCGCGGAATTGGTGGAGCAGGCCGTGGCCAGCGAAGCGGGGCTGGTATGTGATCGCCGTGAACTATTGCGCCAGGGCCCGTCTTATACAGTGGATACCCTGGAGGAATTACGGGTTGAGCTGGGTCCGGCCCGTTCCCTGTGCCTGATTGTGGGAACCGATATTCTCGAGCGCATTCGCGAGTGGCACCGCTGGCAAGCGCTGCTGGACCTGGCCCACCTGGTGGTAATGGCGCGGCCAGGCTGGCGTGCGCCGACCAGCGGGGCGGTGGCCGGCTGGCTGAGGGAGCACAGCGGCGACGTCGACGATCTGCGGCGGGAGTCCGCCGGGCGGGTGGTCATGCAGCAGCTGCGGCAGCTGCCTATCTCGGCCACGGAAATTCGTGACATGATTGCCCGTGGGCAGTCACCCAGATACCTGCTGCCGGATGCAGTATGGGACACCATCCAACGCATCGGCGCCTACGGCGCCGGCGTTAAAGAACAGGAGCAACATGGAATCTGCTGAACTCAAACAGCTGGTGATTGATGCACTGGACGATCTCAAGGGCGTTAATATTGTCGACCTGGACGTGCAGGGGCTCACCGATGTGATGGATTACCTGGTGATCGCCAGCGGCACTTCCAATCGCCATGTGAAGTCGCTGGCCGACAACGTCCTGACGCGCGCCAGGGAAAATGACTGCCGTCCGATGGGTGTGGAAGGCCAAGACAGCGCTGAATGGGTGCTGGTGGATTTCGGCGGGGTGGTGGTGCACGTGATGTTGCCTGCCACCCGGGACTTCTACGACCTCGAGCGGCTCTGGTCGCCGCCGGCAGCGAGTGCGGAACAGCCGGAGTGAAACTGACGGTGCTGACCCCGGGTTCGCGGATGCCCCGGTGGGTGGATGAAGCCGTCGAGGAATACCGCAAGCGCCTGCCCCCGGAACTGAAGCTGGAGCTGCGCGACCTGCCGCTGGGCGGGCGCGGGCGCGACACCAACCCTGCGCGGGCTATGGCTGAGGAGGCGAAGCGCATCCGCGGTGCCCTGCCGGCCCGCGATCGGCTGGTGGTGCTGGATGTGACGGGAAAGTCCTTCACCACGGAGCAGTTGGCACAGCAGTTGGAGAGCTGGCAGATGTCCGGCGACAATTACAGCCTGGTGATCGGCGGTCCCGATGGGGTCGACCCTTCCCTGTTGGCAGAGGCGCAGCTGCGCTGGTCCCTGTCGCCACTGACCCTGCCGCATCCGCTGGTGCGGGTGGTGCTGGTGGAACAGTTGTATCGCGCTTGGACAATCAACTCCGGGCACCCGTATCATCGGAGCTGAAATGGCGCCAGCAGTAGCCCTCAAAGACCCCTACCTCGAATCCCGCGTATACGGCACTCGTACCGTACTCGTGCTGGTGGTCGTGATGGTGCTGATGGGCATCCTGATGGCGCGCTACTTTTCCCTGCAGATCACTCAGTACGAAATCTACCGCACGGAATCCGACCGCAACCGCGTCCAGCTGCAATCGCTGCCCCCCAAGCGCGGGTTGATCTACGACCGCAATGGAGTGTTGCTGGCCGAGAATCGCCCCAGCTTCGTGCTGTCACTGGTGCTCGAGCGCGTGCCCGACCTGGAAGGGACGCTGGCCACGCTTGCGGAGCTGGTAGAGATTACCGAATCCGACCTGGAGAAATTCGACACTCGCAGCCACCGCCGCCGCCCCTACGAAGCAGTGCCCCTGCATTTTCGTCTCAGCGAGGAAGAGCGCGCCCTTTTGGCGGTCAATCGCTACCGCTTGCCCGGTGTGGTGGTCGATGCCCAGCTGATTCGGCACTACCCGCAGGGTGAACTGTTTTCTCACGCTCTCGGCTACGTGGGCCGCATCAACGAGGAAGAACAGCGCCAGCTCGACGAAGTAGACTACCGGGGCACCAACCATGTCGGCAAAATCGGCGTCGAGAAGTACTACGAGGACCAGCTGCACGGCGACGTCGGCTACCAGAATGTGGAGACCAATGCCCTGGGTCGCGTGTTGCGCGTGCTGGAACGCACCGACCCGGTACCGGGCGCCGACCTGACCCTGTCACTGGACGTCGGCGTACAGCAGGCGGCCTATGCTGCACTGGAGGGCCGGCGCGGCGCGGTGGTGGCAATAGACCCGCGCAACGGAGAACTGATCGCCCTGGTCAGCACGCCGGGCTTCGACAGCAACCTGTTCGTCAACGGCATCAGCGGCCGTGACTACTCCGCATTGCGGGAGGACCGGGACCTGCCGCTGTTTAACCGCGCGGTGCAGGGGCAGTATCCCCCCGGCTCTACGGTCAAGCCGATTTTCGGGCTGGCGGGGCTGGAGTACGGGCTGGTGACCCCGGAGACCTCCATTCCCGATCCCGGTTGGTACACGCTGCCGGGGGAGAAGCGCCGCTTCCGGGACTGGACCCTGCGGGTGCGGGGCACCGGTCACGGCCGGGCCGTGGACCTGCACCAGGCCATCGAAGAATCCTGCGATGTCTACTTCTATGACCTGGCCCATCGCATGGGTATCGACCGGCTGCATGACTTCACGGCACCCTTCGGGCTTGGCACCGCCACGGGCCTCGATACCACCAACGAGCGTAGCGGCATCCTCCCCTCCAGCCAGTGGAAGCGGGCCGCCCGCGGCGAGGTCTGGTTTCCGGGCGAAACCCTCAATGTGGGCATCGGGCAGGGCTACATGTTGGCTACACCGGTCCAGCTGGCAGTCGCCACCTCGGTACTCGCCAGCCGTGGCCAGTACGCCACGCCGCACTTGCTGCGCGAAGTGAATGGCGAAGCCGTGAATGTGCCGACCTCCAGCGTGGTGGAGGCGGACGAGGCCCACTGGCAGGTGATCCACGAAGCCATGCACGCGGTCTTGCACGGCGAGCGTGGCTCGGCCAGGGCGGTGGGCCGGAATTCGGCCTTCGCCATGGCCGGCAAGAGCGGCACTGCACAGGTCATCGGCATCGCACAGGACGAAGAGTACGACGCCGAGGCCCTGGAAGAACGCTACCGCGACCACGGTCTCTTCGTGGCCTTCGCTCCCTATGAGGATCCACAGATAGCCGTGGCTGTGGTGGTCGAAAATGGCGGCGGTGGCAGTACGGTAGCCGCGCCCATCGCCCGCGAGGTGATGGAGCAATATCTGTTGAACCGGCAGCAGGAGGTCGCTGAGCGTGGCTGAATACGTTCGGCAGATGCCCTCTGCCGCCAGCGATCTGGCGCGACGCCCGGCCATTTCCGAGCGCTTTCACATCGACTTCCCGCTGCTCTTTCTGCTGCTGGCGCTCACCGTGTACGGACTGGTGGTGTTGTACTCCGCCAGCGGCCAGCGCCTCGGCGCAGTCATACGCCAGGCTGAGTATTTTGTCGTCGCCTACACAGTGATGCTGGCGGCGGCCCAGGTCAGCATGCAACGCTATCGACGCTGGGCGCCGATCATCTATCTGGGTGGGCTGGCATTACTGGCGGCGGTGCTAGTGTTCGGGGTGGGTGCCAAAGGGGCCCAGCGATGGCTGTCCATCGGCGGTTTCCGCTTTCAGCCCTCTGAGCTGATGAAGCTGGCCATGCCGTTGATGCTGTCCTGGTACCTGGCGGCGCGCGTTCTGCCGCCGCGCTTTATCAATATCCTGGCGGCGCTGGTACTGATCGGCGTGCCGGCGGCGCTGATAGTGCGTCAGCCCGACCTCGGCACAGCACTGCTGGTGTCTGCCTCCGGCCTGATTGTGCTGTTCATGGCCGGGATTCGCTGGCGCTTTATCCTGGGGGCCGTCGTGTTGGCAGTGTTTTCGGCCTGGCCGGCCTGGGTGTACCTGCTGCACGACTACCAGCGCCAGCGCATCCTGACCTTGCTCAGCCCGGAACGTGACAAGCTGGGCAGCGGCTGGAATATCATCCAGTCCAAGACGGCAATCGGCTCTGGCGGCTGGAGCGGCAAGGGGTGGCTGAACGGCACCCAGTCCCAGCTCGATTTCCTGCCGGAGAGCCATACGGATTTCATCATCGCGGTACTGGCGGAAGAATTCGGGCTGCGCGGAGTGATGCTGCTGCTTGCCATCTACCTGCTGATTTTCGTGCGCGGTTTCTGGATCGGCATGCACGCCCAGGACAGCTTTTCGCGGCTGATGGCAGCCGCGCTGACACTGACATTTTTCATTTACGTGTTCGTGAACATGGGCATGGTATCCGGCCTGCTGCCGGTAGTGGGTGTGCCGCTGCCGCTGGTCAGCGCCGGTGGCACCTCCATAGTAACGCTGATGGCGGGCTTCGGTATCCTGATGGCGATCAGTACCGAGCGCCGCCTGGTCATCCGGTAATGAGTCAAAGGAGATAGCTCAAGCATGAGGATTGCGAGAGGGCTGGCGCTGTTAGCCGGCTGCTGGTTGGGAGTTGTGGTGAGCGGCGCTGCCGCCCAGGGTTACGCCGACCATCCGGCGGCGCAGTCGCTGATCGAGGAAATGGTCAGGACCGAAGGCTTCGACCAGGCCGAGCTACAAGCCCTGTTTGCCGACGCCAGTCGCAAGGATTCTATTCTCGAGGCGATCGCCAGGCCGGCTGAAAAAACCAAGCCCTGGCATGAATACCGCGATATCTTCGTTACCGAGACCCGCACCCAGCAGGGGCTCGAATTTGCCCAGCGCCACGCCGAGACCCTGCAGCGGGCTGAGCGCACCTACGGCGTACCCGCGGAGCTGATCGTCGCCATCATCGGTGTGGAAACGCGCTATGGCCGCAACAAGGGCAGCTACCGCGTCATCGACGCACTCTCCACCCTGGCTTTCGACTATCCGCCGCGTTCACCGTTTTTCAGCGGCGAACTGCGGGCCTTCCTGGTGATGACCCGGGAGCAGGGCCTGCCTGCCGCCGAGCTCAAGGGCTCCTACGCCGGGGCCATGGGCTTCGGCCAGTTCATACCTTCATCCTATCGGGCGTATGCAGTGGATTTCGATGAAGACGGCGTGGTCGACATCATCAACAACCCGGTGGATGCCATTGGCAGCGTGGCCAACTACTTCAAGCGCCACCGCTGGCGCCCGGGACTGCCGGTGACAGCGCCGGCCACGGTGGGCGACAAATTCCGCGAGGAGTGGATGAACGACGGCCTGAAGCCGAAGCGCAGCCTGGCGGTGTTGGCCACGGGTGGCATATTCCCGACGGTGGAGATGGCGCCCGACACGCTGGCGACGGCGATGCTGTTGGACGGTGAGGCCGGCGAGGAGTACTGGCTGGGCTGGCACAATTTTTACGTCATCACGCGCTACAACCACAGTGCCATGTATGCCATGGCGGTCTACCAGCTGAGTGAAGCCATTCGGGAGCGGTTGTGAGCAGGGCCCTTTGGCGGCTTGGCCTGGGCCTGGCGCTGGCCTGTCTGCAGGCGGCCTGTACCCAGACTTCACTGGAGCCCGCGGACGGCAAGCCGCTGTACGAACTGTCTGCGGACGAAGTGGTCGAGCCCATCCCGCGGCCCGAGAAACTGGTAGCTGCGGGCAACTCCAGCCCCTACCAGGTCAATGGCCAGACCTACCAGGTGATGCGCAGTGGAGCCGGCTACCGCGAGCGGGGCATTGCCTCCTGGTACGGCCGCAAGTTCCACGGTCGCAAGACCGCCAACGGTGAAACCTTCAATGCCTACCGGGCAACGGCCGCCCACCGGTCGCTACCGATTCCCGCCTGGGTGCGGGTCACCAATCTCGACAACGGCCGTAGCATGGTGGTCAGGGTCAACGACCGCGGCCCCTTCCACCCGGATCGCGTTATCGACCTGTCCTATGCGGCGGCCGTGAAGCTGGGTTTTGCCGACCGCGGCACAGCCCGGGTGGAAGTGGCGACAATCGACGTGCCCGGTAGCAGCGACCTGCGCGCCGGTGGCTTGCTCGGTACGCCCCGCGGCGACTACCGCTACATCCAGGTGGGTGCCTTCAGCGAGATGGAGAGCGCCCGCGCCCTGGGGCAACGCCTCGAGGGCCAGATGAACGCGCCGGTGGCGGTATCGGAAATCGTGCTTGGCGACAGCGCCTTTTACCGGGTCAGGGTGGGCCCGGTGGACGATCACCGGCGCCTGCTGGCGCTGCAGAACCAGCTCAGGACCCTGGGCTTTCCGGAAACCCGACTGATGCCCGACTAGCGGCACCTATACGGGCGGCCTTATTTCGTACTCCGCAGTCATGCGTTAACATTCCCCGCGAGCGGCCGGGCCGCAGTCAAACAACACCAAACAGGTACCCATGAAGCGTTTTTCCCTTTCGATGATCCGCAGCTGTTCACCCGTTCTCGCCCTGCTGGCGACCCTCGTGCTGTCCGTGGCAATGGCCCGGGCCGCGGTATTGCCGCCGCCACCCGACGTGGCCGGCAGCGCCTGGATTCTCGCGGATGCCGATACCGGCTATGTCATCACGGAGAACAATGCCGATGAGCGCCTGGCACCGGCGAGCCTGACCAAGCTGATGACCAGCTATGTGTTGGCGAGCGAGCTGGCCGCGGGCCGCGTCAGCAACGACGACGTGGTCCAGGTCAGCGAAAATGCCTGGGCCCAGAACCCCCTGTTTGCCGGCTCTTCCCTTATGTGGATCGAGCCGGGCAAGCCGGTGAGCCTGCTGCAGTTGCACCGGGGTGTAGTGATTTCTTCCGGCAACGACGCGTCGGTGGCGATTGCCGAGCACGTGGCCGGCAGCGAGAGCGCCTTCGCCGACATGATGAATGCCCACGCCAAAGAGCTGGGCATGACCGGTACCCACTTCGTGAATTCTCACGGCCTGCCGGATCCGGACCACTACACCACCGCCCGCGACCTGGTGCTGCTGGCGGACGCGCTCATCGAACGCTTCCCGGAAGAGTACGCGCTGTACAAGGAGCGCGAGTACACCTACAACAACATCCGCCAGTACAATCGCAACGCGCTGCTGGCGGAAGACCCCTCGGTTGACGGCCTCAAGACCGGCCACACGGAAGAGGCGGGTTACTGCCTGGTGGCGTCAGCCGAGCGCAACGGCATGCGCCTGATCTCGGTAGTGCTGGGGGCAGACAGTGAACGCTCCCGCAAGGCGGAGTCTCGCAAGCTGCTGAACTATGGCTTTCGGACCTTCGAGACCCTGTCGCTCTACAGCGCCGGTGAGGAGCTCGCCACTACGCGGGTGTGGATGGGTCTGCAGGAGAGCCTGTCACTGGGGGTGGATCGTACCATTCGCATGACCATTCCCCGCGGTGGCCGCGACGACCTGGATGCCGCGATGGAGATCGACAAGGTGATCAAGGCGCCGGTGATGCGCGGCGATACCCACGGTGCCCTGGTGGTGAAGCTGAATGGGGAAACCCTGCTCAACGAGCCGCTGGTGGCGTTGGAGGCAATCGAACCCGCCGGCTTCTTTGCGCGCCTCTGGGACAGCATCCAGCTGTTCTTTATCCAGCTGTTTGGCAATTGATAGACGGCAGAGCACGTGGAACCACCCAAGATAGAATTTCCCTGCGACTACCCGGTCAAGGTGCTGGGTCGCAGCGTACCGGAATTTGAAACCGTGGTGACCGAGGTCATCGAGCGCCACGCCCCCGGCTTTGAGCGCGAAACCGTCAGCCTGCGGGCCAGCCGCGAGGGTACCTTCGTGGCCCTGACCGTACAGATCACCGCTACCGGCAAACCCCAGCTCGAGGCCCTGCACCAGGACCTGTTGGCCACCGGGCTGGTGCAGATGGTCATCTAGGCCACCGGCAGCGGCCCATGCAGATTGTCAGGCTTGGCGAGGCGGACTACCTGTCCACCTGGGAGGCCATGCGCGACTACACCGACCAGCGTGACGAGCACAGTGATGACCAGCTGTGGCTGGTGCAGCACCCGCCCGTGTTTACCCAGGGGCAGGCGGGCAAGGCCGAGCACCTGCTGACGCCCGGCGATATTCCCGTTGTGCAGGCGGACCGTGGCGGCCAGGTCACCTATCACGGTCCGGGCCAGTGGGTGCTGTACCTGTTGCTGGATCTCCGCCGCCGCGGCCTGGGCGTGCGCGCACTGGTGGATGTTATCGAGCAGGGCATCGTCGGGCTGCTGGCGGGCTATGGCATCAGCGCCGCACCGCGGCCCGATGCCCCGGGCGTTTACGTCGAGGCTGCCAAGATCGCGTCGCTCGGGCTGCGTGTGCGGCGCGGCTGCAGCTATCACGGGCTGGCCTTGAACGTTGACATGGACCTCTCACCCTTCGACCGCATCAATCCCTGCGGCCATGCCGGTATGCCGGTGACCAGCCTGCGCCAGTGCCTGGCGCAGGGTGCGGACATGCCATCGATGGATTCAGTGGGTGAGGCCTTGCTGGCGGCCATCCGGCTGCAGCTGGAGACGAGGGCAAGCCGGCGTTAGCCTGTTTCGCCGTCGGTGCGCGGTAAGGTGAGCAGTACCCGGGCGCCGCCGCCCTTGCGGTTGGATAACTCCAGCGTGCCGCCGTAGCGAGAGATGGTGGCATTGCAGATCAACAGGCCGACGCCCATGCCCTGGTTTTTCTCCACCACCGCCGCCTTGCGCCGCACGCCGAGCATGGATTCCGGGAAGCCGGGCCCGTTATCGTCGACCCTGATCTGGCAGCTGCTGTCGTCCCAGCGCACATCCACTCGGATGTCCCGGGGTTCGGCGTCCGCCGCGTTATTGAGGATGTGCTCAAGTGCCTGGGAGAGTCCGTACTCCGCTTCCAGGCGCGGCGATTCACCGCTGCCGGAGTGGGTGACCTCGGCATCGGCATCGGGCCTGCTGCGCAGCCACTGGTTGACCGTGGCTACCACGAAACCCGCCAGTTCAACCCAACGCTTCTCACCGCCCTCGGTCAGGCGTGCGGTACGCGACAGCTTGTCGAGAACCGAGCGACAGTGCTCCAGCTGGTCGGCCAGCAGCAGGAAGTCTTCGCGATGTTTCGGGTCTGCGGCAAACTCGCCCAGCTCCTCGACTACGGAAGTCATGGTAGCCAGCGGCGTGCCCAGCTCCGACGCGGTGCCCGCGGCCAGGCTGGCCAGTGCGGCCAGGTGTAGCTGTTCGGTGGCGTTTTCCTCGGCCTCAACCGGGGCGCGCAGGAATTTCCGCACCGACACGGCCATCTCGCCGCCGAACCAGGCCAGCACCAGGGCGGCCAGCAGCAGGGCAACCCAACTGGCAACGTTGGCAACAGAGAGCGACTCGGGTGCCGGGTTGTAGACCGGTATCGGCTGGTGCGCGAAGATCAGCCCGATAAAGCTGGCCACGCATAGCAAGGTGACCACGCGACTGTAGAGCCGCGGCATCATGATGGCGCCAAAGCCGATCAGCACCAGGTAGTAGGCCACCAGCGGGTTATAGGCACCGCCTGCGAAATACAGCAGCGCCGTCAGGCCGCCGATGTCCAGCAGCAGCTGGATAAAGCATTCGGCATCGTGCACTGGCCAGGGTTTGGTCAGGCGCAGGAAGCTGAACAGGGTGATCAGGGTGAGCGCGCCAAGGGCGATCAGGTAGCCGTCTCCCGGCGCCTGTTCGGTGCCGCGCGACAGCAGGAACAGGAGCGCGCCGGCGTGGACGAGAATAGCGGCGCAGCGTGCATACAGCAGGTTGCGTAGGCAGCTTCCAGCAATGCCAGGGTGATAATCACCGGGTTCCATGGTCGGATTATAGACCGATCTGTCACTCGCCAGCATTCCGCGTATAATCCGCGCTCCGTCAAGTACCTGTACCCGAGAGTATGTCCACGCCCGCTGCCACCGAGCTCCTGCGCCAGATTGATGAGCGCCGTACCTTCGCCATCATTTCCCACCCGGATGCCGGCAAAACCACGATCACGGAGAAGCTGCTGTTGCTGGGTAATGCCATCCAGGTCGCCGGCAGTGTAAAGGGTAAGCGCGGCCCCCATGCGACCTCCGACTGGATGAGTATGGAGCAGGAGCGCGGTATCTCGGTGACCTCTTCGGTCATGCAGTTCCCCTACAACGGCCGCGTGGTCAACCTGCTGGACACGCCCGGCCACGAGGATTTCTCGGAAGACACCTACCGTACGCTGACTGCCGTGGACTCGGCGCTGATGGTGGTGGACGGTGCCAAGGGTGTAGAGGAGCGCACCATCAAGCTGATGAATGTGTGCCGCCTGCGGGACACTCCCATTCTCAGCTTCGTCAACAAGATGGACCGCGACATTCGCGACCCGATCGAATTGCTGGACGAGGTGGAGTCAGTACTGGATATCGCCGCTGCACCCATTAACTGGCCGATCGGCATGGGTTCGATGTTCAAGGGCGTTTACGACCTCTACAGCGATACGATTCACGGCTACACGCCGGGCCGTGGCCACGCGCTGCCGGATGACCACCGTATCGAGGGCCTGGCCTCGGACGAGGCGCGGGAGTTCATCGGCGATGCCTACCAGGATTTCCTCGACGAAGTGGAGCTGGTGCGCGGCGCCAGCCACGAGTTCAACCTGGATGCCTACCTCGCCGGCAAGCTCACGCCGGTGTTCTTTGGCACGGCACTGGGCAACTTCGGCGTGCGGGAGATGCTCGACCACTTCGTGGAGTGGGCGCCACCACCCCAGGGCCGCGAAGCGGAGCAGCGCGGCGTCGAGGCCCGTGAGGCGGAGTTCTCAGGCTTCGTTTTTAAAATCCAGGCCAACATGGACCCGCGTCACCGCGACCGCATTGCCTTCATGCGGGTCTGCTCCGGTCGCTATGAAAAGGGCATGAAGATGCGCCACGTACGCGCCGGCAAGGATGTGAAGATCGCCGACGCAGTGACCTTCAAGGCCGGTGAGCGCGCGCTGGTGGAGGAGGCCGTCTCCGGCGACATCATCGGCCTGCACAACCACGGCACGATACAGATCGGTGACACGTTTACCGCCGGCGAAGACCTGCGCTTCACGGGCATCCCGCACTTTGCCCCGGAGCTGTTCCGCCGCATCCGCCTGGCGGACCCGATGAAATCCAAGCAACTGCAAAAAGGCCTGCAGCAGCTCTCGGAGGAGGGCTCAACACAGGTATTTTCGCCGATCAGTAACACCGACCTGATCGTCGGCGCGGTGGGCCAACTGCAGTTCGACGTCGTGGCTTACCGGCTGAAGGACGAATACAAGGTGGAAGCGATCTACGAGCCGGTCAATGTCTACACGGCCCGCTGGGTACACTGCGATGACCCGCGCAAGCTGGAGGACTTCCGCAAGAAGGCCGCCGACCAGCTCTCCATCGACGGCGGCGGCTTCCTCACCTACCTGGCCCCCACCCGCGTCAATCTCCAACTCATGGAAGAACGCTGGCCCGATATCGAGTTCCGCTCCACTCGCGAACACTGATGTGCCACTAACGGCGGGCCGGTGTGCAAGGCAGGCATCGAAACGGCCGCAGTGCTCGCATCCACGCCGGCTGCTGTGGAACTCAACCATTTTTGCTGCGCAAAAATTGGGATTCGAACAGTCCTCGCAGAAAGCCCCGTCGTGGATGCGAGCACCAAGCGCGGCCTGAAGGTTTCGATGCCTGCCTTGCGCACCGGCCCGCCACCACCGAGTTAATCAAGTCGATTCCTGGCAGTCTTTGATGATTGCTCAGTATAAGGCGCCCCCTGCACTCCGCCTTCTCGCTCAGAGACCCCTCAGGCTTGGCCCTCTCGAAGGTCAAATGCTTGGAATATAAATTCTCACAATCGGATAGCAGGTTTGGAAGCTTGAGTGGACTTGGAGAGAGCTACTGGATGATTATCATGCAAAGCCAAGTATCCCGGTTCGCCCAGTTGTTCGGAACTGGTGATCGTTGGCTGGATAGAGAGGCGCCGTCAACCGGGCCGTTTCCGAAACCTTCAGGACGCGCTTATCCCGGCACTCATAACTGGATCAAGCGCGAGCACTGTCCGAGTCCCAAAAATCGCGCAGCGATTTTGGTCGAGTTGCGCAGCGCCCAGTTATGAGTGCCGGGATGCGTCCGTTTCGGAAACGGCCCGGTTGATGGCGCCGGGGATTTGGCGCCAATGCATCGGTTTCGGACTCCGGGCGGCCAAGGGTGCCGCGCTAGTGGCACGGCACAGCGAAGGAGTGGTTAGAGCAGCGCTTCGATGTCGGCTTCGAGTTGGGAGGGTTTGGTCTGGGGTGCGTAGCGTTTGACGACGTTGCCTTCGCGGTCGACCAGGAACTTGGTGAAGTTCCACTTGATGCGTTCGCTGCCGGCGAGGCCCTTGGCCTGCTTCTTGAGGTGCTTGTAGAGTGGGTCAGTGCCAGAGCCATTGACCTCGATCTTGCCCATCATCGGGAAAGAGACCCCGTAGTTGAGCTGGCAGAACTCCTGAATTTCCTCATTGCTGCCCGGGTCCTGGCTGCCGAACTGGTTGCAGGGGAAGCCGAGTATCTCAAGGCCGCTGTCGCGGTATTTCTCGTAGAGCTCTTCCAGGCCCGCGAACTGCGGGGTGAAGCCGCACTTGGAGGCAGTGTTGACGATCAGCAGCACCTTGCCGCGATACTGTTCCAGTGGCAGGTCTTTACCAGCTGTTGTGGTAGCGCTGAAGTCGAATACGTTGCCCATATCAGGCTACCTGTAGCTGGAGCATGAGAATTTCCACGCGCTTGCGCTGCATCTTCAGGGAGTACTCCAGTTCCCTGAGGCGAGTGCGCACCGCGGCGCGCTCCCACTGCACCAGCAGCCGGTCACGCTTCTCGGCGAAGGCGTCGCCCAGCTCGCCCTTGCGACGCTCATAGCGCTGGGCCTGCAGTTCCTTCCAACGGTTGAGCGCATCGACAAACAGCTGGTATTCCGCTTCCAGCTTCTCGCGCATGGGCTGCGGCGTGTCGGCCTGCTCGAGTTGGTCGCGCGCCTGCTTGAAGCGCATGGCGAGAATGGACTGCTGGATCTTGAAGTTGGGCACCCGGTTGAGCTTGCTGGCCAGGCCCAGCCAGGCACACAGGCTGATCAGCCACTTGGTCGGGTCCCACTGGTACCAGCGCACGCCGTTGCGGTAGTCAGACTGAAAGATGTGATGGAAATTGTGGTAGCCCTCGCCGTAGGTCAGGAAGGCGAGGAAACCGTTGTCCCGGGCGCTGTTCTCATCGGTGTAGGGCTGGCTGCCCCAGTAGTGCGCCAGTGAGTTGATGAAGAAGGTAACGTGGTGGTTCAGCACCAGCCTGGCAAGGCCCACCAGCAGCAGGCCGCCGATCACGTCGCCGGCCCACCAGCCCACCAGCAGCGGCAGGCCGACATTCATGATGACGGTCAGAAGCACGTAGTTGCGGTGCTGCCACATCACGATCGGGTCGCGCTGCAGGTCCGGTGAGTTGCTGAAGTCTTCTTCATTGGTGTGGTACTCGCGCAGCATCCAGCCCATGTGGGAATACCACAGGCCGCGGCCGGCGGAGTAGGGGTCGCGCTGGTTGTCGTCCACATGCCGGTGATGGCGGCGATGGTCCGAGCCCCAGACCAGTATGCTGTTTTGCAGCGCGCCGGCGCCCCACAGGGCGAAAAATACTTTCAGGATGGGGTGCGCCTGGTAGGCGTTATGGGACCAGAGTCGGTGGTAGCCGGCGGTAATCGACAGGCCGTTCAGGTAGAGGAACAGCAGTGCCATCCACCACAGGGTGGCGCTGTAGCCGTGATAGATGCCCCACAGGGGCACCAGCACCAGTCCTGCCAGCGGCAGTGCCACAAACAGGGCAACGTTGATCGGGGTCAGCGGGGGCTTTTCCGGTGAAGGGGTCTGGTCCATGAACCTTGCGTCCTTTCTGTGTCTAACTCTGCACCACAGGCTCGCTCCAGTATAGATCGATCATCCCCATACTCACGGTTTTCGCAGTATTGAAAGCTCAAACTGTGAAGCAGTTGGTGGATATTGATCTAATGCGCGAGGGAAAGTGGTATAAAACGAACCCGGATAATACCGCGTATGCACCGGCTATCGCCACAGGCCCGGAACAGGGTGTAATGCGCTTCGACAGTTGCACCTTTTAACATTCCCGCTATGGCACAGGCTGTATTCCTACAGGGCTCCACCCTTCGCCACGTGGTCAAGATGACCACGGCCGGCGCGGTAGGGCTGGTCGCCATGTTCACCGTCGACCTGGTGGACATGTATTTCCTGAGCCTGCTCGGCGAGCAGGAACTTGCTGCCGCGGTGGGGTACGGCGGAACCCTGCTGTTCTTCCTGACCGCGGTCAGCATTGGCCTGCAGATCAGCATGGGGGCGCTGGTGTCACGTGCGGAGGGATCTTTCCGGCGCGATCTTGCCGGTCGCTACTGCAGCAACATCCTGATTTTCAGCGGCACCGCGGCGGCGCTGATCAGCGGCATCGGCTTCCTCTACCTGCCCGAACTGCTCTCCCTGCTGGGCGCCTCCGGCAAGACCCACGAGTACGCCCTGGCCTACAGCCGCATCATTATTCCCAATACGGTAGTGCTGGCGCTCGGCATGTGCGCGGCTAATGCAGCGCGGGCGCTGGGCGACGCCCGGCGTTCGATGTATGCCACCCTGGGAGGGTCGGCGGTGAATGCCATCCTCGATCCCATCCTCATCTTCGGTTTTGGCTGGGGCATCGAGGGAGCAGCCGCTGCCTCGGTGGCATCGCGCTGGGTGATGATGTTCATTTCCTTCAATGCCATCTTCCGTGTACACCAGTTGCCCACACCCACTCGCCTGAGCTGGCTTCGGGAAGACATGGGCGCGATTATCGGGGTGGCGGGTCCCGCCATGCTGACCAACCTGGCAACGCCCATTGGCGCCAGCTTCGTGTTGCGCACTATGTCCCAGTACGGCGACAGCGCGGTGGCGGGCGCTGCCATCATGGGGCGTATCTGGCCGGTGGCGTTCGCGGCAGTGTTTGCGCTGTCCGGGGCAATCGGGCCCATCATCGGCCAGAATGCCGGTGCCCTGCAGTATGACCGCGTGCGACGCGCGCTGCTGGACGCCCTGCTGTGCAATCTCGCGTACGTGCTGCTGGTCTGGCTGATCCTGTGGTCGAGCCAGGACCTGATCGTCTCCGTATTCAATGCCAGCGGCGATGCCGAGTACCTGATTCGCTTCGCGGTCACCTGGCTGGTGGGCGCCTATATCTTCAGCGGCATGCTGTTCGTGGCCAATGCCAGCTTCAACAACCTGCATCGCGCTCACCTGGCCACCCTGTTCAATTTTGGCCGGGCGCTGCTGGGCACCATTCCCTGCGTCTACCTGGGCTCCCAGTGGTTTGACGCACCGGGAGTGATGGCGGGCGAGGCAGTGGGTGCCGTGGTATTCGGTAGCCTCGCCTTCATCGCGGTGCTGTGGCAGGTGCGGGAGCTGGGCCAGCGCTGCGCCGGCAGCGCCCAACCCCAGCAGGCCTAGCTGCTACACTGGTGGCCTCACAGGAGGTGTTCCATGAATCGATTTTGCATAGCGCTGGCACTGCTGCTGGCAACGTTCCAGGTATCCGCGCAGACGGCGCAAGTCCCGGAGGTGCTGCAGGGCCTGGGCCTGCGTGAGCACCAGGTGGCCAGCCGCGATATGCCGGGTTGGGCGCCGCCGAAGAAAGTTGTGGTACGCAATGTCTTCGGTGATTCCAGCGCGGCCCTGCGCAGCGTCGCTCCCGACGTGGAAATTGTTGCCGTCGACAGCCTGGACGCTGCCCGCGCCGCGATGCCGGGCGCGCAGGTGTTGATCGGCTACTGCAGCCAGGACCTGTTTGATGCGGCCGATGAACTGCACTGGGTACAGGTCTATTTTGCCGGCGTCGAGAACTGCGTTGGGCTGCCGGCATTCGCCGGCAGCGACCGGCTGCTGACCAACGGCCAGCGCCTGGGCAGCCCGACCCTGGCCGATCATGCCATCGCGCTGATGATGGCGCAGACCCGCGGCCTGGCCGGTCATATCATTTCCCAGCAGCGCGGTGCCTGGGAGCCGAACTGGGACCAGCCGCCACCGCCCATGGGGGAGGTGGCGGGCAATACGCTGCTGGTGGTCGGCCTGGGAGGTATCGGCACCCAGGTGGCCAAGCGGGCCCACGGGCTGGGCATGCGGGTGATTGCCACCCGCAACAGCCGCCGTGAGGGTCCCGATTATGTCGACTACGTGGGCCTCGCGGACGAGGTCTGGGAGCTGGCGAAGCAGGCCGACGTGGTGGTGAACGCGGCGCCGCTGACGGACAGCACCCGGGGCCTGTTCGATGAAAAATTCTTCAAGGCCATGAAGCCCACCGCCTACTTCATCAGCGTCGGGCGCGGCAAGAGCACGGTTACGGCAGATCTCATCAAGGCGCTGGAAACCGGCCAGATTGCCGGGGCCGCGCTGGATGTCACCGACCCGGAGCCGCTGCCGGAGGGGCACCCGCTGTGGACTGCTCCCAACCTGATCATCACACCCCATGTCGCGGGCCGCTCGCAAGAGGCCCTCGGTCGCATCCAGGCGCTGGTGGCAGAGAATCTGCGCCGCTACGTGGCGGGAGAGCCGCTGCTGTCGGTGGTCAATATCGAGCGCGGTTACTAACCAGGGACGGGTGAGAGCAGGCCTACAAGCGCTCCAGATACGAGGTGTACTCGAGCTCGCTGATGCGGGCGCGGAACTCGGCGTTTTCCTGGGCCTTGCTCAGGGAATAAATGCGCTGCAGCTCCTTGCCCAGGTTGCGGGCGATAAAGTCGGAGTCCTGGAATAGCTGGATGGCTTCCGGCAGGTAAAGCGGCAGCAGTTTACCGGCCTGCACATAGCCGTCTCCCTGTATCGGTTCGCCGGGGTCCGATTGCTGGGCGATGCCTTCGATAATGCCCGACAGCAGTGCTGCATAGACCAGGTAGGGGTTGGCGTCGGCGCCGGCGACCCGCAGCTCCAGCCGGCGGGCGCTGGATTTGCCGGCCGGGATGCGTACCGACACGGTGCGGTTGTCATAGCCCCAGCAGGGTGAAGTGGGGGCGTGGGCCCCGGGCTGGAAGCGCCGGTAGGAATTGAAGTTCGGCGCATAGATGGCCATGGACTCGCCCATGTACTGCATGCAGCCCGCCACCGCGTGGCGCATCAGCTCGGTGCCGCGCTCGGTGCCGTCATCGAAGATGTTGCGCTCCTGCTCGTCCAGCACGCTGCAATGCACGTGCATGCCGTTGCCGGCCTCGTTTTCAAATGGTTTGGCCATGAAGCTGGCGATAAAGCCGTGCCGCGCGGCCACGCCTTTCACCAGCCGCTTGATCATCTGGATCTGGTCGGCCGCCAGCACCGGGTTGTCGATGTGCTGCATGTTGATTTCGTACTGGGAAGGAGCGGATTCCTTGACGATCCCGTCGAAGGGGATGTGCTGGATTTCGCAGGCCTCGCGAATTTCCTTGAGCATGGCGGCGTTGGCCTGCAGCACGTCGACGCCGTAGGTATTGCCGCCGATGGGCTCGTGGCCTGCCGGCACCGGGCAGCTGTGGCGGATGCCGCGGCGGTCGTAGTGCACCAGGCTGAATTCCAGCTCGGCGGCCACAACCGGCCGCCAGCCGGCATTGTGAAAGCGACCCAGCACCTGGCGGAGGACGTTGCGGGGGTCGCCGAGGTAGGGCTCCCCGTCTCCGCTGTAGAGCGACAACATCACCTGGCCATAGCTGTCATCGCTGGCCCAGGGTGTGGGCAGCAGGCTGCCTTCGATGGGCCTGCAGACCCCGTCGGCATCTCCCGACTCGAATACCAGTTCCTCGACGTCCCGACCCCAGATATCAAGGCTCAGGGCAGTCATCGGCAGCTTGAACTCTCCCTGGAAAACCTTCTCGAGTTTGTGGCGTGGCAGCCACTTCCCCCGCATGACACCATTGCAGTCCGGCAACAGTGCTTCGATGGTAGTGATATCGGGGTAGGTGCGAAGGAACCAGTCTGCTTCAACAGACATTTAGCGCACGTACCTTTACCAGCAAACCCTGATGTTCCCGACGGCGCAAATTACTGGCAATACCCCACAAGGGTCAGGCGCCCCCGCCGCGCGCGGCTGTCGGGGCCATCAGGAACTGCAGCGGATCACCGACACCGGCTTCCCCGAGGTAGGGCAAAGTGGCGATGAACAGGGAGAACAGGTCAGCCTGGGAGCTGACATCGAGCTTGCGATAGATACTCTTGCGGTGGCGGCGCAGGGTCTCCAGGGCGATGCCAAGCTTGTCGGCCGAGGCCTGGCTGGAGTAGCCCCGCAGCATGAGCTCCAGCACCGCCTTCTCTCGCGGTGAGAGCAGGGACACGCCGAACATTCTGAATGCGTGGTCAATAGCCTCGCCGATATCCGGCCCCAGCATGTAGCGCTGGCTGAAATCCGCTACCTGGCTGTGGCTGCGGAGCAGGGCGGAAACCGGCGCCGAGAGCGCCTTGAGAAACTCGTGTTCGTCGTCCGAGAAACGCCCGCGACCGTTCTTGCGCATCAGGCTGATATTGATTACACCGCCGTCCACCAGACGGGCCAGGAAGATCACCTCGTCCTCGGTGGCGGTCTCCCGGTAGTAGTTGGTGTAGTAGTTGCTGGCTTCCAGGTCGCCCTCGTACAGCTCGTGGAGTCGGTAGAAGCGGCCCCGCGGCTGGTTCATCGACAGCTGGTAAAAGGGATCATCCTGGTAGGGGCCTTCCAGGTACAGGTCGACCTGGGACGCCACTGCGTTGTCGGGAATTTCATGGTAGATGCACTGGGGCGGCAGCTCCGTGTGATAGAGCCACACCTGCGGGTAGTCGACGCGGATGTCCCGGCAGATCGCCTTGATGATGGCGGGGAAAAAGCGCTCTGTGCCCAGCTCCGAAATCGCCACCGACAGGTCGCGATTCCACCGCGCCAGTTGTTCCCCTCCAGCCATACCCTGAAACGCCTCTACCTAATTCTTGTTAATAGATGGGTCATCACGCCTGTGGCACAATCATGGGCAGGCCGGCAACGGCTTGTCAATTTTGTGAGGCATCCCATGACCAGCATCATCCCTGAACGGGCTCGCCAGGACTGGCAGGCCCTGGACAGCAGTCACTACCTGCATCCCTTTACCGACTTCAAGGAGTTGGCCGCCAAGGGCAGTCGCATCATTACGCGCGCCGAGGGGCCCTATATCTACGATGCGGAGGGCAGGGAAATACTCGACGGCATGTCGGGTCTGTGGTGCGTCAGCCTGGGCTACGGCCAGGACCGTATCGCCGATGCCGTGCACCGCCAACTGCAGGAATTGCCCTACTACAACAGTTTCTTCCAGTGTGCCCACCCGCCTGTTATCGAGCTGGCGCGGCGCCTGGTCGAGGTGACGCCGGACCACATCAACAACTTCTTCTTCACCGCCAGCGGTTCCGAGGCCAACGACACCCAGCTGCGTATCGTTCGACGCTACTGGGACCTGCTGGAGAAGCCCGCCAAGCGCTACGTCATCAGCCGCAAGAACGGCTATCACGGCTCGACGATTGCCGGCGCCAGCCTCGGTGGCATGGGTTTTATGCACAAGCAGTTCGAAACCCTGAGCTATGTCAGCCACGTCGAACAGCCCTACTGGTTCGGTGAGGGCGGCGACCTCGACCCCGAGGAGTTTGGTCGCCAGGCAGCCGCCAGCCTGGAGCAACGCATCATTGAGCTGGGCGCCGACAATGTCGCCGCCTTTATTGCCGAGCCGGTGCAGGGCGCGGGCGGGGTGATCGTGCCGCCTGACAGCTACTGGCCCGAAATTCGCCGCATCTGCCAGGAACACGACATCCTGATGATTTCCGACGAGGTCATCTGTGGCTTCGGTCGCCTGGGAGAATGGTTCGGTGCCGACTACTACCAGGTGCCGGCAGACCTGATGTCTTTCGCCAAGGCCGTGACCAACGGTTACCAGCCGCTCGGCGGTGTCATGGTGGGCGACCGGGTGGCGGACGTGATCAAGGCCGATGGCGGCGAGTTCGCCCACGGTTACACCTACTCCGGTCACCCGGCGGCCTGTGCCGCTGCCCTTGCCACCCTCGATCTGCTCCAGGAGCAGGATATCGTGCGCCAGGTGCGCGATGACAAGGCGCCTTACCTGCAGCAGCGCTGGGCGGAAATGGCCGAACACCCTCTGGTCGGTGAAGCGCGCGGTGTCGGTTTTGTGGCCGCCATGGAACTGGTGTCCGACAAGGCTACCCGGGCGCGCTTTGATGATGACGGCAGCGCCGGCGCCCTGTGCCGCAACCTGTCGGTTGAAAGTGGCCTGGTGATGCGCGCTGTCGGTGACACCATGATCATTGCGCCGCCGCTGACCATGACGCACGAGCAGATCGACCAGCTGATTGAAAGGGCGCAGATGGCGCTGGACAAGACCTGGGCCGCCCTGGGCCGCTGATTTGTCTGATACCGCGAAGCTGCGACAGGTCAATGTGACCTACGACAAGGCCGAGGACCGGCTGTTGCTCAAGGTGTCTACCTCGGACAGCAAGGAGTTCCGGGCCTGGTGCACGCGACGCTACACCCAGGCCCTGATGGAGCAGCTGGAAGCCCTGTTTGAGTCCGAGGTCGACGAGCAGCAGGTGGTGCCCAAGGAAGCGCGCAAGGAAGTGGCGCGCATGAAGCATGGCGGCGAAGTATCCGAGGAATCCTTCAAGCAGCCCTACGAGGCAGAGCCGGTCTCCTACCCCCTGGGGGAGGAGGGCGTGCTGCTTACCACCCTGCGTTACAACATCCTCGAAAGCGGCGTGGTGGCGATGAACTTCAGCGACCGGGACGGCCAGGGGATGACCCTCAACCTCAATCACAAGCTGCGCCACCAGGTCTACGAGCTGTTTCGGCGCGCCTGCGAGCGGGCGGCCTGGTTTGAGGCCACGTCCCTGACGGGCGCCACGACACATCCCGATGCGCCGGTGGTGCACTAATCCAGCCCAATCGAGCCCGCCAGCCGGCACTCTCTTGAGACCGTAAAGACCGCTTCGTATATTGGCACTCCCAGCCTGTGGGGAACCGCCATGATTACCAGCTTCGACGACTACTGCATTCACCAGACCACGGCGCCGGTGGCGCGACCGGCCCAGAGCGATCGCAATTTCTACGATCGCTACTGGATGAACGGCATCGACCCCGAGGGCGGGTATATCTTCGAGGCCGGCCTGGGCCTGTACCCCAATCGACACGTGATGGATGCGCACTTCAGCATCGCCGACGGGACCCGCCAGCACGCCTTTCACGGTTCCCGGCGCGCGCCGCGAGAGCGCGGTGAAACCGCAGTCGGCCCGTTCACAATCGAAATCCTGGAACCCATGCGCAGGATGCGCCTGAGCCTGGCGGCCAACGACACCGGTATCGAGTGTGACCTGGTATTCACTGCTGCCAGCGTTCCCCATGAAGAGCCGGAAAGCGTCATGTATGACGACGGGCACCTGATCATGCACACCTGCCGTTTTACACAGATGGGGTACTGGGAGGGCTATTTCAGTGTTGACGGCCGGCGGGTTGAGGTAGCCCGCGCCGTCGGCACCCGGGACAAGTCCTGGGGCGTGCGGCCGGTGGGTGAACCCCAGGGCGGCGCGCCGGGAACGCTGACCAAGGAACCCGGTGTTTACTGGTGCTGGAACCCCATCAACTTCGGGGACGTGTGCACCCAGATGGGCACCTTCGAAGATCGCGACGGGCACCCGACCCAGGTGAGCGCCGACCTGATGCCGCTCTATGACGATCCTGCGGCGATTCCGGCGGGCGATGACCCGGGCCATATCCCGATGGTGGAGGTGGCCCACCAGATACAGTGGCAGCCCGGCACGCGGCGGCCCCAGTCTGCCCGCCTGATGCTGGCTGACCGCGACGGCAATCGCTACGACGTCGACATGGAAGTGGGCCTGCGTTTCCAGGTGCTGGGTCTGGGTTACAATCACCCGAGCTGGGGTCACGCGGTCTGGCATGGCGAGCTGGAGACAGCCCGCGAGGACTGGGTGCTGGCTGAGCTGGACCCACTGGGATTCGAATACCTGCACGTGCACCACGTCGTGCACGCCCGCATGGGTGAGCGCAGCGGTATTGGCACTCTTGAGAACATTGCCATTGGCCGTCACGACCCATCCGGCTTCAAGGAGCTGTTTGATGGCGCGCCGGCGGCGGAGTAAGGTAGCGCTTCCGGAAGACGACCAGACCCAGGATGAACGCGCGAGTGAGTAAGGAACAGGTTTACAAGGATCTCTCGAGCCTGCTGAACGAAATCGACGGGCTACCCCTCGATGAGGCGGAGCGCCGTCGGCTGCACGGCATGATCAGCGACATCGAACAGCACCTGGACAGCGACGCCCAGGCAGAGAGCGATACTGGCGGCGAGCTGGATATCGGCGATACGGTGGACGAGATGGTGACGCGGCTGGAGGCCGATCACCCCGCGTTTACCGGGGTGCTGCGCCGCATCATGAATACGCTCAGCAGCATGGGCGTCTGAAGCAGCCGCCCCGACACCTGGCCGCCGGCTTGCTGCCGGCGTATTCCTAAACGCTGACCTTGCCCTGAATCTCGCTGAAGATGGCGTTGGTGATGCCCTGCACGCCGCGCAGGTCTTCCACCGCACTGAAGGGGCGCGCCGCGATAATGTGCTCTGCGGTGACGGCGCCAATCCGGGGCAGGGACTGCAGCCTGGCCTTGCTGGCGCTGTTGAGGTTGACGGTAGAGGCCTCTTCCGCGGCAGACGTCCCCAGCACATCACGGGTACCCATCGCCTGCTCGATCCGCGACACCAGTTGGTTGAGCGTGGTCTTCAGGCTGCGCGCGCGATCGTTGCTCTCGGTGAGGTCCTGGTGAATGGTCCACAGTAACCAGGCGATAAACAGTAACAGCAGGCTGTTGAAATCCATGGCGTTTCTCTCTTCTAGCTCTTCTCTTGGCCTTTCTCGTAGCGCTTCTGGCCGTCCCGGCCGGCAGGGTCACGGGAGCGCGTTTACAGGACTGCTACAAGACTAAAGGGGGTGAGCGTTTCCTTCTTCTGATGCAAGCCGCTATGTTGATTACAGCACCGGTGCCCGCCAATGCCAAGCCGGAAAGTGTCCGGTCCCTCGCCGCTACTGCCAGTTCAGGGGCGCCGTGCGCCAGTGCCGACGCCAGGCGTTTTCCACCTTGTCCGTGTAGACACGGCTGCCGGCGCTGCCGTTGTAGCGAGCCAGGGCGGTGGCCAGCCGGCCGTTTTCCTGCTGCAGATAGAACTCCAGGATGCGGCAGCCATAGGACAGGTTAGTGTGCATGTCGGTCAGATTGTCTTCCGGCCGGCCGATTTCCTCTTTCCAGAAAGGCATGACCTGCATCAGGCCCTGGGCGCCGACTCGGGATATCGCGAAGCGATCGAAGTGGCTCTCAACCTGGATGACGGCCAGAACCAGCTCCGGCGGCAGGTCGCTCTGCCGCGCATAAAAATGCACCGTTTCCAGCAGCGCGAGGCGCGCGTCCGGATCCTCGACAAAGGGGCTCAGTCGTGCCGACATATCCACCAGCCAGACCTCTGCGTCGAAACGGTCCTCGAAGCTGCTGGCCCGGTTGATGGTGGCGTCGAGGAAGTCGCGCAGGGCATCGCGATCGCTTTTGTGCGCCGGGTTGGCCGCTGCGGGCCCGCTGGCGAACCAGAGTGCAGACAGAAGAATAGCGAGCAGGGCCGCCGACCGGGCGCGCAACCGGGCCTTCAATCGAGTCAGTCGCGCCAACACGCTAGGCCTCCAGAGTCTCCAGCAGAAAGCCGAGCAGCTCATCCTGCGGGATCAGCTCGGGCTCGATGGCGGTGCGGTTCTTGTACTCGAGCTTGCCTTCCGACAGGGCGCGGTCGCCCACCACGACGCGATGGGGAATACCCACCAGTTCCATGTCGGCAAACTTTACCCCGGGGCGCTCGTTGCGATCGTCCAGCAGCACCTCGATACCCCTGGCGTTGAGTGCTTCATATAACTCCATCGCGCAGGCGGCGACGGCCTCTGACTTCTGCATGTTGAGGGGCACTATGGCGACCTGGAAGGGCGCCATGGCGGCCGGCCAGATGATGCCCTGCTCATCGTGATTCTGCTCGATGGCAGCCGCCACGATGCGGGTAACGCCAATGCCGTAGCAACCCATGGTCATGACCTGGCTCTTGCCATTCTCGTCCAGCACCTTGGCATTCATGGCGGCGCTGTACTTGGTGCCTAGCTGGAAAATATGGCCTACCTCGATGCCGCGCTTGATCACGAGATTCCCCTGGCCGTCCGGGCTGGGGTCGCCTTCGATGACCTCGCGCAGGTCCTCGATACGGGTTGCGCTGGCGTCGCGATCCCAATTGACCCCAGTCAGGTGGTAACCGTCGCGATTGGCGCCACAGCAGAAATCGGCCACCTGTGCCGCCGCCCGATCCACCAGTACGGGGATGTCGAGGCCCACCGGGCCAATGGAGCCCAGGCCGCAGCCAATCGTCGACTTGATAGCGGCTTCCTCGGCGAACTGCAGCGGGCTGGCGACGCCGTCGAGCTTTTCCGCCTTGATGGTGTTGAGCTGGTGATCGCCCCGCAGCACCAGGGCCACCAGCGGCGCCGTTTCATCCTCACCCACCACGACAAGGGTTTTCAGCGCGCGCTCGGCGGGGAGGTCCAGGAACTGGCAGACGTCTTCGATACTGTGCTGCCCGGGTGTTTCGACTTCAGCCAGCTCCGCGCCCGCTGCCGGGCGCTCAGCCTGCGGCGCCAGCGCCTCGGCCATTTCCACGTTGGCGGCGTAGTCGCTCTGGTCGCTGAAGGCGATGGCGTCCTCGCCGGAATTCGCCAACACGTGAAACTCGTGTGAGGTGCTGCCGCCAATGGAGCCGGTGTCGGCGATCACCGGTCGAAAATCGAGGCCAAGGCGAGTGAAAATTGCGGTATAGGCCGCGTGCATGGCGTCATAGGTTGCCTGCAGCGAGGCCTGGTCCAGGTGGAAGGAATAGGCGTCTTTCATCAGGAACTCGCGCGAGCGCATGATGCCGAAGCGCGGCCTGATCTCATCGCGAAACTTGGTTTGTATCTGGTAGAAGTTGGCGGGCAGCTGCTTGTAACTCTTGATCTCATTGCGCACCAGTTCGGTGATGACTTCCTCGTGAGTCGGTCCCAGGCAGAAGTCGCGCTCGTGCCGGTCTACCAGTCTCAGCAGCTCCGGGCCGTATTGTTCCCAACGCCCCGATTCTTCCCACAGCTCAGCCGGTTGCACCACCGGCATGCTCACTTCCTGTGCACCAGAGCGGTTCATCTCTTCGCGCACGATCGCTTCGACCTTTCGCAAAACCCGGAGGCCGGTGGGAAGCCAGGTGTAGAGACCGGACGCCAGTTTGCGAATCAGCCCGGCCCGCAGCATCAACTGGTGACTGATGACTTCGGCGTCGGAGGGCGTCTCTTTAACCGTGGCCAGGAGGTAACTGCTCGCGCGCATTGCTCGTATCCGCAAAATGTAAGGGGAGCAATTTTACGATTGTTGGAAATTTGCTGTCGAGTTCGCCTTTGGGGAAACTCTGCAAGTGCGTCAAAACACAAATAAACAAGGGATTTTCTGGCGCAAGCCTTGTATTAGCCAGGACCTTGCTTTATACATTGTGCAAGCGTTACCGGCGAGGTTCGCTGTACTCTCTTTGGGTTTTCGGGTGGTCGAGTGAGAGGCCGGTTTTTTCCCAGGTCTTCAATATCGGCTTACTTGTTGATCAACCAACATCGATTGTTCTGCACCATACAGGAAGGACGAAAATAACATGGCTACTAAGAAAGCGGCGGCGAAGAAAAAAGCTCCAGCCAAAAAGGCACCTGCCAAGAAGGTAGCGGCCAAGAAAGCACCGGCCAAGAAAGCACCGGCCAAGAAAAAGGCAGCAGCGAAGGCTCCGGCCAAGAAAGCTGCGCCGGCTATCAAGGCCAAGATGACCAAGAGCCAGATCGTGGGCTCCATTGCTGATTCCACCGGCCTTAACAAGAAGCAGGTATCTGAGGTCATGGACGAGCTGGAATCACTGATCGAGCGCAGCATCAAGAAGCGCAGCATCGGTGAATTCACACTGCCCGGCCTGATGAAGATCACCACCGTCAAGAAGCCTGCCCGCAAGGCGCGCAAGGGCATCAACCCCTTCACCGGGGAAGAGACGGTTTTCAAGGCCAAGCCCGCCAGCGTGGCCGTACGGGTTCGCCCGCTGAAGAAGATGAAGGAATTCGCCGACTCCTGATCGCGAATGTCCGACTGCCGCCCCTGTGGGGCGGCAGCTCTCCGGCCCCCGACTAGCGCTGGGGCAGGGGTCCCCCTCCCTCTCTGGTTCGCCCATCCTTCATGAATTGCCTGCACGACGCTCGCAGGTGCTACCTGATGGCCGTGAATTGCGTTAAAATCCGCGCCCGTTCCGAACACCGCACCGGGCAGTCTGCCTGGTCGCAGCTAGCCGGGACGCAACAGTAATCACGGAGCAATGCGGAACACGGTCATAGAGCCATGCCAATCTACGAATATCAGTGCCAGGCCTGCCAGCACGAGTTAGAGGCCTTGCAGAAAATGAGTGACGCCCCGCTCGTTGAGTGCCCCGAATGCGGCGCGCCACGCCTTCGCAAAAAGGTGTCTGCGGCTGCGTTTCGGCTCAAGGGCGGCGGCTGGTACGAAACCGACTTCAAGACCAAGGGCCAGAAAAACCTCGCCCAGTCAGGCGATGGCAAATCCGGAGACGGAGCGAAAGACAGCGCTTCCAGCGCCGCCGGCAAGGGCGGTGATGTCTCCGGCAATTCCTCGTCAAGCAAGACCAGCACTAACAGCAATTCCTCCGCCGCCGGCTGATCAGCCGGCGGCCCCCTACCAATTCCAATCACAGGAACGCCTACATGCGCACTCATTATTGTGGTGACTTGACCACGGAAAACATCGACCAGACCGTCACGCTGTGCGGCTGGGTTGACCGTCGTCGGGACCACGGTGGCGTGATTTTTCTCGATCTCCGGGACCGCGAGGGCATCGTCCAGGTGGTCTTCGACCCGGACACCGAGGAGCACTTCGAGCGCGCGGATCGCGTGCGCAGTGAATACGTGCTGCGGGTCACCGGCCGGGTGCGGGCGCGCGGAGAGGGCACCGTAAACCCCAATATGAAGACGGGCGAAATCGAGGTGCTGGGCAAGGAGTTGGAACTGCTCAACAGCGCCGAGACCCCACCCTTCCAGATGGACGAATACACCGACGTCGGTGAGGAAGTGCGGCTGAAGTTCCGCTACATGGACCTGCGTCGCCACGAGATGCAGGAGCGCTTCCTGGCGCGTTCGCGCATTACCCTGGCGGTGCGCAGCTTCCTGGACCGGGAAGGCTTCCTGGATATGGAAACCCCGATCCTGACCCGGGCGACCCCTGAGGGCGCACGCGACTACCTGGTGCCTAGCCGCACCCACCCGGGCCAGTTTTTCGCGCTGCCGCAGTCGCCGCAGCTGTTCAAGCAGCTGCTGATGATCTCCGGCTTCGACCGCTACTACCAGATTGCCAAGTGTTTCCGCGACGAAGACCTGCGCGCCGACCGCCAGCCTGAGTTCACCCAGATCGACATCGAGGCCTCCTTCGTCGATGAGGCGGCGATCATGGACGTCGCCGAGCGCATGGTGCGGGAGGTGTTCCAGAGTGTGCTCGGTATCGAGCTGCCGGAGTTCCCGCATATGACCTGGCATGAAGCCATGGAACGGTTTGGCTCCGACAAGCCCGACCTGCGCATCCCACTGGAGCTGGTGGGCATCGATGACCTTATGGAGCAGGTGGAATTCAAGGTATTCCACGGCCCGGCGGTGGACCCGGAAGGCCGGGTGGTGGCCCTGCGCGTGCCCGGCGGCGCCAGCATCAGCCGCAAGGAGATCGACGATTACACCAGTTACATCGCCAACTACGGGGCTCGCGGCCTGGCCTGGATCAAGGTCAACGATATCGCCGCCGGCGTCGAAGGCCTGCAGTCGCCCATTCTCAAGTTCATGCCCGAGGCGATTGTCGCCCAGCTTATGGAGCGGCTCGGTGCAGCCAATGGAGACATCATCTTCTTCGGCGCCGACAAGACCATGGTGGTGAACGAGTCCATCGGCGCACTCCGGGTCAAGCTGGGCCAGGACCTGGATATGATCCAGCCCGGCTGGGCGCCGCTGTGGGTCGTTGATTTCCCCATGTTCGAGCAGGTCGAGGGCGGCCTGACGCCGCTGCACCACCCCTTCACAGCGCCGAGCTGCGATGTGGAGTCGCTGCGTTCCGACCCGGCGGCGGCACTGTCTCGCGCCTACGACCTGGTGCTGAACGGCACCGAGCTGGGTGGCGGCTCGATCCGTATTCACGACCGGGCCATGCAGGCCTCGGTGCTGGAGATTCTCGGTATCGGTGATGAAGAGGCGGAAGAGAAGTTTGGCTTCCTGCTGAACGCGCTCAAGTATGGCGCCCCCCCCCATGGTGGCATCGCCTTCGGCCTCGACCGCATGGTAATGCTGATGACCGATTCCAAATCGATACGCGACGTCATCGCCTTCCCGAAAACGCAGACCGCACACTGTGTGATGACCGATGCGCCGGGCACCGTGGACGCGCAGCAGCTGCGCGAGCTCAACCTGCGGCTGCGCGAGACCAAAAAGGAGGGCTGATCATGGCGGGACACAGTAAATGGGCCAATATCAAGCATCGCAAGGCGGCCCAGGATGCCAAGCGCGGCAAGATGTTTACCAAGCTGATCCGCGAACTGGTGGTAGCGGCCAAGCAGGGTGGTCCGGAGCCGGCTGACAACCCGCGCCTGCGCGCTGCGGTGGACAAAGCGCTGGGTTCCAACATGACCCGTGACACCATTGACCGGGCGATTGCCCGGGGCGCCGGCACCAATGATGCCGACGATATGGAGGAGCTCACCTACGAGGGCTATGCACCGGGTGGTGTGGCAGTGCTGATTGAAGCCATGACCGACAACCGCAACCGCACGGTGGCGGAAGTACGGCACGCCTTTTCCAAGCGCGGCGGGAATCTCGGCACCGATGGCTCGGTGGCGTACCTGTTCGAGCGCAAGGGACAGCTCTATTACCCGACCGGCACCGACGAAGAGCAGCTGCTGGAGATCGCCCTCGAGGCCGGTGCCGAGGATATCCAGGCAAGCAGCGACGGCAGCATCGAGGTCGTTACGCCCTGGGAGGAGTTCGGCGCCGTCAAGCAGGCCCTGGAAGAAGCGGGGCTTACGCCGGAGGGCGGCGAGGTCACCATGGTGGCCTCCACCATGGTGGAACTGGACGCGGACAGCGCTGAAAGCATCATGGGCCTGGTGGATGCGCTGGAAGACCTGGACGATGTCCAGAACGTCTACACCAATGCCGATATCCCCGATGAGGTGCTCGCCAGCCTGGGTTGAGCCCGTGCTGACAGCAGAGCCCAGCTTGGCAATAATGGCGGCAGGCTCTGTTATAGAAGATTCGGCCGCGGAACCACTATGGCGTTGATACTGGGTATTGATCCCGGCTCCCAGAAAACCGGTTTTGGCATTATCGCGTTCCAGTCGGGACGCAGCGAGTATGTCACCTCGGGCGTGATTCGCCTGCCGCGCGTCAGCCTGCCGGAGCGCCTGAAAATCATCTATGACAGCGTCGGCGAGATCGTGGCCGAGCACTGCCCCCAGGAACTGGCCATCGAGGAGGTGTTCCTGGCCCGGGACGCCAAGGCGGCGATCAAGCTGGGCCAGGCCCGCGGCGCCGCCATCGTTGCCTGCGTCAACCAGGGCATGCCGGTATATGAATATGCCGCCAAATCCATCAAGCAGGCGGTGGTAGGCACCGGCAGCGCCGAGAAAGCCCAGGTGCAGCACATGGTAAAGAGCCTGCTGCGACTGCCGGCGGCACCGAAGGAAGACGCCGCCGATGCCCTGGCCGCCGCCCTGTGCCACGCCCACACCCAGCAATACCTGGTGCGCCAGGCCCGCAGTCGACGCCGCTGAGTCCGGCCTATGCGGCCCAACCTGCGCGGCCCGGCCTATGCGGCCCAACCTGCTTGCAGTACCATTGCACAAACCTCAGAGACGCTTTTACATGATCGGTCGCATTCGCGGACTGCTGCTGGAAATCCAGCCCCCCGATATCCTCTTGGACGTCGGCGGCCTCGGCTACGAGGTCCAGGTGCCAATGACCACCCTCTACGAGCTGCCGGAACCCGGCGCTGAAGTCACCCTGTTTACCCATTTCGTGGTGCGCGAAGACGCCCAGCTGCTCTACGGCTTCCTGTCGGAGCGCGAGCGTGGGCTGTTTCGCCACCTCATCAAGGTCAACGGCGTGGGACCCAAGCTGGGCCTGGCCATTCTCTCCGGCATGGACGCGGACAGCTTCGTGCGCGCCGTGCAGCGCGATGACACCAGCAGCCTGGTGCAGCTGCCTGGGGTGGGCAAAAAGACTGCAGAGCGACTGCTGGTAGAAATGCGCGACAAGCTTGCCGACTGGCTGCTGGAACTGGAGCAGGTGACCCCGACCACAGTCGGCGCGCGGGATATCCAGGCCGAGGCCGAGTCGGCGCTGGTGGCCCTCGGCTACAAACCGGCCGAAGCCAACAAGGCGGTTACCGCTGCCAACGACGGCAGCTGCGACCGCAGTGAAGACCTGATTCGCCGGGCGCTGCAGTCCATGGTAGGCGCCAAATGATTGAAACAGACCGCCTGGTTGCCCCGGAAGACCCCGGCGGTCGCGAGGATGTAATCGACCGCGCCATCCGGCCGCGGGCGTTGGCGGAGTATGTCGGCCAGCCCGGGGTGCGCGAGCAGATGCAGATCTTCATCGATGCCGCCCGGGGCCGCTCCGAGGCCCTCGACCACACGCTGATTTTTGGCCCTCCCGGGCTCGGCAAGACCACCCTGGCGCATATCATCGCCAACGAGATGGGGGTGGACCTCAAGAGCACCTCGGGCCCGGTGCTGGAGAAGGCCGGCGACATCGCCGCCCTGATGACCAACCTGGAGCCGGGCGATGTGCTGTTCATCGACGAGATACACCGCCTCTCACCCTATGTAGAGGAAGTGCTGTACCCGGCGATGGAGGACTACCAGCTCGATATCATGATCGGTGAGGGGCCGGCGGCGCGCTCCATCAAGCTGGATATCCCGCCCTTTACGCTGGTCGGCGCCACCACTCGCGCCGGCCTGCTGACCTCTCCGTTGCGCGACCGTTTTGGCATCGTGCAGCGGCTGGAGTTCTACTCGGTCGCCGATCTCGGCAATATTGTCCAGCGCTCTGGCACCATCATGGGTGTCGGGGTGACGGAAGAGGGCGCGGTGGAGATTGCCCGCCGCTCGCGCGGCACGCCGCGGATCGCCAACCGCCTGCTGCGCAGGGTCAGGGATTATGCCGAGGTGAAGAGCGACGGCCGTATCGACGGCGCGGTGGCCTCCGCGGCCCTGGACATGCTGGACGTCGACCAGGTGGGTTTCGACAATCTCGACCGCCGACTGCTGCAGCTGTTGATCGAAAAGTTCGACGGCGGGCCGGCCGGGGTAGAGAGCCTGGCGGCGGCGCTCTCTGAAGAACGCGGCACCATCGAGGATGTTATCGAGCCCTACCTGCTGCAACAGGGTTACCTGATGCGAACCGCACGCGGCCGCATGGCGACCCGTATTGCCTGGCAGCATTTCGGGCTGTCACCGCCGGGCGGCGCTGCCGATACCAACCTGTCCCTCGACTTGGGCGACGGGGACGATGGCGACAGCTGAGCGCGCGGCCGCGGCCGCAGGCGTCGCGGAATTTTCGCATCCGGTCAGGGTCTACATCGAAGACACCGACGCCGGTGGCATTGTCTACTACGTGAACTACCTGAAGTTCATGGAACGGGCCCGCACTGAGTACATGCGCAGCGCGGGCTTTGATCGCGAGGCAATCTTCAATGCCGAGCTGATGTTCGTGGTTCGGGATGTGCAGGTGCGTTACCTGGAACCGGCCCGGCTGGACGACGAACTGCAGGTCACGGCGCGGCTGCTGGAGAGCGGGGCGGCGTACATTCTGCTGGCCCAGTCGGTGCGGCGGGGTGACGAAGTCCTGGCGGAAGGGGAGGTCAGGATTGTCTGTGTCGACCAGCGCAAGCTGGTACCAAGAAGAATGCCGGCGCCACTGCTGGCGGCGCTGAAGAACAGCGCGACCACTCGGGGAGAAACTTGATGGAACAACAAATGAGCCTCATGGAACTGGTGCTCAACGCCGGCCTGACCGTGCAGGCCGTCATGGGTCTGCTGCTGCTGGCATCGGTGGTGTCCTGGTTCATGATTTCCCAACGCCTGATCTACTTTCGCGCGGTACGCGATGAGATGTACGGCTTTGAGGACCAGTTCTGGTCGGGCATAGACCTGAGCCAGCTCTACCGGGACGGTAACGAGCGCGCCCAGGCGGGCCAGGTGCTTGGTATGGAGAGTATTTTCCGCGCAGGCTTCAAGGAATTTTCGCGGCTTGCCCAGCAGGGCCTGGATAGCGACGGCATCATGGACGGCACCCAGCGCGCCATGCGCGTGGCCCTGTCCCGTGAGGAGGAGCGACTTGAACGACACCTGCCGTTCCTGGCCACCGTGGGCTCCACCAGCCCCTACATCGGACTGTTCGGGACCGTCTGGGGCATCATGAACTCCTTCCGCGGGCTGGCGAATTCCACCCAGGCGACACTGGCCACCGTGGCGCCGGGCATCTCGGAGGCGCTGATCGCCACCGCCATGGGGCTGTTTGCGGCTATCCCGGCGGTGATGGCCTACAACCGGTTTGCCTCCAAGCTCGATACCTATACCGGACGCTACGAGGCGTTTGTGGACGAATTCTCCAGCATCCTGTTGCGCCAGGCCCACGCGGTAGCGTCGCGCAAGAAGGCCTGACATGGGACGCAAGAAGCACCGGCCCATGGCCGAGATCAACGTGGTGCCCTACATCGATGTGATGCTGGTACTGCTGGTGATCTTCATGGTGACCGCGCCGCTGCTGATGCAGGGGGTCAAGGTTGACCTGCCGGAAGCCAACTCCGACCCGGTGGAAAACCAGGACCCGGAGCCGCTGATCGTGTCGATCAACGACAAGGGCGAGCTGTTCCTGAACCTCGGCGCCGATCAGCAGCAGGTGCTGTCGCTGGCCACGGTGCGCGACCGGGTCGGCGTGGTGATGCGCCGCAACCCCGACAAACCGGTAATGGTATGGGGTGATCGCAACGTGCCCTACGGCGAGGTCGTGGTACTGATGACTGCACTGCAGGAGGCCGGCGCCCCGAGCGTGGGCCTGGTGACGGAGCCGCCCTGATGCGCAGGAGTATCTTCTGGCGTCCGGCGCTGCTGACCGTGCTGCTGCACGGCTGGCTGCTGTATGCGCTGACCGCAAACTGGAGTACTCCCACCGATGCCGCGGTCAAGCCGGTGCAGACGCCGCGCTTTATCCAGGCCCGGCTGGTAGAGCTGGAGAAGCCTAGGCCGGCCGCACCCAAGCCAAAGCCTAAGGCAAAGCCGGCCGCGCCCAAGCCGGCCACACCTAAGCCGGCCACACCTAAGCCGGCCACGGCAAAACCCAAACCAAAGCCCACGCCAAAACCGACACCTGCGGTGGCCGAGGCGAAGCCAAAACCGAAGCCTGCCGAGCCTAAGCCCCAGCCGGAGCCCCGAGAGCCCACCGCCGAGGAGCGCGCCGAGGCGGCCCGTGACGAACTGGCAATGGCCATGGAGGCAGAGGATGAGGCGCTGGAAGCGCTCTCGGACGAGCAGCTGACGGCCAGCTATATCGCCTTGATCGCCCGCGCGGTGGAAGATAACTGGAGTCGTCCACCCAGTGCCCGCAACGGCATGGAAGCAGAGCTGCTGCTGCAGTTGATCCCCACCGGCGAAGTGGTCAGCGTGACCCTGGCGCGCGGTAGCGGCAATACTGCCTTTGACCGCTCGGCGGTCAACGCGGTAGAAAAGGCAGCCCAGTTCCCGGAACTGCAACAGTTGGAGCCGCGGCTGTTCGAAGAGAACTTCCGCCGCCTGCGACTGAAATTCAAACCTGAGGATTTGCGTTACTGATGATGCGTCAGCTTGTATTGCTTTTGCTGCTGGTAGCCGGCAGCGCCCGAGCCGAACTGGTGATCGAGATCACCCAGGGCCGGGACAACCCCACGTCGATTGCCGTGGTCCCCTTTGCCTGGTCAGGCTGGGGTTCGTCCCCCGAGGATGTTGCCGGTGTGATCGGTGACGACCTGGAGCGCAGCGGCCAGTTTGCGCCAGTCAAGCTGGCCAATATGCTGAGCCTGCCGACCCGCGAGGCCGACATCTACTTCCGTGACTGGCGCGCCACCGACGTGGAGTACCTGCTGATCGGCCGGGTGGCCGGCGACAGCAGTACCACCATCGAGTGGGAACTGTTCGATGTGTTTCGCCAGGCCAAGGTGCTGTCGGGCCGCGAGGTGGGGCCGGTGGAGGACCTGCGCATGCTGGCCCACCGGGTCAGCGACGATGTCTACCAACAGCTCACAGGGATTCGCGGCGCCTTCGCCACCCGTATCCTCTACGTGACGGTGAACCAGCGCTATGAGGCGCCGAGCACCTACCAGCTGACCGTTGCCGACGCCGACGGTGCCCGCGCCGAGGTGGTCTACGAATCCAATGAGCCCATCCTCAGTCCGACCTGGGCACCGGACGGCCGCAAGATTGCCTACGTCAGTTTCGAAACCACTCGCCCGGCGGTATTCCTGCATGACCTCGATACCGGTATCCGTGAGCAGCTCACCGACTTCACCGGCCTCAATGGAGCGCCCTCCTTCTCGCCCGACGGCAACAGTATTGCGCTGACGCTGTCCAAGGACGGCAGCCCGGATATCTACGTGCTGGACCTGGGGACTCGCCAGCTGCGCCGCGTGACCCGCCACTACGCGATCGATACCGAACCGGCCTGGATGCCGGACGGGCGCTCACTGCTGTTTACCTCGGACCGGGGCGGCCGGCCGCAGATCTATCGGGTGGACATCGCCACCGGCAAAACCGAGCGCGTCACCTTCGATGGCCCCTGGAATGCGCGCGCCTCTGTGGCGGCGGACGGCCGCACCATGGTCATGGTGCAGCAGAAAAACGGCCAATTTCAGATCGCCGTACAGGATTTGCAAGGGGGTAGGGTGCAAACCTTGACTAGTACCACATTAGACGAATCTCCCAGTGTCGCCCCCAATGGCTCTATGCTATTGTACGCAACGAAATCGGGCGATCGCGGTATTCTCGCAGCGGTATCCGTGGACGGTGGCGTCAAATTCAGGCTGCCGTCACGCGACGGAGACGTGCGGGAACCTGCGTGGTCGCCATTTCTGGGGGACCCCTGACCAGGGGTTGGTAGATACGGTGTACAGTGCCTCGGCAGCCGCTTCAACGGCGCATCGCACTGACACCAGCAAGCGTTGATTGTCGATTATCTGCAATAAGGAATAAGGGCTATGAAACATTTTTTCGACGCCACCAAAGGGCTGTCAGTAATTTTCGCGGTATTGTTCATGGTCGGCTGTGCCAGCACCGACACCACCGACGCTGATGCAGAGGCTGCGGCCGAAGCGGAAGCAAGGAAGGCGGCCGAGATGGAAGCCGAAGAAGCCCGCATGGCGGCCGAGAAGGCACGCATGAAGGCACTGGAAGACGCGGTGGCTGCAGCCGGTAACGTCGTCTACTTCGACTTCGACAAGTCCACGCTGACCAGCGCAACCCGACGTGTGCTGGACGCACACATCGCCCTGCTGAAGGAAAACAACAACAGCGTACGCCTGGAAGGCCACACCGATGAGCGCGGTACCCGCGAGTACAACATGGCTCTGGGTGAGCGTCGCGCCAAGGCAGTGGTTGACTACATGGCGGTCAACGGTATTGCCCGCTATCGCCTCGAAACCGTCAGCTACGGCGAAGAACGCCCCGCGATGGCCGGCTCCAATGAAGCGGCCTGGTCCAAGAATCGCCGGGTAGAAATCAAGTAAACCACCCTCGCTTGAGATCTTGTGGGCAACCCGATTCGGGTTGCCCATAGCTCTCAGGCCTGTTTTTCCTTTTGCGATAGGTCATGATCCGATCCACCGCTGTTCGCGCTCTCGCACCGATGCTGCTTATCTGTGGCTGCCTTGCCGGTGGCGCGGCCCTTGCCCAGGACTATATTGACGTCGAAGCGGAGCGTCGCGCCGCTGAGTATCCGGGCGCCGAACAGCCGCAGACCACCCAGTCTTACCCCGACGAACAGGGCGCCTACTCTTCCCAACAGGGTCAGTCCCAGTCGGGCGTGTCGCCAATCCCGCAGGGCGGTGCCGGTAGCGGCGGCAACCAGGGGTCTTTCAACGCGGGTGAACTGTTCTACCAGCTGCAGTTGCTGCAGCAGGAAGTGATGGAACTGCGCGGCAAGGTGGAAGAGCAGGAGTACCAGATTCGCCAGCTGCGTGAACAGAGCCTGGAACGCTATCTCGATCTCGACCAGCGACTGAAAAGCGGTGGTGTGCCAGCGGCCGCCGGCACAGCCTCCACAGCAGGCGCCAGCAATACCGCCACGCCGGCTCCGCAGCAGGAACTGCCGGGTGAGAGCGACGCCTACCGCGCGGCCTACAGCCTGGTACGCAGCCAGCAGTTCAATGACGCCGTGGCGGCTTTCCGCCAGTTCCTGGTGGATTTCCCCGGCGGCAAGTTTGCTCCCAATGCCCACTACTGGCTGGGGGAACTGTACCTGGTGCAGGTGCCGGCCGACGATGAGTCCGCGCGCCGCGCATTCAATGTGCTGCTGGAACAGTACCCCGACAACGCCAAGATTCCCGATGCCCTCTACAAGCTCGGCAAGATCTACTACGACCGCGGCAACCGCGATCGTGCTCGCGAGTACCTCGACAGGGTGGTGAACGAGTTCGGCGACAGCGGCAGCTCTGCGGTAAAATTGGCGCGGGATTTCATCAGCCAGAACTACTGACGTCATCCCGCGACTACACTTAGATCCAAAGCTTTCGTTTATCTTCAAAGCTGTTGCCCATGTCCGAAGCCACCGTTGCGCGGGACGACTCCCTGCGCATTACAGAGATTTTCTATTCGCTGCAGGGTGAAGCGCGCACTGTGGGCCTGCCGACCGTATTCGTGCGCCTCACCGGCTGTCCGCTGCGCTGTGTTTACTGTGATACCGAGTACGCCTTCCACGGCGGCCAGCAGCAGGCCATGGCCAGCATTCTCGACGAGGTGGCGGCCTATGCACCTCGCTATGTGACGGTGACCGGCGGCGAGCCGCTGGCCCAGCCCGGCTGTCACGCGTTGCTCAGCCAGCTCTGCGATGCCGGTTACGAGGTGTCCCTGGAGACCAGCGGCGCCATGAGCGTTGCCCAGGTGGACCCGCGAGTGGTCAAGGTACTGGACCTCAAGACGCCCGCCTCCGGCGAGATGGACCGCAACGACTACGGCAACATCCAGTACCTCAATGCCCACGACCAGGTGAAGTTCGTGATCTGCGACCGCGGCGACTACGAGTGGGCGCGCTTCAAGCTGGATGAGCTCGGCCTGGCCGACAGGGTTGCCGATGTGCTGTTCTCGCCCAGTTTCGGCCAGCAGCACGCCACCCAGCTCGCCGACTGGGTTCTCGAAGATCGCCTGCCGGTACGCCTGCAGCTGCAACTGCACAAGCTACTGTGGAACGACGAGCCGGGGCGCTAGCGATGTCTGCACAGGAAAAAGCTGTAGTACTGGTATCCGGCGGCCTGGACTCCACCACCGTGCTGGCCATGGCGCAGGCGCAGGATTACGCCTGCCATACCCTGAGCTTCGACTACGGCCAGCGCCATCGCTCGGAACTGGTGGCGGCGGAGCGCGTCTCCCGCGCCATGGGGGTGGCCGATCACAAGGTGGTGCATCTGGACCTCGACAGCATCGGGGGCTCGGCGCTCACCGATATGGACATCGCAGTGCCGGAAGAGGAAACCGAGGGCATACCGGTCACCTACGTGCCGGCACGCAATACCGTGTTCCTGGCCATTGCACTGGGCTGGGCCGAAGTGCTCGACGCCCGCCGGATTTTTATCGGCGTCAACGCCGTCGATTATTCCGGTTACCCGGATTGTCGCCCGGAATTCATCCAGGCCTTCGAACGCATGGCCAACCTGGCCACGAAAGTTGGCGTGGAGGCGGGCGGTCTCAGTATAGAAACCCCGCTGATTGACCTGGGGAAAGACGAGATTATCCGCACCGGCCTGCAGCTGGGGGTGGATTACAGCCTGACCGTATCCTGCTACCAGGCCAACGAGGAGGGCGAGGCCTGCGGCAAATGCGACAGCTGCCGCCTGCGCCGCCAGGGCTTCGAAGCCGCCGGCGTACCCGACCCCACCCGCTACCGCTGAGTCCTACCCCCGGCTACCAAAAAACTCCTTGAGTTTTCCCACTCAATCCGTAACATACGCGCCCTCGGGTCGTTAGCTCAGCTGGTAGAGCAGTTGGCTTTTAACCAATTGGTCACTGGTTCGAATCCAGTACGACCCACCAAA